>JABAZI010000036.1:0-7539 GCA_018608545.1 Polaribacter sp.
AGTCCCGTCCAGACCGCTTTAGTAATCCTTAACAATCTATTTATAGAACGTTAAGGATTTTTCTTTTACATCATATTCGGTAGTTCTAGGGTAAATTTCATATTGCTACGCAATCATCAAGAATATCTTTTGTTTTTTATAGTTTTCTTCATTTTACATTAAAATTCTTTAAAAACAACTTATTTACGAAAAATATTTTTTTTACGAGACCTTGATGTTTTATCAAAAGATAATGGTAGGCAAGAGCTTCTCTTTATATAAGGGCTCTTACAATGTATTTTCTTTGGTTTCAAAATATAGAGTAATGCTAATTTTTAAGTTTTTCTATTGTTATATACCACTTTTAACGCATGTTTATTTATCGTTAATAATGATGTTTTTATCTAAAAAATAAGAAAAACACGCTGTTTTTTTCTCTGAGCTAAATGCAGAGTCATTTTTTTTTTTTAAATTTAGATAAAAAAGATGAAAAAGAAAATAACAGTAGTAGTAATAGATGAGAATTTCTATTGTTACAATTTATCAAACGATGAGGTTTTTTATTTAGAATCGAATCTAGTTACCCTATTGCGGTATAAGCATTGTGATCATTTTAAAAATTGTAACGATTTTGTCAATTCTAAAAATGATCAGTCTAAGAGAATAGATTTATTAATTTTTAAACAGAACTCTTGTTGGACTTTTCCTTTTGCCTTGTCTTCATTATTGTCTCACAATGCACATGTAGTGACTATTATGGATGAAGCTTCTGTAAAAGAAAAACACTCTAATATAGAGTTTATTTCCGGATACTTAAATTTTGAATACTCTCATTATATCGATTTTACATTGTTAGAAAGTAAAATTCTTAAACTAATGAATGTTAAAGATAATTTTACCCCAAAATTACTCGTTTACTCTGAAAAAAAAAATCACCTTATAGATACAGATAACATACTTTATGTTAAATCTATTGGCGACTATGTTAAGATTGTAACCATAAACGGTGTCATTGTCGTTTATTCTACCATTAAGAGTTTTTATACTCGATTGCCTTTTTTCTTTTTTAGACAACATCGATCCTATATCGTAAATATCAGAAAAATAAAAACAGTATCGATTTCAAGATTAGAATTGTTAGATAAATCAATTATTCCTTTAACAAGAGGGAGAAAGCATCAGATTTTAAGATTAATATCCTCGTTGGAGGAAGTTTGTTAAATTCGCACAGCTACTATTTTTAAATCTCATAACTATAATGTAGGATTTTACAGTTCTACGGTAGTTGTTTTTTAAATCTATGTTAAATTCTCAGTCTTACAAGTATTCTTTTAATAAAAGCAATATATTTGGTAAACATTATAATTTGATTTTAATGCATTCACACCTAGTGCGATTTTTTTACGTGAGTTTATGTTTTTTTTGTTTAAAAAATTATTCACAAGTAACATTGCCCATCTATCAGGATTATTTATCCGATAATGTTTACTTAGTTCATCCATCTGCTGCAGGTATTGGTAATTCAAGTAAATTACGCATGACAGCAAGACAGCAATGGGCGGGTATACCCGATGCCCCAACTTTACAAACCTTAAGTTTTCATTCAAAATTTGATGAACAATCTAATGCTGGTTATGGTTTTGTCTTGTTTAACGATAGAAATGGGTATCATTCTCAAAAAGGGATTCAAGGAACCTACACCTATCATTTACCGTTAAGTGATGCAAACTTCTTTGAACAATTTTCTTTTGGTTTGTCATTTACATTTGTTCAAAATCAATCAGATCAGAGAAGCTTTGGAGATTCAGATGTTGCTTCTATTATACAAAGTACAAGTTACTACAACTCAGATTTTAGTATCGCTTATCACAGGGAAGGGTTTTCTTCGTATTTTACTGTAAAAAACTTATTACTCACCGCTAAAAACAATTTGAATATTCAAGAACCCCTTGATCTAAAGAACTATATATTTTCTGCAGGGTACTATTATGGAAAGGATAATTATATTCAGTTAGAGCCCTCTATAATGGTTCAATTTAAACAAAGTATGGGACAGAAAATAGCTGATTTTAACCTCAAAGCATACAAGACCTTGTCTCAAACTCAAATTTGGGCTGCAATTTCTTACAGAAGAAGTTTTGATACAAATCCAATAGATACTTCGCAATTTGTCTCTCCCGTAATAGGAATCAATTATAGTAATTTTATGTTTTCTTACACCTATTCAAAGCAAATGAACGATATTGTACTAACAAATTCGGGGTTTCATCAAGTTTCTGTGGGGATAAATTTATGGACAAAAAAATCAAGAGGAGCTGCTTGTCCTAATATTAATTCTTTTGGTAGTTTTTAAAAGTCTTTTTCTTCAATCTCTATGTTCGTTTTACAGTCCTGAATTATGAACTCTAAGATCTTTTTATCTTTATTGATGTAAAATTTGTGTTCACTTTTATCCTTAGAAGTATTAATTATATCATTTTTATGAAGAACTGCTTTTGTCTGTCTTGCAACAGCTTCTCCAGAATCGATAATTTGAATTTTATTACCTACTATTTTTCTGATTTGAGGAACCAGATATGGATAATGAGTACAACCTAAAACCAAGCAATCAACATTTTCTTTTATCAAAGGAATGATATAAGATGAAAGTAACGCTGTCATTTCTTTAGAATCTAGTTTTCCGCTTTCTATTAATGCTACCAAACCTTTTCCAATAATTTCTTTTCTTATAATTTTTTTATTAATAGTGCTAGACGTCTGTTCAAATAATTTGCTATTTAGAGTTCCTTTAGTGGCTAGTATTCCAATTATGTTACTTCTAGTTTTTAGGGCAGCCGGTTTTATAGCGGGTTCAATTCCTATAAATGGAATGGAATACTTTTCTCTTAAAATATCAATAGCATTAGTTGTTGCTGTATTGCAAGCAACGATAATTATTTTACAGTTTCTATTTAGTAAAATTTCTGTATTTTTTATCGCTAAATCAATGATGGTTTGTTTACTCTTTTCTCCGTAGGGAGCATTTTTACTATCAGAAAGATAAATTGTATTTTCATAAGGTAACAATGTATTCATTTCTTTCCATATAGAAGTTCCTCCTATACCAGAATCAAAAATACCAATAGGAAATTTAGAATGCTTTGCCATGTTTCGTAAAAATAAAAAAACCTACTGAATTTCAGTAGGTTTTAGATTATATTATTATTTAAATTGTTTTAAAAACCTAATTTAGCTTTTACCGCATTAAATATATCTTGTCCTTTCTTTACGAGTAAACCTTTTCCAACAGATGCGTCTAAAACGTATAATACACCTTTAGCTGCAGCTACTTCATCAATTGCTTTTTGAGCTTTTTCGATGATTGGTTGTAATCCATCATTTTGTTTTTTCTGCATATCTTGATAAGCAAATCTTCTTGCTTGTTCAACTTTTGCATTTTGTGCTTGAAGCTCTTGTGCTCTCTTATCATTAGTTCCTTGAGTCTGTGTGTTAGACTCAGCAATATATTTTTTTCTTGTAGATTCAAGTTCTTTCTCCATTCCTAGAATTTCATCTTGATAGGTCTTACCAAGTTTTTCCATATCTAATTTTAGAGTTTTAGTTTCTGGCATTTCTGCTACTAATTTTTCGAAATCTATGTGACCCACTTTTTGAGCATTTGCAATTGTACCTAATCCCAGAGTAAATACGGCA
Source organism: Polaribacter sp. (assembly GCA_018608545.1). Lineage (GTDB taxonomy): Bacteria > Bacteroidota > Bacteroidia > Flavobacteriales > Flavobacteriaceae > Polaribacter. The sequence goes on from JABAZI010000036.1 coordinate 3,673, forward strand.
ATTAATAGTAACGTTTTAAAATTTTTCATTTTTTGATTTTGATTTTTGATTTAATTATTTTTTTCTTTGTTTTTTAATCTCTTTTTTTCAGCATTTCTTTCTCTTAATTTTTTTCTTGCTTCATTTCTAAGTTCTAATTTAGCTTTTCTTTTTTCTTCAATAAGCCTCTTTTTTTCATTTACTTTCTCAATCTTTTTTGCTTTTGCTGCCTCCTTTTTTACAATAGCTTCTTTTTGTTTATCAGTTAGTTGTTTTTTAGGAGCATTCTTCTTTTTTTTCTTCTTACTTTTCTTTTCATTTTTTGTTTCTATTAATCGCGAACGATTTATGGAAGCTAAAACAAAGTCGCTAATATCGTACTTTTTATTTGAATATAACATAACCAAGTCACTAGATTTGTCAAAAACAAAGTCATATTTTTTTCTTTTAGCGATCGCTTGAATTTCATTAAAAACTTGATCTTGAATTGGTTTTACCATTTGTTTTCTAACAGTAAACATATCTCCCTTTGGTCCAAAGAATAAAGATTCAAGTCTTCTTAATTCTATTTGTTTTAAACCAATTTCTTGCTCTTTTTCTTCAATTAAATCTTTTGTTAGTATTGCCTTTTCGTTGGCTAGGTCACTTTTTAGAATTTCTATATGCCTGGCTTGATCATCTAATTTTTTTCGCCATTTTGAAATTTTTGCGTTGAGAGTATTTTGTGCATCAAGATATTCTGGAACATTTTCTAAAATATACTCCATATCTATGTATGCGATTTTCTGACTTCTTTGCGACCAAGAATGGTTCGCACACACACAAAGAATGATTGATAAAACTATTTTTTTCATTTGTATACTTATATTTAGAAAAACCGCATCAAAATAATTTTTTACAAATTTACAGTTTTTTTAGAATTGTCTTCCAATGATAAAATGCGTTTGCCAGCCAGATTTTACGTTTTGGCCCGGAAGAGGGTCAAAACCATGAGCAAAGTCTATACCCAATAAACCAAATGCAGGCATGAATATTCTTACCCCTAGACCAGCTGAACGTTTTACTTCAAACGGATTATATACATTAAAATTGTCATAAGAGTTACCAGCCTCTAAAAATCCTAAGGTATAAATTGAGGCAGAGGGAGCATCTGTAATCGAATATCGTATTTCTAATTGAAATTTATTATAAATTGCGCCTCCTTCAATGGAAGATAATCGATTGTTTTCATATCCTCTTAAACCTACAGTTTCTCTACCATCTAATTGAAATTGAGCAATACCGTCACCCCCAACAAAATACCTTTCAAAAGGACTCAGACCTACTTCAGAATTGTAAAAACCTAGAAAACCAAATTCGGCATTGGTCATCAAAACCAATTTATCGGTAAATGAAGTATACCATTTTCCTTTGGCAATTAATTTATAGTATTCTAACCATTTATATTTGTCCGCAAAAAATGTATTTTTTTCTGTGTTTGTTAGGCCAGTTGGTTCTGTGTAATCTTTTCCATTCACGAGTGAATATGGAAAAGTTGCTTTGACACCGAATGAAAATTCTGATCCATAGGTTGGAAAAATTAAACTTGGACCTGCTGAGTTTCTAGAAATTGTCGCATTGTAAGACAAGTTATTTAATGTCCCGTTATTTAAAATTGCAGCACCTACTCTAAACCCATAATCATTTAATTTGAAGCTCTGGTAAGCAATAGTTTGTGAAAGTTGAAAATAATCATCAGGCCATTTTAAACGTTGTCCTAATCCTAAAGAAGCTCCAATAATTCCTAAACTTCTACTCCTGTCTACATCGAATGTTCGCTGATTTAACTGATATTGATTAGAAGAATACACTGAAAACGATAATGATTTCGGTTTCTTTCCACCTAGCCATGGTTCTGTAAAAGAAAAACTGTAGGTACTAAAAGTTCTACTAGTTTGTAATCTTAGAGATAACGTTTGACCATCTCCCATTGGTAAGGGCTTATAGGCCTCTTTGTTAAAGATGTTCTTGGCAGAAAAATTGTTAAACGACAGTCCTAAAGTTCCAATAAAAGAACCTCCACCATATCCACCTTGTAATTCTATTTGACTTCCACCTTTTTCAGCAACACTAAATTCGATATCTGCAGTTTTATTTTGATAATCTGGTACAACATCTGGAGTTACATTGGTATCAAAAAAGCCTAGTTGACCAATTTCTCTAATAGATCGAATGATTGCACTTCTACTAAATAAATCCCCTGGTTTTACACGTAATTCTCTAAATAAGACATGATCATTGGTTTTGTCATTACCTGAAACGATCACTTTTTTTATACGCGCTTTTTCATCTTCTCTAATTCTTATTTCTACAGTAATAGAGTCACTTTCTACTTTTGTTTCTACAGCATTTACTGAAGAAAATAAGAACCCATTATCTTGGTATAATGTAGAAATATCTTGTGAAGTTGGTGTCCCATCTCCTTTCACTCTCTCTTTTAGCACTGCTCCATTATAAACATCTCCCTTTACAATCTTCAGATACATTTGGAGTTGTTCGTCTGTGTATTCTTTATTTCCAACAAATAATATTTCTGCAAATCGATACTGTTTTCCTTCTTCTATATCAATGTGGATATTTATTGTATTGTTTTCATTCCATGAAATATTTTCGCTAAGAATACGAGCGTCTCTAAATCCTAAACGACTATATTTATCTAAAATACTTTCTAAATCTTCTTGGTAATCCTCTTCTATGTATTTAGAACCTTTCCAAAAACGTCCTATGAATTTCTGTTTTGTGTTTTTCATTGCTTTTCTGAGCTGAATTGCAGAAAGCGTTTTGTTCCCTTTGAATAAAATGTTTTTAATCTTAATTTTTTTCCCTTTATCAATAAAAATAGCCATATTAACAGTGTTAATATCTGTAGTATCTTGTTTTACATTGAGACTAACTTTTGTTTTTAGGAATCCTTTATCGGTATATTTTTTTGTAAAATAATTTCGTGAAGTAACAACAAGATTGTCTGTGACCATTGCACCTTGTTTTAGTTCAGCATCTTTTAAAAGTTCTTTGGCTTTTCCTTTTTTTACCCCTGTAATTTTTACATTATTTAATTGTGGTAGTTCTTGAACAAAAAATTGAAGGTATACGGTGTTATCATCCAATTTTTCGAGATAAACATCTACGTTGCTAAACTGCTTACTTTCGTATAATTTTTTGATTGCGCTTGTTAGCTTGTCTCCAGGGAGTTTGATTGCTTGTCCATTTCTTAGGCCTGTAAAGACTCGAACAGTTTCTTCACTAAACTTTTTTAACCCAGTAACACTAATTCCTCCTAACAAATATTCTTTTCCTTTTTTAAAGGTAATTTTTTCACTAGAAGTAGTGTCTATTTTTACAATTGATAAAATATCTTTTTTCGATTGTGCATTTGCACTAAAAGTAAAAAATAGGGTACATATTAGTAATGCTACAGAAGATAATTTTATAAAAATATTATTCTGTAATTTGTTCGCTTGTTTTTCCAAATCTTCGTTCTCTATTCTGGTAATCAATGATTGCATCATAAAAATGCTCTTTTCTAAAATCTGGCCAAAGTACATCTGTAAAATATAATTCAGCATATGCCATTTGCCATAATAAGAAATTACTAATGCGTTTTTCTCCACTAGTTCTTATCATCAAATCTACGTTGGGCAAATTAAACGTATATAAATGATTATTTATAATATTTTCATTAATTTCTTCGATATTTAGTTCTTTATTAACAACTTTTTTAGATATATTTTTAATTGCATTAACAATTTCTTCTTTTGCACCATAACTTAAAGCAAGAGTTAATACAATTTTAGTGTTGTCTTTTGTGTCAAAAATCACTTCTTTTAAAACTCTCTGAGCTTTTTTTGG
>JABAZI010000036.1:7639-46784 GCA_018608545.1 Polaribacter sp.
TCTTTGGCCCAACGACCATTTCCATCCATAATAATGGCAACATGTTTCGGTATTCTTTCTAAATTGAGGAGTCTCTTTTTTTCCATAGCTTTAAAATCCTTTGCTGAAGCAAGGGGGTCTTCCGAAAGTATATATTAAAGAAAAACCGGTAAACATATACCAATCGTTTCCAGTTCCTTCTACATTTACTAACGGTGTTTTGTTAGAAACAAAATCTAAATCATCTTCAAAAGTATATCTAAATTTGGTTTCAATTGCAAATGCTAAAGTACTATATAATTTAGACTTATAGCCAATTCCAAAAGGAATAGCATATGAAGTCTTTCGACCATAAATTATTTCTCCCGAGGCTGTATGACTTTTTACATTTTGATAATTAAAACCAACCAATTCTAAGAGAAGATACGGGGTCCATGTTTTATCATCCGATGAAATATCAAACTCGTAAAAATTATATTCCAATCCGACAGCCAACTCATTGATCGTATTCAAGAAACTCATTTTTCCGTTTTTTCTGTCCTTTCTAAAACTAGTAGAAGCATTTGCATCATCCCCAATAATTGGAAGATGGCTGAAGGTTGCTCTTAGAGCCATTTTTGGATTTGTATTGAATTTATAAAAAATGGCACCCCCAGGTCTGTTTGGATTGATATAACTGGTTTTACCTATATCTCCAACGTAGTTTGTGCCTCCAAAAGAGATTCCGACCTCGTGAATTTGACCCAACGATATTGAACAAAAACAGGCAAATAGCAAAAAAAGAAATCCGTTTTTCATGGTAAAAAATAGCAAGCAAATGTAAGGATTTCAATTTGCTTTTTAAAGTTAATGATTCGTCTTTTAAAGGGAACTTTTTTTTTGGGACTATATTGTAAGTAATGTGTTAAAGATTTGTTTTGTTTCTAATATCTTCACCCCATAATAATTTACTTCTTAAAGTCTTTAAAAATGATTGATTTTTAGGCAAGATACTTTTAATGGTAAAGTTGGTTTTTTCTATGAAAATTTTTGTGTTTTTAGGAACAGTAGTGATTCTTGAATCTAAAGAGATCAAGTAGTCTTTTTCTCTAGAATTCACTTCTAACGCTATTTTAGTTTCATCAGAAATAACCATTGGTCTGGCGTTTAAATTGTGGGGCGCAATAGGAGTGATGACTAGATTTTTAGAGTCAGGTAAAATTACAGGGCCATTACAACTTAATGAATATCCTGTAGATCCTGTAGGTGTTGCAATAATTAAACCATCTGACCAATAATTTGTGAGGTATTCTTCATTTAAATAAGTTTTTACACCAATCATGGAAGTCGTGTTTTTCTTGGCAATGGTAACTTCGTTTAAAGCAAAATTGAGTTCCGAAAAATCAGTAGTTTTAGGAGTTGTTTTTACAGAAATAAGTGTTCTTTCTTGGATACTATAATCTCCTTTAATAACCAATTCGATACTCTCCTCTATCATGTCTTTTGCAACAATGGCTAAAAAGCCTAACCTTCCCGTGTTGATTCCTAAAATAGGAATGTCTAAGTTTCTGATATGAGTTACAGATCGTAAAAAAGTTCCATCTCCACCAATAGTAAACATGATATCGAAAGTACTGTCTAAATCTTGAAAACTACTAAAAGAATTATAGGTGTTATCTAAAACTTTATTTTCTCTTAAAAGGGTGTAAAAATCATTTTCTATGTAAAATTCAATATTGTTTTTATTTAAAACATGGAGTAATGTTTTAATTTCCTTTTCAGATGAAATGGCATATGACTGACCGTAAATAGCTGCTTTCTTCACTTTTTTTGTTTTTTAAGTAACTGCTTCTTTAGGATTAAATTTCTAAATATTTTTGTAAGTATTCAGACCGATTTTTTAAATCTTCTAAATACAAATCATTTTCATGGATGGATATAATTTTGTAGTCATATCTTCTGAGACTTTGCATGATTTCGTTAATTTCTTTCGAAATAAATTTTACGGTTACCTGAATCATATCCAATTTTTTTTCAGAGATGTATACGCCTAATAATTTACCGCCATTCGATTCTATAATTTGAACAATTTGACTCATAGAATAGTCATTTTTTTGTTTTGCTATAATTAAAGTTTCACTTTGTTCAAACATGAACGGACTTGTAGAGAAAACATCCAAAACATCACGCAAGTCAAAATAACCTAAATAATCTTTAAATTCGTTTAAAACAGGAATAATATTGGCGTCGTTATCAGCAAATTTTTTTAATAACTCTAAAACTGTTGCTTTTTCATCTGCGTAAAAAGAATGTAATAAATGGGCATAGGTGCTCAATCGATCCTCTTTATTTTCAATAGTTTGAATGTCATCTTCGCCAAAAGAACCCAAAAGTTTATTGTTTTCAATTACTGGAAAATGTGTAATTGGATAATTTTCAAATATTTTTTGAGCACTTTTTACAGCATCTTTTAAGCAAAGTGGTTTTATTTCTTCTAATATGTATTCGTTCATATTCATGCTTTACGAATATAGGATAAAATGATTTAATAAATTATCTTTGTGGTCTAATTTTAGAACATGACAAAGTTAAGTGTAAATATTAATAAAATAGCAACTTTAAGAAATTCTCGTGGCGGAAATGTACCTAATTTATTAAAAGTAGCTCGTGATATTGAAGAATTTGGAGCACAAGGAATTACCATTCATCCCCGACCAGATGAAAGGCATATTCGTTATCAAGACGCAAGAGATTTAAAAAATACGGTTCGAACAGAATATAATATTGAGGGAAATCCAATTTCATCTTTTGTGAATTTAGTGCTAGATGTAAAGCCTACGCAGGTTACTTTGGTGCCAGATGCACTAGATGCAATTACGTCTAATGCTGGTTGGGATACCCATAAGCATCAATCTTTTTTACAAGAAGTGATTCAAGAATTTCAACATCATGGGATTAGAACTTCTATTTTTATTGATACTGATCTAAAATTGATTGAAGCTGCAGCAAAAACAGGAACAGATAGAATTGAATTGTATACAGAGCAGTTTGCGACACAATTTAAAAAAGGAAATAAAGAAGCCATACAACCTTATACAGAAGCGGCAATTTTAGCCCATGAATTGGGTTTAGGAATCAATGCAGGACACGATTTAAGTTTAGATAATATTCAATTCTTTAAAAAAAATATTCCGAATCTGGCAGAAGTTTCAATTGGGCATGCACTCATTGCTGAAAGTTTATATCTAGGGCTAGAAAATGTTGTAAATATGTATATACACCGTTTGCAATCTTAATTCAATTTTATCACAGTTATTTTGTTCATAAAATAGATCACATAGATGTCAGAGAACCCGATATTACACTCAACAGTAAAAGGGGAGGGAATTCCCCTCTTAATTTTACACGGTTACTTTGGGATGAGTGATAATTGGAAGTCATTAGGCAATCAGTTTTCAGAAGCCTATGAAGTTCACTTAATAGATCAAAGAAATCACGGGCGAAGTTTTCATGAAGATACTTTTAATTATGAGGTTTTAGTCGAAGATTTATACCGCTATATTCAGTATCACCAATTAGAAAACATATACCTCATAGGCCACTCCATGGGAGGAAAGACCGCCATGTTGTTTGCTGTAACGTATCCTGAATTGGTTCGAAAGTTAATCGTTGTAGATATTTCACCAAGAAGATATGAACCACATCACAATGCCATTCTCGCGGGTTTAAATGCTGTAGATTTTTCTCTTCAGAATACCAGAGCTTTGGTAGATCAGAAACTATCAGAATTCATTCCAGAGTTGGGTGTTCGTCAATTTTTATTGAAAAATGTATTTTGGAAAGAAAAAGGACAACTCGCTTATCGGTTCAATTTAGCTTCTTTATCGGAAAACAATCCTGAAGTTGGTGAAGCATTGCCTTCTTTTACAATTTTTGAAAAGGAAACCTTATTTTTAAAAGGGGCTAATTCTGATTATATTACAGAAGAGGAAGCACCATTGATAGCAGCACATTTTTTGAACTCGAAAATTATAGAAATAAAAAATGCAGGTCACTGGCTGCATGCTGAAAATCCGATACAATTTTACGAGGAAGTAAATCTTTTTTTAATCTAATTGTTCTTGCGATTCCACAAGGCTACTGTTGAGGCTGTGAAAAATACAATTAAAATAAGATTCAAGTATCCACCACTAACGATGATTGAAATGGTTCCAGACAGTTGATTACAAATAAGATCTTTCAACAAAAAAGGAACAAGTGGAAAAAAAAGAAGAATCCATCTTGGATATAAGGTTTTTCTTTTCCATACTTGAGTGATAAATACGACCGACAAAAGACCAAAAATAGGGTAAACGATTAGCCTTAAAATATTATTTGTTTCCAAAGCCACATAGACTGTTTCATTTAGATTAAGATTATTTTGTGTAGCTAGTTTTGTAGCTATTGCAATGGCTAGATATTCGCTATGAATTACTCCGTAAGCAATAGAAATTGCTCCAAAACAAATTAGAATAGTGTTTTTTATTAAGGGCTTAGTTGGCTTAAATGCATCGTATACCTGTCCAACACCAAGCATATAAAACCATGCTCCAAACAACGCAGTGATACCGCTCAACATAATTCTAAGATCAGATGCATTTCCTATGTTTTCATATATATTACTGTTGGTTGGATCGTAGTAAAAAAGCATGTCTCCGGTAAATAAAGTGAATCCACCTAGTATTCCAATTACACCTAAAGTTCTAGACCAAAATTTATTTATTTCCATCAATATTAATTATAAGCTTTATATTTTAATAAAGTATTAGTTTCCTTATTTAAGGTACTCAATTTAGTAAATAAAAATGGGATGACAAATAGCTAAGGTTTAACGAATACAGAAGACCATACATTTAAGAGATGTCTTATTTTGAATGATCAAAAGAAGACATCAGTAGTCGTATTTTTTTTTGATGTTTCGATAACGAAAATTAGGGAATTGAAAAAGTTACAATATTTTAAAACTAGAAATAAACGAAACAATTTATAAGTTTTATCTTTACCCCTTGTAATGTTGCATTTATAAAACAAACTATGGATTTACAAGACGCCCAAAAACAGGTTGATGACTGGATTAAAACCCATGGAGTTCGTTATTTTAACGAACTTACCAATATGGCACAATTAACAGAAGAAGTTGGTGAGGTTGCTCGAATCATTGCCAGACGTTATGGCGAACAAAGCGAGAAAGAATCTGACAAAAATAAAGATTTAGGAGAAGAATTAGCAGATGTACTATTTGTGGTTCTTTGTTTGGCAAATCAAACGGGTATCGATCTAAAAGATGCTTTTGAAAAGAAATTAGATCTTAAAACAAAACGCGATCACGAGCGTCATCACAACAATCTAAAATTAAAATAAATGTCTCTTATAGAAATAATAAAACAGCCTAATTTTTGGTCCAACTTCACAAAAGTTGCTCTTCCTTTCTTTGTAATTGTTACTGTTCTCTCTCTACTTTTTAATCATTATTCTGAAATTTCTTCAGGTGATTTTGAAACAGTTTACCAAACGAAGTTTTCAGAGGGTAAATGGAAAGCCTTTTTCGGTTTTAAAATTGTTTTTAGTGTTTTTTATGGATTGTATATAACCTTTAAAAAAATGAAATAAATTTTCACCTATTTAGAAAAAGCTTTAATTCCTGCTGTAATCTCAGTATTTAGATGGTTTTTTCTTGGTGTTAAGGGACAAGAATATTTCTCGTTATAAGCACAATAGGGATTGTAGGTGTTGTTAAAGTTTACTTCTATGGTCTGATCTCGAGTAATGTCTGTTATCATAAGATCCATATAACGTCCACCACCATAGGATTGATTGCTACTAGTGGCATCTGTAAAAGGTAAAAATAGACGGTTTTTGCGTTTTTCATTTCGAAAATCTTCCTCACTTTGATAGAGTGTCAATTCATAATTTCCTCCCTTCAATGTAAATTTTATGACACCATATTCTTTGTATAGCGCTATTCTGTCAGTAGTTGTTTTCATCATAAAACTTGTTGCATTTTCTTTTTTTGTAAATGTTGCTTTTACGATGAAAGAGGAATCTATTGGGAAAAATGCCAAGCCTTTAAAGTTTTTTAAATCGTTCTTTTTTAAAGGAGACATAGAAGCATCTTTAAAAACGGAGTTTAAAGCCACTTGGTATGCAGATTCACCCAAAATTGGTCGTTTCTTTGATAAACAGGAACTGAAAATAAAGAAAGTTATTAGGTATAAAAATAGTTTCCACATGATGGTTATTTTTTTAATTGTATGATGATGATTCCAGCTACTTTTTTATTCGTATAACGTAAAATTTCTTCTGCTGTTTTTACCACATTTACCGATTGAATATTGGTTGGGTTGATCCTGTCTAAATAATCTTTGGGAACTTCTTTTTTATCAATAAAGTACAGGATTTCTGTAGTCGATTGATTGGCATTTCGTACATTATTACTATTAAATATAAGTTCTTTTTTTTGGCTACAGTTTTGGAGCATGCACATTGTCATCGAAACAAATAAAAGCGATAGGAACATATGTTTAGAATGCTTCACGGAATCTCATTTTAGTATAAAAATACACTATTATACACTTCTTTCAAATTACAGTATTGAAAAAAAATCAAAGAATCAATCAAAATAACGGATGTGTTCCCTAACGTAATCAAGAGTCAATTGAATGATGTCGTCTTCATATTTATCAAATTCTTCGTCTAATTCGTCCCATAAATCGAGGTTATTTGAGGATGCCATTAATGTTTGCTGTCTTATCCTTAGGTTTTTAGGAACAGGTATTTCAGGAAATAATTGAATTGCCTTTGAGATAATTTCTACTGTTTTCGTCGCTTTAATAGCAACATACGCTTGCAATATTTCATGGGAAAATTGTCCTGATGAGTTGAAAAACAATTGAACAAATCCACCATTGGTGACGTTGTGTTCCAAAACATCGATCAGTACAAAAGTCTTTTCAAATTCATTCAGATTTTCAAAGTTATCTTTTTCTTCAATTTTTTTACCAATAATTTCACCGATTCTTGTGATTTTTTCTGAGTTGCTATTTAACAGTAAGGCAATTTCTGTTGAAGTCATTATTTATATCTTTTCGAGTTTTTTAGTAAATATTTCTTTTTTTCTAGGGATTAAAAAATCAATAAAAAGAGGGTAAGAATATTTGATTTTTTAGTTATTCAATTCGTTTGTAGCTTTCTTAAAAGCATTTTCACCTCCTACAATAGGAATGCTAATTTTAGTTTCTTTTACATCGATTGTTAACGTTGTTCCAGGTTTTGGTAACAGTGTGTATTCAGAGTCACTTGAGAAAATCAGTAAACCAATTTGTTGTCCTTTTTTAATAATTTGATCGTCAGGCTGTAGGTTAAACGACATTTTGTAAAATGTATTAGGTTTTAGCGGAGCACTCTCTGAGAGTGATGTATGATTTTGTAAATCGGCCCAACCTCTTGTGATGATATTATCGGTAATTTTTGCCCTTCGATCTTTATTCCAAGGTAAAGAAACTAGGTAAACAGACAAATTTACAGCTGGTTTTGAACTAGCTGCTCTTATACTAATACTTGACGAACCAGAAATATGAACATCTTCTTTTAAAACCGAACTAACATATAACAATCTATGATCAGAAGTTGTAGCCTGTGCTAAAGATGTTGCTGAAAAAGAAGAGTTGTCAATGAGACTTTCTTTTCCTTTCGATTCAGAATCTTGTAAGGTTAAAGTTCCAATACCAGGTGCACCCGCTGTAATGTTTAAAGTAACTTGTTGTGCTGCAGGATTTGGATATGCTTTATAGGCTGTTGGTTCCGTCCTTTTATCTTGTTCTCTAACAATCCATGCCTTTGCATCATTTTCTACATCATTTTCAATTCCGTGTAAATAACGAGTGAACCATCTGTTCATCATTTTTAACGGAGGGGGACCACCATGTCCATTTTGATGATAATAAATTTGAGTAGGGATTCCCATTTCGGTGGCTCTTTTATAAATTCTGTAACTGTGTTCTGGCATCACATTCCAATCATTAAAACCATGTGACATTAAAAGTGCAGCTTTCATAGGTTTCATTTGGTTTAGATAATCTCTTCCTGCCCAAAAATCATTGTAATCTCCAGAAATTCTGTCCATACCATTTGCCATTTCTGTATCTCTGATTTTTTTGTTGTTGTGAGCCCTGTTTTCTTCTTTTCCACTATGAATATAATCGTATAAAACGTCAATGTCTTCGCCCAAATATCCGCCAGGAGATCGAACCAATCCATTGGAGCGATAATAGTGGTAGTAAGAGGTGTTTGGCGCTATTGGAATGATTGCTTCTAGCCCCGAAACTCCCGTTGTAGCTGCTGCTAAAGGAATTGTTCCGTTGTAGGAAGTACCTGTCATTCCAACTTTTCCTGTAGACCAAAAAGCGGTTACGGACTCAGTACCCTCTCTTGAAGAAAAGCCTTTTGCACGTCCATTTAACCAATCGATTACTGCTTTGGGGGCTAATGATTCGTTCCTTCCTCCAACAGTTGGAGACCCATCAGACAACCCTGTTCCTGGTGATGATGAATGAACCACAACATATCCCCTGGGAACCCACGTTCTAATTTGAGTGTTAGAGATAATAGGACGTTTTCCTATTCTGATAACTTCTACCTTACTTCTGGGTTTTTCTTTTTCTCCGAGCTCGTGTTTTACGTCCCAAAATAATCCAAGGTCATTTCCAGCAGTACCTCCGTAATAAGGACTTGATTCATATACAATCGGAAGTTTTAATCCCTCTGATTCTGTCTGATTTGGTCTGGTTACCGCAACATGCATTCTGTCTAGCCTTCCATCTTCGTCTGTGTCAAAAGAGGTTTCTACCCATAGGTCATGACGAATCCAATTTTTGGGATTGCTGAACGCCGCAACAATTTGCGCTTCTCCTTCTTTAAAAATAGGGACTGTTTTTTCTTGTGCTTGCAGCGATAATACAAAAAGAAAAAGAAACATATTTGGGATGGTATTCTTCATTTTAAATTTTTTATTTTAGAACCGAGAACTCTATTGATGAGTCGGAATATACAGTATGCGTTTGGGTTTTAAAATCCTTTTTATCTGCTTTGAAAATATTTTCTACATACGTTTGTGGATTTAAATCGATAAGGGGAAACCAGGTGCTTTGGACTTGGATTTGAAGTTTATGTCCTTTTTTAAAAGTATGGAAAACGTCTTGGAGTTTAATGTCTACAATTGTTTTTTTATTTGATATGAATGGCTCAGGATTTTCAAAGCTATTTCTAAAACGCCCTCTTAAAACTTCACTTCTAACCATCAAATGATAATTACTCATTTTTAAATGATCTTGAAGATTGTCATTATTTTCTGATGTTTCTGAAGGATGAACATCGACCACTTTTACAATCCAATCCGCAGCAGTTCCCGTTGTCGCAACTTTTAATTTTGCTAAAATATCACCGGCTAGTGTATACTCTTCGGTTAAGACATCGGTTTCAAATACTAAGACATCGGGTCTTCTTGCTGCGAAACGTTGGTCGTCAGTCATATATTTTCTTGGTGTAAATACGGTTTTGATATCCTCTGAATAGGGAACAGGTCGTTTGACATCACTAACAAATTGTATTTTTTTAGGAGATTTTGTATTCTGAATTTTTTTTAATTCTAGATTGGAATTTAAGAAAAACGATTCTTTAACGACCTCTTTTGGTGGCCAAGAAGCATATGATTTCCATTGTTTTTTACCAGAATCGTACACATAGGCTTCCGGGAGTCCTGAATTTTTATCCCCTTTTCCTTTTAAGAAGTGATTGAAAAAATTAGTCTCTATTTCAGATTGAAATTTTAAAGAAATGGAGTCTCCAAAATAATAATTTCCTACAGAATTTTCAATTTGGTTACTAGCCCATTTTCCGTGATCCCAAGGTCCAAAAACAAGGGTATTGTAATTTTCTTTTCCGTGTTTTTCAATTGCTTTATAGGTCTCTAAAGGCCCGTATAAATCTTCAGCGTCAAACCAGCCACCAACGATCATTGTTGCGACAGAGGAGGGTACTTTATCCAAATGTTGAATAATTCCTTTACTTTTCCATACATGATCATAATTGGGATGTTCAATAATTTCTTTCCAGAAAAAATCATCAACTTTCTCTGTGTTTTTAGGAGAATTTACATCTAATTTTTCGTATTGAAAGTATTCATTAAGGTTTTTTAAAGGGCCTTTGTCTAGGAAAAATTGATATTGATCTTTCGAGTTCATTTTCGGAAATGAATACCAAGCCGAGTCAGTTGGGGTGTCTTTATAGGTTCCAAATAGAGAAATTGCTCTAAAATAACTTAATAAAAATGCACCATTATGATGAAAGTCATCAAAAAAGAAATCTCCAATACACGCTTGCGGAGAAGATGCTTTTAACGCAGGATGTGCATCAATTGTAGCGACGGTTGCATAATAACCGGGATATGAAATCCCCCATGTTCCAACATTTCCGTTGTTGTTCTCAACATTTTTTACCAGCCAATCAATGGTGTCGTATGTATCCGAAGCTTCATCTGTTTCGTTTCCTTTTTTATTGGGAATATATGCCCGCATATTGTCATATACCCCCTCACTCATCCAACGACCGCGAACATCTTGGTAAACAACAATATTCCCTTCTTTCATTAAATGAACGTTTGGTCCAATTTTAGTTTTAAAATTTCCTTTTCCATAAGGAGCAGAACTATAGGGAGTTCTTTGCATTAAGATGGGGTATGTTTTGTGATTGTCTTTAGGGGAATAAATTGTGGTATGCAGTTTAGTGCCATCTCTCATGACAATATCTACTTCTTTTTTATTGTAGTTATTTATAACATATGCATCTTTTTCGTTCTTTTTTTGTGGGGAAAGGAAGTCACAATTTACAAGAAGAATCGTACTAAAAATAGTAAGAAATATATATTTTTTCATTGAGAAGCGGATTTAAATTGACGCTAAATCTACAAAACTAAAAAGAGTTATTGAATCTTCTTTTGTTAAAAATACTCTTAATTATCCTTTCAACCACGCTTTTCTCAATAGAACTCTAGGATCATTTTCTGGGAGTTCTTTAATTTTTAAAACTTTTTGTTCAAATTTAGGAATGACAGCTTTTCCTTTTAATTGAATTAATTTTCCATTTCTTTCAATTTCAAAGCTAAGTTCATCACCAGGTTTCCATTGGAAAGATTGACCTATAATTTGATTTATATTTTGTAGAGAAATTGCTTCTCCGTTTACAGATTTTAAAAGATCATTTTCTTTTATACCCAATGCGGTCAGACCAGAGTTTGTTCTTTTTGTAAAAAAAAGTTTCCGTTCTTTATTTACTGAAATAAAAGGTTGATTTTGTGAATCTATAAAGTAACTTACCTCTGTTAATGCACTACTTTTGTAAATACCTGTTTTCTCAAAATATAAAAAATAATCAATTGGAGTAGGTCCAATTACGTGGTTTGTAAAGAAATCACCAACAGAAGGGTAGGTCATTCTTACAATTTCATCAATGATTTCATTGTCTTTAAAGGGTCTTAGAGCGCCATATTTTTCAGATAAATCTTTCATTAAATTTCTTATGCCGTAAAGACCTTTGCTTTCTTCTCTCAGAATAATATCAATACACATTCCAATTAATGCTCCTTTCTGATAGACATTTCCGTAGTTTTTTGCAAACGCCGGCTCTAGAATATTTTTGCTCATTTTTGTAAAAGGCATGGTATCGTCAAAATTCGACGAAGCATTTATTTTTTCGTTGATTTTATTTACAAATTCTTGCTCAGAAATTAATCCTTGATTTACTTGAAATAAATTTGCAAAATACTCAGTTACCCCTTCATACATCCATAAATGCATAGACATGTTCGGTTCATTAAAATCAAAAGAATGAATCTCTTCTGAATGAACAGATAGCGGAGAAACAATGTGGAAAAACTCATGAGAAATGGTTCCGTTAATCATGCCATTTGCTAGTTGTTTTTTAGAATAAGATTCAGGATAGATAACGGTTGTGGAAGATAAGTGCTCTAATGCCCCGAAAACACTAAATTTATGAATTTCTGAGTCAAAAAGGTATAATAATATATTGTATTCTTTTGTGGTTTTAAACCCTTTTAAAAAGTTTGATTGTGCCTGCACCATCTTTTTTAAATCTGCTTCCATATCTGCAGCTTGGTGCACATTGTTTGGAGAATAAACAGCTAAAGTAACTTGTATCCCGTCTACATTAAAACTTACATTGTTTAACGGAGCATACATAATTGGGTTGTCAGAAATTTCATCATATCTAGCAGCTGTAAAAAAATCTTTTGTGTTGTCCTTTTTACTTATGTTGTTATTGATTAAAGAAGAGGTTTCATATAAATTTGAGGGGTGTGTTACTGTAATTAAATAGGGAGTTTCTTTTTTTTCTCTAAAGTAGCCTACAAACCCAGGAAGGTTTAAAAGAAAATTTTTGCCTTCTTCAATATTGGTCCCTGCCATTACATAAATATTATGGTCCTGTTCTGTGTCAAATGTGTCATCAACCCAATAAGAGAGTTTATCCATTTTTTTTGCATTATTAATTTGCCACGAATTAGCATCTAATTTTTCAACTGACATTTCGTTTCCGTCATAATCAAACGCTTTAAAATTAGAAATGAATTTTCCATAATTACTCATCATATAAGTTCCTGGAACGATCGCCGGAATATGATAAGTAATCGTTTCTTCTTTTATTTTTTTTGGATTGATAACCACCTCAACTTTGTCATCAATAACCGTATTCAAATTAATTTCAACGGCTATTAATTTATTCGTTTTTATGGTGTTTTTAGAAATAGAGCAACTGACTAAAAAAGCGATGATCGCTGCTGCAGAAAATATTTTTTTCATAGATTATTTATAAAGTACTTTTAGTAAAACGAATGACTGAAGAAATTGTTACTTTTTTGTTTATAATTTTAAAGATTGCGTTCCTGGTTTTTTTGTTAAATTTAATTCTATTAAAATACATATAATTCCTGTATTTTTGCAAAACATGGAGCATGCAAAAAGACATCAATTAACAGATTGGTTGCCAACCACAATGAAGGAAGTAAAAATTCGTGGTTGGGATGTTTTGGATGTTATTTTATTTAGTGGAGACGCCTATGTAGATCATCCCTCTTTTGGACCTGCTGTAATTGGTCGTATTTTAGAAAGTTATGGTTTGCGAGTAGCCATTGTCCCACAACCAAGTGTTCATGATAATTTACAAGATTTTGAAAAATTAGGAAAACCTCGGTTATTTTTTGGAGCGACTGGCGGATGTATGGATCCAATGGTTAGTAATTACACTGCTAGCAAAAAAAGAAGAGATAAAGATGCCTATACGCCAAATGGAGATAAAGGATTCAGACCTGATTATGCTACCTCTGTATATACCAAGATATTAAAAGAAAAGTTTCCTGATGTTCCTGTATTAATTGGAGGGATTGAAGCTTCCTTGAGACGAGTAACTCACTATGATTATTGGTCCGATAAATTATTACCAACTATTTTAGAAACTTCTAATGCGGACATGCTGGTTTATGGAATGGGAGAACAACCTTTGCGAGAAATTGTTGAATTGTTACAAAAAGGAGTTCCGTTTTCGAGCTTAAAAAACATCAAGCAAACCGCTGTTTTTATCAATCAAAAAGAAGAAAAGTTACCTATTGTAAATAATTGGGAAGATGTAACCATTAATTCTCATGAAGCTTGTTTGAAAGATAAAAAAACATTTGCTTCCAATTTTAAGGTAATAGAGCAAGAATCAAACAAACTAAAAGCAAGAAGAATTCTACAAGATGTCAAAGGGAAAACATTGGTTATAAACCCTCCTTTTCCAACAATGACAGAAAAAGAAATTGATGGGTCTTTCGATTTGCCTTTTACGCGTTTACCTCATCCAAAATATGACAAACGAGGACCAATTCCTGCATTTGAAATGATCAAATTCTCTATCAACATTCACCGAGGATGTTTTGGAGGTTGTAGTTTTTGCACCATATCTGCCCATCAAGGGAAGTTTATTGCGAGTAGAAGTCAAGAATCTGTATTAAAGGAAATAGATAAAGTAGCAAACATGCCTGATTTTAAAGGCTATTTGTCCGATATAGGGGGCCCTTCTGCGAATATGTATCAAATGAAAGGGAAGGTTCAGTCTATTTGTGATAAATGTATTGCTCCAAGTTGTATCTCTCCCGTAATTTGTTCCAATTTAGATACTTCCCACAAGCCTTTAACAGAATTGTATCAGGCAGTAGATAAACACCCAAAGATTAAAAAATCTTTTATTGGAAGTGGAATAAGACATGATATGTTGGTCCCTGAGTTTAATAAAAATGCAGATCCAAAAGAATTAGATGCCTACACGGAAGAAGTAATGACAAAACATGTTTCTGGGCGTTTGAAAGTAGCTCCAGAACATACTTCGGATCCAGTTTTAAAATTAATGAGAAAACCCTCTTTTACCTATTTTCATAAATTTAAAGAGCGCTTTGATAAAATTAACATTAAGAAAAAATTAAACTTACAATTGATCCCTTATTTTATTTCTAGCCACCCAGCAAGTGAAGTTGAAGACATGGCTAATTTGGCTGCAGAGACCAAAGATATGGGCTTTCAGTTAGAACAAGTTCAGGGATTTACACCAACACCAATGACAGTGGCAACTGTTATTTATTACTCTGGATATCATCCGTATACTTTAAAGCCAACAAGAACTCCCAAAACAAAAAAGGAGCGTGAAGATCAGCATAAATTTTTCTTTTGGTACAAGAAAGAAAATAAAGATTGGATTCGAAACACCTTAAACAAAGTTGGAAGACCAGATTTGTTAAAAAAATTACTCCCAGAAAATAATTCTTGGAAAAAGAACAAAAAAGCCAAGGAAGTTAAGAATACTTTTGACGATGCTGTTCCTTTTAACAGACGCAAAAAGAAAGTCAGTAGGGCTTCAAAAAAAAGGAGGTAGTAGTTCTTACAGGAAGTCAAAAGTCAACTCATTCAATAACGCTATTTTTTTACAGCGATCATCATGTGAGGACTGAAAGCTAATAAGTATTCATCATTTTGAGTAATTTCCTGAAGTTTTTTTAACGTTTTAGATTTTTTCTGATCGATCATGTTTGCAAAATACTCCTGATCTAACCAAATCATTCCTTCTACTGCAAAAAGATTGATGAGTCTTAAGTCTTGTTCGAGAAATTCTGTTTTTAATTCTTGTGGTTTGTGATAAAATGCATCCGCTAATAAAAAAGGAAAATCTTTTGGAGCATTATGAATTCCTGTAGTCAATTCTTGTTTGCACATGTCAAAAAATGAATTTGCATGAATCATTCCATTCATCAAGCCAACAAGAGTAGATGCTGTTGCGTTAATTGCGAATCCCAAAATAATTCCTCCTTTTTTTACGACTCGTTTCGCTTCAATAATGGCTGTAATTCTATCTTCTTTGTTTTGCAAATGATACAGTGGTCCGTGTAGAATGACCAAGTCAGCAAAATTATTTTCAAAAGGAAGTTTTTTTGCTTCACCAATAGCTATAGAAAATGGATTTTTTAATTTTTTGGCTCTTTTTTGAGCAAGTTGAATGTGTTTTAGAACAGGTTCTATTAGATGAACAGCATGGTTCTTTTTAGACAACCATTCAGCATATTTCCCAGTTCCACCACCCACATCTATAATTGTTGAGTTTGGTTTAGAAATATGTTGTGTTATCAATTCTTTGATGCGTTCAAATTCAAAAATACCCATCCCTTTTTCAAGTCTAGTCTCTTCTGAAGCTTTGTTGTAAAAATTTTCTAATTCTTTACTAATTAATACCTTATTTTTCACGTGTAAAAATTTAAAGTATAAAAGTAACTAATTAATTAGTTGCAAACTTTACAATCTTCTTTTTCTTGAATTTCGCCAACCAACTTTCCATCCCTATTCATTACAAAGCCACAGCAATCTATGAAGCCTTGTGCAATGCGTTTTCTTGCGCGTTGAATTTGTGATTTAGTCGTCGATAAAGGTTGATTTAGTCGTCTTGCAATTTCTTCTTGTTTTAAGCCTCTTATATCAGATAAAAATAATGGAGTTCTATATTTTTTAGGTAATTTTTTTAAGATACTTCTTAAACAATCTCTTTCTGTATGCTCGTTTTCTTTAGTATCTATTTCTGATATTATGTCCCCCATTTCATGGGATATTTTAAGGGTCTTGAAATAATCTATGATAGAATTTCTTGCGATGGTGAAAATCCAAGACTTAAGTTTATTTTTATTTTTAAGTGTATGGAGTTTTGTGTGAATTTTTATGAAGGTATCCTGTAATATATCGTCAGTAACTGTTTTTTCATGTACCTTACTTATAATGAATTGTTTTAAATCCTCGGAATATTGTTTCCAAATTTTTTTTGTTGTCATGATTCATGACTTTTACAATTGCACCCAGAGCAAAAACAGTATTCACAAGAGCAACATGAACAGTTTCCTTCAATACATTTTTCGCAGTTGCAAGTACATTCATTTCTAAAGATCATTTT
The DNA here is from genome assembly GCA_018608545.1 of Polaribacter sp. Classification (GTDB taxonomy): domain Bacteria; phylum Bacteroidota; class Bacteroidia; order Flavobacteriales; family Flavobacteriaceae; genus Polaribacter. The sequence continues at coordinate 24,167 of JABAZI010000036.1, forward strand.
TAGTTATTTTTAAATTCACTAAATAGACTTAGAATGTATAGAAAAGATGCAATTTAATTTTTAAATCACGAATACTTTGAAACGGTTAGATACTTTAATGGTATTTTGAAATCAGAATTACATGTTTCTCCTGTATTGTCCTCCTACTTCAAACAGCGCTGTTGTAATTTGACCCAAAGAACATACTTTGGTTGCTTCCATGATCTTTTCAAATAAATTATCATTTTCAATGGCCGATTTTTGTAGTAATGTAATTTGATTTTTTACTTCAGTAGCGTTTCGGTTATTTAGCTTCTCTTTTGTCTGAATTTGGAACTGCTTTTCTTTTTCGGTAGCTCGAATTACTTCTGTGGGTAGGATTGTAGGTGAGCCTTTGGAACTTAAAAAGGTGTTTACCCCGATTATAGGGAATTCTCCATTGTGTTTTAAGGTTTCATAGTGCAAACTTTCCTCTTGTATTTTAGAACGTTGATACATGGTTTCCATGGCGCCTAAAACTCCTCCCCGCTCTGTAATTCTATCAAATTCAAGTAAGACAGCTTCTTCTACCAAATCAGTTAATTCTTCAATAATAAATGCCCCTTGTATTGGGTTTTCATTTTTTGTCAATCCTAATTCTTTATTAATAATCAATTGTATGGCCATCGCTCTTCTTACAGAATCCTCTGTAGGGGTTGTTATGGCTTCATCATAGGCATTGGTGTGCAGGGAATTACAGTTGTCATTGATAGCGTACAAGGCCTGTAGGGTTGTTCTAATGTCATTAAAATCAATTTCCTGAGCATGCAAGGAGCGTCCAGAAGTTTGAATATGGTATTTTAGCATTTGCGCTCTTTCATTTGCTCCATACTTAAATTTCATTGCTTTGGCCCATATCTTTCTTGCTACACGTCCAATAACAGCGTATTCAGGATCAATTCCGTTAGAAAAGAAAAAGGATAGGTTTGGTCCAAATTTATTAATGTCCATCCCACGGCTTAAATAATACTCTACATAAGTAAAACCATTAGACAATGTCAAAGCAAGTTGAGTAATAGGATTTGCACCAGCTTCTGCAATATGATATCCAGAAATAGAGACCGAATAGAAATTACGAACCTGTTTTTCAATAAAATATTCTTGAACATCTCCCATTAATCGCAGTGCAAATTCAGTAGAAAAAATACACGTATTCTGCGCTTGATCTTCTTTTAAAATATCAGCTTGAACAGTTCCACGAACTTGTGATAAAGTTTCTTTTTTAATTTTTTGATAGGTTTCTTTTGGTAAAATGAGGTCTCCAGTTAGTCCTAAAAGCATCAATCCTAAACCGTTATTACCTTCAGGTAAGTCTCCTTGATATGTGGGTCTGTCTATTCCAGCCCTGTCATACACTTTTTTAAATATTGTTTCAACTGTTTTTTCCAGCTTGTGTTCTTTGATGTATTTCTCGCAATTCTGATCTATGGCAGCATTCATAAAAAAGCCAAGTAACATAGGGGCAGGACCATTAATAGTCATAGATACAGAGGTCATAGGATGACTTAAATCAAACCCAGAATATAACTTCTTAGCATCGTCTAAGCAACAAATAGAAACACCAGCATTTCCTATTTTACCATAAATATCAGGTCTGTATTCAGGATCGTTACCGTATAAAGTAACAGAATCAAAAGCAGTAGATAAACGTTTGGCACTCATCCCTAAACTTACATAGTGAAAACGTCTGTTGGTGCGTTCTGGTCCTCCTTCACCAGCAAACATTCTAGTCGGATCTTCTGCAGTTCTTTTAAAAGGATACAAACCCGCAGTAAAGGGGAATTCTCCAGGTACGTTTTCTTGTAAATTCCATTGTAATATATCGCCCCAAGCCTCATATTTTGGTAAGGAAATTTTTGGAATTTTATTATGAGACAGCGACTCACTGTGTGTTTCTATATTAATTTCCTTATCTCTTACTTTAAATGTATAAATAAGGTCTTTATAGCGTTGAACTTTTTCTTGCCAGTTGAAAATGATTTCCCAGTTATAGGGATCAAAGTCCATTTTTATTTTATCAAACTGAGAGCGTAATAATTTTATAAAAGGCAATTGATCCTTTGAAGTATCTTGCAATATTTTATCTTCATCTAAACCTGTTTTAGTCAATATATTTTGAGTTTTGATAGCAGCTGAATCCGAACTTACGATGGAGTCTATAGTTTTGTAAATTCCAAATAATTTTTGAGCTACTGCTACTTGATCAGTTGCTTTTTTATCATAAGCCCTATTGCTTTCTGATATTTCCGATAAGTAACGAACTCTAGCGGGAGGAATTACAAAAACTTTCTCAGATATTTCCTGAGTAATTTTCATGTTCGATTTTAAATCAACTCCAGTTTTTTCAACCAACTTATCCATAACTGCTTTGTAAAGGAAATTCATTCCTGGATCATTAAACTGTGAGGCAATGGTTCCAAAAACAGGCAGGTCATCCATATCTATATGCCACAAATTATTGTTACGCAGATACTGTTTTTTCACATCGCGAACAGCATCCAAAGCACCGCGTTTGTCAAACTTATTAATGGCAACGAGGTCTGCAAAATCTAACATGTCTATTTTTTCTAATTGAGTTGCTGCTCCAAATTCTGGAGTCATCACATACAATGAGGTATCGGAATGTTCAATGATTTCAGTGTCCGATTGTCCAATACCAGAAGTTTCTATAATAATTAAATCAAATTCTGCAGCTTTTAAAACTTCAATAGCTTCATTCACGTATTTAGACAAAGCTAAATTAGATTGACGAGTTGCCAAAGAACGCATATACACCCGGTTGTTGTTTATGGCATTCATTCTAATGCGGTCTCCTAATAGGGCGCCACCGGTTTTACGCTTAGAGGGGTCTACAGAAATAAGTCCAATTGTTTTTTTTGGAAAGTCAATCAAAAATCTGCGAACCAATTCATCAACCAAACTAGATTTCCCAGAACCACCAGTTCCGGTAATTCCCAGAACAGGAGTGGTGCTTGTTTTATTTTTTTCATGTATTTCAGACAATGTTTTTTTAGCGATTTTAGGGAAATTTTCAGCTGCCGAAATAATTCTAGCAATGCTGCCAATTTCTTTTTTTTTCAACCCTTTGACTTCTTTATATAAGACGTCACCAATTGCAAAATCTGCTTTTTGTACCAAATCATTAATCATTCCTTGCAAGCCTAATTCACGTCCATCATCTGGAGAGTATATTCGTGTAATTCCATACTCCATTAATTCTTTGATCTCTTTTGGAAGAATGACACCACCGCCTCCTCCAAAAATTTTAATATGACTAGCACCTTTTTCTTTTAATAAGTCATACATGTATTTAAAATACTCATTATGTCCACCCTGATATGACGTCATTGCAATCGCATTTACATCCTCTTGGATTGCACAATTCACAACGTCTTCTACACTTCTGTCATGACCTAAATGAATGACTTCTACACCGGTAGACTGAATGATTCTACGCATAATATTGATGGCAGCGTCATGACCGTCAAAAAGAGAGGCGGCCGTTACAATTCTTACTTTATGTTTAGGTTTGTACGGTGTAATTTGATTCATTCGTAATTTACATATTGAATTAAGACAGCAATTTACGAAATTCCTAAAATAATAGCTATTTTTTTGAATAGTTAATTAAGTCAGGTAAAAAATAAATATATTTGTTTCAGATTTGAAATGAAAATTAGATGACATTTAAAGCCCAAATTCAGCAAGGAATTCCAGATGTTTTACCAAGTGTAAAGAAATATGAACTGTCAATAAATCATGCACCAAAACGCAAATCTATTTTATCAGCAGATGAAAAAAAATTAGCATTGAGAAATGCCTTGCGATATTTCGATGTAAAACACCACAAAATATTACTCCCAGAATTTGCTGATGAGCTTGAAAAATACGGTCGTATATATATGTACCGTTTCCGTCCAGATTATGAAATGAAAGCCAGAGCAATTTCTGAATATCCAGGGAAGTCAGCGCAAGCAAAATCCATCATGCTGATGATTCAAAACAATTTAGATATTGCAGTTGCTCAACACCCACACGAATTAATTACTTACGGTGGGAATGGTGCTGTTTTTCAAAATTGGGCACAATATTTACTTACGATGAAGTATTTATCTGAAATGACTCAGACACAGACTTTAACAATGTATTCTGGTCATCCAATGGGGTTGTTTCCATCTCATAAAAATGCCCCGAGAGTAGTTGTCACCAATGGAATGGTTATCCCGAATTACTCTAAATCAGATGATTGGGAGAAAATGAATGCTTTGGGAGTTTCTCAATATGGGCAAATGACTGCAGGAAGTTATATGTACATTGGTCCGCAGGGAATTGTGCACGGAACTACAATTACGGTTTTAAATGGATTTAGAAAAATAAAAAAAGAACCAAAAGGAAGTTTGTTTGTTACTTCTGGTTTGGGTGGGATGTCTGGAGCACAGCCCAAAGCTGGAAATATAGCAGGTTGTATTACAGTTTGTGCAGAAGTAAATCCAAAAATTACTCAAATTAGGTTAGCTCAAGGTTGGATTGATGAGAAAATTACTGACTTAGAGATGTTAGTAACCAGAGTGCGATTAGCAAAAGAAAAAAAAGAAGTTGTTTCGTTGGCCTATTTAGGGAATATTGTAGATGTTTGGGAGAAATTTGATCAAGAAGATATTTATGTAGATTTAGGATCCGATCAGACATCTCTTCACAACCCTTGGGCAGGGGGGTATTATCCTTCTGGCCTTTCTTTTGACCGGGCCAATAAGATGATGACTGAAAATCCAATTCAATTTAAAAAGAAAGTTCAAGAAACCTTAAAAAAGCATGCGAAAGCGATTAACAGACATACGGCAAAAGGCACTTACTTTTTTGATTATGGAAATGCTTTTTTATTAGAGGCAAGTAAAGCAGGAGCTGATGTTATGGCGACAAACAATATTGATTTTAAATACTCAAGTTACGTACAAGATATCATGGGACCTATGTGTTTCGATTATGGTTTCGGACCTTTTAGATGGGTTTGTTCTTCTGGAAATCCTGAAGATTTAGTAAAAACAGATGCCATAGCTTGTGAAGTTTTAGAAAAAATGATGCAAGATTCTCCCAATGAAATTCGGCAACAAATGGCGGATAATATTCAATGGATTAAAGGTGCGCAAGAAAATAATTTGGTGGTTGGGTCTCAAGCAAGAATTTTATATGCAGATGCTGAAGGAAGAATTAAAATAGCACAAGCATTTAACAAGGCAATAAAAAAAGGAACCATTGGTAGCATCATTCTAGGTAGAGATCATCATGATGTTTCTGGGACAGATTCCCCTTACAGAGAAACATCCAACATCTATGATGGTTCTAAATATACAGCAGACATGGCTATCCAAAACGTTATTGGAGATAGCTTTAGGGGCGCAACTTGGGTTTCGATTCATAATGGAGGAGGAGTCGGTTGGGGAGAAGTTATTAATGGTGGTTTTGGCATGCTTCTTGATGGTACTAAGAAAGCTTCAAAGCGTTTGAAATCCATGCTTTTTTGGGATGTTAATAATGGGATATCAAGAAGAAGTTGGGCTAGAAATAAAGAAGCAGTTTTTGCAATCAAAAGAGCAATGAAAGCGGAAAAAAAATTACAAGTAACGCTGCCTAATTTGGTTGATGATGCTTTAATAAATTCAATAATTTAAAACCGATCACAATGAAAAAATGTATTATTTTATTTTTAAGTGCAATAGTATTGTTTTCTTGCAATTCAGTAAAAGTTACTTCAGATTACGATTCAAAAGTAAATTTTAAGTCCTATAAAACCTTCGCTTTTTATAAGCCAGAAATTGACAGAGCTAAAATATCGGATTTAGATAAAAAAAGAATTTTAAGAGCTATTGAGGTAGCATTACTAGAGAAAGGATTTACAAAATCTAATGCTCCAGATATGTTGGTAGGTATTTTTGCTAAATCGAGAGAGAAAGTAAATATAAATCAAAATCAAAATAACCAAGGTTTTGGTTGGAGGTGGAATCCTTGGATGATGAATGGGTTGAATTCTAATATACAAGTATCTCAATTCTCAGAGGGAACTTTATTTATTGATTTCATAGACACAACAAAAAAAGAATTGATTTGGCAGGGGATCGGTTCAGGAGCTCTCAAAACACAAAACCGTGAAAAGAAAGAAATTAGAATTAAAGAATTTGTAGCGGAAATTATGACTCAATTTCCGCCTGAGTCTAACGGAAAGTAAGACGAATAAAAGATTCAAATAGCTTTTTTATTTAAACTCTTCAGACAAAAAATGTATAATAAAAGGATGCCCTTAGAAGAAGGTGATTACTATGTAAACGAGCAAGGTTATAAAGTGTTTACTGAAAAGTATCATCTAAAAAGAGGCCATTGTTGTAAAAGCGGTTGTAAGCATTGTCCTTATGGCTATGATAAGAAAACAGACAGTTTTTTGCTGTAATTTTTAAAACCTTTTTAGCTTTTTTTTTCAAAAAAGGGTTCCTTCATAAAGGTATTAAAATACATACATGTATTAATAAGTCTGCATATCAATATTAGATTCTATAGTTCAGAAAACCTCGATTTAGATCGATGTATTACAATACTTTATTCACGAAGTGGAAACAAAGTAAAACTCTTAAAAACAATGATAACTAGCTATAATATATCTAGTTTCTTATCATTATAATTTAGTATTCATTCGTAAGATATTATCTGGGGATTTTTTATTTATAAAAAAAAATTGTAGTTTTAATAAAAAATTGCCCTTATGAATACAAGAAAAATAATATTTATTTTTTTTGTGTTGGTATTTTGTGGAATCCATAAATTAAAATCCAACCAAAAAATAAATATAAAAAGCACTGCTAAGAAAAACTCAACCGACAGTTTATTTTATAAAAACCACCTTCAAACAGAAGATTTATACCATAGTGTTGTAGAATGGGAAAAACGATTACTTAAAGATGAAATAAACTTAACAAGCGAAGATTACAAAAGAGTAGCTTTAAGTTATGCTTATTTTAACAATGCTGAAAAATCTTCTAAGTATGTTGAAAAATATATAAAGAATACTCATAAAATTAGGATACTAGACCATGAACTCTTTTTAAACATAACTGACACAAAAGAATTTAAACTTTTGAAAGAAAGATATAGACTAGAAATTAATGGATGGATTCTATTTTTTCTTTCTATTGGTTTTATTGGAGTTTTCTCTTTTGTAATGATTAATATTATGAAAAATGGGGATCTCATTTCTAATTTACTGGTTAGTTTTTTTCTCTTGTTTCTCTCATTATATATTATTCATTCATGTCTATCCTTATCAAAATATGATTTTAATATTCCACATTCTTTATTTTTTTCAAAACCAATTTTCTTTTTATGTATTCCATTGATATATTTTTATTTTAGGAGAGTTGCAGAAGAATATACATTTAAAAAAACAGATATTTTCCATATAGTTCCTTTTCTACTAGTATTGATTTATTTTATTCCAATGTATTCTTTATCATCAGAAGAAAAACTACACATATTATTTAATAGTGATGAAGCCATAGATACCCCATTAAAAATAATTCTTTATCTTAAAATTGCTTTCTTGTTTTTTTATTCTTGTTTAAGTTATAAAATTTACAGAAAGCTATCTTTTAAAAACAATAAATCAAAAAAGAAAGAGGTTCTATGGCAAAGAATTACAGTTTTTTTTCTTTTTTTATATGGGTTTTTGTATGCGATCACTATTGGCAATATTTTAAAATTAAAGATATTCTATTCACAAATATTTTTAACAACAATGATTGTTGTCTTGATAGTTTATCTGACGTATGTGAAACCAAATTTTTTCCAAAAAATAAGTTTATCTATTCATGACTGTAGTTCTAAATATAAAAAATCAGGACTAACAGAAAGTTTTTCTTTAGAGCTAAAGGAGCAGTTGCTTGGCGTATTTCAGTATGAAAAGATATATATGGATAGTGGTTTAAATCTGTCTATGCTTGCTGAGAAAATAGGGACAACTAGGCATAATATTTCACAAGTAATAAATGAGCATTTTGGAATGAGCTTTTTTCGTTTTGTAAATAAATATAGAATTGATGAAACTATACTGATTTTGAACAAAGATCTACACAGAAACTTAAACATTATAGACATTGCTTATGACGTAGGATTTAATAATAAAGTCACTTTTAATAAAGCTTTTAAAGCTGAACTAAAAATGACTCCAAGCCAATATATAAACAAAATAAAACAAAAATAAATCTATTCAACTGTATTTTTAATTACAAATACTTTCAAAATAAATTTTACTCAAAAAATGATAATTGACCATTTTTTTGAATTCTTCTTAGGGTAAAATAAAAGAAAACAATTATCGGTAAGGGTAAGTTATTACAAGCATTATCTTTTTAAAGTGAGATTAAAAGTTTCTTTACTTTCTAAATTCAAATTTAAAAATTTATGAAAGTAAAAAGACTAGTTATAATGTTCATTATAGCGGCTACAGTGCAAATTACCTCTGCACAAGAAAAGATTATTTCAGGTATAGTTTCTGATGTTTCGGGAGTTTTACCAGGGGTAAGTGTAATCATTGAGGGAACCTCTAAAGGCGTAGAAACCGATTTTGATGGAAAATATGCTATTGAAGCAAGTCCTGGAGATGTTTTGGTATTTCGATACCTTGGATTCAAAACAACGAATACAACCGTTGGAACCTCAAATACAATTAACATTATTCTAGAAGAAGGCGGTGAAGTCTTGGATGAGATTGTCGTTACTGCTTTTGGTATCAAAAGAGAAGAAAAAGCTTTAGGTTATTCTGTACAAAGTATCAAAGGAGATGCGATGACAGAAGCAAGAGAAAGTAACCTTACAAATGCGATTAGTGGTAAAATTGCTGGAGTTCAGGTTACTGGGACTTCTGGTAGTGTTGGCGCTTCTTCAAGAATCGTATTAAGGGGTAACTCTTCTATTACAGGTAATAACGAACCACTATATGTTGTAGATGGTGTACCAATAAGCAACCGAAGCTTTGGTGATGCTGGTTCTTATGGTGGAGTTGATCTACCAAACGGTGCCTCAGATCTGAATCCAGATGATATAGAATCTATTACTGTTTTAAAGGGACCAAATGCAGCTGCCTTATACGGATTAAGAGCTGGGAATGGTGTCATTGTAATTACCACAAAAAAAGGAGATGCTAACAAAAGATTCAGTATTTCTGTAAACACAAATGTTACAATGTCTAACCCCCTGTTGCTTCCTGATTACCAAAATTCTTATGGACAAGGTGGTGATTCTAATTTCTTTAACTATGTAAATGGTGCAAGTGGAGGTGTAGGTGACGGTGTTGATGAAAGTTGGGGGCCAGCGTTAGATGCAGGTCTAGAATTTGTTCAATGGGACTCTCAGTTAACAAACAATGGGAACCCAACTCCTTGGATTTCACATCCAGACAATGTTAAAGACTTCCTTAATACTGGTTTAAATATTTCTAACAATGTTTCTGTTTCAAGTGGTGGATTTAGACTGTCGATAGGAAATAGTGATCAAAAAGGAATGATGCCTTTTACAGAGCTTAAAAAATTCTCTGTGGGACTCAGTGGGGCTTTGCAACTTGGTGAAAAACTGAAAGCAAGTGTTTCTTTAAATTATACAAATCAGAATAGTGACAACCTACCAATTACAGGTTATAACAACGAAAATGCATTCCAACAATTTATTTGGTCTGCAAGACAAGTGAATTTCTCAGATTTAAAAGATTGGAGAAGCTTTCCGCTAGCACCCATCGGAACTGCTGCAGAAGGAACACCTTTAAACTGGAATCATAATTTCCAGAACAATCCTTATTGGGTTTTACAAACCAATACAAATACTTTTGAAAAGGATCGTCTTATCGGAAATGTTGGTTTAACATCCCAATTAACAGATGATTTAACATTTTCTATGAAGTATGGTATAGATTCGTCTAGTCTGTTAGACACAAATAGACAAGCTATGGGTAGTGCTTCTGCGCAAAATGGTTCTTACAAAGAAAGACAAATTCGTTCTGAAGAAGTAAATGCAAGTTTTTTATTAAGTTATGATAAAGACTTCACTGAAGACTTTGGTTTTTCTCTGAGTTTTGGTGGAAACCACATGCACAGAACCTATGATAGAGTTTCCGGAGAATTACCAGGCTTAGAATTACCAAACCTATACAACTTATCTAATTTACAAACAGGAGCTACTGCTGAGCTAGGAAACCTTCATACTTATGAACAAATTAATAGTTTGTATGCATATGGTCAGTTTTCATACAAAGACATGTTTTTCTTAGATTTTACAGCTAGAAATGACTGGTCGAGTATATTACCGGTAGCAAATAATTCTTTTTTATATCCTTCGGTAACTGGATCTGCTTTACTATCTGACATATTTCCAGCCTTAAAGGAAAATAAAATAAACTTCTTAAAATTAAGAGGAAGTTGGGCAAAGGTAGGTAGTACCGGTGCTTTAGACCCTTATTCCTTAAATCAAACTTATAAATTAAGTAATTCTGGTTTTGGAAATCAAGCAAGTATTCCTAACAGACAATATAATCCGAACTTAAAAGCAGAAATAGTAACAAGTATTGAATTTGGTATCGATGCAAAAATGTTTAATAACAGACTGCGTTTAAGCGCTACGTATTATGATGCACAGAGTGAAGACTTATTATTACCGATTCAAGTAACTGCAGCTAGTGGTTTTACCAATGTATGGGATAATATTGCTGACATGAGTAACAAAGGTATTGAACTTCAGCTAGGGGGTACTTTAATTAAGAAAGAGGACTTTAGTTTTGACATTGATTTAAACTTTGCTAAGAATAATAATAAAGTTACTTCTTTGGGAAACTTAGATACCTATGTTTTAGGAGGTCAATGGGGCTTGAGTTTAGAAGCTAGACCAGGACAACCTTATGGTAGTTTGATTGGTCGAGATTTTGAAAGAACTACTAGTGGAGATGTTATTTATGAAAATGGTTTGCCTAAAATAGATACAGATCAAAAAATAATTGGAAACATTGCGCCAGACTGGACGGGTGGAGCTAATTTCTCTATACGTTATAAAGATTTTGATTTTTCTAGTTTGATAGATGCCAAAATAGGCGGTGATGTTCATAGTATGACATACACTTGGGGTAGATTTGCTGGAACACTAGCAGAGACATTACGAGGTCGTGAAACTGGTATAGTTGGAAATGGAGTGATGTCTGACGGTAATGGTGGTTTTGTAGCAAATAATGTAGTTGTTTCTGCAAAATCATTCAATCAAGCATCCTACTCGAACAATATTGAGTCAAGTTCTGTTTTTGATGCCTCTTATGTAAAACTTAGACAAGTATCAATTGGATATACATTACCTCAAAAATTCATTGAAAAATCTATTCTTAAATCATTAAAATTCTCAATTGTTGGTAGAAATCTTGCCATTTTATACAAGAATGCTCCACATATTGATCCTGAAACAGGATTCAGTAGTTCGAATGGAAACCAAGGTCAAGAATTTGGTCAATCTCCATCAGCAAGAAATATTGGATTCAATATTAACATGAGATTTTAATTAAATCAAAACAGAAAAATTATGAAAAAATTAAATATAATTTTATATGCTTTTTTAAGCTTTGTTCTATTCACTGGCTGTGATAAAGGCTTTGAAGAGTTCAATGTGGATCCAAACAACTCCACAGTAGTTCCAGCCCACCTATTATTAGGAGGGCCACAAAGAATATATATGAACACCATGTACTCAGTACTAAAAGGTGGAGACATGGGGGCATGTTGGGCTCAACAATGGTCCAAAGTTCAGTATAATGATGAAGCACGTTATGTGCCAAGAAGAGGAGTGATCGATGATATTTGGGATGTAATGTATGCCGATGTTATTACCGAATCTAAAGACATGTATGATTTGGCTGGAGCAGAAGGAAATAACAGTTTAAAAGGTGCTGGATTGGTCATGCAAGCAGTTGCTTACCAAACATTGGTTGATCTTTATGGTCCAATACCTTTTACTGAAGCAATAGATGGTAATAATCTAAAACCTGTATATGATAGTGAATCGGTAGTATACGAGGGAATCATTCAAATGCTTTCAGATGCCTCAACATTATTAGCTAGTGGTAAAGGTACGATTACAAGTAGCTCTGATTTATTCTATGGAGGGAATGTTTCTAACTGGATTAAGTTAGCTAATTCATTAAAATTTAGAGCATTGATGAGAATCTCATCTACTAAAAACGTGATGGTAGATTTACAAGCTTTGATGGGTAAAATGTTTACTTCTAATACGGACAATGCACAAATTTCTTATTTATCTGCACCACCTGATGCAAACCCTATTTGGGAAAGTATTGTATATAGAAATAGACCAGAATACAGAATTAATTCTGTAATGGTTGAGATGTTAACAAGTTTAAATGATGATAGATTAGCAGTATATGCAGGTAAAAATGCTTCCGGAAATATTGTTGGAAAACCCTCAGGTTTCGGAGTTCAAACAACATTACCAAATGAAGATTTAGGCTACACTTATGCAAATATTTCTCCTTTAGGTGAAAAGTATTTAACAGCAACACTTCCTGGTGTTCTTATGTCTTATTCTCAATTGGCTTTATTAATTGCACAAGCTGCTAATGAAGGATATATCGCTGGAGGAATAACTTCAGCACAAGAATGGTATCAAGAAGGTATCAAAGCGAGTTTTGATTTTAATGGTATCAGTTCTGTTGATTATTTAGCTCAACCTAGCATTGGTTTCAGTACAAAAGCAGATGCTAGAATAAAAATAGCAACCCAAGAATGGATTGCTTTATTTGGTCAAGGATTTGAAAGTTGGACAGAGTGGAGAAGAAATAAAATTCCTGTTTTAGCACCCGCTGCAGAGTCTCTTATAGACCAGATTCCATCTCGCTTATTCTACCCAACCACAGAGCCTTCTTTAAACAAAAAAAACTACGAAGCAGGTGTTCAAACGATCGGTAGTGATAATTTAACAGCACCGTTATTCTGGCAATAATTAATTTAAAAAACGAAAAAATGAATAAAATAAAATATTACTTACTTATATTATTTTCAATAGTTACAGTAATAGCATGTGTAGATAACAATAATGATGAATTAACAGGTGATGCAATTACGGGAGGTTTGTTAACCATCAGCGATCAAATGAAATCGATAGCATATGTTGTTGGTGATGGAGCGACCTATACCGTAACTGGATCTGTTTTTCAAGGAAATGATCAAACAAATTCAATAGATGTATATATATCTTTTACCGATTCTAAAACTAGAGAAACGAGTAATGAAAAGTTATATAAATCAATTGATATGACAAACACTTCAATTGGATCTCACGCTCCATTCTCTGTCAGTTTTTCTTATGAGGATTTAAGTTCCGATTTAAATCTTTCAGATGGACCTGTATCTGCTGATGATACTCAATTAAACATTGGTGACTTTTTTAATGTGCGTTATGAATCTAAATTAGCTTCGGGTGAAACTGTTACAAACTCTGTTTCTACAAAAGTTTCAGTTGGTACTCGTTTTGCGGGTAGATATGCACCTTTAGTAGGAGAATACTATAGAATAGGTGTATTAACTTATAGTACTGCTGATTGGCTTTCTTTTTGTCCTGAAACATTAATAGAATCAGTAAATGCGAGCACTTACAGGGTTGTTGAATTTTTCGGACCATTTGCAGAAAATGAATGGTATTTTGAAATTGATAATAATGACAATATAACATATCCAGATAATACACCTTCAGGTGATGCACAAACGGGTAACGGACAGCCTTTCATTACATGTGCATCAAATTTAGCAGACTTATCAAACATACCTTGTGGTTCAGAATCAAATAAGGTAATTCGTTCTAATGATGGTAAGGACAAACTTATTATGAGTTTTGGATACTTTACTGAAGGATCTGGCTCTAGAGAGTTTTATCAAGAATTAGAAAAAATAACAGATTAAATTTAAATATAAGAAATAATGAAAAATATATTAATAAAAATATCCTTCTCCATATTAACATTTTTACTAATGTTCTCCTGTTCAGAAAAGGATGATTACACAGGTGATTCTGTTCTTTCAGTTTCGTCTCCAACATTAGCGGTTAGTTTAGGTTTTCCAAACGCACAAACATTGATAGAGCAAGAAATTAGTTATGATTTTACAGTAACAATTTCTGAAATACAAGCTGTAGATGTTGTTGTACATTTAGAACAAACCGAGGGAACAGCGACTGTTAATGAAGATTTTTCAATGCCAAAATCAGTAAAAATTGAAAAAGGAGCTTTAAGTGCTAGTGGTAAAATTACTATTCATGAAGATGAAATTATGGAAGATACTGAAACAGTTACCATTCAAATTGGATCTGGTAACGAAGCAAACCTAAGTGGAGTTAGTGGACAAACAGTAAGTTTTGAAATTGCGAACTTAACTGAGGGAGATTTAGTTGTTGGTATGTCTTGGGCTGCCTCTAGTTCAGTTACGGATAATTATGGAAATGAAATAGCTGCTTATGATCTTGCTAATTTAAGATTACTATTAGCAGATTCTCCATTTACAAGGATCTATGATAAGGCCAATGGTACTGCAAATGAAACGTATATATTATCTGAAGCCGCTCCGGATATGACATATTCTTTCATAGCAGATGTTCATGCTGCTATGTCAGAAATACCGGTAGACTTAGACATTACGCTTACTTTTGACCAAGTTGGTACTATTAATGGTCAAACGCATTCTTTTTCAACTGCTTTGAATACTACTGAATCTTGTCCAACTGTAAATTACGTAATGGCAACAGTTACCAAATCTGGTAATTCATATTCAATCGCAGAAGTTGGGAAAAAAAACTCAATAGACTTGAATGATGTCGTAGGAACATGGTCTGGTCAGGCTTCGTGGTTTGAGATGTTCGGCTATACCTCTGAAGTTATAACCTCCACGGATGTTAATGGTGATCTTTTGATTAATGGACTTGCTTTTCAATGGTTCACAGGATGGTGGGATGAAGTAATTATATCGAATACTCCTGTTAAAATTACTTTTAATGATGGGTGTACTGACGATTTTATAATTGAAGAACAACCTTACATCGTGTCAACTTGGAACGGATCTCCCCAACCAGCCTATAATATAAGTGGTTCTGGAACTTTAGTTAAAACAGCTACTGGATTCAGAATGATAGTTTTTCCTATTTTACATCAATCTTCTTGGACGATTGATGGTACTTTATGGGGTGATCGATTTGTTGAAGTACTTACATTAGATTAAATCATTTTTTTAACTAATGATGGGAAAAATTTAATAGCGTAATTAAAAACAAAGTCACTCCATACAAATGAGTGGCTTTTTTAAAAATCAAAAAAAACAGCCAAATGAAAAGAAAATATTTAAGCTTAGTCGTATTATTTTTAATTCAGCTTGTAAATGCTCAAAACACTGTTTTAGAGTCTATTAGTGAATTAGAAAATATAACTCAAGCAACTGTCAGTATAAATAAAAATTTAAAAATTCCAGGTTTTATTAAATTTCCAATTAATAAGCCATATATTTTAAAAGGAAATAGTTTAAAGGAAAAAGTAACTAATTTTTTAAATATTAATAAGTCTATATATGCAATTGAGAATATCAGTGAAACCCTTAAGTTTGTTTCTGAAAAAACAGATACTTATGGCTTAAAACACTATACTCTAAAACAACAATACAAAGGTGTTGATGTATTTGATGCTGAATTGAAATTTCATTTTGATAAAAATGATAATTTAAAATCTATAAATGGAAATATTATTCCTGATATAAATCTTAATTCAATTCCAGGATTAAGTCTTACAGATGCAAATAGTAAAGCACTTGACTTGATTGGTGTACAAAACTTAAATCAGTCCGGAAAAGAATTAAAAATTATATCTAACAAACTTTATGTATTCCCAAAAGGTTTAGCACAAGGTTATATAACTACTAAACATTTAGTGTACAGAATTGAAGTTAGAAATGATTATGATGTTAGAGAATTTTTATTTATCGATGCTCATTCAGGTAAATTAATAGAGCAATTTACAGGAATTGCACATGCTTTAAACAGATCTCTTTACGAAGTAGATATGGAAAATAAAATATATACAGAGGGTGATATCATTTTCTTTTTTGATCAATGGCAAAAGAATCAAATAGAAACTGCTGGTCATGTGTACTATTTTTTTAAACATGCGTTTAACTTTATCTCTTTCGACAATCGTGATGCCGAGATGATATCGATAAATAATATACCAGAGAATTGTCCAAACGCCTTTTGGAACGGAGTAAATACAAATTATTGTGAGGGTATAGCTTCTGATGATATAGTTGCCCATGAATGGGGTCATGCATATACTCAGTATACCTCTGACTTAATTTATGAATATGAATCAGGTGCGTTAAATGAATCTTTCTCTGATATTTGGGGAGAAACAGTTGATTTGATAAATAATTATCAAGATGAAGATGAAGATAATTCACTTCGTACAGCAATGAATAACTCCGTTCGATGGGTGGTTGGTGAAGATATAGAGGCATTTAGTGGTGCTTTACGTGATATGTCGGATCCAACTATATATGGAAGTCCAGGTAAGGTTACAGATAGTAATTATTGGTGTAGTTCAGATGATAATGGAGGAGTTCATTTTAATTCAGGAATCCCAAATCACGCTTATGCCTTAATGGTAGACGGAGGAAGCTATAATGGTCAAACGATTACTGGTATTGGATTCACCAAAGCAGCTCATATTTTTTGGAGAGCGCAAAGCGAGTACTTAACTCAAACTAGCGGATTCTCTACTTTTTCGGATGCCATTGTTGCTTCATGTGATGATTTAATTGGTCTTAATTTAAAAGGTTTATCTACTACAGAAACTCCACCAGGGCTATCCGGAGAAATAATAACTTCTGCTGATTATAATGAGGTCCTTAAGACATTAATTGCTGTAGAACTCCGTTCTGAAAACAATTGTTCTTTTGCAACAATACTAAGTGAGAATGAAGACCTTTGTGACGCCAGTATAAATAATCCAATTTTTACCGAAAATTGGGAAGACGGTATAAATGAAAATTGGAGTATTTCTCAATTACCTGAAAACGCAGCTGGATGGGAAGCCAGAGAATGGATTTTAAAAACTAATTTACCAAAAGGCAGAGAAGGACTTGCCATTTATGCACCAAACCCAGCGAATGGTCTTGAAAGTGATGGTGGTGGTTCATGTGACACCCAGCATGGAATCATTCGTTTAGAGAGTCCTACCATTACAATGCCGAATACAACTGATGGACAATTTGAATTGGCTTTTACACACAATATTGCAACCGAACCAGATTACGATGGAGGTAATATTAAATTCAGTATCGATGAAGGAAACACATGGGCACTTGTTCCAAGTTCTTCTTTTACAGTGAATTCTTACAATAAGTTTATTGTTACAGATAACGATAATAATAACCCAATGATAGAAGAAGATGTTTTTTCTGGTACAGATGAAAATTCTGAAAACAGTTCTTGGGGACAAAGTGTTATAAACTTATCCAGTTTGGGTGTTGTCGCAAATTCAACTATAAAATTTAGATGGGAATTTGGAAGTGATGGATGTAACGGTAATGATGGTTGGTATGTTGATGAAATCGTTGTTTATAATTGTGCGATTGTATTATCTGTAAATAGCTATGACTTTTTAAATAAAAACGTACGCATTTTAGAAAATCCATCTTCAGGTATATTTAAAATAAAGGTGCAAAATATTTCAGATTTTAAGTACGATATTTATGATATTACAGGAAAAATATTACAAAACAACGTAAAAATTAATAAGAATTTATTTAATATTGATTTAACTAAATATTCAAAAGGACTTTATTTCGTTAAATTGTATTCTAATTTAGGATCTATTACTAAAAAATTGATAGTAAAGTAAAATATTTCTAAAGAATAATCAGAGTAAGCCACCTATGTAAAATCAATTTTATATAGGTGTTTTTATTTAATTAAAAGGAACATAATTTCCTATTGATAAAAGAAAATTAACACACAAAAAACATCTAGATAATAATCCTCTTATAAATATTGTTGTTATCAAAACAAGAGAGAAAAGATATTGGTTTGCTAACAAATAAATACAATGAAGAACTTATTGATGTTACATAAAAGAATCATAGAATAATAATAATTTTACAATCCAATATTAATCAGCCAATAAAATAAAATTTTGGTATTTTTTATAGGACTCTTTTATATAATTCTTATTCTAGTAATTTTTCAATTTAAAATTTAACAAGAATACATTAAATGAATTGGTACAGTATTCCTAAAAAACGAATAATGATCAATATCATTTAGCTACAATTAATAAAAGGGCTATTAAAAATTGATTTCGATATTTTTAATTGATGTTTTAGTGTCGGTTCAAAGTAGAATTAATAAAAATAACACCAAATATAATTTTGCCATTATAGAAGATCTTTTAAGTGGTGTTTTTTAATGAAAAAAATTAGAAACTATTTATCGGCTAAAGTTAATCATTATAGGGATTAACCTAGGTTGATTTTTTTTGTGGTTTATTTGTACTGAATTAATTGCTAAGCTGGTATTTGTTAACTATTTCATAAACTTTGTCTTCAAACTATAGTTAGATTTTATAAACTTTTGCCAGCTTTTTTTATCTTACAATACAATATTCTACTAAAATCTGTGAGTACTTCATTTTTTTGAAATGGTTGTATTTTATTCTTAAGTTATAACGATCTATTTAAAATCATTTCCATTTCTTGTTGTAATTGCGTTGCTTTTAAAGCTGCTTTTTTTGCAAAGTCTTCTTCTTTGGAAGCGTAAATAATTCCTCTGGAAGAGTTAATTAATAACCCTATATTTTCTGATAATCCATATTTACAAACCTCTTGTAAATTTCCGCCTTGTGCACCAACACCAGGAACTAATAAAAAAGAAGTGGGTACAATTTTTCTAATTTCTTTAAAATATGCTGCTTTTGTGGCTCCAACAACATACATTAAGTTTTCTGAATTTTTCCAAGATTTTGAAGTTTCTAAAACGTGTTTGTAGAATTCTGTATGGGCTACTTTTTTTGTTTGAAAATCAAAAGCACCTTCATTAGAAGTTAGGGCTAATAGAATTGTATGTTTGTCTTTAAAAGCGAGAAAAGGTTCTACAGAATCTTTCCCCATATATGGTGCAACTGTAATTGAGTCAAAAGCGAGATCTTCAAAAAAAGCCTTGGCATACATGCTAGAGGTGTTTCCAATATCTCCACGTTTTGCATCGGCAATAGTATATATTTCAGGGTATTCCTGATTTAGATAATGAATTGTTTTTTCTAAAGATTTCCAACCTTTTAAACCGTATGCTTCGTAAAAAGCAGTATTTGGTTTATAGGCAACGCATAAATGGTGAGTTGCTTCAATGATTGCTTTATTAAATTCAAAAATGGGATCTGCTGTCTTTAAAAGGTGCGGTGGAATTTTTTGTATATCTACATCTAACCCGATACATAAAAATGATTTTTTCTTTCGAATTTGGTCAATAAGTTCTTGTGTTGTCATTTTTTTTCTAAAAGTTAAGCAAAAGTAGTTAATTTTGCTTTTTAAATAAAGTTTCAAGTTCAAAGTATTTGATCTATCGAAATTCCAAAAAAAAATATAGATGTTAAAAAAAGTGTCAATAATTGTGCTTCTAATTTTTCTGAGTTGTCAACAAGAGATTCCATCCAATTTTTCTGAAAAAGCACGCAACGAAATAGTTTACAGTTTAGAAGATGTTTCTTTTACTTTTCAAGAGGTGCTTAACAACTACCGGGGTAAAAAGGTTCTAATTGATGTTTGGGCTTCATGGTGTAGAGATTGTATTGAAGGGATTCCAAAAGTAAAAGAGTTACAAAAAGAATTTCCTGAAGTGGTTTATTTATTTTTGTCTGTTGACGAAAAAGTAGGTTCGTGGAAAAGAGGTGTACAACGGCATCTTTTGGAAGGAGAGCACTTTAATATTCCAAAAGGAATGAAGAACGGAGATTTGGTCACGTTCTTGGATTTGAGTTGGATTCCAAGGTATTTAGTTTTAAATGAAAAAGGAGAAATTATCCTCTTTAATGCTATAGATGCCTCTGATAAAAAAATTAGAGCGGCTCTGAAACTTTAAATATAAATCGTTTTAGTAACTATTTCTTTTTCTCAATGGATTTGTCATTCCATTTCTTAAATTTACAGAAAATTAATTAGATAAAAATATTCATACTTTAGGTAGTAAAATTAGAATTATGAGAACAAAAATAGTCGCAGGAAACTGGAAAATGAATAATGATAAGAATGAGAGTAAAGCACTTATCAAACATTTAAAAAAGGCACTCAAAAATGAACCTTTAGAAAATACTCGTGTTATTGTTGCTCCTACTTTTGTCAACTTATCTTCTTCAATAAAAACAGCTAAAGATTCTAAAGTAGAGGTAGTTGCTCAAAACATGCATCAGGCCAAAAATGGAGCCTATACAGGAGAGATTTCTGCTCAGATGTTAAAAGCAATCGGAATAAAAACAGTTATTCTAGGACATTCAGAAAGAAGAACCTATTTTAACGAAACGGATGCTTCTTTAGCTGAAAAAGTGGATGCAGTTCTCGAAAATAATTTAGAAACTATTTTTTGTTTTGGTGAATTATTAGAAGACAGAAAGTCTGATACTCATTTTGCAGTTGTAGAAAGCCAATTAAAGAATGCTTTATTCCATTTAGAGGCAGATGCTTGGAAAAGTGTTGTTTTAGCATACGAGCCTGTTTGGGCTATTGGTACAGGTGAAACTGCAAGTGCAGAGCAAGCTCAAGAAATGCATGCATACATTAGAAGTATTATTGAAAAGCAATACAACAAAGAAGTTGCAGATGCAGTTTCTATATTGTACGGAGGAAGTGTTAAACCAGCAAATGCCAAAGAAATTTTCTCTAAACCAGATGTAGACGGAGGTTTAATTGGAGGAGCTGCTTTAAATGTAGCTGATTTTACAGGAATTATTAACGCTATTTAAGCGTCTATTTAAAGATATTTACAATAAATTTGCATCAAGATTTTTAATCTTGATGCATTTTTTTTACAGCAAATTTATGGATAACATATATATAGAATATCATTTTACAATAACTCCGAAAGAGCCAGGGACAGAAATTTTAATTGCAGAATTAGGAGCAGTTGGTTTTGAGAGTTTTGTTGAAAATGAAAATGGTGTCACAGGGTATATTCAAAAAGAAGATTGGAATCCTACTCTTTTGGATACTATTTTTGTTTTAAATTCTGATGAATTTTCAATACAATATTCAAAAAAGGAAGTTGAACAAACAAATTGGAACGCAGAATGGGAAAAAAATTTCAAACCTATTCAGGTAGATAATTTAGTTAGTATAAGAGCTCCTTTTCATGAGAATTCTCATTTAAAATATGACATCGTTATCGTTCCAAAAATGAGTTTTGGAACAGGGCACCACGAAACAACCTACATGATGGTTCAGCATTTATTAGCGTTAGATTTAGAAGATAAAAAAGTTTTAGACATGGGATGTGGAACTGGAATTTTAGCAATATTTGCTGAAATGAAAGGAGCTAGGCCAACGGATGCTATTGATATCGATGCTTGGTGTTATGAAAATTCTTTAGAAAATATTGAACGTAATAATTGTAGTCATATTTCGGTCATTGAAGGAGACTCAACATTGCTAGTAAACAAAAAGTATGATGTTATCATAGCGAATATCAATAGAAATATTTTGATAGAGGACATGAAAATATACGCAAGCTGTTTAAATGAAAATGGGGTGTTACTTTTGAGTGGTTTCTATAAAGAGGATATTTCAATTATAGATGCCGAAGTTTCTCAATACAATTTGAAATTGGAGACTTTTATTGAGAGAAATAATTGGGTTGCATTAAAATACAATAAATTGTAATTTTGTAACCATGGGTACAAAAGAAAAAATACAAGAAGAGGTTGATGTCTTGGAACAAGAAGCGCATCAACATGAGATTGTATTACACAATGATGAAGTAAATACGTTTGATTTCGTTATTGAGTCATTGATTCGTGTTTGTGAACATACCTTAGAGCAAGCGGAACAATGTACCATTCTTGTTCATTACAAAGGAAAATGTATTGTTAAATCGGGGACATATAAAGATCTAGAACCAAGATGTTCTGAGTTGTTGCGTATAGGCTTGTCTGCAGAATTGGTGTAATTATGGAAAATGTTTTAAAGTATTATGAGTTTTCAGTATTTTTTTTAGATGCCTCAGGGGTGTTCTCCGGAAATGAAATCAGTTATACTGAATTAAATAAAACACATTTTCTCATTTTTGAAAAAATCAACCACTCTTATAAATTATATGTTTCTAAATATCACCAAAAAAAGGATATTGGTGTTAGAGATCCAGAAATACTAGAGGTGTTGGTAGAAAATTATAATAAAAGTATTCCGGCACACCGCATCGCCATAAAACAATATTTTGATTAAGGTTTTATGTTCTCTCTTGTTCTAATAAAGGGCTTGTTTTTAGTTTATGAGATGAGAATTTT
>JABAZI010000063.1 GCA_018608545.1 Polaribacter sp.
CCTAATTCGTCTGTTGCAAACTTTCTTACTTTAGGAGACGTTGGTTCGTGACCAGTAGCCTCTTTATATTGCTCCTCTACCCCAGAAGAGTAGTACCTATCAATACGCAACCAGTGCATATCTCTACCAACTCTTACCTCATTTTTACCCACAACAGGTACATTATTTTCTGCATGACAAGCCACAACACATGATCCACAACCTGTACAAGAAGTCAAATCAATAGACAAGTTAAAGTGATGCCCAATTTCTCTATTATGTTCAGCCCATAAATCTATAGACTTCGCTTCTACCTCTTGATGATCATAGGAAACCATAGCAGGAATATTCCATCCGTTCTTGTGGTCTTTAGGGTCAATATTTATGTAATCTTTTAAAGAAACTTCTTTTAAGATATCGTGACGTCCCGCAATTGTTTTTTGAACTTGTGTACAAGCAAATTTATGGGTTCCACTAACTTTTTCAATGGAAACACCATACTGAATTGTCTGTGCGTCTTTATATAATGGGTAGGCATTGACTCCTACTTTCATTTCATCTTTGAATCCTAACGTTCTCCCATAACCAAGGGCTAACCCTATAGATCCCGGTGCTTGACCTGGTTGAATTAATACAGGAACATTGGCAACTGTTACTCCATCAAGAGTAAGATTTGCATAATCCCCATCAATCGCTCCATTATCTTTTATTGGATTGGTAAAACCTAACTTCTTGGCATCTGCCATAGAAATGGTTAAATAATTATCCCAAGCAGCTCTTGTTAATGGATCAGGGAATTCTTGTAACCAAGGATTGTTTGCCTGTTTTCCATCTCCTAAACCAGTGGTGGTATAAAGAGCCAATTCAAATTCTGAAGCTTTTACTGAGCTGTACAAATTAGCAGCAACACCTGAAAGTGATACTGATTTCAATGCAACACTTTTGGAAACTTCTTTTGCGAAAAAACCATTGTGTAAAGCTGTATTCCAAGAAGAACCTCCTAAAATTTTGTTTGCCCAAAAAGATTTTAAATACTCGTAGTAGGAAGTTGAATTGCCAGACCACTTTAATAAAATTTCCTGAATTTGACGTGTTTTGAATAATTTCTGAATAGTTGGCTGTACAAGACTATAATTTTCTTTAGAAATAGAAACATCTCCCCAACTCTCTAGAAAATGGGTTGCGGGTAGTACATAATTTGATGCAGCAACTGTATCGTTATTTTCTACAGCAATTGCAACTGATAATTTGCCTTTAAGAGCGTCTGCAAATTCCTTTCCATTTGCCAAACTAAAAACAGGATCTACATTGTAAGAAATAACTCCAGCAACTGTTCCTGATTTCAAATTTGAAACTAATTGAGCAACTGCGGCATCATTCCCTTGACGGATATTTAATGTATTGGTTACATCAATAATAGTACTGTTCAAGGCTTTGTTTATTGCCAAAGTAATAAGTTGCGCATTCTTATCATTCAACCCTGTTAAAACAACTGCTTTTGAACCAGCCTTTTTCAAGGTAATTGCTAACTTTTTTATTTCAGCATCTTTGGCAGTTGCTTTCGAAGCAACAGAATTACCTGTAATTGCATTGTATAAGTTTAATAAAGCAAATACTTGATCTGATGGTTTTACCACCAAACGTTTGTCAGCATTTGCACCTGTCAATGTCATGTTACTTTCTAATTGAACATGATAAGACATTTTACCGTTCTCTGGCTTTCTTCCTTGTGTGTATTTTTTCTCAAACCCTCCGTGGAAATCTCCTAAGAAATCTGCTCCAAAAGAAACAATAACTTCGGCCTGATCTAAGTGATAATTTGGCAATGCTCTTTCTCCATACATTGCTTCAAATGCATCTGCAGCTCCACTTTCAGAAATTGCATCATATACAATATGTGTTACATTTGGATACGCAGTTGTAAATTCTTGAACAATTTTATCTGTTGAAGGACTGGCCATTGTTCCTGTTAATAACACAACAGGTTTTTTAGCGTCTCGTAGTTCAGCCAAGGAAGCTCCAATCTCACGATCAGCATCTGCCCATGAAATCTCATTTCCTTCTTTAGTTACTTTTTGTAAACGAAGACTCTCATCGTATAAAGAGAGTACCGAAGCCTGAACTCTTGCATTGGTCGTTCCGTTCGCTTCTTTATTTGGCATGATTTGAATTGGACGTCCTTCTCTTGTTTTAACCAAAACATTTGCAAAGTCGTATCCGTCTGCCACCGTTGTTGCATACCAATCTGCAACCCCAGGGATAATATCATTTGGTTTTACTACATAAGGAATCGATTTGACAACCGGTCCTTCACATGCAGCTAATGAAGCTGCTGCTGTTGTAAAGCCAACATATTTTAAGAAGTCTCTACGAGAAGTAGAAGAAGTCTCAAGGGTTTCTTTATCTCCTAAGAAATCATCTGTAGGAATATGCTCTACAAACTCATTTTTACTTAGCGTTTCAACAACAGAACTATCTTTTAGTTCTTCAACACTTTTCCAGTATTTTTTGATTGAAGCCATTTACACTTTTTTATTGATTGATTGAAAAATCCAAAAAAACGGTGAACTTTTCATTTTAAACCTTGATTAATAATGACACTTACCACACTCTAATCCACCTAACTGAGAGGCCGTAACCTTGTCTACCCCATACTTTTTTGCCAGTTGTTCGTGAATTTTTGCGTAATATTCGTTTCCTTTTAAATCTACTTTTGTTTCTCTATGACAGTCGATACACCAACCCATTGTTAATGGAGAATGTTGGTACATCTCTTCCATTTCTTCAACAGGACCATGACATTTCTGACATTTAACACCTGCAACAGTAACGTGTTGTGAG
The DNA here is from genome assembly GCA_018608545.1 of Polaribacter sp. Lineage (GTDB taxonomy): Bacteria > Bacteroidota > Bacteroidia > Flavobacteriales > Flavobacteriaceae > Polaribacter. The sequence continues at coordinate 2,821 of JABAZI010000063.1, forward strand.
TGGTTAAAATAGACAAAGTCTGGCAGGTTATGGATACGAACCCATTTGATTGGCTTGGTATCACCTGTATATTCTAAATTCTCTGCATCCCATCCAGCAGCCTTATATACTTTTGCAATTTCCTTGTCTAACTGAGCTTTCCCAAGAACAACTCCATCTTCCAATTCTACAACTGTATTATCGGCAACCTCGGCAATGTTTTTATGACAATTCATACAAACATTTACAGAGGGAATTCCAGAATGCTTACTGTGCTTTGCAGAGGAATGACAATATTGACAATCTACTTTATTATCTCCTGCATGTATTTTATGAGAGAAAACGATCGGTTGTATTGGCTGATATCCTTGATCTACTCCAACTTTAAATAACGTTCCAAAAAGAACATATGCTGTCATTAGCAGTCCAAAAATAACAAACAGAACATGTAAGAATGTATTCTTTTTGATCCCTTCCCATAATTCGTGTAAATCTCTCTTTAAATTAGATTGAGAGGGTTCTCTTTTAATTCCTTTTAACTCATTTACTTGTTTCAGCAAGCTGGCAATCATCACAAAAGCAACTAGAATTGCAGCAGCTAATAAATAAATGACCCAGGTTGGAGAAGATGGAGCCTGATTTACAGGAGCCCCTTCAACTTTTACCGGAGCTTTTTTTGGTAATTCCCCTACTGTTGTGTAGTATAGTATATCGTCAATATTTTTATCTGATAATTGTGGAAAAGCAGTCATAGCAGATCCATTGTACTCTTCGTAAACAGCAATAGCATCAGCATCTCCCGATGCTCTCAAGGCTGCATTATTTTTGATCCAAGCTTTTAACCATTCATTTTCTCTACGAGATTCAATACCTCCCAATGCTGGACCAACTAATTTTCTTTCTAATTTGTGACATGAAGCACATTGTGATTTGAATAAATTTTTCCCTTCTTTTTGACGTGCTTCGTCTATATCTTGAGAATAAGAAGATACACTAAATGCAAGAAATAAGAGAAACGTAAAAGTCCTTAGAATTACTGAAGTTAGTCTGTTGTGCAATGCTACACTTTTCATATTTAAACTTTGTTTAAAAATATCTAATATAAAATGATAAAAAACCATTTTTTTTCGTTCGACAAAAGTACTACATATTACCAAAATTTGAAAAAGGAATAGAATGTTAAATACTAATTTATAATTATTCTAAATAACCCGTTTTACTGATTTATTACTGAACTAGTCATTACTTTTGTAGAAACATTTATCCCCATGAAAAGTAAACGAATAGCACTTCTGTTGTTGTTGTTTTTTATCGCAATAAGCCACCGTACTTATTCTCAAAAAAAAACAACGAAACTAGAAAAAATTAGGAACATCATTTCTAAAAAAAGAAACTTTAATAAAGAGTTTGGGTTTGGTTATAGAATTCAATTATACAACGGAAACGAACAGCAAGCAAGACAAATTCTAACTCGTTTTAACGTTGATTTTCCTGATCGTTTTTCTAAACTAGTGTATAATTCTCCTGAGTGGAAAGTACAAGTTGGGAATTATAAAACAAAATTAGAAGCGGATAAAGATCTGATAACGTTTCAAAAAAAAATTACTGGGATTATTGTTGTTCCGATGGGGAAATAAGGCGTCAACATCCACAATCAGAACTACATCCCTTGTTTTTTTTAGCAGAAAAAAAGTATTTTTTTACTAAAAAAATTACTGCTAAAACGACGATTATATATGCTAATATTTCCTGCATTAACTTAAAATTTGATAGGTAATAAAAGAAGAGATATACGCTAAGAAGCCCATCCCAAACAGTTGAATTAAAGGCCACCTCCACGATTTGGTTTCTCTTTTCACAATGGCTAATGTTGCCATGCATTGCATCGCAAATGCATAAAAAACTAACAAAGACATCCCAACAGGAAAATTAAAACGCTTCTCGCCAGTGATTGGGTTTACTTCTGTCGCCATCTTTTCTTTAATGGTCGCTGTTTTTTCGTCATCTGCCTCTACACTGTATATCGTTGCTAAAGTACCTACAAAAACTTCTCTTGCCGCAAACGAAGTAATCAAAGCAATTCCAATTTTCCAATCATACCCTAAAGGCCTGATCGATGGCTCAATTGTTTTTCCTAAAATTCCAATATATGAATTCTCTAATTTTGCTGAAGCAATTTTTTGCTGCAATTCTTTCTCAGACAAATGTTGATTTAATGGATTTTGAACAGTGTTTTTTTCTACATTTTCGAAAGAGGAAGGACCGTTTGAAGCTAAAAACCATAAAATAATTGACAATGCTAAAATAATTTTCCCAGCCTCTAGAACAAAAGATTTTGTTTTTTCTAATATTTCGTAAAAGATGTTTTTAATGGAAGGCAATTTATAATTAGGCATTTCTACTACGAAAAATGACTTCGATTTAATCTTTAATGTTTTGTGTAAAATATACGCCGCTAATATAGCCGTTGCAAAACCCAAGGCGTACAACAACAACAAAACAAAACCTTGTAAATTTAAAAATCCGAATATTTTTGTATCTGGAATTATAAGAGAAATTAAAATAGCATATACTGGCAAGCGTGCTGAACAAGTAGTAAAAGGGGTAACTAATATCGTTATTAATCGCTCCTTCCAACTAGGAATGGTTCTCGTTGCCATAATTGCAGGAATTGCACACGCTGTTCCTGAAATTAATGGAACGATACTTTTCCCATTCATTCCAAAACGACGCATAATCTTGTCCATTAAAAAAACGACACGACTCATATAGCCTGTTTCTTCTAGAATTGCAATGAATAAAAATAGAATTGCAATTTGTGGAATAAAAATAAGAACCCCTCCAATTCCTGGAATAATACCCTCTGTTATTAGATCTGTAAGAACGCCCGTTGGTAAATTATTTTTAGCAAAATCAGAAATTTCAGCAAAAGTACCATCGATTAGATCCATTGGTAGGGTAGACCAGTCAAATATTGATTGAAAAATGATAAATAACAAAAAGACAAAAAAGACATATCCAAAGATTTTATGAGTAAAAATTTTATCTAATCTCGCTCGTAGATCGGTCGCTTTGCTTTTATCTATTATATAGGTTTTTTTTAGAATTTTATTAATCTCCTGATACCTGTAAATAGTTTCTTTATGTTGGTATTTTTTTACCTTAGAAACGTCTTGCTTAAAAGCTAATAATTTTTCTTTTTCTTCTTTGGTTACTGTTTCAGGAAAGTTACTCTGAGTGACCATGAGCCATAACTCATACAAGGAATAATCAGAACTGATTTCCTTTAATTTCATAAAATAATCAGGATCTATTTTATGATCAACACCACACAAAGGAGATGCCTTTGCCGCCACATGACAACGAATAATTGCAGCTTTTACATCATTTATTCCTTCATTTTTTCTTGCACTAATTAAAACAACTTCGGTATTTAATTGTTTTTTCAACAAAGACAAATCAATAGTAATTCCTTTTCTATTCATTTGGTCAACCATGTTGATTGCCAAAACAGTTGGAATCTCTAGGTCTTTGATTTGAGAGAACAGTAATAAATTTCTTTTTAAATTTTCTACATCTGCAACGACTAAAATTACGTCAGGAGATTCTTTAATATCCTTTTTTAACAGGGTCTTTAAAACAATACTCTCATCTATTGAGGTTGGGTTGATACTGTAGGTTCCGGGCAAATCAGTAATCACTGCATTTTGTGTAGGAGACAACTTACTAAGACCCTCTTTTTTATCAACGGTTACTCCTGGATAATTTCCAACCTTTTGATTTAAGCCGGTAAGCTGATTAAAAAGAGAGGTTTTTCCTGTATTAGGATTTCCTATTAAAGCAACTTTTATATCGTTTTTAGACATCTAAACTATTAACTTTTAGGATTTGAATTTTAGAGGCCGTTTCTTCTCTGATAGCCAAATGACTTCCATTTACACAAATGTATAAGGGGTCTTTCAAAGGTGCAATTTGCACTAATTCTACCTCTGCACCTGGCAAACAACCCATTTCTAGAAGTTTTAAAGGAATAGAATCTAATGATTCTTCGGAAATATATCCGATTTCTCCTTTTTGTAATGTTGCTATTGTAGTCAATGAATATAATTTGGACAACAAAGATAGGAATTTAGAATAATTCTAAACAAGTTATTTTAAAGCTTCTTCTTCTTTTAAAAAAACAATATCTTCTTTTAATTTCTCCATCTCTTGGTCGTTTGTTCCGTCATAATATCCACGAATTCGTCTTTTTTTATCTACTAATATAAATTGCTCAGTGTGAATAAAGTCATTTTCATCTCCATTACCTTCATCTAAAACTGCAAAATAACTTTTTCTAGCCAACTCATAAATATGCTTTTTTTTCCCAGTGGTGACGTTCCATTTTCCATCTATAACTCCTTTGTTCATGGCATATTCTTTCAAAACAGAAACACTGTCTATCAGAGGAGTAACAGAATGAGATAAAAACATTATGTCAGTATCATTTTTATAAAATTCTTGTAATTCACTCATGTTATAGGCCATGGCAATACAAATATTTTGGCAGCGCGTAAAAAAGAAATCCGCTATATAAATTTTACCTTCATAGTCTTTATTTGTAATCTTTTTGCCGTTTTGATTGATCAAATTAAAATCTGCAATGTTATGATTTTTCTGGACGTGTAAGATACTCTCATCTACTAACCTCGGATTTACATCTGCAGGATTATAGATTTTGAGGCGATTATCAACTTTTAACAAGTGATAAAAAACAGGGATTACAACTGCTGAAAAAACAGCTAAAAAAATAAGTGTTGGTGCTGATTTTTTAAAAAAATTAAAATTCATAAAACCCTGTTTATTTTTACAAATTTACGACTAAAAAACAGCTTATAAAGCAAACAAAAATAAAAACACTATCAAATTATTGTTAAAATAAAAAGGTAGTGCCATTTGTGCTTTTTAAACTCTCTTTAAAAACGTACATTTGGGCCTATTTTAATTATGATTTGATACTGAATGGAAATACTAATAAAAGCATCCCAATTTATTTTAAGCTTATCTCTTTTAATTGTTTTACACGAGTTAGGGCATTTTATCCCCGCAAAATTATTTAAAACTAGGGTAGAAAAATTCTATTTATTTTTTGATTACAAGTTCTCTATTTTTAAGAAAAAAATTGGTGAAACAGTATATGGAATTGGTTGGATCCCACTCGGAGGGTATGTGAAAATATCTGGAATGATTGACGAAAGCATGGATACTGAGCAAATGGCTTTACCACCGCAACCATGGGAATTTCGGTCCAAACCTGCCTGGCAACGTTTAATCATCATGTTAGGGGGCGTTTTTGTAAACTTTAT
>JABAZI010000057.1:0-1914 GCA_018608545.1 Polaribacter sp.
GGATGCTGGCTTATTTCCAAAAATTTTAAATGTTCCTGGAGGGAGATTAATAGCAGACGAAGTATTTGAAACAGTAACAGTCGTGTTACCAGATGAGTCCATTAAATCATACCATACTCCTGTATACGGAAAGTTTGGAACTACATTCTGATTGCTTAAGTCAAAGTTGGATATGATGACTATATTTTTAAGTTCTGTTGTTGCTATCGAATCATCCCAGATATAAATTTTAGGAGTTAGGGTTCCAGAGTTTATAGAATACGAACCTTCAAATACAGCTTCATTTATTTTTAAGGCGTTTAAACGAGACCAAGTTGTATATATTTCATTTCTTGTTGTGTCAGATGTCCAGTTGTCCGCCCATTGTGGTTGTGGTTTCGTATCTAATTTGCAGTCACCATTGTTACCTCCAGATTCATTCACTGTGCCATCGTTACAAGTAAAAATAGAATTCTCCATACCCAGTTCTCCAAAATGCCATATCATTTTTGGTCCTGGAACTGTTAGCGTGATAGCTCCTAAAGCGGCCATACGCTCAAGTGCGGTTGTTAAAGTTGTGACATCATAACTACCGTTAGAAGCACCATACTGTTGATTATTATACATGAGGCGTTCTTCATCATGGCTTTCTGAATAACCAACTAAACGTTTTCCGATAAAATTCTGACTGTTGTGTCCCATTCCATTAATATTAGAATTTGAACTGAACCCCATCGTTAATTGATTGTAAGGGCTCGTCATTTTACCCCAAAGCATAATTCCTTTTCCCTCATCAATACGATAATCTGCCCATTCTTTTTGTTCTTGTGTGCCTCCCAAATGTTCAAAAATCACATAATGATCGGGGTCTAAACTCCAAGAATAATCAGCATATTCTTTTAGAATAGCCACTCTGTCGGCCTGATAATTATCGGTGCAGCCAGAGTTCGTTTCTGTACAGTTCTGTGTAAAACCCTTGGTTAAATCCCAGCGAAAGCCATCAATTTTAAAGTTTTCTATCCAATGTTTTACGACTCGTTTACTATATTTTTTTGTTAAGGCTGAAGAATGATTAAAATCAGAACCTACACTGTAAGTATGGGTTGCAGTTTCATTGAAATAGGGGTTTTCACTACTAGGTTCTCCCCATCCATTATTGTCTGGATCGTCCATCCACATCCTTACCATCGGATTTCTTCCAAAGGCATGGTTGAGTGCTAAATCCAAAATAACAGCAATCCCATTTTGATGGCATACATCGACTAATTCACGAAATTTATCTTCAGAGCCGTAAAATTTGTCTAATGCCATATGAAAAGCAGTATTATAACCCCAACTTTCATTGCCCTCAAATTCCATGACAGGCATCAGTTCAATGGCATTAATATTTAAATTCTTGAAATAATCAATCCGATCTATCACATCTTGAAAATTTCGGTTGGTATCAAAATCTCTTATAAGTAATTCGTAAATCACAAGGTCTTCCTTAGCGGGTTTCTGAAAATCGGTTACTTGCCAATTGTATGGGTTTTGCCCTGTTTGCAACACGGATACTTCACGATCTTGTTCTAATGGGTAGGCCGGCATATTTGGGTAGGAAGCATCCGGAATATACGAATCATCAAAAGGAGAGAGTACTAAAGTAGAGTAGGGGTCTGCAGTTTTCACCTCATAGGGAGACCCAGAAACAGGGCTTTGATCGTAAACCCAATATTGATAGGTTTCTATTTGTCCTGGGGTTAAATCTGATAATTCAATCCAAAACGTTCCTGTATTAGTGTCTTTTTTCATAGCGTATAGAGAAGATGGATTCCAGTTATTGAAACTACCAGCAACATATACAAAGTCTTTTAAAGGTGCTTGTAAAACAAGAGTTGCTTTGGAAGTGTCTGAAGTATTATAATTTATTCCATCAACGAGATTCGATGGTATGGA
>JABAZI010000057.1:2014-7848 GCA_018608545.1 Polaribacter sp.
TAATCGTGGGCGGGTCAACTGAAAAATTAACAGTAATATTATAGGTGCCAGCAGTCACGGGAATATTATCCCCATTTAGTTCTAAACTCCCATCATTTCCGGTATCTCCATAATTCACACCCCAAGCATCATTTTGACGAACTTTAGCTTCTCCATCCATAAGGACAGCACCATGAATATAGTAATACCCTTCGTTGATTCCAAAGTCAGGAACAAATTTTTGATCTGGTCCATCCCATCCATTAGCTGTAGCACTTCCAACAAGTCCCCAAACATCCATAGCTTCCAAGCTATATTCAAGGGTGTTTAAGTTAAAAGTTACTAAATAATGTCCAGCACTAACTGCGATGTTGTCACCTCCAACTTCTATAGTTCCATCCGCGCCAGTATCTCCGTAGTTTACTCCCCAGTCATTATTTAATCTAAATTTTATTTCTCCATCAATAAGTGTTACAACAGCTTTCCAGTCATCTTGATTCGGGTTGTAATTTAGCATCATGTCTGGTCCATCCCAACCATTGGCTGTAGCACTTCCTACAAGACCCCAAGTGTAGGCTTCAATTGTATAAGTAAGTGCATCCATATCTACAGTTATTTTATAGCTTCCTGCAGTTACAGTGATATTATCACCTCCTGCTTCTAAAGTACCATCCATGCCAGTGTCTCCATAATTTTCGGTCCATAAATTATCTTTTCTGAACTTAATTTCTCCATCTCTAAGAGTTACATATGCAACATATACATTGGCTGCAGAAGTAGTGTAGAAAGGTAAGTCAGGAATATTTTCATTCCCCCATCCTCCAGGAGTTGCACTTCCTACAACACCCAGGTTAGTAGTCAGGTCTAAAAGAGAAGAATAAGGCGTCACAGTTAATGTAACTGTTTCGGACATCATTTCCTGATAAGCACTGAGTCTTGTAAGAACTTTAATATCTATACTTGCTTCTTCATTTGGAGTCATTCCAAGTGATAAAAGTTTATTATTTAATTCGTTACCCGTGAAATCTTTTGAGTAATTAGAATTAGCCGAAATTAATTGAGCGCCTGAGAAATCACCACCAGTTACATCCATTAAAATAGTGTAGGTAGGTGCTGCATCAAACCCAAATTCTGGGAGCGTCCAAGTCACATTTAGAACATTGGTTTCAGCCAATTCTTCTGTTAGTATAACAGCATCAGTTGATAAAGAAACCATGGTATTTGCATCCGAGTTTAGTTGGATCGTTTCTACGTCATCACATGCCATAAATAGACTGGTGAATACGATTAAGAAAGCAGAATTTTTTATTAGTTTTTTCATTTTATAAATTTATTAATAACCTTCATTTTGAGTTAGGTTTGGATTAACAGAAATTACATTGTTTGGAATTGGAAATACATTTCTAAAATCTGGAACAGAAGTTCCAATTTCTACATCTCCTTTAAACGGCCATAAGTAACTACCAGAAGTAAATTTATTGAAACGTATTAAATCAGTACGTCTCAACCCTTCCCAATACAATTCTTTTGAACGTTCATTTAAAATAAATTCTAAGTCAAGATCTGAGCTTGTAATATCTCCGGAAGTACTCCCGAATGCTCTTTGACGTAATTCATTTATTTTTGAAACCGCTAAACTTAAATCACCATTACCGCCTCTTACGACAGCTTCTGCATAGTTTAAGTAAATTTCAGCAAGTCTGATCAATGGTAGGTCCGTATCGGTAAAATCACCACCAGAGTCAACTCCCTGATTTCCATTAGAATCAACGTTTTTAAATTTAGTAACAGCATATCCATTTTCAAACGATGGAATACTTTCTATTTCTAGATTTTGGCCATCCGAATAAAACATTCCTCGTTTATCACTCGTATAAGGTGCTATTGTATATGTTAAGGATCCTATGTCTAAAGTAATGTAATAGGTGCCTGCGCTTGAAACGGCAATGTTAGCTCCTCCGGCTTCAATAGATCCATCTGCTCCATTATCTCCATAATTATTTCCCCAATCTTCATTAAATCTAAATTTAATTTCACCAGAGTTTAATTCAGCATAGATAGCATATTGGTCGGTAGCTGTTTGGTACATCTCCATGTCTGGGCCATCCCATCCATTAGTGGTGGCATCTCCAACAAGTCCCCAATCTGAAACAGACCCTAAAGCCATGTTTTGTGCATCGATATCAACAGCAAATTGATTGACTAAGTTTTTGGTAGTTCTAAGACCACCCCAGCCGCCATTGACTCCAAAATCGGTTGCATTCATACTTCCGCCAATTGCAGCATGTATTAAAAAAGTAGATCCTCCATATGTTTGGGATTGTAATCCATCAAAATTTAGCGCAAAAATAAATTCATTTTGTGCGCCATTGGTGTCGTTGTCAGCTAAAAATAATTCGTCATAAGCAGTTCCATTCCCATTTGCATCATTGGTATTAATTGAATACGATGATGAAATAACGTTCCCTGAATAGGTAGCTGCTTCAGAATATTTAGATTGTCCAATCCATACATCTGCATTTAAATACAACCTTGATAATAAGGCCCAGGCTGCAACTTGATCAACACGACCAAATTCATTTCCGCCAGAACCAGGTAGACTGTTTTCAATCTCAAGCAATTCAGTTTCAATAAAGTTAAAGATTTCAGATCTGCTACTTTGTTGTGGTAAATCTGTTGAAACAGTCGTTATCAATGGTACGTTTCCATATAAATCTATTAAGTTATAATAAGCGTATGCTCTAAGAAACCGTGCTTCGGAGATGTAGCTTTCAACGCTAGCGTCGTTTAAGTTAGTCGCATTCGTTATAAATGAATTACAAAAAGAAACTTCTTGAGCCAAACGGTAATACATTGCTTCTGTGAAATCATTACTGCTAGACCAGTACATCCCATGTAAATCAGGAAGACCAGGATCTCCCCATCCAACGACCGCATGGTCTGTTGTGATTTCATTTAAGTTAAAAAGCATTCTCGAAAACTGAGAAAAACCTTCGTCAATTCCTGCAATATCCGGTTGACCAGCAGGGCCTTGTTGTCCTGTTAGAGCTAAACTCGAATATAGTTTCGCTAGGGCTCCTTTAGCTTGCTCAGGAGTTGCAAATACGTCTTCTTCTGTAAAACTATCTGGGTCTATTGGCGATTGATTTAAATCGTCATGACAGCTTACTATTATACTTGTAATGGCTAATCCAAAAACAAGTTTTTTAAATATATTTTTCATTTTCATTTAGTTTTATATTAAAAATCTATGTTAACACCAAAGACAAATGATCTTGGTCTTGGATAAAAATTGTTATCGATACCACCATATATTTCAGGATCTAATCCTTCATAATTGGTAACCGTTAATACATTTTGTGCAGAACCATAAAAACGAATGTCGGTGTCTTTATAAGCGTCTTTCAAAGTATACCCTAGTGTTATGTTATCAATTTTAAAAAACGAAGCTTCTTGAACATAATGATCACTAAGTAAGCTTGTTTCTGTGTAATCCATAAAGCCAGTGTTTAAATAATCAGAATGTATGTTTCTAAGAAAACCTCCGCTATTGCCAATTGCTTGGCTAAATACCGCATTAGACGCTACATTGTTGTAGGCATAATTTCCAAAATTTGCTCTAGATATGACAGATAAATCCCAGTTCTTATACTTTAAGTTGGTGTTAAATCCCATAATCACATCAGCAAAAGGACTTTCTTTGATGTAACGGTCATCGTCATTGATGATGTCATCTCCGTTTCTATCTACATAAACTCCTTCAATAGCGGCTCCTGAAGCATCATACACTTGTTGGTAAACTAAGAAACTGTAAGGCGTTTGTCCTTCAGTATGTGTTTGAATATTATTTCCAACACCCCCACTAATACCTCCGACTGCTTGATCAAAAGGTAGGCGAGTCACTTTGTTATCATTAAACGATATATTGTAATTGATAGACCATTCAAAGTTTTCATTTTGAATTGGTGTATAATCAAAACTCAATTCAATTCCTTTGTTTTCCATATCACCAATGTTGGCATCAATTCTGTTTCCAAAGTTGGTAAATGGATCGACTGATGAAGACGCGATTAAGTTTTTCGTTTCTTTCATATAAGCATTCACAGATCCACTTAGCTTTCCATCTAAAATAGCATAGTCAAGACCAATATTTGTTGTTCTACCAACCTCCCAGCGTAGTTCTGTATTTATAGGCTCTGGTCGGTAAGTTTGATAGAAACTAGATCCAAATTGATAATTTGCAGTCGATTGACTCCCTACATATTGAGTTAAGAAACGATAGTCACCTAATCCATTCACATTTCCAACTTCACCATAACCAGCTCTTAATTTTAATTCGTCAAAAAAGGAATCCGACATAAAACCTTCCTTGTGAAGGTTCCAAGCTGCCGCAAGTGATGGGAAATAGCCCCATCGGTCATCTGGATTTAATTTTGAAGACGCGTCTGCTCTCAAGGTAGCAGTCAGTAAATACTTTCCTTGGTAATCATAATTTAATCTTGTGAAATAAGATAAAAGTACATTTTTTGAACGGTCAATAAATTCAAAATCATTTCCGTCTTCTTCCGCTTCACTATCATAACTAGTGTTGTCGAATTCAAATGCTTGATAAGAATGTCCCGCAACAGCTGTTAAATTGTGTGCGTCATTAAATGAAGTAATATAAGTAAGATACACATCCAATAATTGATTGGTAGCTTCTTGATTATAAGTGTTCTTTGAACCGTTGAATGTAGAATCTGACGTTGGTATTAAATCTGATACTAAAGTAACTCCATCACTCATTGAACTGTCGTGCCCAAGGTTGAAGGTTGCTTTCAAGCCCTCTACAAATGGAAGGGTATAATCAACTTTGATATTAGCAATAAATCGATCTACTTGTGAAGTGTCGTCTCTTAAATTTAAAAGCGCCAATGGATTTGTTTGTGCTAAGTTTGACTGGTTTCCTGTTCCAGCATCTATCCAAGCAAAATAACCACCATATTGTGAACCGGCATCATAAGGAGACTGTGTTGGGTCAAATGAGACTGCACTTCCAATAGCACCCCTGTCAGCAAATGTATTTTTCGCAACGGATCCTCTTAAGTTAACCTCAACCTTTAATTGTTCCTTCAAAAATGAAGGTGAAAAATTTAAAGACCCAGTAGTTCTTTGAAAATTATCGGTTCTTAATATTCCATCATGATCCGTGTAACCCAGCGATGCGCGCATGGGTACACCAAATGCCGAACCTAAAGCACTGAATGAAAAATCTTTTCCAATTGCATCTTTATAAATTTCATCTTGCCAATTGGTGTCTGATGCACCAAGTAAGTCTGTGTAAGCAGAGTCACCTGTAGAATTAATAACCCCTACAAACTCTTCAGTTGAAAGTACATCTACTTGATCAATCGCTGTATGAATCGTGGTGGATGCATTGACGTTAAATTTAAAATCTCCTTCTTTTCCTTTTTTAGAGGTAATAATAATAACTCCGTTAGCACCTCTAGATCCATAAATCGCAGTAGCAGAAGCGTCTTTTAAAACAACCATGCTTTCAATATCATTTGGATTGATTAGATTTAATGGATTTCTAGAACCTCCAACACCACCATCGTTCAATGGTATACCATCAACTACTATTAATGGGTTACTTGAAAGGCCCAAAGAACCGTTTCCGCGAATTCTAATTGTTTGCCCATCTCCTGGAGCTCCACTACCAGAAGTCACTGAGACTCCGGCAATTTTACCACTGATTAATTGTTGAGCAGAAACAATGGGACCTTGGTTAAAGTCTTTTGCGGTGATTAAATCTACCGCTCCCGTTAAATCTTCTTTTTTAACACTTCCATATCCAATAAGGACAATTTCGTCCA
>JABAZI010000008.1 GCA_018608545.1 Polaribacter sp.
AAAGTAAGCTCAAAAAATGTGCTTTTCTTTATAAAATCTAATGATATTTTAATTGATGAACTTTCAAATTCATCATAATTAAAAGCTTCAAAGAACGTATTATCAATTTCATATTCGAATAAATGACTTCCTTCTTTTAATCCTACAAACTGTATGTTGAATTTTTTTAAGTCTTTCATTACCAAACATCCATTGAGCGTGCAAAGATATAAAAAATTATTATTCTACAATCTAATAAGATAAAAGTTTTTTACTTGATTTGTAGTGGGTTTTTTGAGAGTTCTTTGTACTCTTTTCTTGTTTTAAAAACGTGTATTGCAGTAAACAATGCTTCTTTAAAAGAAGAAGGGTTTGCGCTGTTTTTTCCAGCTATATCAAATCCAGTTCCATGATCTGGTGACGTTCTAATTTCACTTAATCCTGCGGTGTAGTTTACTCCTTTTCCAAATGACAACGCCTTAAAAGGAGCCAATCCTTGATCGTGATAGGTTGCTAAAACACCGTCAAATTGCCTATATGTTTCCGACCCAAAGAACCCATCTGCTGCATAAGGTCCAAAAACCAATTTACCAGAAGCTTTTATCTCTTCAATTGTTGGTTTTATAATTTCATCATCTTCTTTTCCGATAACCCCTTTATCCCCACAATGAGGATTCAATGCCAAAACTGCAATTTTTGGCTTGTTAATCCCAAAATCTTCTATAAGAGATGTATGCAGCGTTGCTACTTTTTCTTTGATTAGAGAAGGCGTAATCGTTTCTGCTACTTTAGAAATTGGAATATGACCAGTAATGAGACCTATTTTTAAATTATCTGTCATTAAAATCATTAAACTTTCTCCCTCAAGTTTGTCTTCTAAATATTCTGTATGTCCTGGAAAGTTAAAATCCTCTGATTGAATTGTTTCTTTGTTAATTGGTGCTGTTAATAAAACATCTATTTTTTTATTTTTTAAATAATCTACAGCAATTCCGAGAGATTTTGCTGCATAGTCTCCAGATTCTTTCGAAGCCTCACCCAAGGTTATAGAAACATCTTCTTTCCAAATGTTTAATACATTAATTTTAGTGTGTTGTATTTGACTTAAGGAAGTAATTCCATGAATGGGTATTTCTAGATTCAATGCTTTCTTATGATAAGAAATCGTTTTTGTGCTTGCAAAAATAAGCGGCGTACAAAAATCCAGCATTCTGTTATCCTGGAATGTTTTAAGAATTACCTCTACTCCTATTCCATTTAAATCTCCTATTGAAATACCAACTATAATTTTATCAGATTTATCCATAGTAACTATCGTATTATCCTTATTTTTGAACTTTACAAAAGTAACTAAATTTTAGAGATATGTTTACCGGAATTATAGAAACACTTGGCACTATTAAAAAGATAGTTAAAGATCAAGACAATATTCATCTAACTATAAAAAGTGAATTTACCCACGAATTAAAAATAGATCAAAGTGTTGCGCACAATGGCGTTTGTCTGACCGTTATAAACATTGAAAATAACGAATATACAGTTACAGCCATAAAAGAGACGCTGGACAAAACTACTATTGGTCACTTATCTGAATCAAGTTTTGTAAACCTTGAAAGAGGCATGAAATTAGGAGACAGACTCGATGGACATATTGTACAAGGACACGTAGACCAAACAGCAACGTGTATCAAAGTAAAAAAAGAAAATGGAAGTACTATTTTCACCTTTAGCTACGACCCTTTGAATCAGAACATCACCATAGAGAAAGGATCTATCACCGTAAATGGAGTAAGTTTAACGGTCGTGAATTCTAAAGAAAATCAATTCAGCGTCGCTATTATACCCTACACAATAGAGAATACAACCTTTAAAAACCTCCGAGAAGGGGCACTTGTAAATTTAGAATTTGATGTAATCGGAAAGTATGTTAGCAGACTAACTAATGCTTAAGCTTCTTTATTCCAAACAAAATAGCTGAAATTACCAAAAAAATTAATCCTCCATCTATAGGTAAGTTTGGTGCTGATGGTGGTGGTGGTGATACTCCTGGTGGTACTTGTGCAACGCATACCGCTACTACAAGGATGAAGAAGATGCTGAATATGTAATTTTTATTTTTCATTCCCTCCGATTAATATTGAAAATAATATTTCTTACTGATTATAATTTTAAAAATATAAAGTGGTCCCACTTGGGCTCGAACCAAGGACCCTCTGATTATGAGTCAGATGCTCTAACCAACTGAGCTATGGGACCAATCCTAGCGACAAATGTACTATTTTTTTTAATATAACACATCTATTTTAAAAAAAATGATTAGACATTTCTGTTCATTAAAGATAAACCAAAATTCTTCAATATCTGCTTTTTTTGGTCAGAAATATTAATTAAAAACAATGTTTCAAAAGCTTTTTCTGTGTATTTTTTAATTTGCTCTTTGATCAAGATCGGTATATCATTTTGTTCAAAAATTCGAAGTACTTCTGTTATCTTATAGGAATTATCCGCTAACTTTTGATTATAATAAAACTGCAACTTACTCCTATCTTGTTCATTTGCAACTTCTAATGATTTTAAATAGAGAAAAGTCTTTTTGTTCTCCATAATATCTCCTCCAACTTGTTTTCCAAAAGTTTCTGGATTCCCAAAAGCGTCTAGGTAATCGTCTTGTAGTTGAAAAGCCAGACCTAGGTTTAATCCAAATTCATAGATTAAATTTGCATTTGTTTCAGAAGTGTTGGAAACCAACGCACCCATCTTGAGGGCTGCTGCAACCAAAACTGATGTTTTTAAGCGAATCATATTGATATACTCCTCAATAGTTACATCACTTCTAGTTTCAAAATCAACATCTAGTTGTTGACCATCACAAACTTCCAGAGCTGTTTTGCTGAATAGTTTTGCTAATTTCTGAAATACAACAGGTTCATAATTTTCAAAATATTGATATGCTAAAATTAACATGGCATCACCAGAAAGAATTCCTGTATTAAGATCCCATTTTTCATGAACAGTATCTTTGCCTCGCCTAAGCGGAGCATCATCCATAATATCGTCATGAATGAGGGTGAAATTATGAAAAACCTCTATAGCAAGGGCCGCTGGCATCGCCTTTTGGTATGCTCCTGAAAAGATATCTGCAGCCATCAACGTTAAAACAGGTCGCATTCGCTTACCTCCTAATTTAATGATGTATTCTATAGGCTCGTATAAATTTACCGGCTCTTTGACCCATTTTGTTGATGCTAAGTATTCGATAAAATCTTTTTGATAATTTGAAATGTCCAAATCTATATTTTTTTTGTAAAAATAATGCAAAGAAGTTTGACTTCTAAATAGAAATGTTAAAAATATATTAAAACTTTGGAAACTTTAATTGTTTTTATAGTTTCCTTCTTAAATTTGCATTGTATATTATGAAAGATAAAATTTTAGAAAAATCAAAGCATCTCTTTTTAAACTTTGGGTTTAAAAGCATCACTATGGATGAAATAGCGAGCAGCATGGGTGTTTCTAAGAAAACTATATACAAATACTTTCAAAACAAAACAGCACTCGTGGATACGGTCACTCACGACATGTTTAATACAATTAGTTCTGGTATTAATCAAATTTGTGAAGTAGGAATGAATCCTATCCATGAACTTTTTTCAATCAACAAGCTTGTGATGGAAAATCTCAAAAACGAGCGATCATCTCCTCAATACCAACTACAAAAATATTATCCCAAAATTTATGAATCTTTAAGAAAAAGACAGTTTCATCTGATGCAAAATTTTGTGTGTAATAATTTAAAAGAAGGAATTGAAATTGGTTTATATAGAGATTGCATAGATATTCAATTTATTTCTAGAATTTACTTTAATGGAAACCTTGGTATTAAGGACAAAGATTTATTCCCACTAGATGATTATTCAATGAAAACACTTTCAAATTTTTATTTGGAGTATCATTTACGTGGTATTTGCACAAAAAAAGGACTTCAACATTTAGAAAACCAATTAAAACTGAAAACAGATATTCAATGAAAAAAATAATTCTGGTAAGCATCAACCTGTGTTTTTTCTTTTTAACAAATGCTCAAGAAAAAAATGCTGCTATTTCTCTAGAAGAAGCTATTGACTATGCTATTGAACATAGTTACAATACAAGAACTTCAAAAAATGACATCAAATCTGCCTACGAAAAGATCAAAGAAACTACCTCTAGCGGCCTTCCTCAAATAGAGGGTAAAGTGGACTATCAGAATTGGATTCAACAGCAGGTTAATCTATCTGATTTTAATGGTGATGGAATAGATGAAGAGTTAATTTTTGGAAAACAACAAGGAATTAATGCTTTTGCAACTGTTCGTCAATTATTATTTGACGGCTCTTTTCTAATTGCGGTTAAAGCTTCGAAAACATATCTAGACATCTCTGTAATGGCAAATGAAAAGATAGAATTACTGACCAGAGAGAACGTGATCAACGCCTATGGAAATGTCTTAGTCACAGAGAATAGCATTACAATATTAAAAGGAAACATCGGTATTCTGACAAAAAGCTTGAGTGATGCGAAAAAAATATATAAAAATGGATTTAATGAAGAGGAAGATATTGAGCAACTAGAAATAACTCTTGGAAATTTAATAAGTGAGTTAAATGGAATGAAAAGGATGAATAAAATTTCATATAAAATGTTAAACATATCAATTGGAAATCCAATTGAAACAAAACTCATACTAACGGACTCACTAGATGGATTGGTAGAAAAGAACACCAATTTATCCTTTTTTTCAAAAACATTCAATGCCTCTAATCACATAGATTATAAAATTGCTGAAAATGACACAGAATCCAAAAGGTTACTTATTAGACTTGAACAAAGTAAAGCTCTACCTAGCCTATCTGCATTTATAAATTATGGATATTCAGGGTTTTCGAATAGTTTTTCCTTTTTTGAAAGCAATCAAAAATGGTTTGCATCTTCGCAGTTTGGTGTTAGTTTAACGATTCCAATTTATTCAAGTTTATTTAGAGCATCTAAAACAGCTCAGGCAAAGATAGCGTTTGAAACCTCCAATATTAAATTAATAGAAACACAACAACGTCTAAGTTTACTGGCAGACAAAGCAAAAAGTGACTATCAACTTAGTATAGAAAATTACACAACAGCCAAGAAAAATGTTGGTTTAGCAGAAAGAATAGAAAAAAAACAGCGTATTAAATTCTTTGAAGGAATTTCTTCTAGTTTCGATTTATTACAAGCTCAAAATCAATTGTATGCACAGCAACAAAATTACATCCAATCAATGCTGAATGTAATCTCAAAAAAAGCAACCCTAGAAAACGCAATAAACCTACCAATTAAATAATACTTCGCATGAAAAAAATATACTCATTATTCTTAATCACTCTTGCCTTTAACTCCTGTGGAGAAAAAAAATCAGCCTCAATAGAAGAGCTCGTTTCAAATGGAAATCTAAAAGAATTAATTTCTAAAAAGAAAGAGATATCAGCAAATATTGAAGCTAAAAGTATCGATTTAAAAAAAATCGATAATGCAATTGCTAAAAAAGACACGCTTCAAAAACTTCCACTAATCACGACAATAATTACAAAAGAAGAAGTTTTTAAACATTACCTAGAAATTCAAGGGAGTGTAAAAACAAAACAAAATATTCTAATTTATCCAGAAATTCCAGGAATCTTAAAGACTGTTTTTGTGAAAAAAGGACAGCGAGTTTCAAAAGGAGAATTACTAGCAACAATAGATGATGGTGGGTTAAGCAATCAACTAGCACAGTTAGAAGTAACAACCCAACTCAACAAAACTACCTACGAACGTCAGAAACGCTTATGGAAACAAAAAATAGGTTCAGAAATTCAGTATCTACAAACAAAAGCAAATTATGAATTTCAAAAAAATGCTTTAGAACAACTTAAAAGTCAACTATCAAAAGCATCAATTAGAGCTCCTTTTTCAGGGGTTATAGATGATGTTATGAAAGAAGCGGGAACAGTCATCGCCCCAGGACAAGGGTCTGAAGTATTTAGAATTATAAATCTAGATAACATGTATATCGAAGCAGAAGTCCCTGAAAGATATTTGACAACCATAACAAAAGGCAAAGAGGTTGCAATAGAATTCCCCGTGCTCGGAAAAAAAATAAAGAGTACCGTTAGACAAGTTGGTAATTTCATAAAATTAAACAACAGATCTTTTAAAATTGAGGTTCCTGTGGCAAACAAGAGTGGAAATATAAAACCCAATTTAACAGCCAAGCTTCAAATTAATGACTACACTGACACCAGGGCTATTTTAATTCCTCAAAGCATTATTTCTGAAAATTCAAAAGGAGAGGAATTTATTTACATTATTACAAATAAAAACTCCAATAAAGAGGCAATTGCACAGAAGTTAATTATTAAAACGGGGAAAACACAGGGAGATTTGATTGAGGTTTTAGAAAATTTATCCGTTGATTCAGAAATCATAAAAGAAGGGGCACGAACGGTGAACAATGGTCAAAAAGTAAAGGTTATCAATAAATAAAACTCATTAATGATGACAAAAGAAAAAAAAATAGACAAAGATTTCAAACTATCATCTTGGGCAATTCGAAATAAAACAACCATTTATGCAATAATGGGGGTCTTTTTTTTCTATGGAATTTCCGCTTATTTTAGTATGGCAAGGGAAAACTTCCCTGAAGTAAAAGAGACCAAAATATACATAAGTACCGTATATCCAGGAAATACGGCAGAAGATATAGAAAAGCTAATTACAGATCCTTTAGAGGACAAAGTAAAAACAGTCAGTAATGTGGTAGAAGTTACATCTACCTCTCAAGAAGATTACTCTATTGTAATTGTTGAGTTTGACGAAAATATTTCTGTTGAACAAGCAAAACAAAAAGTAAAAGATGAAATAGATACCGAAACTTCAAATGAAGATTGGCCCACCTTTAACGGAGCTAAAATAGCGCCAAATGTTTTTAACTTGAGCATGTCTGAAGAAATGCCCATTTTAAACATAAATATTTCTGGAGATTATCCAGTATACAAATTAAAAGAGTTTGCCGAATATTTACAGGACGAAATTGAAGACCTTCCAGAAATTAAAAAAGCCGACATTAGAGGGGCACAAGACAAAGAAGTTGAAGTTGCAGTTGATGTTTACAAAATGATGGCTGCAAAGGTTAGTTTTAATGACATCACCTCTGCTATCGGAAATGGAAACATAACCATGTCTGCTGGAAATTTCATAACAAGTGGACAAAGAAGAACCATTCGAATTATCGGTGAAATTGACAACCCTTCTGATTTAGAAAATTTTGTAATAAAATCTGAGTTCAACAATCCTGTATATTTAAAAGATGTTGCCAAAGTAGCTTTTAAAGACAAAGACAAAACTACCTATGCAAGAGAAAAAGGTGCCGCAGTTGTAATGTTAGACGTCAAAAAGCGCGCGGGTAAAAACATGGTTGCTGCCGCAGAAAAAATAAAAAAAATTGTAAATGAAGCAATTGTAAATAATTTCCCCAAAGACCTAAAAGTCAGCATTACCAATGATCAATCACCAAAGACTATTGGTCAAGTTGATGATTTGGTCAATAATATCATTTTTGGTGTTATTTTGGTTGTTGTTGTATTGATGTTTTTCTTAGGGTTTAAGAATGCCGTATTTGTTGGATTTGCAATTCCAATGTCTATGTTCATGTCTTTAATGATTCTGAATTTTTTAGGATATACAATGAATACCATGATTCTTTTTGGTTTGATCATGGGGCTTGGAATGCTGGTAGATAACGGAATTGTTGTCGTCGAAAACGTTTACCGTCTGATGGATGAAGAAGGAATGGA
>JABAZI010000013.1:0-7111 GCA_018608545.1 Polaribacter sp.
GGGTAGAGATATGGAACGTGATGTGCTGGTTTTAATGCGCTGTATATATCGTGCTCTATTAAAACGTAACTTTAGTTTCCAGTAACCTAACTTTTAGAACACAATATAACCAGTCTACAAATCTCTTTTTATACCTCCCGAGCAACCTCTCGAGCAACCTTAAAAACCAAAAAACCCGTAAATCATTGTTTATAAATGAGTTACGGGATAATTTTGTGGTACCTCCAGGAATCGAACCAGGGACACAAGGATTTTCAGTCCTTTGCTCTACCAACTGAGCTAAGGTACCATCGCCTTAGCGGATGCAAATATAAAATGTTTTTTTACATCTGCTAAAGAAATTTTAAAAAATCTGTTGTATTTTTGAAATTCTATTGAAATAAAACATGAATCTAGTTATAGATATCGGTAATACACAAGTGAAAGCAGCTGTTTTTGAGAAAGATACATTGATACATGTTGTTTCTTTTGATAAAAGAAGCATTTTGTCACAAATAAAAGCAATCATAAAAAAACATGAAATTTCAGATGCAATTCTGTCTAATGTTACTTTAATCTCGGAGATAAAACTAAAAAAATTGCAACAAATAGTTCACCTACGAATTATTTCTTCATCAACAAAAGTCCCTTTTATCAACTCATATCAAACACCCAAAACTTTGGGAGTAGATAGAATTGCTTTGGCTACGGCTGCGGTTCGTCAGTTTCCAAAGAAAAATGTTTTGGTGATCGATGCTGGGAGTTGTATTACTTTTGATTTTATTACTTCTAAAAATGAATATTTGGGGGGTGCAATATCACCAGGAATCCGTATGAGGTTCCGATCATTAAATTATTTTACTGCAAATCTACCTTTATTAGTCAAAGAGGAGCCTCTAGATTTTATAGGAACTAACACAAAAGAAAGTATCAATTCGGGTGTTGTAAATGGTGTACTTCAAGAAATTGACGGAGTTATAAACCATTATAAGAATAAATATTCACATTTAACAGTTGTTTTAACAGGTGGAGACACAAATTTCTTGTCAAAACAATTAAAAAGTAGCATATTTGCCCATCAAAATTTTCTTCTAAAAGGATTAAATGATATTTTGATATTTAACTTAAACAAATGATTAGATATATCTTATTCGTTTTTATACTAATGACTTCTTTTGCTATCTCAGCCCAAAGAACAAATTCATCACCTTATTCTTATTTTGGAGTAGGAGAAGAATTCAATCCTCTTACAATAGAACAGAGTGCTATGGGAGGTATAGGAGTTGCTTTTAGTCATTATAAGTATTTAAATTTCACCAATCCTGCAGCCTATGCAAACCTAAGATATACAACGTATTCTTTTGGGGTGTTGAATAATGATTTAACCGTAGATGATGGAAATGTAAGTCAAACATCTAACGCGACTAGTTTAAGTTATTTTACGTTGGCTTTTCCTCTGGGGGCAAAAGCGGGAATGTCTTTTGGAGTTCAACCCGTTTCTACCGTAGGTTATTCTTTGTTTAATTCAGTTCTGGATTCAAATGGAGATACTTCAGAAATTTCGACCTTTTCGGGAAATGGAGGTGTAAGTAGGTTTTACGGGAGTTTTGGGATCAAAATAACCAAAGAACTTTCTTTAGGTGTTGAAGCTGACCTCTGTTTTGGTAAGGTAGATAATAGTATCGCTAACCAAAGACAAAATGTTCCCTTAGCAACAAAATTTAAAGAAAACAAACAAGTTAGAGGAGGTTCTGTAACCCTAGGGGCACAGTACAAAAAACAATTAAAAAACAAACTTGAAATAAGTGCTGGAGCTTCTATAAAATTAGGAAATGATTTAAAAGTTTCAGGGAGCAGTCACACCTACTCATTATCATTCACTAGCTCAGGATCAGAAATAATAAGAGATACGCTTTCATTTATTGGTGCAGATGGGATAGCCAAAAAAATACAATCCATTGACGGTAAGTATCGATTGCCTACAAAAACAAATTTTGGGATTGGTATGGGTAAGTTAGACAAATGGTATGTGGGTGTAGAATATGAAAATCAAAATGCAATAGAAACTTTAGGTTTTTCAAATACATCCAATTTAGCCTACAATTATGGTACTTCCAATAGAATCTCTTTAGGAGGTTTTTACTTGCCTAAAATAAATTCAATATCTAGTTATTGGAGCCGAGTGACATACAGGGCTGGTATTCGTTTCGAAAATACAGGTTTAAGGGTAGATGGATCAGGATTAAACACAAATTTTACTCCGATAGACGACATTGGCATATCTTTTGGACTAGGTTTACCACTGAAACAATTATCTTCTTTAAATCTAGGGTTTGAGTATGGTAAAAAGGGAACTACCGCGAATTCACTAATTCAAGAAAACTATTTTAATTTTAGGTTAGGTTTGTCTTTGACAGATACCAACTGGTTTCAGAAAAGAAAAATTGATTAAAAAATGAACAAAATGAGAAAAATAACGTTTTTATTAATTGCAATTTTTTTGTTAAACATGACAAAAACAAGTGCTCAACAGGATGCTAATAGAGAATGTACTATTAAGTACAATCTTTTTAAAGGAGATTTTCAATCTAAAAAATATGACGAAGCATTTACGAATTGGCTATTTTTAATGGATAATTGTAAAGATTTATCCGTTAATATTTACAAATATGGAGCTACTTTAGCAGAAGATGTAAAGAAAGATCCAGTGTTAGCCAAGAGAGTTTATGAACAAAGATTACAGTATTTTCCAACTAAAAATCCAGCCAAAGTTCATAGTGATTATGCTACTTTTTTATCAAAAAATAAATTAGTTTCTGATGACGAGATTTTTGCTATTTTAGAAAAAGGATATAGCATTGATCCAACAAAAATGGGAGTTAAAAATCTATACAGATACTTTCAAGGAGTTACCGATAGAAATAAAGATACGAATCCTCAAAAAGTATTTGATACTTATGATGATGTTTTAGAAAATGTAACCCTAAAACTAGAAGGATATGCGAAAAAATTAATTCCATTATCAGACTCTACAAGAGTTTTAGGGAAGAGAGAGAAAAGTTTAAAAAGAGCTTATACGATTAACTCCAGAGCCTTGGGGACTGTAGAGGGGAATTTAGATGCCATAATTTCTGAAATAGCAACCTGTGAAAGATTAGTGCCCTTATACCAAAGAGATTTTGAGATCAATAAGTCGAATGCTGTTTGGTTGAAAAGATCAGTTTCTAGAATGTTTAATAAAGGGTGTCAATCTGAGCCTTTGTTTGAAGTTTTAGTAAGAGCTTATGCAGAAGCATCTCCGTCTCCAGAAGCCTACGCTTTCTTGGCGAGTGTTTTAGAGGGTAAAAATGATTTGAATGGAGCTTCAGAAATGAGGCAAAAGTCTTTTGATCTTGAAACAGATCCTATTAAGAAAGCAAAAATAAAATTAAAATTTGCCCAAGCTGCCAAAGGAAGAGGGCAGTTAAGCAAAGCGAGGAGTTTAGCCAGAGAAGCTATTAAATTCAATTCTAATTACGGAAAAGCGTATTTATTTATTGCTAAATTATACCAAACAAGTGTAAATAAGTGTGGTAAAAACGAATTTGAGAAAAGAATGGTGTATGTTGCTGCTTTGAACAAAGCAAGAAAAGCTGCTTCTGTAGATCCAAGTATCTCAGGAATCGCTAAGAAATACATTAGAAATTACACTGCAAATGCACCTAGTAAAAAAGTTATTTTCACAGCTGGTGTTACTCCTGGTAGTAGCTTCCAGATAAAATGTTGGATTGGAGAAACAGTTAAGGTTCCTTTAAAATAATTTTTTGAAAAGCATAAAAAACATAATCCAAAAAAGCATTGCTGTACTAAGTCTTACAGTAATGCTTTTTTCTTGTTCAAACAATACGCAAGAAGTTAGAGATTTTCTTGCTTCTAAAAATTTACCAATTGGTATTGCCAAAAATGCATTTCACGTTTACAAGGATTCTGGTAGGATTACTTCAAAATTAATTACCCCTTTGTTACATGATTTTAGTAACCGAAAACAACATCCATACAACGAGTTTCCTGAGGGAATCAAAATTATAAATTTTGAAGAAAAAGATTCTGTAACAATTACCGGTAATTATGCTATATCTTATTCAAAGACATCTGTTTCTGAAATTACAGGAAATGTTGTTGTTTTAAATCATACTGAGCAATCTAAATTAGAAACAGAACGATTACTTTGGGATCAGAATACACAATATTTTTTCTCTGAAAAAGCATTTATACTAAGTACTTTGAAAGACACTGTTTACGGTATTGGATTTGAATGTAAAGAAGATTTAAGCATGCATTTAGCAAAAAAAACAATAGGAAATATAATCACCACAGAAAAATAATTTAATGAACACAATTTGGAAATTTTTTCAATACGGATATTTAATAGTTGCGCTAGTATGTTTAATTGAAGCTTTTAGTAAATGGAGTCTAGAGAGAGAAAAAGCTTATTTATTTTTGGGTGCTTCAATTTTTATTATCTTAGTTTTTTTCTTTAAAAGACATTTTAGAAAAAAAATAGAAAAAAGAAACAACCTAAATAAATAGATTATAAGTTTCTTCATGGAAATTGAAATCATCATTATACTTACTTCAATTGTTTTTTCCGCATTTTTTTCGGGAATGGAAATTGCTTTTGTCTCGGCGAATAAACTACACATTGAATTAGAAAAAAAAAGAGAAGGTTTTCTTCCAAAAATTCTTAACAAAATCACCCATAAATCATCTAAATTTATCACAACAATGTTGGTTGGTAATAACATCTCTTTGGTGATATATAGTTACTATATGGGAGTTTTTTTAGTTGATACTCTTCCGCTAGCGTCTTACAATAGGTTTTCTATTTTACTGGTTCAAACGCTAATTTCAACCATTGTTATATTAATTACAGCAGAGTTTTTACCCAAAGCTATTTTTAGAATTTACGCGAACGAAGTTTTAAAATTATTTGCAGTTCCTGCCTATATATTCTTCATTCTATTTCATTTTTTTTCAGAATTTATTACCCTTATTTCAGACTTTTTTTTACGAATTTTTTTCAAAACTAGGGCCGATGAGCTCCAAACAGAATTTAGTAAAGAAGAGTTAGGTAATTATATTTCAGAACAATTAGAGACTGGAAATGATAACGATGAAATGGATTCAGAAATTCAGATTTTTCAAAATGCCCTACATTTTCATAATGTTAAAGCAAGAGAGGTTATGGTTCCTAGAACAGAAATTGTTGCTGTAGAACTTCATGAAAAAGTAACGAATTTAAAAGACCTATTTATAGATACAGGATTGTCTAAAATCTTAGTTTATAAGTCTTCTTTAGACGATGTGATTGGATATGTGAATGCTTTCGAATTGTTTAAAAAACCAACAACAATTAAAGCTATTTTATTGCCATTAGAGATTGTACCAGAATCTATGATGATTAATCATGTTTTAAATAACTTGACAAAAAAACGAAAAAGTGTTGCAGTGGTAGTCGATGAATATGGTGGTACCTCGGGGATGATCACTTTGGAGGATATTGTTGAAGAATTATTTGGTGAAATTGAGGATGAACACGATACACAAGTTTTTATAGAAAAGAAAGTGTCTAAAATAGAATTTAACTTTTCTGCAAGGTTAGAAGTAGATTACTTGAATGAAGAATATGGTTTAAACATTCCCAAGTCTGAGGCATATGAAACCCTTGGAGGTTTTATTATTAATTTTACAGAAAGTATTCCTAAGAAAAATGAAGTCGTGAGTATTGAGGGTTTTGATATAAAAATCATAAAAATGAGCAGTACTAAAATTGAAGAGGTCTGCCTAAAAATAACAGAGGAAGACACATAGAGTTTAAGATTTTTTGACAAAGGCTTTATTACCCTCTCTTCTCCTGACTAATAAGTATAAAATCGGTTGCAATATTAAAAGCCAAATTGTATATTCGCACACCGAAATTAAATAAATGACGTATGGCAGTATTAGCAAAAATTAGAGAACGTTCAATGTTTCTAATCATTATAATTGGTTTAGCACTTTTTGCTTTTGTGCTAGATCCCTCTACTTTGGGTGATTTTTTCAACTCAACTAAAGTGAATGAAATAGGTGAAATAAATGGAGAGTCTATTTCAAGACAAGCATTTGCATCTGAATTAGAAGTATATAAGCAACAAGTAGGAAATCGTGTTTCCGAAATGCAAGCTAGTAAAAATGTTTGGGAGAACATTGTCAGAAAAAAGATCTATCAAAATCAGTTGTCTGAAGCAGGGGTTACTGTTGGTGAATCTGATGTTTGGGATGAAGTTATTAATTCAGCTTCTGTAAAAGATAATCCTCAGTTTAAAAATGAAATAGGTGTATTTGATGAATTAAAATTCAAGAAATTTTTAGCAGATACCAAAGAAAATAATTCTCAAATGTGGGCTGCTTGGTCTGGATATTTGAACAATGTTAGAGATAATGCAGAGAAGAATACTTACAACAATTTGGTCACTGCAGGTCTTGGGGCTTCTCTAAAAGAAGGAGAATTTCAGTATTTTTCAGACAATACCAAATTAACCACTCAATTTGTATTTGTTCCTTATACTTCAATAGCAGACAGTTTGGTAACAGTAACGAAGAGCGAAATTTCTTCTTATATCAAAGAAAATGCTATTAATTTTAAAGTAGATGAAACGAGAGATATTTCATATGTAAAGTTCGATATTACTCCTACCTCAAGTGATGAAAATAAAATTAAAGAGGAGGTTTCAGGGTTTATCGAAGATTTAAAAACAAGTTCGAATGAAAAAGAATTTTTAAGTGAAAATGATTCAGATTCTGACTTAGACGAAAATTATAAATTTGAAAACAGCATCAATAAAATGATGTCTTCAGATATTTTCAAAGGGTCAAAAGGAGCTGTTTTTGGACCCTATAAAGATCAAGGATCTTTTAAAATATCAAAAATCACTGCGATTAAAAGAATGCCAGATTCGGTAAAAGCAAGCCACATTTTGATTCCTTTTGTTGGGGCACAAAGAGTTGCTCCTGAGGTTACAAGAACAGAAGAAGATGCTAAAAAATTAGCGGATAGTATTTTAAAAGTTGTAAAAAGAAATCGCAGTAAGTTTGCGAGAATGGCCAAAGATTT
>JABAZI010000013.1:7211-44165 GCA_018608545.1 Polaribacter sp.
CTACCGAAAATATTGTTTTTCAAGAATCAGAGCAATTTGCGTTATCAATTTCTAAGGATAAAAAGTTTTTTCAAGTAGCAAATGAAAATAAATACCAAACAAAACCAGCAATTGGTTTGAAAGTTTTAGATGAAAATGTTCCTGGTTTAGGTAGTCAAAGACAAATTATTTCTTGGGCTTTTGGAAAAGAAACAACTCTTGGAGACTTTAAACGATTTGATTTAGAAGGAAGTCACGTTGTTGCCTTTGTGACTGCTAAAACCGAAAAAGGACTCTTGTCTGCTGCAAAAGCAACCAATATTGTCAAGCCAATTTTAATGAATGAAAAGAAAGCAGCATTAATTGCTGAGAAATTTGATGGCACTACTCTTGAAGCGATTTCAAAAGAAAATGCTACGGTTATTAAAAACGCAAATGGTGTTACTTTAAAAAGCCCTACGTTAGTTGGAGCTGGTTCTGAGCCTAAAGTTGTTGGGGCAATGTTTACTGCAGAATTAAATAAAGTATATAAAAATATCATAGGTAAAAGAGGTGTATATGCTTTTGTATTGTCAAATAAAGAGTTACCAGCTGCGTTACCAAATTACGAATCTCTGAGAAAAAATATTTCTGCAGATAGAAAAAGAAAAACAACAGTCATTTATGAGGCAATCAAAAATGCTTCTGATGTTGAAGATAATAGAGCAAGTTTATATACTGCAAACTAAGCGATATATTTTATAAGTTACTTTAAACCGTTCAAAATTTGAACGGTTTTTTTATGAGGAATTTTTAACTTTTTATTTTAAAAAATAATATTGATATTTCAATTTTAAGACACGCAATAAAATGGTTCAAAGATTATACCTCTTTAGAGGTTTTTAAGGGATCTTTTCAGCGGAAAATGAATATAACGACCCTAAAAAAACCTCTTTGTAAATCAAAGAGGTTTTTTGTATTTATTTAGTTAAGATTGAAGTTGTTATTTCTAACCATTCATAGAGATTAAAAACTCATCATTGTTTTTTGAGAATTTAATTCTCTCATTGATAAATTCCATCGCTTCAATTGGATTCATGTCTGCAAGATATTTGCGTAAAACCCACATTCTCTGAACCGTTTTTTCATCTAAAAGTAAATCATCACGTCTTGTAGAAGATTTAATTAAGTCGATTGCTGGATATATTCTTCTGTTAGAAATATTTCGATCTAATTGAAGTTCCATATTACCAGTTCCTTTAAATTCTTCAAAAATTACTTCATCCATTTTAGAGCCAGTTTCTGTAAGAGCGGTAGCAATGATCGTTAAGGAACCTCCGTTTTCAATATTTCTTGCAGCACCAAAGAATCGTTTTGGTTTGTGAAGTGCATTCGCGTCAATACCTCCAGAAAGAATTTTTCCCGATGCAGGAGCAACGGTATTATAAGCTCTAGCTAAACGTGTAATAGAGTCTAATAGAATTACGACATCATGGCCACACTCTACTAACCTTTTTGCTTTTTCTAAAACGATATTTGCAACACGAACATGCTTGTCTGCAGGTTCATCAAAGGTAGAAGCAACGACTTCTCCTCGAACACTTCTTTGCATGTCTGTAACTTCTTCTGGACGTTCATCAATTAGTAACACAATCTGATAAACTTCTGGGTGATTCAAGGCAATAGATTTAGCAATGTCTTTAAGTAACATTGTTTTACCTGTTTTTGGTTGCGCTACAATCATACCCCGTTGTCCTTTTCCTAAGGGAGAAAATAAATCTATAATCCTAGTTGATAAAGAGCTTCCTTTTTCTGCTAGATTGAATTTTTCTTGAGGAAATAAAGGTGTTAAATGTTCAAAAGAAATACGATCTCTAACTATATTTGGATTTAATCCGTTAATTTTTGAAACTCTAATTAATGGAAAATATTTTTCACCTTCTTTCGGTGGACGAACATTCCCTCTTACCGTATCTCCAGTTTTTAATCCAAACAGTTTAATTTGAGATTGAGAAACATAAATATCATCTGGTGATGATAGATAATTATAATCAGAAGAACGTAAAAAACCATACCCATCTGGCATCATTTCTAGTACTCCCTCACTTTCTATAATTCCATCAAATTCGAAATCTGGATCTTTGTATCTATTTTTAGATTTATTACCCCGACCTACATTGTTGTTTTTTTCCCTATTCGTATCTCTGCTAGGTTTATTTTTATTGTTTTGAGGTGAATTGTTTTTAGGATTGTTGTCGTTTCTTTGTTGACTAGGTTGACTAGGTTGACTTTGTTGATTTGGTTTCTTTTGTTGAACAGAATTTTGCGATGATAAAGGCTTCGTTTGCTCAAGAGTTTTTTGAGGTTTGTTTACTTGCTGCTTATTAGCAGCAGGTGCATCCTTATTGTTCTCTTTTGCTTCACTAGTTGTGTTTTTTTCAACACTTTCGATCTCTTTAGTATTAGGAGTTGCCTCGATAATTTTAACTTCTGAGGGCTTTGCTTGGTCTTTTGAAGATTTTGCAACTCTTTTTCTCTTAGGTTTTTCAACTTTTGGCTCGCTTTCATTTGAAGTCACTGTAGCTTTGCCTTTTGTTGGATTTGCAGCTTGTATATCTAGAATTTGATACACTAAATCTAATTTTTTAAGTTGACTAATCTTTGTGAGCCCAATAGATTTTGCAATTACTTGTAAATCTGTAAGATTTTTTGCTTTTAGTTCTGAAATTTCGAACATTCGTTATGTGTTAAGTTAAAATGTGAACCTTAATGATATAAGATTGGTTATAATTTGTATTGATTTTATTTTATTGTATATAGTACTATACAAAATTTTATGTGTAGTTATGTTTTACAAATATATACAAATTTTTATAAGTTTTAGGTTTTCTTTTTTAAAAAGAAAACTCTACTTTTGTCGTGCTACTTTTTTAAGATGATTCAGAGAATACAGAGTATTTATTTATTATTAGCAACTGTTGCTTCGGGAGCATTAATATTCGTATTTAATTTATGGAATAATTTTAAAGAAGCAGTTTTTGCATTGGATTTATTTTCAAGAGACTCCTATCTTTTAAAACTAATTCCAGTGCTATTTTTGCTCTCTACTATTGCGAGCTTTCTTTCAGTATTCTTGTTTCATGATAGAAAGTTGCAATTCGTTATAGGGCGACTAGTAATTTTGATCAATCTCCTTTTATTAGGAATATTGTCATATATATCTCTAACATTACCTGGAGAAGTTTCGATTTCGGAGAAAGGTATTGGGATGTTCTTACCAATTTTAGTCGTTTTATTTGTTGTTTTGGCAAATAAAGCTATAAAAAAGGATGAAGATCTTGTAAAATCTGCAGATAGATTGCGATAGACCTTACATATTAGTATATTTAGTGCGAAGAAAAACCGAGAAGTAAATTCTCGGTTTTTTTATTTTATAACTTTTATCAAACACTCTCAAATCAATTTTTTTTTCAATAACTTAACAAAAAAAAATCATAAGTATCTGAAAAATAAAAGATAAATAGTCATATACACCAAAAACAGTGATGGAAATCACTGAAAACAGTGAGTTGAAAATTTCACTGTAAATAGGTATTGTGTAGTTTTTATAGGTGCTTTAAATTTGTTGTATAAAATGAAAGAAAAGATACATGTCCATGTGGCTGATGATCACAAAATATTAATAGAAGGGATTATCGCTGTCATAAATACCGATAAAAATATTAAGATTAAAGGATATTCTTTAACAGGTCAAGAAGTTATAGATTGGTTCAGTAAAAAAAGAAATACGGCTGATGTTTTGATTTTAGATATTTCAATGCCGATTATAGATGGCTTCCAGGTATTAAAATATTTTAAAAACAACAACATAGATCAAAAAGTTATTATTTTATCTAGTTATGATGATCTTAGAATAATTCAAGAAGTTTTAAGTTTGGGTTGTAAGGGATATATTTCGAAAAGTGAAGCTGGTGAGCATATATTAAATGCGATTAAATCGGTTTCAAAAGGTGATCAATATTTTAGTACAGATATACAGTCTGCTTTGTTGAAATCCCTGTCAGGAGAAATAGTAGCAAAAGGAAAAATCCCAGATAAATTCTTGATAGATAGTTTAACAGAAAGAGAACTTCACGTCTTGAAGTTGATCACAAAACAATATAGTTCAATACAAATGGCTGAAGCGATGTTTCTTAGCATTTATACAATAGAGACATACAGAAAGAGTTTGTTAAAAAAATTAAATGTAAAAAATTCCGTAGGTTTAGCAATGTATGCGTTTAAAAATAAGATAGTATGATTCACTCTCTCTCCTCAAAATAAGTAATTAGTTTATTTGAATAAATATTATTTTACAGCATACATTCTGGATCTACAAAATATTAAACATAATTAATTTAATCACTAACCATCCCCTAACTATGAAAACCCTTAATTTATTTGCCTTTTTGGTAACGTTCACATTGCTTTTTTCTTCTTGTTCAACAAATGAAACTCTTTTATCAGAAGAACAATCTTCAGATTTATTAGACACCTATAAAATAGGTAGAGATGAAAATGGAGCTTATTTTTTAGACTATTCCTTAAAAGAAAACACTCAAACTGAAACTGTTATTGATCAAAGCACAAATACGAAAAATATTTATTTGTATTCTTCAGACAACAACTCAAGTAAAAGAAAATTTACTCAAGATTTAACAATAGAAGACAATCAATTTAACGTTGGTTTTGTAAATATGAAATCTGACCATCAACCTCAAATTAGCATTGTAGATGATAACCGTTTTTTAGCAAAGAGTTCGGAGGTCAATAAATTGAATAAGTATAGTGTCTCCAGGAACAAAGAGGGCATTTTTATATTAGACTTTTCTGTAAAAAATGATGTTCGAGTAGATTTTGTTTTTAATGAAGAATCAAAAATTTATGAAATCCATTTAGAGCAAGGAAAGTCTTCAGAAACAGTTTTTTCTAGAGTCTTAGAAAAAGTAAATGGACAAGCCCTAAAATTTGATTTTATAAATCATAACAAAACTTTTAAAACAGGCGATGATCCTGATGATCCTGATGGTTTAGAAGTTAACAGAAAACCAAGAATCATTATAATTTAATACAGATAATAATTTGAGAATAAGGTTGTTGTTAATTGCTTTGGTGCTTGTTACCAAGTACCATACCCATTCAATAACAAAAGAAGTTGTAATCCATACAACTTCTTTTGTTGTTCAAAAAATGGATACCCTTTCTGTTGGTTATTTAAAGGCTAATAAATACTACGGTTCCAAAAATTACATGGATGCTTTACGTATTTCTTTAGAATTATTACATGACAAAAATTCATTAACTCCTTATGAGCTAGTTTTAACAAACCAACTTGTCGCAGATATTTACTTTGAATCTCGAAATAGTAAAAAGGCTCTTAAATACTATAAACTAACACTTAATTATCTCAAGCTTTATAAAAGAGCTCAATTAGATGTAAACACTCCTAGTTCACTAGATTTGAGTTCAGCGATGAATCTCATAGAGGCTAAAACTCTTTTAGGAATAGGAACTTCTTTTTTTCGTCTAGAAACAAATACTTTAAAAATACCTTTAGACAGTGCTTTGTATTATTATGAAAAAATATTGACTGTTAAGGGATTAAATCGAGAAATTTTAGAGATGAAGTCCAGAGCCTACACAAATTTATCGGGTATTTACATGAGTAATAAACATTATGAGAAAGCAAAGATGGTCGCTAACAAAGCGATAGAGATTCATAGAAATCAAAATAACAAAGTACATGAGGCAGCAGCTTTGGGTAATTTAGCGAGTATTTTTATTAGTGAGAAAAGTTACCACAAATCAAAAAAAAATATTTTTAAAGCATTAGATCTAATTAGAAATATACAAACAACAAAGGCTTATGAAGTTAAAGAACTCTTGTATTTTAATTTGGCATTTAATTTATACAAATTAAAAGATTACAAGAGTTATGACTTTCAATCACAATCCTACAGAATAAAAGATAGTTTGAGGGAAAAAGAGTACCGGAAAATGATTTCTGAAATTAATCAGAAATTTAACTTTGATGTTCAAAAAAAGGCACTTATACGAGAGGAAGAAAATAAGCGATCTCTTGTAGCTACAGGAAGTTTACTCGTAATTTTTTCTTTATTATCGGGGTTGTATTATTATAAACTACGTCAAAAGAATTTAGGGTTACAATTAACTCAAACAAAACTAATTCAAGATCAAAATATAGAAAAAATAAAATCAGAATCTCAAGTTAGAATTTTAAATGCGACCATAGATGGCAAAGAATCTGAAAGAAAACAAATTGCAGAAACATTACACGATAGTGTAAGTACCTTGTTGTCCTCTGCAAATCTTCACTTACAAGCAACACAGAGTAAATTTAATGGTAAAACACCCGAGGAGATTGACAAAACCCAAAAAATTATAGTAGAGGCATCACAAGTAATAAGAGGATTGTCTCACACATTGGTTTCTTCAGTTCTATTAAAATTTGGATTGGAATTTGCGATCAATGACATGGCTCAAAAATATTCGAATTCACAAATTGAAATCGAAACCAATTTACGAATGATTGGGAGGTATCACCAGAATTTTGAAATTAAAACCTATAATATTATTCAAGAGTTTCTTAACAATATTTTAAAGCATAGTAAAGCCGAAAAAGCATTTATTAATTTAAAGGAAGTAAAAGGAGAGTTGATTTTAAAAATTTCAGATGATGGCATAGGCTTCGATAAAACCAAAATAAAAAATACAGAAGGACTTGGTTTAAATCAAATTGAGGCAAGAGTACAAATGATGAAAGGAGACTTTGATGTGTATTCTTCTATAAATAACGGAACCCTTGTTTCGGTGAGGTTACCTATTTTGAAAAAAGAGCCCATTAACCACGTTTAGAAAGTTCAATAATTTCCATATTTTTTATTTCACCATTATCCAAACTAAAACGCAGCATTGTTCGTATTTTATGAAATCCGTAGTTTCCTGCTGCTCCGGGATTTAAGTGAAGTAAGTTTAGTTTTTTATCGTATTGTACTTTTAGAATATGAGAATGCCCAGCAATAAAAATTTTTGGAGGGTTTCGTTTGAGATCTTCACGAATTCTTTGATGATATCTATTAGGATAGCCGCCAATATGAGTCATCCAAACCGATATTTTTTCAATTTCAAATTTTGTGTCTAGAGGGAATTCTGATCTTGCTTCAGCGTCATCAATATTCCCAAAAACTGCACGTAGGGGTTTTATTTTTTTTATTGTGTCTGTAACCTCTAGATTTCCGATATCTCCTGCATGCCAAACTTCATCTGCTTGTTTTACAAACTTTAAAATTTGGTCATCTATATGGCTATGAGTGTCAGATAATAGTAAAATTTTTTTCATCGAAATAAATAGTAAGAAAAATTTAACGTCTCTTAGAACTTCAAATGTAATCATAACAAAATAATTTCCGTAATTTTGGGTTCTTCAAAAAATAATATTTATTGAGATATTTTATAGAGCTTTCTTACAATGGGAAAAATTATCACGGTTGGCAAATTCAACCTGACGTTATTTCTGTTCAAGAAAAATTAAATAGTACTGTAAGTACCGTTCTACAAGAAAAAATTGAAGTGGTTGGAGCAGGAAGAACAGATACGGGAGTTCATGCATCACAAATGATTGCTCATTTCAATGTGAAAAAAGAATTAAAAGGGGATGTGTCATACAAGCTAAATTCCCTGTTGCCGCAGGACATTGTTGTTCACAAGGTATTTCTTGTTGATGCCGATCGGCACGCTCGTTTTCATGCAGTCAGTAGGAGTTATGAGTATAAAATATGGTTGGGCAGAAATCCTTTTTTATTAGATTTTTCATGGCAACTTCATTCTCAGGAACTAAATGTTGATCTAATGAATGCTGCTGCAAAATTATTATTAGAACATACAGATTTTCAAACTTTTTCGAAAGTGAAGACAGATGTTCATACCTACAATTGTGATGTTACTGAAGCTGTTTGGAAGCAAAATGGGAAAGAACTTATTTTTTATATTAGTGCCAATCGTTTTTTAAGAAACATGGTTAGAGCCATTGTTGGAACTCTTGTGGATGTTGGTTTGGGGAAAATCACGAAAGATGATTTTAGAAAAATTATAGAAAGTAAAAATAGGAGTAATGCAGGACTCTCAGTTCCTGCAAAAGGATTATTTTTAACAAATATCAACTATTAGTTTTGGCAGATACAACAGGAAAGAAGTTCGATTTCAATATTTTTTTAAGACTAATGTCTTTTGCGAAACGGTATAAATTAAATTTTTTTATTGCGACTACGTCCACTATTTTGTTAGCGTTGGTTTCATTATTAAGTCCCTATTTAATCAAAGAAACGGTAGATAAATATATTACTGAAAAAGATACACAAGGTCTTATAAACAATGTAATGTTAATGTTTGGGGTTGTTCTTATAGAAACCTTACTTCGGTTCACTTATATTTATTTTGCAAACTGGGTTGGCCAACATATTATCAGAGATATAAGGGCCAAGATATTTAGACATATTCTACAATTTAAAATGTCTTATTTTGACAGAAATTCTGTTGGTAAACTCGTTACCAGAGTTGTCTCCGATATAGAGACAATTGCTGCTTTTTTTAGTACAGGTGTTTTTACCATAGTTAGTGATGTCTTGCAAATGTTTGCAATAACAGCACTAATGTTTTATTTCAACTGGAAGTTGGCATTCATTGCGCTGTCTGTTTTGCCTATTTTAATCTATGCAACAAGAATTTTTCAACAAGCGATAAAAGCAACGTTTCAAGAGGTGAGAAATCAAGTGGCAAATTTAAACGGATTTGTTCAAGAAAGAGTCACTGGTATGAAAATTGTGCAACTCTTTAATAGAGAAAGAATTGAATATGAAAATTTCAATGCGATCAATAATAAGCATAAAGAGGCTTTTGTAAAAACCATATGGTATTTCTCGATCTTTTTTCCAATTGCAGAAATTTTGTCGTCTATAGGTATTGGTTTGATTGTTTGGTTTGGAAGTAAACAAATTATTGAAGGTTTTGTTGCTGGTCCAGGAACAGTAATGGCATTTGTACAAATGGCACAAATGTTATTTAGACCTTTACGACAAATTGCAGATAAATTTAATCAATTACAAATGGGAATTGTCTCTGGAGAGCGAGTTTTTAAAGTGATTGATACACAAAGTAGTATTGTTAAAAATGGAACGATACATGTAGAAAAATTAGAAGGGAACATCAATTTTAGAGACGTTAAATTTAGTTATGTCAAAGATGAAGAAGTTTTAAAGGGAATTTCTTTAGATGTGAAAAGTGGACAAACCATTGCAATTGTGGGTGCAACAGGAGCGGGGAAATCAACGATTATTAATTTAATAAATCGTTTTTATGAGATAGATAGTGGTACTGTTTGTATAGATGATATTCCCATACAAGAATATGCTTTAGAAAATTTAAGAACACAGATTGCGGTTGTATTACAAGATGTTTTTCTGTTTTCAGATTCAATTTTTAACAACATTACGTTAAAAAACCCTAACATTTCTTTAGAAGAAGTGAAAAAAGCAGCGAAACAAATTGGGATTCACGATTTTATCATGACACTTCCAGGAGATTATCAATACAATGTAAAGGAACGTGGAGCAATGTTGTCTTCTGGTCAGAGGCAATTAATTGCTTTTTTAAGAGCTTACCTCAGTCAGCCTAGTATTTTAATTTTAGATGAAGCAACTTCTTCCGTAGACTCCTATGCAGAACAACTTATTCAATATGCAACAGAAACGATAACGAAAGGACGGACTTCTATCATCATAGCTCATAGATTGGCAACCATCAAGCAGGCAGATAAAATTATTGTAATGGACAAAGGACTCATTGTAGAGGAAGGAACTCATGATGAATTATTGCAAAGAGAAAAAGGATACTATAAAAATTTATACGACAAGCAGTTTGGTACTAAAAAAGCCTCTTAAAATTAGATCAAATCTTTTTTGAGTTTTTCGTTGAGTTCTAAATAATCAGAATACAATACAAAACCACCATCTTTTATATAAGAAATTTCTCCAGTTTCCTCTGAAACTAGCAAACAAACTGCATCTGTTTTTTCAGAAACTCCAATAGCAGCCTTATGGCGTAAGCCAAATCTTGCAGGAATTTTAGTGTTATCAGAAATTGGTAAGACAACTCTTGTAGCAACAATAAAATTGTCTCTAATGATTAAAGCTCCATCATGTAAAGGACTGTTTTTGTAAAAGATACTCTCTAAGATAGCTTCGTTAACCAATGCATTCATATTGTCTCCTGTATTGATCAAAAAATCCAAAGTATTAGTTCGTTCAATAACAATCAATGCACCTGTTTTTGATTTTGACAAACTTTGACACGCGTTGATAATAATTTCGGTATTGATTTCAGAGCCAATCTCTGTTTGTAAAAATTTCAACTGTTTTAAGAAGTTGCGTTTGTTTGTAAAGTTTGTTGTGCCAATCATTAATAAGAATTTTCTTATTTCTTGCTGAAAGACAATAATTAAAGCGATCACTCCTCCCCCTAAAAGGGTTCCTAAGATGCCACTTAGCATCTCCATATTTAGCACTTCAGTTATTTTCCAAATAACAAAAATAATGGCAACTCCTATTACAATATTAATGGCAACAGTCCCTTTTAATAGTTTATAAATATAGAAAAGTAGTAAAGCTACTAACAAAATATCTAAAACATCCAACAAAGAAAATTCAATAAAATCGAACATAAAGGTTAACTGATTTTAGGCTAAAGTACTAATAAATTGGCGTAATACAATGCTTGTTTCCAATATGTGTGATGACTTACAGAGGAGTTTGTTTATAGTAAATCAAAGGTGTTTTTTTTGAAAAAACGTATCGGAGTGAGTCAAAATAGCAGAGTTATAAAACTTGAGAAACAATTTTCACAGCTTCCATCGCTTCTTTTACATCGTGAACTCGTAAAATATGTGCCCCATTTAACAGGGCAATTGTATTTGCAGAGGTGGTGGCATTTAATGCTTCTTGAGCAGAGATGCCTAGTGTTTTGTACAACATAGATTTTCTTGAGATCCCTGCGAGTATTGGGGCATCTAGGCTTTTAAAAAGTTCAAGGTTTTTGAGAATTTCAAAATTATGATCAATAGTTTTTCCAAAACCAAAGCCAATATCTATAATGATATCATTTACCATAAGCTGTTGAAGTTTCCTTATTTGTTCTGCAAAAAAGAAAATAATTTCTTTGGTAACATCTTCGTAAATTGGATTTTGTTGCATGTTTTGGGGAGTTCCTTGCATGTGCATTAAAATATAAGGCACTTTTAAATTGGCAACAGTTGCAAACATATCGTTATCCATTTTTCCTCCGGAAATATCATTTATAATTGCTGCCCCAGTATGAATTGTTTCTTGGGCAACTTTGCTCCTAAAAGTGTCGATAGAAAGAATGATTTCAGGAAAATTTTTTAGCAATAAATCAATTACAGGTACGATCCTTTTTAGTTCTTCATCTTCAGAAATATGAATCGCTCCAGGTTTAGAAGAATAGGCACCAACGTCAATAAAAGTAGCCCCTTCGGTCAACATTTTTTCAACTTGAGATAGGATTTGAGTGTCATTTTTATATCGACCCCCATCAAAAAAAGAATCTGGTGTAATGTTTAAAATACCCATTACTTTTGGCGATGAAATATCTACGAGAGTTCCTTTACAATTTATCGTCATTTTAACTTACTACTTTATGTATCACGTTTGTTTTTTCAGGGGCTTTATATTGCTTCATCTTTTGCATTAATTCATTTACAGAAGTTCCAACGAGTAGCATTTTTCTATTCACTTTTTTTAAATATCCCTCCGCAACCATTTTGTCTAACTGAAGTAAAGTTGCATCAAAAAAACCATTGATATTTAAAAGGCCTACAGGTTTTTTTTCGATCTGTAATTGATTTAAGGTAAGTGCTTCAAAAAGTTCATCTAAGGTGCCAAAACCACCAGGAAGTGTAATGTAAGCGTCTACTAATTTACTCATAATCACTTTTCGATCACTCATTTTTTCACAAACAATCATTTCTTCTACTCCTGAATGAATGACTTCTTTTTTTTCTAATAATTTTGGAATTACCCCAATAACATCCCCTTTGTGCTCTAAAATTGTATCAGCGAGAACTCCCATCATTCCAATTTTTCCACCACCATATACCAATCCAATGTTGTTGTTCGTAAAATAATTTCCTAATTCTATGGCTGCTTCTTTATAAATAGGGTTAAAACCCAAACTTGAGCCACAAAAAACTACAATTTTTTTCATTTGATAGTTGATAAATTCATTGTAAAAATAAATGAAATGCTTTGAAGATTTACTACATTTGGAAAAATACTTTTTTATAAAAATGCAAGATACCTCAAAACAATACGACGCTGTAATAGATGAATGTAGAAGTTTGTTTGAAAAAAAAATGTCAGATTACGGGTCTGCGTGGAGAATTCTGCGTTTACCATCGCTAACAGACCAAATATTTATTAAGGCGCAAAGAATTCGTCAGCTACAAGAAAATAAGGTTAGAAAAGTAGATGAAGGAGTGGTATCTGAGTTTATTGGAATTATTAATTATTCAATTATGGCGTTAATTCAGTTAGAAAAAGGAGTCGTAGAAAATCCGGATTTAAATACTGAAGAAGCTACTGCTTTATATGATAAACATAGCAAAATTACGAAAGAATTGATGATGGATAAAAACCACGATTATGGAGAAGCCTGGAGAGACATGCGAGTGGCTAGTTTAACAGATTTAATTTTACAAAAATTATTACGCGTGAAGCAAATTGAAGATAATAAAGGCAAAACTATTGTTTCTGAAGGGATAGATGCTAATTATCAAGATATGATTAATTATGCTGTTTTTGCAATGATTCATTTGAATTAATAATTTTTAAATTTTTTAAAATTAGTTCTATTTCGAGTCTTTTTTATCACAAAAACTCACTTAAGGAAACAAATAAATTATGAAATTACTGATACAACTTGCTAGAATTTTAGTTGGGGGTCTGTTTGTATTTTCTGGCTTTGTAAAGTTGGTAGATCCAATAGGTTCGCAATATAAGTTTCAAGAATATTTTTCTGAAACGGTCTTAAATATAGAGTTCTTAATTCCGTATGCATTGCCCTTTGCCATTTTATTGATAGTGGCAGAAATTCTACTAGGAGTGATGATTTTAATTGGTTACAAGTCAAAATTAACAGTTTGGAGTTTGTTTGTATTAACCCTAATTTTCTTATTTCTAACTTGGTATTCTGCGTATTACAATAAAGTAACAGATTGTGGCTGTTTTGGAGATGCCATCAAATTAAGCACATGGGAAACCTTTTATAAAAATATAATTTTAATTGTGTTAATTGTTTTTTTATTGATAAAAGTAGCACATATAAAGCCGATTTTTAAAGGTAAAATCCCCAAATTATTAACCTTTTTATCTTTAGCAGGTTTTTTGTTTATTGTGCAACATGTGTTGACACATTTACCCCTCATCGATTTTAGAGCCTATGCGATTGGTAAGAATTTACAAGATGGGATGCAATATCCCGAAGATGGTAGTATCGCTCCGGTTCATGATTTTATGTTAGAAGATGCACAAGCAGATTTAGCACCAGAATTATTGCAAGAGGAGAAACTATTGTTGGTTATTGTGTATAATTTAGCCAAAGTTGATGTAAATGGATTTCCAGCAATAAAAAAAATAACAACAAAAGCGATCAATAAAGGATACACAGTGTATGGAGTTTCTGCTTCATTTTCTGACGAATTAACGCTTGCTAAGGAAACATACAGTTTGCCTTTTGATTTCTTATTCTGTGATGAAACGACCTTAAAAACAATGATTAGAGCTAATCCTGGAGTCATGGTTTTAGACAAAGGGACTGTTGTTCAAAAGAAGCATTGGACCGATATTGATGAAATAAAATTATAATGAAACAAGTATTATTTGTTTTTATAGGGGGTGGATTTGGTAGCGTATTGCGATATGTTATTGGTAAATGGCTTAACAATCCCCATAACGGAATTCCCTACGGTACTTTTACTGCCAACCTTTTAGGAAGTCTTTTCATAGGAATTATTTTAGGATATGCAGCAAAGAATGAAACGTTTACACAAAATCACATATTATTATTGGCAACAGGTTTTTGTGGAGGATTTACAACTTTTTCAACATTTGCATATGAGAATCAGGTTTTTTTAAAGTCTGGAGATTTTACAAGCTTTGCCTTTTATACAATAGCTAGTTTTGTCCTCGGGTTTTTAGCCGTTTTTGCAGGAATATACTTAGTCAAATTTATTTAATAGGATATAATGAACGAATTTGTAACATATCAATCAGAGGACAACTTTGTAGTTATTACCATTAAAAACGGAAAAGCGAATGCAATCTCTCATGAGGTAATACATGGATTAAATAGAAGTTTAGACAAAGCCCAGGAAGAAAATAAAGTAGTCATTCTTACGGGTCAAAACGGAATTTTCTCCGCTGGTTTCGATCTAAAGGTAATGACAAAATCCTCAGAATCAGCCAAAGAACTCGTAACAAAAGGGTCTAAATTATCTTTAAGAATGTTGTCCTTTCCTCAGCCCATTATTGT
The DNA here is from genome assembly GCA_018608545.1 of Polaribacter sp. Taxonomy (GTDB): domain Bacteria; phylum Bacteroidota; class Bacteroidia; order Flavobacteriales; family Flavobacteriaceae; genus Polaribacter. The sequence goes on from JABAZI010000013.1 coordinate 21,828, forward strand.
TCTTTGTTCGGGTCATGCAATAGCAAAAGGTGCTTTTTTACTACTTTCTTCAGATTATAGAATTGGGGTAGCGGGTGATTTTAAAATAGGGTTAAACGAAGTGATGATTGGAATGACCATGCACCATGCAGGAATCGCTATTGCAAAAGCGCGTTTGTCTGAAGTGTATTTAAATAGAAGTGTTAATAATGCAGAAATTTACAATCCAAAAGAGGCAATAAAAGCTGGATTTTTAGATATGATTGTTCCAGAAAAAGAGTTGCTCTCAACAGCAATTAAAGTAGCGGAAATGTTTTCTAAGTTGAATAAAAAAGCACACTTTGAAACAAAGTTAAAAGTGAGAAAGACACACTTAAAAGACCTGGAAAAGGCTATTGATTTGGATAATACAATGGATATTTCGATAAATCCTTAATTTGTCTGATTAAGAATACGAGTCTCTTTATTTTAGGACTTTATTTTTCCTGTTTAAAGATTCAGTATGAAAGATTCTTGCTCCACAAACACGTTTAGTTCTCTTTTAAGATAATGTGAACGGTCCTTATTCTCTCTCTAAAATAATAATAATAACACTTTTATGTTTTAAGGCGTTAAAATATTCCTCAGAAACTTTGGTAGCATTTTTTTGTGCATTAACTTTGACGCTGATAACTTGTCAAGGAAAATGAATACAATTTTTGGAACAAAATGTTTTGTTCAAACCTTACAAAACAGATAATTTACGTTTAGTTTACAGAATTTAGAAAATGGATATAGTATTAAATGGTGTAGCGAATAAAAAAAATAGTCAGGAAATAACAATTTCAGGTTCTAAAAGTGAATCTAATAGATTGTTAATTCTTCAAAATTTATTCCCGGAAATTTCTATAGAAAATTTGTCAGATTCTGATGATTCTGTTCATATGCAACAGGCACTTTCTTCAAGTGAAGAAATCGTAAATATTGGGCATGCAGGAACTGCAATGCGTTTTTTAACCTCTTATTTTGCTTCCAAAGAGGACAGAGAAGTTGTTTTAACAGGTTCTGAAAGAATGCAAAACAGGCCTATTGAAATTTTAGTAAACGCTTTAAAAGATCTAGGAGCAAATATTCATTACGAAGCAAAAGAAGGCTATCCCCCAATTCGAATTACAGGAAAAAAAATTACCAAAAAAAAGGTTCAGATACATGGAAATGTTAGCAGTCAATATATATCCTCCTTATTACTAATTGCCTCAAAATTAGAAAACGGTTTAGAAATTGAATTGATTGGAAAAATCACCTCTGTACCTTATATTAATATGACCTTAAGCTTATTAAATCAACTAGGTATTGAAACAAAATTTGAAGGAAATAATATAAAAGTGATATCCAAGGACTCTATTGAAAAACAAACCATTGTTGTAGAGTCTGATTGGTCTTCGGTAAGTTATTTTTATTCAATTATTGCGCTTTCAGAGATAGGTTCAGAGATTACGTTGTCAGCCTACAAAAAAGAAAGTTTACAAGGAGATTCATGTTTAGTAGAAATCTATCAACACTTTGGAGTTGAAACTCTTTTTGATACGCATTCGATTCGCCTGAAAAAAACACAAAAAACTAAAAATAATATCTTAGAAATTGATTTAAAAAATGCTCCTGATATTGCTCAAACAATTGCGGTAACTTGTTTTGCTGAAAATATTCCGTGTAATTTAGTTGGATTACACACCCTAAAAATTAAAGAAACTGATAGGTTAGAAGCCTTGAAAGAAGAACTATCAAACTTAGGAGCTATAATCGCTGTTACTGAGCAAAGTTTACACTTAGAAACTTCCTCAGTAATACACGAAAATATAGCGATAAAGACGTATAATGATCATCGAATGGCAATGGCTTTTGCACCACTAGCATTGAAAGTTCCTATTCAAATTTTAGATGCAGAAGTGGTTACGAAATCGTATCAAAAATTTTGGAATGATATGGAGCTCATGGGCATTAAAATTGAGAAACTGTAAATAAAACAGTCAAACACTTGACAACGCCTGTTTCGATGTCGTATATTTGCCCACTTTATAACAAATATACGTATGAAATTATCGCATTTTGAATTTGAATTACCTGAAGAGTTATTAGCTCAATACCCAACAGATCACAGAGACGAATCTCGTTTAATGGTTCTGAATAGAAAAGAAGGGACTATAGAACACAAACTTTTTAAAGATGTTATAAATTACTTCGACGAAGGGGATGTTATCATGCTAAATAACACCAAAGTTTTTCCTGCAAGAATGTTTGGTAATAAAGAAAAAACAGGTGCTAGAATTGAAGTTTTCTTGTTAAGAGAGTTAAATGCCGAAAACAGATTGTGGGATGTTTTAGTTGATCCCGCAAGAAAAATTAGAATTGGGAATAAGTTGTTTTTTGGTGAAGACGATAGCTTAGTAGCTGAGGTTATAGACAATACTACCTCTAGAGGAAGAACCCTACGTTTCTTATTTAGTGGTTCTTATGAAGAATTTAGAGCTAAATTGCTAGAATTAGGGCAAACTCCATTACCTAAAGCAATTAATAGAGAAGTAGAAGAGATAGATAAAGACCGTTATCAAACGATTTATGCAAAACATGAAGGGGCTGTCGCAGCTCCTACTGCTGGGTTGCATTTTTCTAAACACTTAATAAAGCGTTTGGAAATTAAAGGAGTCGAGTTTGCAGAAACAACGCTTCATGTTGGATTAGGGACATTTAGCCCCGTTGAGGTCGAAGATTTATCGAAGCACAAAATGGATTCCGAGCAAATTATTATTCCTGAAGCTTCGGCAAATAAAATCAACAAAGCAAAAACTGAAAAAAGAAGAGTTTGCTCTGTAGGAACAACAGTAATGAGAACAGTAGAATCTTCAGTTTCATCTAAAAATGAATTGAATGCATTTGAAGGTTGGACTAATAAATTTATTTTTCCTCCTTACGAGTTTAGTATTGCAACGAGCATGATTACAAATTTACACACACCAAAATCAACATTGTTAATGCAAGCAGCAGCATTTGGCGGATATGATTTTGTAATGGAAGCTTATAAAGAAGCGATCAAAGAAAAATATAGATTCTCTACTTATGGAGATGCGATGTTGATCATATAAATTTATTATTTAGATAGATAATAAACCTCGCAAGTTTCTTGTGAGGTTTTGTATTTTTGCAAGAGATGGAAGTAAAAAAAAGAGACATAAGAGCTTTGACCAAAGAACAATTACGAGATTTCTTTGTAGAAAATGGTGATAAAGCTTTTAGAGGAAATCAAGTTTTTGAGTGGCTTTGGAGCAAGTCTCTGTTCACTTTTGAAGACATGACGAACATTTCCAAGCAAACCAGAGAAATGTTAGAAGCCAACTTTGTTATCAATCATATCAAAGTAGACTCCATGCAAAAAAGCAAGGATGGTACAATAAAAAACGGAATTAAATTACATGATGGTTTTGTTGTAGAATCTGTGTTAATACCGACAGAGAAAAGAACAACGGCTTGTGTTTCTAGTCAGGTTGGTTGTAGTTTAGATTGTAAATTTTGTGCCACTGCACGTTTAAAAAGAATGCGTAATTTAAACCCTGACGAAATTTACGATCAAGTAGTAATCATAGATAAACAAAGTAGGTTATATCACAATCATAAACTAACAAACATTGTTTTTATGGGAATGGGTGAGCCTTTAATGAATTATAAAAATGTGCTCAAATCCATAGAAATGATTACTTCTCCTGAGGGTTTAGGAATGTCTTCAAAAAGGATTACGGTTTCAACTTCAGGAGTTCCAAAAATGATTAAAAAAATGGCAGATGAGGACGTTAAATTTAATTTAGCAGTCTCTCTCCATTCAGCAATAGATGAAGTAAGAACCTCTATCATGCCGTTTAATACTACTTTTCCATTAAAAGACCTTAGAGAGTCTCTGGAATATTGGTATGAAAAAACAAGTCGCCCAATCACCTATGAATACATAGTTTGGAATGGAATTAATGACAGGAAAGAAGACATAGCAGCATTGGTAGATTTTTGTAAAGCAGTTCCTTGTAAAGTGAATTTAATAGAATACAATCCTATTGATGACGGTGAGTTTCAGCAAGCAAACTCGTCAGTTATAAATAATTATATTTCTAATTTAGAAATGCACGATATCACAATCAATGTTAGAAGAAGTCGAGGAAAAGATATCGATGCTGCTTGTGGGCAATTAGCCAATAAATCGTAAGTGAATTTTTGCTAATTTTGTAATATAATAATTAGTTCGGTCAGATGAATTTCGTAGAGCAAATAAAACAACCAATAATTTCAGAAATAGAACTTTTTGAAGAGAAGTTTAAAGGAGCGATGTTGTCTAAAGTTCCTCTATTAAATAGAATTACCTATTACATTGTGCGAAGAAAAGGAAAACAAATGCGACCTATGTTTGTCTTTTTAGTTGCAAAAATGGTTTCTGATGGGGGCTTTGATGAACGAACTTACAGAGGTGCCTCTGTTGTTGAATTAATTCACACAGCGACCTTAGTTCATGATGATGTAGTTGATGAGAGTAATAGGAGAAGAGGTTTTTTCTCTTTAAACGCTATCTGGAAAAATAAAATTGCAGTTTTAGTTGGAGATTTTTTATTGTCTAAAGGATTGTTATTGTCGATCGATAATGAAGATTTCGATTTGCTAAAATTAATTTCTATTGCAGTTCGTGAAATGAGTGAAGGCGAGTTGCTTCAGATTGAAAAAGCAAGAAAGCTAGATATTACAGAAGAGGTTTATTTTGATATTATTCGCAAAAAAACAGCGACTTTAATTGCTGCTTGTTGTGGAATTGGTGCTGCTTCGGTAGGAGCAAATAAGGATACCGTTCAGCAAATGCGAAAATTTGGAGAATATATAGGCATGGCTTTTCAAATCAAAGATGATTTGTTTGATTACTATGACGGAAAAATTGGAAAACCGACAGGGATAGATATTAAAGAGAAAAAAATGACATTGCCTTTAATCTATACGTTAAACACTTGTTCTTCTAAAGAAAAGTCTTGGTTAATCAACTCGATAAAAAAACACAATAGAGATAAAAAACGTGTAAAAGAAGTCATTGCCTTCGTAAAAGAAAATGGTGGAATTGAATATACGACCTCTAAAATGAATGATTACAAAAATAAAGCCATCGCAATTTTAGAAAATTATCCAGCCTCTGAATACAAAACATCTTTAATAAGGATGATTGATTATGTGGTAGAGAGGGAAATTTAATAATTATAGCTTTAAAAGTTCTTCTACAAATACTCTCGAATTTGATAGTCTAGGTACTTTGTGTTGGCCGCCTAGTTTGTTTTTTTGTTTTAACCAATTGTAAAAAACTCCTTTTTTTGCTTTGTGAATTTTAGGGAGTATTAAGGTCATGTTTTTATAGCGTTTTGACTCATAATCTGAGTTGATCGCTTTTAAAGAATTATCTAAAATTTCCGTAAAAAAAGACAAACTTTCTGGCTCTTTTTCAAACTCAATAACCCACTCGTGTCCGCCTTTTTCTTTCCCTTCCATAAAGATAGGACAGACTGTAAACTCTTTAATAATAGCATCATTTTTTTTACAAGTAATTTTCAAGGCATCTTCTACATTTTCGATGTTTAATTCTTCACCAAACACATTAATATAATGCTTTGTTCTTCCTGTAATTTTTATGCGATAAGGATCCAAAGATGTAAATCGTATGGTATCTCCGATTAAGTAGCGCCACAAACCACCATTTGTAGTAATTACTAAGGCATAGTCTGTATTTTTTTTCACTTTAGAAATCGGAATGGCCTTCGAGTCTTCTCCCTTATAATTAGACATAGGAATGAATTCATAAAAAATCCCATAATCTAACATTAACAAAAGTTCTTTGGAGTTATTTCTATCTTGAATAGCAAAAAAACCTTCTGATGCATTATAAGTTTCATAATAATGAAAATTTTCTTTTGGAATGATTTTCTGATATTGTTCTCTGTAGGGGTTGAAATTTACTCCTCCATGAAAATACACCTCCAAATTCGGCCAAACTTCTAAAATATGTTCTTTTCCGGTTCTTTCTAACACTCGATGTAATAAGACCAACATCCAACTAGGGACGCCAACAAGGCTGGTGATATTTTCGTTAATAGTTTCATCAATTATGGCTTCCATTTTAGTCTCCCATTCACTCATTAATGCAACCTCTTGACTTGGAGCAGAGCTAAAATCTGCCCATAAAGGCATGTTTTCTATGATAATAGCAGACAAATCGCCGAAATAAGAATTGTTGTCTTTGTAAACATCAGAACTTCCCCCTAAACGCAAACTTTTACCTGTGAAAAGCTGTGTGTTTTGATTGTTGTTGATATACAAACACAACATGTCTTTCCCTGCTTTCATGTGACAATATTCCAAAGCTTCGTCAGAAACAGGGATAAATTTACTTTTTGCGTTTGTAGTTCCACTTGATTTTGCAAACCATTTTATCTCTGTCGGCCAAAATAAATTTTGCTCTCCTTTTCTAGATCTTTCAATGAGGGGTTCAAAACTTTCATATTTTTGAATGGGAATATTTTCGGAAAAATCTGTGTAATTTTCGATCAATGAGAATTCTTTATCTATCCCAAATGTTGTGTTTTTAGCTTTGTTTATAAGTTTTAAAAGTAATTCCTCTTGAACATTTTCAGGATATTTTAAAAACAACTCAATTTGATGCTTCCGTTTCTTTAAAAACCAAGAAATTATAGAATTGATAATTTGAAACGCCATAGAAATTCGTAAATTTGTTAAGTTCGATTACAAAAGAAGATCCCTTTTAAATCGATAACTAAAATAGTAAAATCTTTTCTATGAACTATCAAGGAGTTTTAAAAAAAATGTGGACAGAAAATGCTGATGAAATTCAGTATTATTTAGAGATGGAATCTGATTTTATCAATATGAATCAATTGTTAGATAAAGAAATAGGGATCAATTTCATTACATATGAATGTTTAAATTGCCATTTAGAAAAGCAAATTTATAGACAAGGGTTCTGTAAATCTTGTTTTTTTGACACACCCAATGCAGGTGATTGGATCATGAGACCAGAATTAAGTAAGGCGCATTTAGGAATAGAGGATAGGAATCTAGTCTACGAAACATCCGTTCAGTTAACCCCTCACATTGTTTATTTAGCCAATTCCAGTAACGTAAAAGTTGGTGTTACAAGAAAGACTCAGGTTCCAACACGTTGGATAGATCAAGGAGCACATGCCGCTATTGAAATTGTTGAAGTTCCCAATCGATATTTGGCAGGAATTACTGAGGTTGCCTTAAAAAATCATGTAGCTGATAAAACCAACTGGCGAAAAATGCTGAAGAATGACATTGAGGATGTAGATTTAATAGAATGGAGAGAAAAGTTAAAAGAATTTATACCAGATGAGGTCAAAGAATATGTTCTTGATCATAATACTGAAACCAATTTAAATTTTCCAGTTAAACAATATCCACTCAAACCTACAAGTCTAAATTTGGTAAAAACCCCATCATACAAAGGGAAATTAGTAGGTATAAAAGGCCAATATTTAATCTTTGAAGATCAAACAGTTTTTAATGTTAGAAGTAATGAAGGATTGGTTATAAGCATTGATATATAATAGTTATGAAAATAATAAAACCTGTAAACGGCAACTACCCTCAGATACCAAAAGATTGTTTTATTGCAGAAAACGCTACAATTGTAGGGGAAGTTTCTCTAGGATCAGAATGTAGTGTTTGGTTTAATGCCGTAATTCGTGGCGATGTTCACTATATAAAAATTGGGAATAAAGTGAATATTCAGGATGGCGCAGTCATTCATGCAACCTATTTGAAATCGCCCACAAATATAGGTAACAATGTTTCAATTGGTCACAATGCATTGGTTCATGGGTGTACAATTCACGATAATGTGTTGATTGGCATGGGAAGTATCATCATGGATGATTGTGTCATAGAATCTAATTCTATTATTGCAGCAGGTGCTGTTGTAACTAAAAATACACATGTAGAAAGTGGAAGTATTTATGCAGGAATACCTGCTAAAAAAGTAAAAGATATATCGCAAGAACTCATCTCGGGAGAGATTGATAGAATTGCTGATAATTACGTAAAATATGCCAGTTGGTATCAGGATTAGCTCTAGTTGCTTTATAAGACTTGTTCTTCTTATCACTTTTTTTGTTCTTCAAAAAAGAGTTCTTCTCTTATTACACCTTAATTCGTATAAAAATAAAAAAGATTAAATTTGTCATTGATAAACGTATTTTAATAAAGTAAATATGAAAAATTATTTGTGGTGTCTTTTATTGTTGCCAATGTTCAGCATTGCTCAAGATAGTATTCGTGTTGATATAAGCAATCCTCATGCAACAGTGTATACACACCTGTATTTTTTGCAATCGGATTCTTTCGATCCTCAGAAAGCAGCAAAAACAATTTTAGGACTCCCTGAAGAGCAGGCAATTAAAAAAGCAATTAAAATAAAACAAGTACTAGATGGTAAAGGTTTATATGTAGATGTAAATAAAATACCCGTAAATCCAAATCATAAAGATACCATTGGCTATTCTTCCTATTTTAAATACGTTTTGTTTCCTCAAAGAATGCCGCAGATCTATGTTGAAAAGATAGGAGATAAATGGTATTATTCATCCGAGACCATATCAAAAATAGAAAATTTATACAAAGAAGTGTATCCATGGTATGTTCAGAAATTAGAAAACTTAATTCCAGTTTCGGGCCACAAAAAAATATTGGGTATTGAGTTATGGCAGTTTATTGGTTTTTTAATCCTATTGACTCTGGGATATTTTATCTTTTTAATCGTAAAAGGAATTGCTTTTTTCGTCTTAAGAAGTATTCAACAGCAAATTACAAAGAACACCAATTTAGAGGTAAATAAAGTATTAAAGCAATTGGCACATCCAATAAGCCTATTAGTAGGAGTCGCTTTTATAGATAAACTCTTTCCTTCGCTTCAATTTGGATTGCCTGTGAATACCTGGGTATTTTTGTGTTTGAATATAGCCAAAACGGTATTTTGGATTTATGTTTTCCTAAAGCTAGTGAAAGTTGTCATGTTTATTTATGGACAGTTTGCTGAAAAAACACATGGGAGATTAGATGACCAGTTAGTTCCCATATTGCGCAGTTTCTTTACTGGGTTAGTAATTGTAATTGGTCTTTTTAGACTGTTGATTCTCTTTGGAGTTGATGCTGCTACAATGTTAGCAGGAGCAACAATTGGTGGTTTAGCAGTTGCCTTGGCATCTCAAGATACTGTTAAAAACTTAATTGGAACCATCATGATTTTTCTTGACAAACCATTTCATATAGAAGATTGGATAGAGGCAGGAGAGGTTGTAGGAACTGTAGAAAAAGTTGGTTTTAGATCTACAAGTGTTCGTGCTGCAGATACTTCAGTTTATCAAATTCCTAATAGTAAATTGTCTGAAATCGTAATTAATAATAAAGGGTTAAGATTGTTTAGAAGATACAATACTAATTTAGGTTTGCGTTATGACACCCCACCAGAATTAATTGAAGCTTTTGTAAAAGGAGTTAGGGAAATTATAATTGCACATCCAGAAACTCGTTCAGATTCTTTTAATGTTGAGTTTACAGGATTTGGAGATTCTGCTCTATTAGTAATGGTAAATGTGTACTTTAAAAGCTTGGCATGGGGTATTGAGCAATCTTCAAAACACAGATTACACATAGCTATTGTAAAACTAGCCAAAGGATTGGGTGTAGATTTTGCCTTTCCATCGACAACGGTCACCATAGAACAATTTCCAGAGAAAAAAGGGATAAGTCTCAAATACGATGTTAACTCAGAAAGAATTGACACTGTCATTAAGAAGGTAGTAACCAACTTTACTAAAGAATTTTCTAATTAGCAATTCTTGAGAGAAAAAGGGGCTCTTTGTATCAACCTTACTTCAAAATTTTAAAAGGTAAAAAAGAGCTCATCAATTAAGATGAGCTCTTTTTTTGTTTTAGAGTACTCAATGCATTTTTAAATGGAAATATATTCGAGTCAATTAAATTAATTGACTGTTATTATTTTCAAATAATTAAATTAATAAGCTCTTGTATTATTTCCTTCGTAAAAGTTTATATATGCTTGATTTACAACTCTCTTTCCACCGGGTGTAGGGTAATTTCCGGTAAAATACCAGTCACCTAAATTCTCAGGACATGCGGTATGTAACCCTTCAATAGATTGATAAATAACCTCTATCGATGCTTTAATATCTTCCGTCTTTAACATTTCTGCAATCTTTTTTGAGATTTCTTCAGCTGAAAAAGGGGTATATATTTCTTTTACATGATTTACAATTTCTATATCTATTTTAGACTCTTGTTCCTTGCATTTTTTATAAACTTCATCTACAATATGGTATTGATTTGTGTCTTTAAGAAGTTCTAAAGCCGCTTTAAAAGCAATGAAAGCGTCAATTCTAGCCATGTCTATCCCATAACAATCTGGGTAACGAATTTGAGGCGCTGAAGAAACGATTACTATTTTTTTAGGACCCAGTCTATCTAATATTTTAATAATACTTTTCTTTAGCGTTGTTCCTCTAACAATACTATCATCAATAATAACTAGGTTATCAGTAGGTTTTACAACTCCATAGGTAACGTCATAAACATGTTCCACCAGATCATCTCTACTACTATCATCGGCAATAAAGGTTCTTAATTTTGCATCTTTAATTGCAATTTTCTCAAAACGAGGTCTTTCAGATAAAATTTCAGTAACTTTTTCTGCAGATAAATTTTTTCCTCCAGTTAAAATTTTGGTGGTTTTTTGTTTGTTTAAGATATCCTCAGCAGCTTCTGTCATTCCATAAAAAGAAGTCTCTGCTGTGTTTGGGATGAAAGAAAAAACAGTATTTGAAATATCACTATTGATGGCGTTTAAAACTTTTGGAAAAACTAGTTTTCCGAGATTTTTTCGTTCCTCGTAGATACTGGCATCACTCCCTCTAGAAAAATAAATACGTTCAAAAGAACAGGCTAATTTTTCTTTAGGTTCATTGACGAGTTCTATCGATGTTTGTCCACTTTTTTTGATAATTAAAGCATGACCTCTTTCTAATTCTTTTATGGTGTCAATTTTTACATTGAAAACTGTTTGAATAACGGGTCTTTCTGACGCCACAACAACCACCTCTTCGTCTTCATAAAAGTAGGTAGGTCTAATTCCATTAGGATCTCTCAAGACAAAAGCATCTCCGTGCCCAACGATACCCGCCATAGCATACCCACCATCCCAGTTTTTGGAAGATCTTTTTAATACTTTTTTTAGACTCAAATTTTCTTCAATAAAAGGAGAAGCATTTCTTTTATTAAATCCTTTTTCTTTTGCTTTTTGATATAGTTCAGCCACTTCATCCTCTAAAAAATGACCGATTTTTTCCATTACAGTTACGGTATCTGTAAACTCTTTTGGGTGCTGACCTAACTCAACCAATTCTTCTAACATTTGTTTAGAATTTGTCATGTTAAAATTACCCGCTACGATTAGGTTTTTATGTCTCCAGTTACTTTGACGTAAAAAAGGGTGAACACTTTCTATGCTGTTTTTTCCAAAAGTTCCATAACGAACGTGTCCTAAAAATAGATTTCCAACATAAGGCATATGTTCTTCTTGCCAAGTAACATCGTCTTTTTTATCAGGGTTTTGCTCCAAAACACCATTCAAACGGTCATTTATTTGACCAAAAACATCTTGTATTGGTTGTGATTTGTTAGAGCGAACTCTACTAATATATCTTGTACCCGGTTCTACATTAATTTTAACACTCGCAAAACCAGCGCCATCTTGGCCACGATTGTGCTGTTTTTCCATTAATAAATACATTTTATTTATTCCATAAAAAGCAGAACCGTATTTATCTTTATAAAATTGTAATGGTTTTTTTAATCGAACAAGTGCAATTCCACATTCGTGTTTGATAGCATCACTCATTTGTATTTGTCATTTTTTGTTATTGTAAAAAAAAAAATCCGCAGACAAAACTGCGGATTAAAATTAAGATATATTTATATCAAATTGTGTTAATTTTTTAAAAGCTTCTAGACGCTCTTTAACTTCTATATTTGTTAGCTCTTGTAGGCGTTCTGTACCAAATTTCTCTACACAGAAAGAGGCTAAATTAGAACCATAAATAATTGCACTCTTCATATTTTCAAAAGAAATATTTCCTGTCTTTGATAGGTATCCACAAAAACCACCTGCAAAGGTGTCTCCAGCGCCAGTTGGGTCAAATACTTCTGCTAGAGGCAAAGCTGGTGCGTAAAACATGTTCTCGTTATTAAATAACAGAGCACCATGTTCTCCCTTTTTAATAACTACATATTTTGGTCCCATTTCATGGATTTTTTTTGCCGCATTAACTAGTGAGTATTCCCCAGATAATTGGCGAGCTTCTTCATCATTAATCGTAATTACATCCACTCTTTTTAGAACAGTGTGTAAATCTTTCAAAGCAATGTCCATCCAGAAATTCATTGTATCTAGAACGACTAGCTTTGGTTTTTTTGTCATTTGATCTAGAACAGATGCTTGTGTTAAAGGGTGTAAGTTTCCTAACATTACGATGGCAGCATCCTTAAATTCATCGGGAACAACAGGTGTAAAATTTTCTAATACATTTAATTCTGTAATCAAAGTATCTCTTGAGTTCATATCATTATGATACTTACCACTCCAGAAGAACGTTTTTCCTTCTTTAATAATTTCGATTCCTTTGGTGTCGATTCCTTTGGAATTCATCATTTCTATATGAGATGATGGAAAATCTCCACCAACCACAGAAACAATTCCCGTTTTTACTCCAAATTGACTTGCCGCTAAGCCTACAAAAGTTCCAGAGCCACCTAGTATCCTATCAGTTTTTCCAAAAGGGGTTTCAATGGCATCAAATGCGACCGTACCTACTGCTAATAATTTATTCATATACAGTTAAAACCTTCTATTAAGAAGGGATTTCATGTGTTAATCAGCATACTATATGATTGATTAACAAAATTAGTATTCTATTTACTTTATCTTTAACAAAGCGGTTTTAATGCTTTTTTATCGTATTTTTACCTTTTCAAAAGACATCATATACTATCGCAAAAATAAGTTTTAAAAATGACTATCAAAGAAATACAACAAGAAATTATTGAGGAGTTTTCTATGTTTGATGATTGGATGGATCGTTATGAATACATTATTGATTTAGGAAAATCATTACCAATAATTAACGACAAGTTTAAATTAGATGAAAATTTAATAAAAGGTTGTCAGTCTAAAGTTTGGCTCTATTCTGAGTTAGAAAATGAGACTATAAAATATTCTGCAGATAGCGATGCCATTCTTACAAAAGGTATAGCAGCGATCCTATTGCGAGTGTATTCTGGTCAGAAGCCTGCAGATATTTTAACGACAGAAACAAATTTTATTGATGAAATTGGACTAAAGGAACATTTGTCTCCTACTAGAGCAAATGGTTTGGTTTCGATGATCAAACAAATAAAATTATATGCAATTGCTCAGCAAACAAAATTAGTAAATTAAGCGTTTAAAAATGACAGATAAAGAATTAGAAGAAATAGGAGATAAAATCGTAGGTGTTTTAAAAACGATATATGATCCAGAAATACCTGTAGATATTTATGAATTAGGGCTAATTTATGATGTTTTTGTATCAGAAGAAAACAATGCAAAAATACTAATGACCTTAACATCTCCAAATTGTCCTGTTGCAGAAAGTTTGCCCGTAGAGATTGAAGACAAAGTAAAAACATTGAAAGAAATTGAAAACTGTGAAGTTGAAATCACCTTCGACCCAACCTGGACTCAAGAAATGATGAGTGAAGAAGCGAAACTAGAACTAGGGATGCTTTAAATTTATGTATCAAATAAAATGGCAGAAGAAATTATAAATAGAATCTCAAATAGTAAATTAAAAACCTTTGATCTAGAAGAAATTTATCCAGAGGGGAAAAGAGTTGTATTTGATATTAAAGATTGGTTATTTCAAGAATTGATTTTAAAAGAGAAAGACTTTAGAGCCTCGGTAAAAAACCATGATTGGTCTCAATATAAAAATTCTTTTGTTGCTATTTCTTGCTCTGCGGATGCAATTATTCCTTCATGGGCATTTATGCTAGTCGCTTCAGAATTGACTTCTTTTGCAAATAAAGTAGTTATTGGAAATTTAGAAGTATTGGAAACAACCATTTATCAGGAGTTAATTAGTTTCTTAGATTTTAAAGATTACATCGATCTTCCTGTAATTATTAAAGGATGTTCAAATAAGCCGATACCAAATTCAGCTTATGCCTTTTTAATAGAAAAATTACAACCCATTGCAAAATCTATTATGTTTGGCGAAGCGTGTTCGACCCTCCCTATTTACAAAGCAAAAAAATAGTTTAATTTCAGTTTAATGAAACCATATTTAATTTTATAGAATGAGAAAAATAGTACTGCTATTTTTATTTCTTATTTCCTCATCCTTATACGCGCAACAAAAGAAAAAGGATAGTTTACCAGTTCCCATATGGAAAATTCATGGTAGATTTACGTTTATCTTTAATCAATCTTCATTTACCAACTGGGCTTCTGGTGGAGAAAACACAATTGCAGGAGACTTAAATGTCAATTATGATTTTAATTACAAGAAAAAGCTTATTAACTGGGATACTAGAATTTTAACAGGTTACGGATTAAGTTATGTAAGTGAAAAAGGATATAGAAAAACAAACGATCGTCTAGAAATAAATTCTTTATTTGGAATAAGATCGAGAGAAAAAAATTGGTTTTTTTCTAATTTCATCAATTTTAAAACACAATATGCAAGAGGTTATAATTACAGCGAATCGTCTAATGAGTTAGTTTCAGCTTTTTTTTCACCTGCATATTTGAGTTTAGGTCCCGGTGTATTGTGGAAAAAATCTGATAATTTAAACCTAAATATAGCTCCAGCTTCAGCTAGGTTTACTTTTGTTGATGACGATTTTTCAGGAAAATTTGGGGTAGAAGAAGGGGAAAACGTAGCTTTTAGTTTGGGATTCAATTTATCTGGATATTACAAGTTGAGTATCATGGATAATATAGAGATGGAAAATATAATAACGATCTACTCTGATTATTTAAACAAGCCGAAAAATATAGATATAGAGTACCAAGTCAACATTCGGTTCAAGGTAAATAAGTTTGTTAAAATGCATCTTACCGCACACACGATCCTAGATGATAATGCTTCCGGTAACGCTCAGTTTAGAGAATTATTTGGACTGGGATTAAATTATATTTTTCATGAAAAGAAGGTTTATAAAAACATCTAAAATTAGGCATCTTCCCCCTTGTATTCATAATACAAAAAGTCATTATAAGGAAAACGTTGTGTGTGAATTTTTTTAACTTCTTCATAAGTTTCCTCTTTAAAATTCTCTAGGTTTTTTTTGTTTAAGGCAGAAATAAAGATGGATGCTACGTCATAATCGTTCATCCAGGTTTTTTTCCAGTCTTGAAGTGTAAAATGTTTTTTCTCTTTTTCTGTAACAATATCATCTTCTTCTATGGTTTCATGAGCATAGGCATCGATCTTATTAAATACTAATAAAGAAGGCTTGTCTGCGCATTTTATATCATTTAAAATTGAATTTACAGAGGCTATGTGATCTTCAAAATTAGGGTGAGAAATATCTACAATATGCAGTAGTAAGTCTGCTTCTCGAACCTCATCTAAGGTAGATTTAAAAGACTCTACGAGTTGTGTTGGTAGTTTTCTTATAAAACCAACAGTATCGGTTAATAAAAATGGAATGTTCTTAATCACTACTTTTCTAACGGTGGTATCTAAAGTTGCAAATAATTTATTCTCTGCAAAAACATCACTCTTGCTAATTACATTCATCAAAGTAGATTTACCAACATTTGTATACCCAACTAAGGCAACTCTAACCATTTTTCCACGGTTTTTTCGTTGCACAGCCATTTGTTTATCAATGGTCAGTAATTTCTTTTTTAACAGTGTGATTTTCTCGCGGATAATACGTCTGTCTGTTTCTATTTCAGTTTCTCCCGGACCTCGCATTCCAATTCCTCCTTTTTGTTTGTCAAGGTGTGTCCAGAGTCTTGTTAAACGGGGTAATAAGTATTGACATTGCGCCAATTCAACTTGTGTTTTAGCGGAACTTGTTTGAGCTCTTTGTGCAAAAATATCTAAGATAAGATTGGTTCTGTCTAAAATTTTACAATCCAAAACTTTTTCTATATTTCGTATTTGAGCTGGGGATAATTCATCATCAAAAATAGCTGTACCGATAGTGTTTGATATTATATAGTCTCTTACTTCTTCTAATTTACCAGCTCCTAAAAAAGTTTTAGGATTGGGTTTTTCCATCTTTTGTACAAAACGTTTTACGGCGACTCCTCCAGCAGTCATTGTTAAAAACTCTAATTCATCTAAATATTCTGTAGATTGAATTTCATCTTGTTGCTGAGATATTATTCCGATTAAAATTGCTTTTTCAGAGGTAACTTTACGTTGGTCTATCATAGATTACAAAAATACGAAGATTTGATTTGAAAAAACACAAAAAAAAACGCCAATACAAATTGGTTTTGTTTTATTAATGTGGATATAAACAAGGAAAATTAATTTTTATCTTGTTGATTAAATGCGTCTCTTAACTTTTGATCATTTAAAATATACTTTTTATACTTACCATCTCTGTACCTGTAATAAATAAAGAAAGGCATGAATAAAAAAGAAAAGTAAAATACCCCCAGACCCATAACAATTTCTGCTTTTTCGTGTCCAGTATTACTTAAATAGATCCCAGCTGCCATCCAAACTAAAAAGATAACAAACATTATTTTTAACGCTAATTTCATTGTGTAAAATTACAAAAGTTATCTGTTTAATTTCTTTTTTTATTCAAATGAACGTGATTTCTTTAGCATGCTACTATTAAAGTTGTAATTGTATTTTTAATTCAGATAGTACTCATAAAACGACTGCGTTTTGAATCAATTTTATATTTTTGAAAATTAATATGAGAATACTTAAAATCACGGTAGTTATTTTTAATATTTTCCAGACGCGTATCTAAATCTTATAAGAAACATATACAATGCCAATTACGAAACAATTTCAAATACAACACTTCAATAATACGTTAAATTTATATGCTTCTGAAGAAAAACAATATACTTCTAGTTGGTTTATGGATTTTGGGAAGTTTGGTTCTGAACTCTTCAATTCTGAAAAGAAAAAAAAATATTCAATCAACAAAAAGTTTAAATTTTGGAAATGGAAAATGGTTTACACAATCAGAGATCGTTCTGAGGATGTACTGGAACTAATTTCCTTAAACAATAGAAAAACAATCTATTCAATTGAGGTGGATCAAGTTATTTATGTTGTAAAGGTTCACTATAAAAAGAAATTATCTGTTTTTAAAAATGGAAATAAAATTGCTGAATTTGATGCGTCTATTTTAGATGAAAATCAATACCACACTACGCATCTTTATCTTTTAGATGTCAATGATTTGGAGATGTGTTTTTTGTTGTTTTCTTGTTTGAAAATTGGAGAAACAGAACAAAATTCAAAAATAGTTTTGTCCAGTCAAAAACAACTTGAAATAAATGAAGAACCATGGGTTTAGGTCCTTTACATTAAAGTTTTACACCCCTAAAATTTGAGGTAAAAACTGTAGCAATAACAATAAAAGCATGACAGCGAATGAAATCATTAGAGGTTTCCAGATTTCTTTCTTTTGGTATGCAAGCTTATTGCCCAAATTTTTATTCCAAAAAAATTCTGATAAAATAGCATACCCAATCATGTTGAACAATAGGGTGACAAAAAACATCTTAGGAAGATAATTCAAAAGTATTGCCGAAATCGTAGTATATGCAATTCCAAAAAAAAGCACTTGATTTCTTGCCACAGGTTTGTTCATTTCTTTTAAATTTTGCATCAATAAAAGAACTCCGAATATTGTTGAAAAAAAAAGAGTAAAACCTTGTATGGCTCTTTTTGAATACAAATGAGGTAAAACCATTTCTCTAGAGAGATGCTCATTGTGGTCAATTGCTTTTTCAACGGTTTGTATTGCATCACTCTCTTTAAAAGTGTCTTTATACAAATCATCAGTTTTCTGAATCAAATTTCGAACTTCCATTTCCCAAACTACCGCTTGAATTGCTTCTTGGTTATAGTCGTTCTTTTCCTTAAGAATAATTTCTAACTCTTTGTTAGATTTTAAACTCATGATTTTTGTAAAACTGTTTGCGTTCATTTTATAATGTATTCACCTGTAATTAGTTCACTACTATCCCTTGATAGTATTGTTATTTAATACTTAATAAGTCAGTTCCTAAATAACGATTGTCTTTGTTATAATACCAATCTCTTGTTTTTGGCATTTTAATTTCTTGAATTATTTCAAGACCAGAAAGTAAAATAAATTCTCCACTATTTTCTTCTTTTTTAAAAAACTGATAAGCCTCCATCTCATAATTTTTTGGATTGAAATAAAAAAACCAACGATCTTTCCCTACGTTTTCATCATAGGTCACTTTTAAAACCCAATATTCTTTTCCGTTAAATATTTTTTTTGCTACTTTTTGATGGACAATAGTTCCTTCATCTTTTAATTTCATTGGAAGTCCGTATAAAAAAGTATAGTAGTCTTTATATAAATTTGCACGCTTGCATGTTTTTTTAGGATCGTTGGATGGATTCTTGTCTCCCCCGACAACCTTTGAACAAATTCCCTTGTTTACGGTATATTCTTCGGTACTAGCATCCTTATAAGATTTTATATAGAAGTACTCTTTTGGTAAATTAATACGGATTTCGCTTTTTCTCTTTATTTGATCAGGAGTTTTCATTGTTATAAATAATTCTCCATTAAAAGTTTTCCAATTTCCTTTTGGATCATGAAAATGAATTGCTTTTTCTAGTAATTGATTGCCCGTTATTTGTTGAGAAAAAGTAGCGATTGATAGCAATAGAAATAAAAAAAGTACTTGTTTTTTCATGAGTTAAATTTAATAAAAAATCCCGCACTTGCGGGATTTTAAATTTATGCCTGAATGTCCGATTTTAAACTTAATTCCTTGAGTTGATGTTCGTCTAAAAATGCAGGTGCATCGATCATCACATCACGACCTGAATTGTTTTTTGGAAAGGCAATAAAATCTCTAATGGTTTCCTGCCCTCCTAAAATTGCAACCAATCGATCTAGTCCAAATGCCAAACCACCATGAGGTGGAGCTCCATATTCAAAGGCATCCATTAAGAATCCAAATTGTGCTTTTGCTTCCTCTTCAGTAAACCCTAAATGACGTAGCATTGTCGCTTGAATGTGTTTATCATGAATACGAATTGAACCACCGCCAATCTCATTTCCATTGAGCACTAAATCGTATGCATTTGCCTTCACATCTCCTGGATTGGTATCTAATAATTCCATTTGTCCTGGTTTTGGAGATGTAAAAGGATGGTGCATCGCATGGTAATGACCTGTTTCTTCATCCAATTCTAATAATGGGAAATCAATAACCCATAGAGGAGCAAATACTTTTGGATCTCTCAATCCTAAACGTTCTGCTAATTCCATTCTTAATGCAGATAATTGAGCTCTGACTTTATTGGTTTTACCCGACAATATACAAATCAAATCTCCTGGTTTTGCATTAGTAGTCACTGCCCATTGAGCCAAGTCTTCTTGCGTGTAAAATTTATCTACGGAAGATTTAAAAGATCCGTCCTCATTTACCCTACAATAGACCATCCCTAAAGCGCCAACCTGAGGCCTTTTTACCCAGTCAATTAATTTATCTATTTCTTTTCTTGTGTATTTATTTCCGCCGGGAACAGCAATTCCTACCACCAATTCAGCATTGTTAAAAACACCAAATTCTTTATGTTGCGCAACCGAGTTTAACTCGCCAAATTTCATTTCAAATCGAATATCTGGCTTGTCATTTCCATATAATCTCATTGCGTCATCGTACAATATTCTTGGGAATGTTGTCACATCAACTCCGTTTATTTCTTTTAATAAGTGACGCGTCAATCCTTCAAAAATTGTTAAAATATCTTCTTGTTCCACAAATGCCATTTCACAGTCAATTTGTGTGAATTCTGGTTGTCTGTCTGCACGTAAGTCTTCATCTCTGAAGCATTTTACGATCTGGAAATATTTATCCATTCCACCAACCATTAGGAGTTGTTTGAATGTTTGTGGAGATTGAGGTAAAGCATAAAATTGACCTTCATTCATTCTTGAAGGAACAACAAAATCTCGAGCGCCTTCTGGGGTAGATTTTATTAAATAAGGAGTTTCTACTTCTATAAATTCTTGATCAGACAAGTATTTACGAACCTCCATAGAAACTTTATGGCGAAAGATTAAATTGTCTTTTACCGGATTTCTTCTGATATCAAGATACCTGTATTTCATTCTAATATCTTCTCCACCATCTGTTTTGTCTTCTATTGTAAATGGGGGAGTTAAGGCTTCATTTAAGATTTTTAAAGAAGCAACTAGTACTTCAATATTCCCAGTTGATATTCGGTTGTTTTTAGATTCGCGTTCGATAACAGTTCCTGTTACTTGTATTACAAATTCTCTTCCTAAAGATTTTGCTTTTTCTATCATTTCCTTTGAGGTACGCTCTTCATCAAAAATCAACTGCGTAATTCCATAACGATCACGTAAATCTACCCAAACCATAAAACCTTTGTCGCGAGATTTCTGAACCCATCCGGATAAGGTTACTTCTGTGTTTATATGCGCTGCTCTTAATTCGCCGCAAGAATGACTTCTATACATTTTTTATCTTTTAATGAGCTACAAAATTAAACATTTTCAATTGAATAATAATATTTTGTGGGTTCATTTCTAAACAGAAACCTGCTGTTTTACTAAGCTGCTTTTATTTTATAATAAAGTGTCCCGATAATTGCTGTAATTGCGAGTGTATAATCCGTACAATTCTTTGTAAATTTGTTTTATGAGTGTTATTAATCTTCAAGAGAAGTTTCAGTTGTTTTCAGACTATTGGTCTCCTAAAAAAGTAGGTGAATTAAACGGACAACAAGTTTTATTAGCAAAGATAAAGGGCGAATTTGTTTTTCATAAACACGATCATGAAGACGAACTTTTTATGGTCGTCAAAGGATCATTGGATATTGAATTAACCAATAAAACGGTTACGTTACAGCAAGGCGAATTTTATATTGTTCCAAAAGGAGTGTTGCACAAACCGATTGCGAAAGAGGAAGTTCATCTTTTGTTATTCGAACCACTTTCCACAAAACACACAGGAGATATTATTTCAGATATTACTTTAGAAACCTATGAATCTATTTAATTATGAGTAAGTTATATTTAGTACCCACCCCAATCGGGAATCTAGAGGACATGACATTTAGAGCAATTCGTGTTTTAAAAGAAGTCGATTTTATTTTAGCGGAAGATACGCGAACAAGTGGGAAGCTATTAAAACATTTTGAGATTATGACTCAAATGCATAGCCACCACATGCACAACGAACATCGTTCTATTGAAGGTATTTTAAACCGATTAAAAAATGGAGAAACCTGTGCATTAATATCAGATGCTGGAACTCCTGCGATTTCAGATCCTGGCTTTTTATTAACGAGAGCTTGTGTCGAGAATAAGATTGAAGTGGACTGTTTGCCAGGGGCTACAGCTTTTGTTCCAGCGTTGGTCAATTCTGGTTTGCCAAATGAAAAATTTGTTTTTGAAGGTTTTTTACCTGTTAAAAAAGGAAGACAAACACGGTTGTTATTTTTAGCCAATGAGCATCGAACAATGATTTTTTATGAATCGCCTCATAAATTATTGAAAACACTCGGTCATTTTGTTGAATATTTTGGAACAGATAGAGTTGTTTCAGTGTCCAGAGAGCTTACAAAAATGTTTGAAGAAACGGTCAGAGGAAGTGCCTCTGAAGTGTTAGCTCATTATGAATCAAAACCTCCAAAAGGAGAAATTGTAATTGTGGTAGAGGGGAAGAAGTAGGTCCTTTTAAGAGATTTATTTACAGAAATGCTAAACAAATTTTTTAACAAGAGTGTTTAATTTTTTCTAGCAATTATTTTTTTTAAGTTTTTGATTCGATCACTTAATTCTGTGTTTTTGTCATTTAGTTCATGAAATGAATTTATTAGCAAAGGAATCAATCCCTGATAGTTCACAGCAAGCATTTTATTTTTATCCATCGTTACAAGTTGTGGAAAAATCTTTTTCACATCTTGTGCTAAAACACCCATTTTTATTCCTTGAGAC
>JABAZI010000083.1 GCA_018608545.1 Polaribacter sp.
TTCTGTTCCAAAATTAGTATTGGTTTGTGCACTGACTGTAAATGCAATAGTTAATACTAAAAGTGTAAGTATTTTTTTCATAGTAAATTATGATATTATTCTTGTTTGGTAATTAATTTTTTAAACATTTCTTTTAATTCGTCTATTTCTGATTGTTGTTCTTTGAGCGCATTAATAAGCACGGGTACAAGCCCTTGATAGTTTACCGCCAACATGTTTTTATCATTGGTTGTAACGAGTTCTGGAAATACTTTTTGAATGTCTTGAGCCAATACGCCAATTTTTTGTTTGCCGTCTTTTTTCATTGTGTAACGCTTCCCATCAATTAGCAGTAGTTTTGCAAGCGTAGACCCTAGCGATACTATATTTGCTTTGAGTCTTGCATCTGATGATACCACAATATCGCCACTTACTGTTAGATTATTACCAACAGTAGTATTGCCATTAACCATTACTTTAAAAGCATCAGATTTTGCATTAGAAGCAGTACCATTTCCAATTACAAAGGCAGTATTTGCATAGTTAGCTTCCGTTGCGCTATTGGTAACCGTTGCGCCGCCTAAATTGTATTGTCCAATTACTAAAGAACCAAAATCACTAGCTATTGTGTTTTTCCCTATTGCTGTAGAAGAATTTCCGCTTGCTGTTGTTTGATATCCAATGGATGTAGAACCATAACCGCTTGCAGTTGTTTGATATCCAATGGATGTAGAGCCAAAACCGCTTGCAGTTGTTTTAAACCCCATTGCAGTAGAGGCACCCTCGGTGGATGAAGTTTGATATCCCATTGCTATTGATGCGCTATGAGTAGCTTGTGTTTCAAAACCCATTGCAATAGATGTTTCTCCACTTGCTGTACTGCTATTTCCTATTGCAGTGGATGTTACTCCACTAGCACTGCTGTTATTTCCCATTGCAATTGATGCAGTATTTGTTGCAGAGGTTTGATACCCCATTGCAATAGAGGTTTCTCCACTCGCTGTACTGTTATTTCCCATTGCAGTAGAGGCGGTATTTATTGCAGAGGTTTGATACCCAATTGCAGAAGCATTGGTTCCACTATTATTTGTGCCACTAATTTTTATTTGTGCAGTGGTATTAATTCCGATACAAAACACTAAAATGATAAAAAATTTATTCATGTTTATGAATTTTGATCTTAGGTAAAGAAATATTATTTAACAGATTTAATTTAAAGTTCTTCAATAATAAAAATTAAATTATTTGTTTAGAAAGCAATATTACTATTTATATACCATCGGAATAAAAGTTAAAATGTTTATAAAATATCCGATTTTTTAATTTTTTGTCACTAACTTTTTTAATCCATTTTCTATTTAGCTGATAATTCTATTTTCACAATAGAAAATTATAATTTATTTTTATGGAATTGAAGGTTGAACTATTGTTTGATAAAAGAGTAATTCGACCTATTTTATAGGTTGATGGATGACATCCATCAGGAAGTTTTTGGTTTTACCTTATTTTATGTATTTTTCTAAAGGTCAACAAGAATCAGCAGTATAATGACTAAATTATAATAAAATAGTAAAGAGAAATTAAAATAACAAGTATTTAAATCCGCGGAGCAACCTCTCGAGTAACCGATATTCTCGCCATATCTTGGCTTAGATCATTTAATTTAAGAAATATGTCTGTGGTTTTCAGACAACCAATTCCGCTATTCGGTATTATTTTTAAAGTAAAAGGACTCCTTTGCTTAAATTATCTTATAATTTTGTTTGGAAAAACAACGACACTTTCATGACCGTTTTCACCTACAGCGGCAACGCCAAAAAAGAAATTGTCAATCACGATTCCATCTAAAGTAAATTGGGTTTCTTCCACATATCTGCTATGATCCCAAGTAGGAGATGTGGTGTCTCTCCAGTAGATTTTATATCCTTTGGCACTGGGAACATTGCTCCATTTTAATTTTGCAGATGCTTCTACAATTCCACCAATTGCAACCGTTTCTGGAGCTGGAGGTGCCAATGCCAAACTGGCCATTGTAATTGCATTAACGGCGGTTAATTTTTTTGCATATCCAAAATTTACATGCTCAAATGTATCGCCATATGCAATGCCGTTTTCGGTTCTAATATCTTGATGTTGTTGTGTATAGTTTTCATGCGCTTCCATAATTCTAATTCCCGCATAGCCTAAATCATTAAAAGGCCTGTGATGTCCTCCTCGACCAAAACGATCTAATCTATAAATCATCATTGGATTCATTTCGGGCATGTAAGTGCGAACTGTTTTATGTGTGTATCTGGCCAATTGACGGGAAATTCCGTCTACTTCGCCACCATAAAAGCGACGCATTCTTCTTTGTCTTTCTGTTTCATTAGCAGGTACGGGTTCTGAAAAAATTCTGAAGGCCCTGTTGTCGATCACACCATCAACTCCGGTAATGTTCCCAATCATATCATTGTTTAAAACACCAATAATTTCCCACCCTTTTTCTTTGGCATATTTTGCTAAGCCTGCTCCGCCAAATAATCCTTGTTCTTCTCCAGACAATCCAACGTAGATAATACTACTTTCAAATTGGTATTTTGACAAAACTCTTGCAGCTTCAATGGTTCCTGCCATTCCAGAGGCATTGTCATTGGCACCTGGTGCATCTTTTGTGAAATTAGCCCCATCACTGTTCCTAGAGTCAATATCTCCACTCATTATAATGTATTTGTTTGGATACATAGTTCCTTTTTGAATAGCAACTACATTCACAACCCAAGCATCATGCGGAACCCTTTTGCTCATTTGGGTAGTTACAAGGTCTTTTTGATAAAAGACATTGATACAATCATCACAATCTTTAGAAATACCCTCAAAAGTACTTTTAATCCAGCGTCTGGCAGCTCCAATTCCTCGAGATGAAGATAGCGTGTCCGAAAAGGTGTTTCGGGTACCAAACTCAGTCAATGTTTTTACATCAGCTTTAATTCGAGCTTCAGAAACAGCATCGATAATGTCATATATTTTTTGATCTGTTTGACTTAGTAGTGTTGTTGTAGTTAATAAAAATAAAAGATATAAGTACTTCATAAAACGGTGTTGTTTGAAAAATATATTTAAAGATACAGAACTTTTTAGATTTTTTCTGTGAGGTAGTTTGTAACTATAGTAAAAAGGCGCTTTCTGAAGTTTTTCACTTGTATCAATTAACCATTTATGATATTAGTTAGAATACTGAAGCTATTAAATTATATAACCGAAGAAGTTACTCCACAGGATATACTGTTTCTTATGCAGATTGGGATTATCAAAAACAACGCCTCATAACTTCGTATTTCAAATGTGTTGTATTTTTTATTGATTTTATAGGTATAGGTTTCTATATTTTGTTGCCCCTTTATGGCAAAACCTTTATGATGACCAAAACGATAAGCAACAAGCTAAGAAGGATTAATAATATCCTCATTTTTATGTTTAAATAGCAGGAGGTTTTCATTTATAAAGACGCTTAAAGGTAGATGGGTAAGTGAAATAATCAGATGTTATTTTTCAATCAATTCTATTAATTTAGTAATTTCCAGTTCATGTTCTTTTCCACTTATTGTATGTACATTTCCAAGATATTCCATCCCCAAATATTCTGCTGTTTTCATAAAAGGTAGCCAAAAATGTTCTCCGAGATTCTCTCCTGTAGAACAGCTGACAGCAGCCATTTTTTTTCCTTTTAATTTGCGTCCAAGTTCTTTTTCTATTGTTAGTAAGTCAGTAAATCGGTCAAAAAAAACTTTCATGATTCCACTCATTGAATACCAATATACTGGTGTTATAAAAATTAGCGTTTCATATGTATCGAGAATTTTTCTTATCAAATCCAGGTAATCATCATTTCTGTTTTCATGTTTGTAGTCAAAGTAGCTAAATTGGTAATCGTTTAAGTTCAGTACATCCCATTTTGATTTTTCAAGGAGATCTTTTGTTAAATTTGCAGTATCTCCATCATTTCTGGAACTTCCAACGATAATTACTTTTTTCATTCAAATATTTGATTTTAAAAACTACTCAAAATATATTTATATATAGCTTCGTTGTTTCTACATTTTTTATCTTTTTATTTTAGGCGCTCCAATTTTCTCGAGCCTTTTTTCAAAAGGTGCTATCAATTCTCTAAGAGTATTTAGTTTATTTGTCAGTATGTTAAACAGCATATTGGCATTGGTAAAGTAGGTGAGCTGTGCTATGGTAGGACCATAAGTTGTCCCGTAACTACTCGCAGATCGAATATAATCTCTAAGGGTTGGATATTCATTTTTCTCTCCTACTTCAGAGCGAGCTTTGCTACCCCCAAACTCTTGTTCTAGGGCTAAGATTTGATCACGTGATTTGAGTAGGGCTTCAAGTAAACTTTCATCACTCAATTTAGCTTTATCATAAGCCTTAAGCATGATCTGAATACCATTTTTAGTCTCTTTGATATCACGTTCTAAATCGCTTGTTTTAACTGATATTGACGCTATTTTTTCCCAATGGGCTACAACTTTATCCGCTGAGCTTCCCTCTAATGAATTTTTGTGATATTGTTTCACTTCAAACGAGACGTCATTTCCAATCGCACTATATTTTCCTTCAATTTTCTTAAAAATTTGAGCTGTATACCTTCCTGGTCCCACCATATTTCCCCTTCTTTTGCTATTTATGTTTCTAATTGAAATAGTCGCTGAAGATGCTGTTAAAAAATTCCAACTCATCCGATGAATTCCTTTTGTATTATTTCCCTTCATTTTTCGAAGAATATTCCCCTCTTCGTCATAAATGAATAACCACACACTCGGAACTAGTTCTTTCTTTTCTTCTTCAAGAACAGACCACTCAGGAACCTCTACAATACCGGTTTCTTTCTCAATTTTCTTTTCATTTTCTTTTCGTTGAACTTCTTTTGATTTATAACCATCCTTGAGGTAGTAAGTAAACTCAACACCATATGGAGGATTGTCTGCCACATAAAAATTGTCTCCTTGTGAGGCTTTTTTCGAGTAGCCCAATACTCTTCGCTGCATATGCCATTTCCCATCTCTGGGTTTGAATAATTGAGCTTCTTTTGTGGCGTTAATATCTCGAAGAGATGAATAATCATCCAGAATGTAAATACCCCTTCCAAAAGTTCCAACAACCAAGTCATTTTCTCTTTGTTGAATAGCGATGTCACGAACAGAAATATTTGGGAATCCCCCTTGTAGTTTTGCCCAAGTTTTGGCTCCATCAAGAGTAAAGTATACTCCAAATTCTGTTCCTAAAAACATCAAGTCGCTTTTTTCATGATCTTGAACAATCCGCCACAAAAGTGTGCGGCCAGGAAGATTGTTAGAGATGTCTACCCAAGTCCTTCCTTTGTTATAACTCTTATACAAGTAGGGGTTAAAATCTCCGTATTTATGATTATCAAATACAGCATAAACGATATTTTCATCATGCAAATCAGCCTTAATATCATTGACAAAGGCCGTCTTGGGAAGTCCCTTAATTTTAGAAAAGTTTACTTTTCGCCAATTCGCTCCACCATCTTGAGTCACTTGAATGATTCCATCATCGGTTCCAGCATATATTAATCCCTCTTTTTTTGGAGATTCAGATAAAGAAGTAATGGTGCTATAATTAGACATGGCATAAATATCCCAAGCATTATCCCATTTCTGTTTCTTTCCATAAAAAGGTGTTTGAATACGCTCTTTATTATGGGTTAAATCGCCAGAAATTACCTGCCAAGAATCTCCTCGATTCTCAGATTTCCAAACTCTTTGCGAAGCATGATAAATGCGCTCTGGGTTGTGTGGACTTACTAAAATAGGAGCATCCCAATTGTACCGTTCAAACTTCTCACCCAATTCAGGTTGTGGTTTAATGGAAATGTTTTCACCAGAAATTCGATCATGACGATTTAGGTTTCCCTGTTGGGATTGGGCATACACAATATTAGAGTTTCCTGGCTCAGTAGCTGGCTGATGCCCATCACCTCCCAATACAACAAACCAATCTGAATTTCGAATCCCATGAACGTTATCTGTTCTAGAGGGAGCTCCTTGCGTATTGTTATCTTGAGTACCTCCATACACGTAATAATAGGGTTTCGCATCATCTACAGCAATTTTGTAAAACTGAGTAATTGGTAAATTATCAATAAATTTCCAATTTTTAGTACGATCGAAACTCTCATACAGCCCTCCATCACATCCAACCAAAATATAATTTGGATCGTCTTTTTTAAACGCCACGGCGTGATTATCTACATGCTTTTCTTGTTCATTCATTTGATTGAAAGTCTTTCCGCCATCAAAGGATACCAACATATAGTTATTGGCTAAATAAAGCTCATCGAAATTATGAGGTGAGACATATAGCTCCTGATAATAATGCGGTCCAGTACCTCCGGAAATTGCATCGCTCATTTTAGTCCATGACTCCCCTTGATCTTCACTTTTAAAAACACCGCCTTTTCTTCTATCCAATTCTATTGCAGCATAAATAACATCGGGTTTTTGAGGTGAGATTGCCAAGCCAATTTTCCCCATATTACTGGTTGGTAGCCCTTTACTGAGCTTACTCCATATTTCTCCACCGTCTGTTGACTTATAAATAGCTGTTCCTGGACCTCCTCCCATATATCCAGCAACTGTTCGATGGCGTTGCCACGTAGCCGCGTACAATACATCAGGGTTTCTTGGATCAATGAGTAGATCAGTAGCACCAACCCATGCATCATCACCTAGTGTTCGCTTCCATGTTTTTCCCCCATTGATTGATTTATACACTCCTCGTTCGCCACCACTACTCCAAAGCGGCCCTTGTGAAGCAACCCACATGATCTTAGAATTCGTTGGGTGAATAATAATTTTAGAGAGATGTTCTGATTTTTTAAGCCCCATATTTTCCCATGAATTCCCACCGTCTTCACTTTTATAAACCCCATCTCCATAGCCCACGTGTCTACCTCCTACATTTTCTCCTGTCCCTACCCAAACTATTTCTGGGTTTTGTGGGTCTAGAGCAATACATCCTATCGAATAACTAACTTGATTGTCCAGTAAAGAATTCCAGGTAGTTCCTGCATTTTCTGTTTTCCAAACTCCTCCTGATCCAACGGCAACATACCAAATATTTTCGTTGTTTGGGTGGATCACAATATCAGCAATTCTACCAGACATTAATGAAGGTCCAATACTTCTGAATTTTAATCCATTATAAACAGAACTTGTATCAATTGTAATGGTATGATCGGTTGTTTTAGACTTTTGAGCAAAACTTATAGAAATTAAACTGAAAAAAATAAACACGAAACTATGTACTTTTATAATCTTCTCTATATCGAATATTTGTAACATTTTTGATAAGTTTAGAAGATAAAAATAGGAAATAAATTATACTTTTCCATGTAATTGAAAAACACAAAGAATATCAAGATTAAATTCTTAACTAACTTTAGCTATAAATTGTGTAATGTTATAGGAAACTTTTTAGGTTTTTATTTCGATTGAAGGAGCTGTTCTACACATTACTTCATCAGATATTCTTTTCACACAAACACCCATTCTTTCGGGTTTTTATATTGAACCCTCTACATGAAAATCTACTTTACATATTTCACAATGTTTAATTCGTTGTTTCATAGGTTACTTAAGTCATTGATAACTTAACTTTTAGAACACAATATAACCAGTCTACAGTTATCTTTTTATACCT
>JABAZI010000047.1:0-33869 GCA_018608545.1 Polaribacter sp.
CCAGCAATTATTACCTGTTTTCCCTCAGAGAAATCCTGTTTAATTTCACTCGAATTTGTATTTAAAGGATACAAATCTGCAGGATAAGGATTGATCCCTAGCTCTCTTAGTTTAGCTAGTTTTTCTCTTCGTACAACTTCTTGTTCTGATAATTGCATTTGATGTTTTTGTTTTCGGATGTTTAATAAAGCAAGCAAAGATACAATCAATTGAATTAATAGACAATTTCACTAATTAATAAAATTCAATAAAAAAATTGCAGGATTACGAAATCGTTGTATATTTGCGTGCTACTTTTTGTTAGAGTAGCAAATAGTTGTGTTGTTTTGGCACTTTTTTAAAAGTGTCATGGTTTTGTTAACCAATGGAAAGCTTCCCTTAAATGGGACGCTTTTTTTTTGTTCTTAATTGAACGTTTTTCTCTACGATCCCTTTTGTATTAAATTTTAAATAATACTCAACAAAAATTAGTAAATTCACAGTTAAATTAAAACCATGATTTTTCGTGCTTTTTCGTTTCTAATAATCCTTTTTTTATGTGCTTCTTGTGATAAATTTTCATTCACAAAAAGACATCAAACTCAGGCTATAGATACTATTGTAGATTTTTCTTTGGTAGATACCTTTCCTTCCTTTAAAAACTGTGATTCTATTTTTGATGCCACACAAAAGGCTGATTGTTTTAGAAAAACAATTCATTTTAAAATTGGGAAAGAACTTCAACAATATTCATTTACGATTAAAGATTCTATCTCTGAAAAGGTGTTTATGAATTTAATCATCAGTTCAAAAGGAAAAGTTGTGCTAGAGAAAGTTCAGTCTTCTGAAAATTGTAAACTTCAATTACCAGAGTTAGATAGTTTATTATTACTTAGTGTCCAGAATTTACCCGTGATATACCCTGCTATTAAAAGAGGTGTTCCTGTCACAACAAAATACAGACTTCCAATTATCATTGAGTTAAAAGAGTAGCTTTTACTTTTTTTTAATAGAAACAGATTCAGAACTTAACAGTTAAATCTGTTCGTTTGATTTGTTTAACAGTTCCCATAGCTTATCTTTTAGGACTTGCAAACCTGTTTGTGCAATTGATGAGATAAAAAGAGCTTCAACACCCTCTGGCAATGTTGCTTTGATCTCTTCTTGTAATTCGTCGTCTAGCATGTCTGATTTAGAAATAGCTAATAATCGGTCTTTATCTAATAATTCAGGATTGTGTTTTTTGAGTTCATTTAAAAGAATATGATATTCTTTATTAATATCATCACTGTCAGCAGGTATTAAGAAAAGTAAGGCAGAATTACGTTCTATGTGGCGTAAAAATCGATGTCCTAATCCTTTTCCTTCTGCAGCTCCCTCGATAATACCAGGAATATCAGCAATTACAAAAGTTTTATGATTTCTGTGTTCTACAATCCCTAAGTTGGGTTTCAACGTGGTAAAAGCATAGTCTGCAATTTTTGGTTTTGCAGCAGTTAAAACAGATAATAATGTCGATTTCCCTGCATTTGGAAAGCCTACTAAACCTACATCTGCTAACAGTTTTAATTCCATACGAAACCAACCATCTACACCTTCCATTCCTGGTTGTGCATATCTAGGTGTTTGATTTGTTGATGATTTGAAATTCCAATTTCCAAGGCCTCCTTTTCCACCTCTAAGTAAAATAACTTCTTTTTGATGATCTGTAATTTCTAAGATCACCTCATCAGTATCAGCATCTCTTATAATGGTTCCAAGAGGGACATCGATATAGATGTCTTCAGCATCATGTCCTGTACTTCTACTTTTGCTTCCAGAACCTCCACTCTCTGCTCTAAAATGACGTTTAAATTTTAGGTGAAATAATGTCCACATATTTTTGTCACCTCTTAAAATAATATGACCTCCACGACCACCATCTCCACCATCTGGGCCTCCTTTGGTAATAAACTTTTCTCTATGTAAGTGCATAGATCCTTGCCCTCCTTTTCCAGAAGTGGCATAAATTTTTATATAGTCAACAAAGTTACCTTCTGTCATTTTGTGTGTGTATGCGCTTATTTCTTAAACCCTTTTTTTTAGGAAAGAACTAAAACCATTTATAAAGTATTAAATACTTCTGAAATTCGCTTTGTAATGTCTTCAATAGAGCCAATACCATTAATTCCATAGTATTTATCCTGAGCATCAAAGTACTCTTTTAAAATAGCTGTTTTAGTATTGTACTCATTAAAACGATTTCTAATTTTTGCTTCATCTGTGTCGTCAGCTCTACCACTTGTTTTTCCTCTTTCTAATAAACGAGTGATTAAAATATCTTCAGTTACTTCTAAAGCGACCATTCCATTAATTTGTTCCCCTTTTTCAGCTAAAAAAGCATCTAAAGCTTCCGCTTGAGATTGGGTTCTTGGAAAACCATCAAAAATAAAACCGTTTGCATCTGTGTTTTTATCTACCTCGGCCTTTAGCATATTAATAGTGACTTCATCAGGGACTAAATCTCCTTCATCCATATATTTTTTGGCTAGCAAACCTAATTCAGTTTGATTTTTAATATTGTAACGAAATACATCTCCAGTAGAAATGTGAACTAAATGATACATTTCTTTTAAAAATTCTGCTTGCGTTCCTTTTCCGGCCCCTGGAGGTCCGAATAGTACAATATTTTTCATTTTTGGTGTTGGTGTTAATTGATGAATTGCCGAGCTATTCCTCCCTAAACTATTGTAATCTAATCCGTAACCTACAATAAACTTATCTTCAATATTTTTTCCGATATAATCTATTGGCAGTTCTTTACGATATACTTCAGGTTTAAAAAATAGCGTTACGATTTTTAATTGTTTTAAATTTTTATCTTTAAATATGGTATAGATTTCTTGGAGGGTATTTCCAGTGTCAATAATATCTTCTAGAATGATTACTGTTCTTCCCGTTAAATCTTCATTAATTCCTACGAGTTCTTTAACTGTTTCTGTAGATGAAGTTCCCTCGTAAGAAGCTAGCTTTACAAAAGAAATTTCACATTCTCCTTTAAACGCTCTGACAAAGTCTGCTACAAATAAAAAACAGCCATTTAAAATACCGATGAAAAGTGGGGTTTCCCCTTTTGGCAAATCAGCTTTTACTTCTGTAGCCAAACGTTTTACAATAGCCGAAATCTCATCCTTATGAATATAAGGTTTGAAATATAGATCGTGAAGTTTTAATAGGCTCATTTATTTGCAAATATACTCCCTATAAATTGAATGAAAAAACCGTTTTTTAATTCTGATATTCAGAAATCAAAAACGGTTTTACTTTATTTTTAAGTAGAATTATTTATTCTTTTCTTCTTTTTTTGAAGTATCATACATAATTGGAGTTGCCACAAATAATGATGAATAAGTTCCAACAGCTACTCCGATAATTAATGCAAACATAAATCCTTTAATAGAATCTCCTCCGAATAGAAAGATCGCTAGCATCACTAATAATGTGGTGAGTGATGTATTGATGGTTCTTCCTAAAGTAGAGCTTAATGCTTTGTCTACAACCTCACTATATTTCCAGTTTGGATGTTTTCCAGTAAACTCTCTAATTCTATCAAAAATAACCACCGTATCATTCAAAGAATACCCAACTACTGTTAATATTGCAGCAATAAATGATTGACCAATTTCCATGTCAAAAGGCATAAAGTTGTAGGTAATAGAAAATACTGCCAATACAATTAGTACATCATGGAAAACTGCAGTTACAGCTCCAATAGAGAATGATACTTTTCTAAAACGTAATAATATATAAAGGAAAACGACTAGTAACGATCCAAATACAGCATATAATGCAGATTTTTTAATGTCATCAGCAATCGTTGGCTCTACTTTCATGTAACTCATGATTCCTGCTCCTTGTTTTTCAAAACCAGGTTTGAATTTTTCGTAAGTAGTAGTTCCTAGGTAGTTCTTTAATCCTGTAAATAGCGCTTTTTGAACTTGCTCATCTACTTGCTGACCTTCATCCTCAATTTTGTATACAGTTGTAATTTTTAATTGATTATCTGTACCGTATGTTTTGACTTCGGGTGCAGTACCAAATTGTTCTTTTAAGCTTCCTGCAACAGCAGTAGCGCTGATCGTTTGATCAAAACGAACCACATAAGAACGTCCTCCTTTGAAATCAACTCCTTGTTTTAATCCAATAGAGAAAATAGAAATAATTCCTGAAATGATAATAGCACCAGAAATTAAATAGGCGATTTTACGTTTCTTTAAGAATGATGCATTGATATTTTGAAACCATCCTTTTGAGATTGTTGTGTTAAAAGTTAAGTTTGTCCCTTTGGTAACCGCTTTATCAATTAATATACGTGTAATAAATACTGCCGTAAATAATGATGTTGCGATACCAATCATTAATGTTAATGCAAACCCTTTAATTGGTCCCGTACCAAAAACATATAAAATAATACCGGTTAATAAGGTGGTAATATTTGCATCTATAATTGCAGATAAAGCTCCCTTTATAGAAAAACCTTCTTCTATAGATTGTTTTAATCCTTTGCTTTTAAAGAGGCCTTCCTTGATTCTTTCGAAGATTATTACGTTTGCATCTACAGACATACCAATCGTTAAGATAATCCCTGCAATACCTGGTAATGTTAACACCGCATTGAATGATGCTAAGATTCCGAAAAGGAATAAAATATTTACGATTAAGGCAATATCAGCATACAGACCCGCTTTTCCGTAGTATAGAATCATCCAAAGTAATACGAGGATAATTGCCAAACCAAAAGAGAGAAAACTTGCATCAATAGCTTCTTGTCCAAGAGACGGACCAACTACTTCTATTTGAATAATTCTTGCAGCAGCTGGTAATTTTCCTGCTTTTAATACTGTAGAAATATCTTCTGCTTCGGCAATAGTCATGCTTCCACCAGAAATAGAGGTTCTTCCACCAGTAATTGGTGTATTTACAGAAGGAGCTGTATATACATAGTTATCTAGTACAACAGCGACAAATTTACCTTGGTTTTTGGTGGTCATTTTAGCCCACTGTTTTGTTCCAGAGCTATTCATTGTCATGCTAACTTCTGGTTTGTTGAGTTGGTCAAAAACTTGAGAAGCGTCTAAAATAACGTCTCCTTCAATTGATGCTTTCCCATTTCTACTGCCTTTGATAGCGTATAAGTTAATCAATTCAGAACCATCTGTCCCTTTACTAGATTTATAATCCCATAAGAATTTTACATATTTTAATTCTTTTGGCAATAGAGCTTGAAGCTCTTTTCTTTTGAGTAAGTTGTTAACAGTTGCCGTATCTATAACTCTAGCTTGCGCAACCAAAGAGCTCATTTGTTGTTGAGATTGTGCTACATTCGGAAATAAGTAGGTGAAAAGATTTTTTTGATTGACATTGGTAGAGTCTTTGGTTTCTCCTAATAAATCGTCAATGTCATCTTTTTTAACGGTATCTTCTTTTTCTGAAACGGTGGTGTCTTTTAACAACTCAGCAACGATGCTATTTGCTTCAAAAAAATACCCTTGAACTTCTGCATTGGTATATACTTCCCAAAATTGTAATTCAGCTTTACTGGTAATTAATTTGGTAACACGTTCAATATCTTTTGCTCCAGGCAACTCAATTTGAATTCTTCCAGAGTTTCCAATTCGTTGAATGTTGGGTTGGGTAACACCAAATTTATCAATTCTACTTCTTAATACTTCAAAAGCAGTACCAATAGAACTATTAATTTCTTTTTGGAGTGTTTCTTTGACCGTAATATTCTCTTCGTTAAAAGAAATTTTTTCACTTAACGCTTTTGTGCCAAAGATAGAAGGGTCACTTAATTTCGTGTCTCCTGCAATTTTTTCGAACTCTTCAAAAAACAAATCTAAATAAT
Source organism: Polaribacter sp. (assembly GCA_018608545.1). GTDB lineage: Bacteria > Bacteroidota > Bacteroidia > Flavobacteriales > Flavobacteriaceae > Polaribacter. Next base: position 5,867 of record JABAZI010000047.1, read on the forward strand.
TGGCGTTGTCGTTTTTCTGTGCTTCTGCAGCTGCATCTAGTGCTTGGTTGAAAACAACGTTTTTAGAATCGTTGGATAAACTTTTCAATACTTCTTTTACCGATACTTGTAAAATAGCATTGATACCACCTTTTAAATCAAGACCAAGATTCATCTCTTTGTCTTTCACATCATTGTAGCTGTATTTTGTAATTCCTAAATCAAGAATCTCTTTGTTAGCAACACTATCAAGGTACTTTCTTTCAAAAGCAGCTTTTTGCCTTGCATCGGAATCAGTTCCTTTGTTTTGCGCATAGATTTTTGCATCATCTTCAACTTTATTTGCTAAAAATGTAAATGATAATTGATATAAACTCACTAATCCAAAAAGGATTGCGAATAATTTAATAAGTCCTTTGTTTTGCATGTTCTTTAGTTTATGACGACTTCTTTTTTTAAAACGAGCAAATATAGTATTTCAAAGTAGCCTAAACAATTATTTTATCACATTTGTGAATGTGTTTAGGTCTTTTTTTTTACTTCAAAAATTGTACAAATTGTCAGATTCTGAAATAGAAGGGCTTTCATTGCTTAATTTGATCGAATTTTAATGCTAATATTGAAAATATACTACTTCTATTTTACAAATACTTTTTAGCTTTTTAAATGTCTTAGAGGGCCAAATTAGGCGCTAAGGTTAAGAAGTTGAGGAGTGTGAAAAAATTCGTTTAAACTGAAACCCATGGTTGTTTTTCTAGTAAAAAAAATCCAGCCAAAAGGCTGGATTTTTTTGCTATAATTCCTTTTAAGGAATTGTATTTTATAATTCTAACAATCCGTTTGTTTTAGAAACACCGGCAGCAGATTCTTGCATATGTGCTTTTTCGGTAGCATTTAAATTAATTTCTACAATACTTTCAATTCCGTTTTTTCCTAAGATAACGGGAACTCCAATACATAAGTCATTTAAGTCATATTCCCCTTCTAGTAGAACGGAACAAGGAAATATTTTCTTTTGATCACAGGCAATTGCCTGAACCAAGCCACTAACTGCAGCTCCAGGAGCATACCATGCAGAAGTCCCTAATAAGCCCGTTAATGTTGCGCCACCAACTTTGGTGTCTTGCAACACTTGCGCTAATCGTTCTTCAGAAATAAATTCTGAGACAGGTACAGAATTACGTGTTGCTAGTCTGGTTAAAGGAACCATTCCTTTATCCGAATGACCTCCAATCACCATTCCGTCAACATCAGAAATTGGTGCTGCTAATGCTTCCGCTAATCTGTATTTAAAGCGAGCTGAATCTAATGCGCCACCCATTCCAATAATTCTATTTTTTGGCAACCCGGTAGTTTTATGAACTAAATAGGTCATGGTGTCCATTGGGTTGGAAACTACAATAATAATGGTATTTGGAGAATGTGTAATTAAGTTAGAAGAAACTGTTTTTACAATTCCTGCATTAATTCCAATTAATTCTTCCCTCGTCATTCCTGGTTTACGAGGAATCCCTGAAGTGATCACACAAATATTTGAATTGGCTGTTTTTACATAATCATTTGTGCTTCCTGTAATTTTTGTATCAAAACCATTTAAGGATGCTGTTTGCATTAAGTCCATCGCTTTCCCTTCTGCATATCCTTCTTTAATATCCAACAAAACAACTTCTGAAGCAAAGTTTTTAATTGCGATGTATTCTGCACAGCTTGCACCTACTGCTCCTGCCCCAACAACTGTAATTTTCATTTTTATGTAATTTTTTAAGATTTATAAATAAATAATTCCTGCAAAAGTACAAAAATAACGCAAGGTATACCTCTTAGTAAATAAAAAATAGAGCGCTATACTAATGCGTAATTTCTGTTATATTTTAATGAGTCTAAGATGAGAACTCGGAGTTTACTCTCCTATTTTTTTGAGTTAAAATTTAACGAACAGGAGCTATTTATAATAAAAACACACACTCGAACAGGAGTGTGTGTTTGGATTTTTATCTTTAAAAATAATAATAATTATGCGTCTATATTTGCATATTTTGCATTTCTTTCTATAAAGTCTCTACGAGGCGGAACTTCGTCTCCCATCAACATAGAGAATACTCTGTCTGCTTCTGTTGGACTATCAATAACCACTTTACGTAAAGTTCTAAATTCAGGATTCATGGTGGTGTCCCAAAGTTGCTCTGCATTCATTTCACCAAGTCCTTTATATCTTTGGATATTCACACTTCCGCCCATTTTTTGTGCAATTAAATCACGTTGATTGTCATCCCAAGCGTATTCTCTTTTTTGACCTTTTTTAACCAAGTACAATGGAGGTGTAGCAATATAGATATATCCCTGTTCTACCATTTCTCTCATGTATCTAAAGAAGAATGTTAAAATTAAGGTAGCAATATGAGATCCATCGACATCGGCATCACACATAATCACAACTTTATGATAGCGGACTTTTGATAAATTTAAAGCTCTTGGATCTTCTTCGGTTCCGATGGAAACTCCGAGGGCTGTAAACATGTTTTTGATTTCCTCGTTTTCAAAAACCTTATGTTGCATTGCTTTTTCAACATTCAAAATTTTTCCACGAAGTGGAAGAATTGCTTGAAAATTTCTATCTCTACCTTGTTTTGCCGTTCCACCTGCAGAATCTCCCTCAACTAAGAAAATTTCACATTGTGCTGGATCTGTTTCAGAACAGTCGGATAATTTACCAGGTAAACCGCCAATAGACATTACCGTTTTACGCTGTACCATTTCTCTGGCTTTACGTGCTGCATGTCTGGCAGTTGCTGCTAAAATTACTTTTTGTACAATCGTTTTTGCATCATTAGGATTTTCTTCTAAATAATCAGTTAACATTTCTGAAACTGCTTGAGAAACTGCAGAAGACACTTCTCTGTTTCCTAATTTAGTTTTTGTTTGTCCTTCAAATTGAGGTTCAGCAACTTTAACAGAAACGATGGCTGTTAAACCTTCTCTAAAGTCATCACCGGCAATCTCAAATTTGACATTTTTCAGCAACCCAGATTCATCTGCATATTTTTTTAAAGTATGCGTTAGACCTCTTCTGAAACCTGAAAGATGTGTTCCTCCTTCATGAGTATTGATATTGTTAACGTATGAGTGGAGGTTTTCGGAATAGGAGGTATTATATACCATAGCAACTTCTACAGGGATTCCATTTTTTTCTCCTTCCATAGAGATCACATCTGAAGTTAGTTGCTCACGAGTAGAATCTAAGTATTTAATAAATTCAGATAAGCCTTCGTCACTGTGAAAAGTTTCAGAAATGAAGTTCCCTTCATCATCCGTATTTCGTTTGTCTGTTAAGGTTATTGTAATGCCTTTGTTTAAGTATGATAATTCACGCATACGAGTTGCCAACGTATCGTAATTAAATTCCGTAGTTTGAGCAAAAATTGATTTGTCTGGTAAAAAAGTAACAATAGTTCCTGTAAAATCAGTCTCCCCAGTTGTTTTTACGGGATATAATGATTTTCCTTTAGCATATTCTTGTTGCCAAATTTTTCCTTCTTTGTGGACGGTCGCGGTTAAATGTTCAGACAATGCATTCACACAAGAAACACCAACACCGTGTAATCCTCCAGAAACTTTATAAGAATCTTTATCAAATTTACCACCTGCGCCAATTTTTGTCATTACAACTTGTAGTGCAGAAACTCCTTCTTTTTTATGAATCCCAACAGGAATTCCACGACCATTATCTTTAGTAGTGATAGAATTATCTTCGTTGATGGTCACATTTATAGTATCACAATAACCTCCCATTGCCTCGTCAATAGAGTTGTCTACAACTTCATATACTAAATGATGTAAACCACGAACTCCTACGTCTCCAATATACATCGAAGGACGCATCCTTACATGTTCCATTCCTTCTAATGCTTGTATACTAGAAGCATCATAATTATGTTTTTTTTCTTCGCTCATTATAAATGAATTATTAGTTGTTATGAGAATAAACAAATCCTTAATTGAAGATCTTTATTCATTTCAAATTTACGATTTTTAAGAGGTTTTTCAAATGGCTTTTGGGATTTTAGAGTAAAATTATGAACATTTGTTTATTTCTTAAAACTCCTTTAAACCTGTTAAAAACTCCTTTAAAACTCATGATTTTATTTTTTCATGTAGTCTTAATTTACAAATAGTATAAAATTGCTTAAAACGCTTATTTTGATTTTTTAAAAACACTTCATGGATCCTAATAATGCTGGTTTTTTCTCAATGATAAACTAAAAGTTTCTAAATTATCTTTTGTGATTATTTTAGAATCATTAATTTTCTAATGAATCCAACTTCTAATAAGTGTATTTTAGTAAATCTATAATTTATCATCTATTTATTATAAATACTGTAAAGGCTATATAAAATCTTAAAAAAGAGCTTTTTGTACCGTTTATTCTATATATATTTGTGACTGTATTTAAGAACATGATAAATAATAATAACAATCGTAATTTCAATAATCCTAATTTATAGGGTAAGAAGGTTGTTGTTTAGAAATATATAAAACCTTCCATTTTTGGAAGGTTTTTTTTTTAATCTAAAATCAAAGAGATGAGTAAAATTATGACAGTGGACATCTTGTCTAGTATTAAAGGAGCACAGCCGTCAGAAACTGTGAATACATTATTTGAAGTAATTAAAAATGCGAATACTTCAAGTAATTCTTTTAATGATCAACATCATAATGCGGTATTTTTAGACGAATTAAGAGATGATGTTGTTTTGGATAGTTCCCCTATAGAAAAACAACTCATCATAGAGAATTTTCCTAAAGAAAAAAATGGTTTTTTAGTGGTTTCTAAAGTGATAGAAGAATAGATATGGAGTCACAAATACATCAAATACATCAACAACTGGTTTCTGAAGAAATTACGTGTTTATCATTAGTGCAAGAAAGACTTCGTCTATTAAACACCAATAAGCACGCGACTGTTAATTCTCTTTTAGAGAAATCTGCTATAGAGCTTGCTAAAAAAGTAGATGCTAAAATAACCTCTGGTCAAAAAATAGGTTTGTTAGAAGGGATTCCATTTGGAATAAAAGATGTGTATATGTTACAAGGAACCTATACTTCAGCAAGTTCTAATTTCCTTAAAAAATATAAGTCCCCTTATACGGCTACTGCAATCCAAAAATTAATAGATGCTGGAGCGATTCCGATAGTAAAAGAAAATTGTGATAGTTTTGGTCATGGGTCTTCCTCAGAAAACACCATTTTTGGAGCTGTAAAAAATGCTATAAATCCAGCCTTAGTGGGCGGAGGTTCCAGTGGAGGCTCTGCGGTTAATGTAGCGAAAGATTTAACAGTATTTTCAATAGGAGGCGATACCGGAGGTTCCGTTCGACAACCTGCAGGTTATAATAAAGTATACGGATTAAAGCCTACCTATGGAAGAATTTCACGTTTTGGATTAATGGCATATGCCTCTTCAACAGACTGTGTAGGTCCTATTGCGAAATCCATAGAAGATATACGAATTGTATTGAATGAGATCAGTGGAAAAGATACCAAAGATCAAACCACGTACTCTTCAGAAAAAATATCAAAAGAAGCTATAAGTACTGCTTCTGAAATTAAAACGGTCGGATATTTTAAAAACTTTTTAGAGACAGAGGTTATTGATCCGAAAATAAAATTAGATTTTTTTGCAACGATCGATAAAATTAAGGAAAAAGGAATAGTAGTAAAAGCGCTTGACTTTTTTGAGCCAGACACTTTAGTGTCTACTTATTATACGCTAGCCATGGCAGAAACAGCCTCGAATTTATCAAGATTAGACGGAACCAATTACGGACATAGAATTGAAGGAGATACATTAAAAGATAGCTATTCGATAACACGTTCAGAAAATTTTTCAGAAGAAACAAAACGAAGAATCGTGGGAGGAAATCAAGTTTTATCTCAAGGTTTTTCTGATGAAATTTACTTAAAAGGATTAAGTGTAAGAGATCAAATTGCTAAAAGTTTTGAAAATGATTTCAAAGAAGTTGACATTATTATCTCTCCCGTAACACCTAATACGCCTCCTAAAATAGGAGCTAGTTTAAAAGATCCTTTAGCAATGTATTTGTCTGATGCCTATACAGTTGGTTTCAGCTTGGGGCAATTACCAACGTTAACGGTACCTCAAGGAACGCAAACGGGATTACAAGTTACGGCTGCAAAAAATAATGACGAACTCGTTTTTAAGTTTGCTAACTTCTTAAAAGACATAATATAATGGAACTGAAACAATTACATGACGCATTAAAACAGCATGACTTAGAGTTGGTCATTGGTTTAGAGACTCACGTTCGATTAAATACCAAAACCAAGTTATTTTGTTCTTGTGCTAATCAAGAATTAGAAGCCCCAAATCAAAATATTTGTTCAGTTTGTACCGGTCAAATGGGGGTCTTACCTTCTATTAATAAAGAAGCAATTAAAAAGGCCATTTATTTTGGAAAAGCTGTAAAATCTTCTTTTAAAAATGAGGTGATTTCATGGGATAGAAAGCATTATGAGTATCCAGACAATCCAAAGAATATTCAAATCACCCAGTTTCATCACCCGGTAATTCCCGACGGACAAGTTGCTTGTTTTAGAAATGATGGCTCTCAATTTACAGTCAATTTAACACAGGTTCACATTGAGGAAGACGCTGCTAAATTGATGCATGAAAAGAAAGTTTCATTAGTCGATTTTAACAAGGCGGGAGTTCCGTTAATAGAAATTGTAACAGACCCTTGTATTCGTCATATTGAAGATGCATCAATTTATGCGCAATACATTCAGAGAATTGTTCAGAATTTAAAAATATCTGAAGCCAATCTTGAAAAAGGAGAATTTAAGTCGGATGTTTCTGTATCTCTTCGTAAAAAAAATACCACTCATTTGAATCCTCGTACAGAGATAAAAAACCTGAATTCATTTAAGTTTATGGTAGATGCTTTGAAGGAAGAAATTGAAAAGCAACTGAATTACTATACAACGCACAAAGAATTCCGACCTGAACAAACGACAGTATTGTGGGATGCAGATTTAAAGCAAACCAAAACCATGCGAACGAAAGAGTTTGAAGCGGATTACAGATTTATTTCTGAACCAGATTTACCTCTTGTGAATATCAAACAGGTAGTTGAAAGTATTGATGTTGATTTAAGCTCTTTGCCTTTTGCAGTAGAATCTATTTTGATAAAAGGAGGTGTTTTACCTCAAGACGCAAAATTTTTTACTGCTGATTCTCTGCGTTCAAAAACTTTTATAACCATTAATAATGTGATCAAGGATCCGTCTTTTGTTGCGAAAACTTTGGTAAATAATATTGGAGCAGATCAGTACAAAAGGATTCACAATATTGATCATTTAATTGAAATTTTTCAATTATTTAAATTAGAAAAAATTACTTCCGTTCTCGTTCAAAATGGAATCACATCTTATCTAAAAGATACTGCTTTTGACTATAAAAAGTATTTTGAAGAAAACACTATTTCTGACGATAAAATCACAGGAGCAGTTTTAAAAGTTATTTCTCAAAATAATCAAATAGCAAACGATATCAAAGCAGGAAACCAAGGGAAAGCAGGAATTCTAGTTGGTAAAGTAATGGCCATTATTGGGAAAGGAGCCTCCGGAAAAGTGGTTAGACAACAAATTCTAAACAGTATTGCAGGAGGAGACTCTCAAATCTCAAAAAAAGAGGGCAATAGTCAGCAATCATCGGTTAAAAATGTCCTACAAAAAAATAAATTTGAGGAAGAAACATTGCCTCAAATTCCAATTGTAATAAAAGAGGAATACAGAACGCACAAGATTTCTCAATTATCAGAAAGTTTCATTACGAGTGAGGTTACTTTGTCTGGTTGGGTAGCAAGTGTTCGAGATCATGGAGAATTAATTTTTATTGATCTACGAGATTCTAGCAATGAAGTTTTTCAAGTACGTTTGAGTAGAGAGACCTTCCCTAATTTAGACGAATTGGTTAAACTCAAGCCAGAAACCGTAATTATGGTTACTGGTACTGTTGTGCAAAGAAATGAAGATGATTATAATTCAGCTTTAAGAACGGGTAAAATAGAACTTGAAACTTCCGTTTTAGAAATTTTAAATTTATCTAAAACCCTTCCTTTTGAAATAAAAAGAGCCATAAAGACCAATGAAAATATTCGTTTTCAGTACAAATTCTTAGATCATAGAAATGAGAATGTTCGCAAAGCAATTGTAAACCGACATAAAGTAATTAAATTGGTGCGTGATATTTTAGACAACGAAGAGTTTATAGAAATAGAAACTCCTATTTTAACTGCTGGAACAGATGAAGGAGCCAGAGAGTTTATCGTTCCTACAAGAAAACAGGCAGGTTCTTTCTATACACTTCCTCAAGCTCCGCAGCAGTTCAAACAAATGCTAATGGTTGGTGGTTTTGAGAAATATTTTCAAATTGCACGTTGTTTTAGGGATGAAGATTCTCGTGGAGATCGTCAACCAGAATTTACACAACTGGATATTGAAATAGCTTATGCAAGCATGCAACAAATCATCGATTTAAATACGAAAATGTTTAATGAAGTGGTTACTAAAATCTATGGAAAAAAATGGATTTTGCATCCTTTTGAAGTGATTACCTATAAAAATGCCATGGATAAATACGGATGTGACAGGCCCGATTTGCGTTATGGTCTTCAAATGCAAGACATTACTGATATTGTAAAAGATACTACGTTTCAAATTTTTAGCAAACCTATTGAGGAGGGTGGTATTGTAAAATGTATAAGAGTTACAGCAAAAGAGCAAGGAAATAAAAGAATATCCAAAGGTCAAATTGAAAATTTAACAGCAATTGCCCAACAAAATGGTTTGGGTGGTTTGGCATATATTTTTGTAAATGAAAACGATTTACAATCTCCTATTATTAAATTTTTAGGAGAGGAAATTGCTTCCGAAATCATAAAAACTACAGAGGCTCAAATTGGTGATATTGTATTTTTCTCAGCAGGAACTTATGCAACAGCAAATAAGGCGCTAGATGCAGTTCGTCAAGAAATGGGTCGTATTTTAAAATTGATCAATCCAAAAGAATTACGTCCAGCTTGGGTAGTAGATTTTCCAATGTTTGAAAAAACAGAAGAGGGAAGATGGACATTTACCCACAATCCATTTTCTATGCCAGCACTATATGATTTAGAAAAACATATGAATGGTCAGGATGAAGAAATTGGCACCATCATTGCGCAGCAGTATGACCTGATATTAAACGGGTATGAAATTGGTGGAGGATCTGTTCGTGCGCACAAAGCAGAGATATTAGAAGCAACCTATAAGAATATGGGTTATAATAAAGAAGAAATGATGCGAAGTGTTGGAACTATGTACAAAGCGTTTCAATACGGAGCACCCCCTCATGGAGGAATTGCATGGGGAGTAGATCGTTTAATGATGATTTTAGAAAAGAAAGCATCGATCAGAGAAGTGATGGCGTTCCCAAAAACAGGAACTTCAGAAGATTTATTATTTAACGCACCTTCTATACTGTCAGATAAAAAAGTAGAAGAGATGAATGTGAAAATTATGAGGTAAATTATTAAGATAAAATTTGTTTAATCGAAAATCTATCTTATTTTTGTAACCGAATGAAAAATAATACAATCAAAACTTGGTGGTGGAGCTCTCTTATCTAATAAGTGAGAAGAAACCTATATGTATATCACATAAAAAAAGGCTTATCTCACGATAAGCCTTTTTTTTGGTCATTTTTTTATCAACAAATAAAACAACAATATTGAATTAATTTCATCATCATAATGAAAAGAATAAAGTTTAAAACAATTCATAAAACTAAAATGGCAGATACAATTACTCCTGTAGGATTGTATTTGCGTTTTAGAGATACCTATGCAAATACACTGCTCTTGGAGAGCTCAGATTATCACAGTAAAGAGGAAAGTTTTTCTTTTATTGCCATTGATCCGGTGATCTCTGTAAAAGCAGAAAACGATCATTTGAGTTTTTCTCACAAAGGAGTTGAGTTAGAAAACCAAAAGATTGGAAGAAACTTTAATGCTATTTTTGATCGTTACAGCCAAACAATTGATTTAGATTGTTCCGAGGAGTTAAAACCATTTAACGGATTATACGGATATACAACTTATGATGCTGTTCAGTATTTTGAAAATATTTCTTTAAATGTAGAGCAAGCACCTTCTGCAATTCCTTTAATGCAATATAGTTTTTATCGCTTCATCATCGCTATTAATCACTTTAATGATGAAATGACGTTGATAGAAAATATAGAAGAAGGGACATCGTCTCGAATTAAAGAGGTGCAAACCATTATAGATGCGCAAGCATTTAACACTCAGAAATTTGAAATTGTAGGAGAAGAGTCTTCAAATGTTACCGGAGAAGAATTTAAAGAATATGTTAGAAAAGCTAAATCCCATTGTAAAAGAGGAGATGTTTTTCAATTGGTTTTGTCGCGTCAATTTCAACAAAAATTCAAAGGAGATGAATTTAATGTTTACAGAGCGCTACGTTCTATAAACCCTTCACCTTATTTGTTTTATTTTGATTATGGGTCTTTTAAATTGATGGGGTCTTCCCCAGAGGCACAGATTAAAATTTCAGCAGAGAAAGCAATCATCAATCCTATTGCAGGAACTTTTAGAAGAACTGGAAATATGGCAGATGATATTTTATTGGGTAAAAAATTATCAGCAGATAAAAAAGAAACAGCAGAACACGTGATGTTGGTTGATCTTGCAAGAAATGATTTAAGTAAGCATGCAGACAATGTTACGGTCGATGTTTTCAAAGAAGTACAATATTTTAGCCACGTTATTCATCTGGTTTCAACAGTATCTGGAAAAATAAAGGGAAACCCTATAGAAATAGTAGGAGATACCTTTCCGGCAGGAACTTTGAGTGGGGCACCAAAATACAAGGCCATGCAATTAATTGATCGTTATGAAAATCAATCTCGAGGATTTTATGGAGGTGCAGTAGGAATTATTGGTTTGGATCGTTCTGTGAATTTGGCAATTGCAATTCGTTCTTTTGTTAGTAAAAATAATGTTTTGTATTATCAAGCAGGAGCAGGAATTGTTATTCATTCAGATGAAGAAAAAGAATTACAAGAAGTAAATAATAAGTTAGCAGCGTTAAATAAAGCGTTGGTTTTAGCAGAAAACATTTAGTATGAAAATATTAATTTTAGATAATTACGATTCTTTTACCTATAATTTGGTTCATATGGTAGAAAAGATCACGGGAAATTTTCCTGCTGTTTTTAGAAATGATGAAATCAGTATTGAAGAGGTGCAACACTATGATTTGATTATGTTGTCTCCAGGCCCAGGAATTCCAAACGAAGCAGGGATTCTTAAAGAATTGATTCGAAGATACGCAGGCGTAAAACCAATTTTCGGAGTATGTTTGGGTTTGCAAGCAATTACAGAAGTTTTCGGAGGAAAAATCATCAATTTAGAAGATGTTTTTCACGGAGTGGCTACAGAAATGAGGGTAACAGCATCTGATGCAACCATTTTTAAAGGGCTGCCTGAAAAATTTCTAGCAGCAAGATACCACTCATGGGCAGCAACAGACGAAGGTTTTCCAACTGAATTAAAAGTAACAGCAAGAGATGAAGAGGGGTTAATTCAAGCAATTGAGCATACTGTTTTTCCAATTTCAGCGGTTCAATTTCATCCAGAATCTATTTTAACCGATGTTGGAGAACAATTAGTGACTAATTTTATCAACGCAAATTCATAATGAAAGCAATTTTAAACAGGTTATATCATCACGAAAGACTGTCGAAGTCTGAAGCAAAAAAAATCTTGGTTGAAATTGCCTCAGAAAAATATAATGAGGCACATTTAGCATCATTTATGACTGTTTTTATGATGCGACCAATTACTGTTGATGAGCTGTCTGGTTTTAGAAATGCTTTAAAAGAGTTGTCAATAAAAGTAGATTTATCAGATTTTGACACCATTGATATTGTTGGAACTGGAGGAGATGGAAAAGATACCTTTAATATTTCGACATTAACCTCTTTTATTGTCGCAGGAACTGGTCAAAAAGTAGCAAAACATGGTAATTATTCTGTGTCATCTCAATCTGGCTCCTCAGATATGTTAGCCAATTTTGGGTATACATTTACAAATAATGAAAGCGAGTTAAGGTCGCATTTAGAGAAGGCAAATATTTGTTTTTTACATGCGCCAAAGTTTCATCCAGCGATGAAAGCTGTTGGACCAACAAGAAAAGCGTTGGCATTAAAAACTTTTTTTAACATGTTGGGTCCTCTGGTAAATCCAAGTTCACCAAAAAATCAATTATTAGGTACTTTTAACCAAGAAATTGCCCGATTATATAATTATATTTTACAAGATGAAGATATCAATTATGGCATTGTTCACGCGTTAGACGGTTATGACGAAATTTCTTTAACTAGCGGATTCAAACTCTTCACAAAGAATGGAGAGCAAATCATAAATCCAGAAGATTTAGGACAAAAAAGAATACAACAGTCAGAAATTTTTGGAGGAAATTCAGTTGCAGACGCCGCTAAAATATTTACTAATATTTTAGATGGGAATGGAACGGAAGCGCAAAATAATGTAGTCTTAACCAATGCTGCTTTTGCATTAAAAATTGTTGATCAGAGGAAGAGTTTTGAGACTGCTTTTTTAGAAGCGAAAGAATCTCTTTTTAGTTTAAGAGCAAAACAAACATTAGAAAAATTAGTAGGTATTTAGAATTAAAATAACAATACAAAACGTCAGATCATGACCATTTTAGATAAAATAATAGCTTTCAAAAAAAAGGAGATTGCGAAGATTAAAGCAGAAGTTCCTATCAAGAGATTAGTTGAAAGTCCCAGTTTTAGCAGGACACCTTTTTCCTTAAAAAAGTCCTTGTTAGAAGTTGGTTCTACCGGGATTATAGCAGAGTTTAAACGTCAGTCACCTTCCAAAGGAATTATCAATGACAAAGCAACTATTATCGAGGTTACCAAAGGATATTTAGAGGCAAATGTTTCCGCTCAATCCATTTTAACAGATACTTCTTTTTTTGGAGGTACGATGGCCGATTTAATGGAAGCAAGAGTTCTTAACCAACAAAAACCAATTTTAAGAAAAGATTTTATTGTTGATGGATTTCAAATCGTGGAAGCCAAAGCAATCGGAGCAGATGTTATTTTATTAATCGCTTCTTGTTTGACACCAGTAGAATTGAAAAATTATGGAAATCTTGCAGTAGATTTAGGAATGGAGGTCTTGTATGAAGTACATACTCAAGAAGATTTAGATAAGATTCATGATTTAGATAATAAATTGATAGGAATCAATAATCGAAATCTAAAAACTTTTGAAGTAGATCTGGAGCATTCTGTAAAACTAGCGAATCAAATTCCTGACAGTTGTATAAAAATTTCTGAAAGTGGAATTTCAGATCCTAGAATAATTTCAGGTCTAAAAGAATATGGTTTTCAAGGGTTTTTAATTGGCGAGAATTTTATGAACCAAGAACATCCAGGTGTGGCTTGTCAAGAATTTATCAATCAAATTAGATAAGGATGAAACTCAAGGTTTGTGGAATGAAATTTATAGAAAACATAGAACAAGTTTCAGGATTGTATCCTGATTACATGGGGTTTATTTTCTATGAAAAGTCCAAAAGAAATTTTGAAGGTGTCATTCCTAAACTTCCTAAATCTATCAAGAAAACAGGAGTATTTGTCAATGAGTACCTAGAGATTGTAATATCTTTGGTTGAAGAATATCAATTAGAGGCAATTCAGTTACATGGAGATGAAACGGTCACATATATAAGACAGTTAAAAACCCATTTACCATCAATAGAAATCATCAAAGTCTTTGGAATTAAAGATGAATTTAATTTCGATGGATTAATACCTTTTCTACCCCTTGTAGATTATTTTTTATTCGATACAAAAGGCAAAGAAAGAGGAGGGAATGGAGTTCAATTTGATTGGTCTGTATTAGATGCATATCCTTATGAAAAGCCTTTTTTCTTAAGTGGTGGTATCGGATTAAAAGATGTGTTAGATATTCAGAAAATAATCAATTCAAACTTGCCTATCTATGCGTTGGATATTAATAGTAAGTTTGAAATTGAACCAGGATTAAAAAATATAAATGAAGTAAAAACCTTCAAAAATAAATTATAAGATGAAATCAAAATTTCAACCAGATGAAAACGGATATTTTGGACAATTTGGAGGGGCCTTTATCCCAGAATTATTGCATCCAAACGTTAAAGAATTAGCGGATAATTATATTCAAATTATTGAATCTGAAGAGTTTCAAACAGAATATAAATCTTTGTTAAAAGATTTTGTTGGACGTCCAACTCCTCTCTATTTAGCAAAGCGTTTGTCTAAGAAGTATGGAGCTACTATCTATCTAAAACGAGAAGATTTAAATCATACAGGAGCTCACAAAGTAAACAATACTGTTGGTCAAATTTTAATTGCAAAAAAGTTAGGAAAGACTAAAGTTATAGCAGAAACAGGTGCTGGTCAACACGGTGTTGCGACTGCTACTGTTTGTGCCTTGATGAACATGGAATGTACCGTTTTTATGGGTGAAAAAGACATCGTACGTCAAGCACCAAATGTTGCAAGAATGAAAATGCTTGGAGCAAAAATAGTTGCTGCAACCAGTGGTTCTAAAACATTAAAAGATGCAACAAACGAGGCCATAAGATATTGGATACAGCACCCAGAAACCTTTTATTTAATTGGCTCTGTTGTTGGACCTGCACCACACCCAGACATGGTTGCTCGTTTGCAAGCTATTATTTCTGAAGAAATGAAATGGCAATTAAAAGAAAAAACAGGAAAAGAAAATCCAGATACAATTATAGCCTGTGTTGGTGGTGGTAGTAATGCTGCCGGTGCTTTTTATCATTATTTAGAAGATGAAGATGTTGAATTAATCGCTGTTGAAGCTGCAGGTTTGGGGGTCAAATCTGGAGAAAGTGCTGCAACTTCTCAATTGGGAGAGGTGGGAATTATTCATGGAAGTAAGACCATTTTAATGCAAGACGAATATGGGCAAATAGTTGAACCATATTCTATTTCTGCAGGCTTAGATTATCCAGGAGTTGGTCCTTTACATGCTTTTTTGTACGAGAGTAAAAGGGCTAAGTTTATGAATGCAACAGATAAGGAAGCCCTAGATGCTGCCTATGAGCTCACTAAGATAGAAGGAATTATTCCTGCGCTAGAAACCGCCCATGCTCTAGCAGTTTTACCTAAAATAGATTTTAAAAAAGACCAAGTTGTCGTAATCAATTTATCTGGTAGAGGTGATAAAGATTTAGAAATTTATATCAAATATTTAGAAGCTTAAGCTATGAATTCAATTCAAGAATTATTTCAGAAAAAAGATAAAAATCTATTGTCTATTTATTTTACAAGTGGGTATCCAAAATTAGATGATACAGCTAGGATTATTCAAAAATTATCAAAGAGTACTGTAGATTTTATCGAAGTAGGTTTGCCATATTCAGATCCTTTAGCGGACGGTCCAACCATTCAGGATAGTAGTCAGAAAGCTCTTGAAAACGGTATAAATTTGGATGTTATTTTTCAGCAGTTAATGCCTCTTAAAGAGACCAATAAAACACCACTAGTTTTAATGGGCTACTTGAATCAATTGTTAAAATATGGAGAAGAAAAATTTTGTCAGAAAGTAGTAGATTGTGGTATAGATACCCTAATAATTCCCGACTTACCGATGGTTGAATTTGAAAATCACTATCAAGAACTATTTGATAATTATGGACTTACAAATGTTTTTTTAATTACTCCACATACCTCAGAAGATAGAATTAGAAAGATTGATTCTTATTCAAAAGCATTTATATATGTTGTAGCCTCAGCTTCAATAACGGGTGCAAAAGGGGCTATTTCCAATAATCAAATTTCTTATTTTGAAAGAATTAAGTCAATGAATTTAAAAAGTAGGTTGATTGTTGGTTTTGGTATTTCTGATAAAAGTACTTTCAATACAGCTTGTAATTATGCAAATGGTGCAATCATTGGTTCTGCTTTTATAAAAGATTTGGGAATTAATGGAGTTGATCGCATTGATGATTTTATTCAACCAATCATTAGTTAAATTTTTCCTAAAGGGTTTTTTAAATTAGGATTAAATAGCAACTAAAGTCTACTTTAGTTGCTAAATCTTAATCAATATGAATAAAAAAATACTTTTCTTCTTCGTTTTGTTCAATGCTACTTTTATGATTGCTCAAAACAGTCTAATAAGAATGCCCTCCATAAGTCCAGATGCTTCAAAAATAGCGTACAGTTATCACGGAGATATTTGGGTTCTTAATTTGGTCACAAATCAAACTGATAGATTAACCATCCATCAAGGATATGAAAGCTATCCTGTATGGAACTCTCAAAGTAATCAGCTACTATTCACCTCCAATAGAAGAGGAAGTAATAATGTTTTTAAGACTGATTTAGATGGAGGTATTCCAAATCAATTAACCTATTACCCAACCACAGACATCCCAAGTCATTGGAGTTCTGAGGGAGAGATCATTTTTTCTAGTAATAGAATTTATAAGGGAACAGAACGGGAATCATCAATTTATGCAATGGATGAAAAAGGTGAGACACCCAATCGTTTTATGACTGCTTTAGGAAGTCAGGCTTCAATTTCTCCAAACGGAAATTTTGTAGCTTTTGTAAAAGGAATTTGTAGAATTTCTAGAGAAGATTATGACGGTCCTGCACAAAGAGATGTATGGATTTACAATATGAAATCAAAAGAGTACCATCAAATTACAACCAGTAAAAAGAACGATCATACCCCTCTTTGGGATCAAGACAACAACTTGTATTATGTGGGTTCAGAAAGTGGTAGATATAATATTTATAAGACTTCATTAAATACCGATGGGATTAAAAGTGGATCTGAGAACCAATTAACCAATTTAAAAGTTAATGGTGTTACTTCTTTTTCGATTAGTAATAATGGAACGATCGTTTACAATAGCGGTGTTGAGGTATTTAAACTTATAAAGGGTGTTTCTGAAAAAGTACAATTTAATTTATCAACTGACAATAGATTTGAGTTGGAGGAAACAAAAACAGTCTCCAAAGGTATTAAAGATGTAAATGTTTCTCCTGACGGAAAACTAATTGCATTGAGCATTAATGGAGAAATTTTTGTCAAAGAAAATAATAAGGATAAACCAAAAACAAACAATGTTAGTAATCATCCTTTTAGAGATGACAATCCTTTTTGGATTGATAATAATACACTCGGTTTTTTATCCGATAGAAATGGACAAAATGAATTTTTTAAAGTAGTTTCTGAGGATAAAAATGTAACGCTAAGTAGAAGTCTAAAAACCAAAGTTACGCAATTAACAAAAAGTAAAACAGATGTTTTCGAGCCTTTATTGTCTCCGGATAGAATGAAGATTTCATATAGAGTTGGAAGAGGTCAATTGGTTATTGCTGATGTAAAAGATGGTAAATTAGTAAAGCTAAAAAAATACTCAGATTCTTGGGCAGCAGCAGAGGGCGTTTCCTGGAGTCCAGATAGTAAATACATTGCGTATTCTCAAAAAGATTTAAATTTTGACAGCGAAATTTATATTCAATCGATAGCGGATCCCTCAATCAAAATGAATATTTCCATGCACCCAAGATCAGATTCTTCTCCAGTTTGGAGTCCTGATGGAAAAAAAATCTCATTTGTTTCTAATAGAGCAGGAGATAGAGGTGGTATTAATTATGATACCTGGATGGTTTGGTTACAGAAATCAGATTGGGAAAAAACCAAAGCAGACTTTAAAGATGGAGACTATTATCAACTAAAAGAGGAGGGTGATGAAGATAAAAAACAGAAGAAAAAAGTAGCAAAAAAAATAGTTGTAAAGATAGATGAAGCAAATATTTATGATCGATTAGTTCAATTAACAAGTTGGGCAGGCAACGAATATGGTGCACTCTTCAGTGAAGACAGTAAAAGTGTTTATATCTCAGCAACAAATCCAGCAACAAATAAAAACAATTATTATAAAGTAGAAATAACAGGAGGAATACCAAAAGAGGTGAAAGGAGTTTCAGAAGTTAACAGTATTAGCTTAAATAAAGAGACCTTATATTACTCATCAAAAGGAACCTTAAAATCACTGAATTTAAAAACAGATAAGGTAACAGCGTTTTCCCACTCAGCAACATATACAACTAATTTCAATAAGTTGAATGAGCAGGTTTTTGAAGAAGGAGTTAGAGCAATAACTGCAGGTTTTTATGACCCTAAATATCATGGTTATAATTTGGATGATATCGTAAAAAGATACAGGCCTTGGGTTTTGTCGGCTACTACAAAACAAGATTATTCTTTCATGTTTAATAAGATGTTGGGGCAAATAAATGCAAGCCATATGGGCTTTAGAGGAAGTACTCCGGAAAACACGAATAACGATAAAATTGGTTTGTTAGGATTTGATGTTTCCAATGTAAAAAATGGGGTAAAAGTTAATTTTATTTTGCCTAATTCAGCAGTGTCAAAAACAAATGTTTCTCTAAATGTTGGAGATGTTATTACCGCTGTAAATGGAAAAGAGATTGGTAAAAACACCAACTTTTATAGCTTGTTAAAGAATACCGCTGGAAATGAAATTTTATTGAGGTTAGCAAGTGCCAAAGAAGTTGTTGTAAGAACAGAATCTACAAGAACTATTAGAGATTTGTGTTACGAAGAATGGGTGAATTCTCGTAAAAAATTAGTAGAAAAATTTTCAAACGGGCAATTAGGATATATTCATATTCAAGGCATGAATTTACCAAGTTTTGAGCGTTTTGAGCGCGAGTTAAAAGCAAGTGGCTATGGTAAAAAAGGAATTGTTATTGATGTTAGAAATAATGGTGGTGGTTGGACTACAGATCGATTAATGGCCGTTCTAACCTACCAACAACATGCGTATACAGTCCCAAGAGGTGCTACCGATAATCTTCAGAAAAATAATGAAAAGTACAAAGGAAATTACCCGTTTAATGAAAGAGCAATTTTATCTGTAAATACAAAACCTCTTGTAGCTCTAGCAAACGAGAGTAGTTATTCCAATGCAGAAATTTTTGCACACGCTTTTAAAAGTTTAAACTTAGGAAAGTTAGTTGGTCAACCAACTTTCGGAGCTGTAATTTCTACAGGAGGACATCTTTTACAAGACGGTTATATAAGAATGCCTTTTAGAGCTTGGTATGTAAAAGACTCTGGAATGAATATGGAACACGGTCCTGCAGTACCGGATTATTTAGTAGCCAATAAGCCAGGTTGGAAAGCAAGGGGAGAAGATGATCAGCTTGAAAAAGCGGTTGAAGTTTTATTGCAAGACATTAAATGAAATTAAAGTGTATATTCATTCCGTCAATAACGAAATAATTACCTCTATTTTAATAACAAAGAGCTCGATAAATTATCGAGCTCTTTGTTATTAAATCAAGTATAAAATTCTTTAAAATTTAGCAGCAATTTACTTAATAAGAATTGCATTATTTGTGAATTGTAAAATCACTTAGTTGACACGAATCAATTTTACATCGAAAACTAATACAGCACCTCCAGGGATACTGCCGCGTCCATTTTCTCCGTAGCCCAGATTATAGGGAACTAATAAGATTCCATCTCCACCTTCTCTAAAATAAGTTATTCCCTCTGTCCATCCTTTGATTACCTGATTTAATCCAAAAGAAATACCAGCAGCATTACTTTGGTCAAAAACATTTCCATCTATGAAGTATCCTTTGTAAGCTACTGTAACATTTGAGTTGCTTGTTGGTTTTATTCCAGTTCCTTCATTGTTAATTACGTAATACAATCCAGAGCTACTTTTTGTAGCGTTCAAGTTATTGTCTTCAATGTATTTAAGAATATCTGTTTCAGTTTGAGGTTCAAAAACAGTGTCATTCTTAGAACAAGAAAGAAAGACGAAGATGAATAAAATTAAATATGATTTCATTGTTTTGTTGTTAAATTTATGCGAATATACTTTGATTATTTTAATGAAGATTTATGAATTAAAAATCAAACTTATAACTCATTCCTCCTAAAACTTGAAACCCTTGCGTATCAAAATTCGCAAAACGTTGATAGTGAGTATTTAAAATATTATTAAGTTTTAAAAATGCCGAAAATTTGTTATTAAAATGATATCCTCCATTTAAATTTATATCTACAAAAGATTTTAGAGCCTGAATTTTATTAAAAGCACCAGTACTTTGCTCATTGTAAAGGAGGTCCTTTCTTTCACCTACATAATAGATGTTGGAAGTAGTGTACCATTTGGGATTCTTATATTCTGCCGAAAAAGAGGTTTTTGTAGCGGGAAGATTCCATGCCTCTGAACTCTTTCGTGTAGTATACATATTATAAACCCCTTGAGCTTTAAATGTTAGTTCTTTGGAATAATCATAGGCTAGTTCTGCAGAAACCGAGGTGGTTTCAAGATCATCATAATACACTTTAAATGAATTTCCGTATTCATATCCTTTTAAAATTTTTCCATTTTGTACAATATTTGTTCCATCAGATTTTGATTCATTTTTTAAAAATAGAGGTTTGTCTTGTTCTGTAATAAAACGTGTCTTGATGTTAAAGCTTAGCATATTATTTATTTTACCATCGAAACCGAAATATAAATTAAATTGTTCTAAAGTTTGAGTTATGAAGAGTGTGGGTGAAATAAATGGGTTTTTTTGAGCAAACTCTTTGTATGTATTCGTGTGCAAATCGCCTGACAAACCAAGGTAAATACGCAAGTGATTGGTAATGAGTGGTTTTTCAATGAGTAGGTCGGGCAGTACAAAAATATTTTTTGAGTTGTTTTCAGCGTCTGAAGAGCCAATTAGTTTCAAACCTGCTTTAAAAGTAATATTTTTATAATTCAGTTTATAGTGTGGGTTAACGCTAAAGGTTGTTGTCGAATATGTACTAGCGTCTGTGTTTTCAAAATTGTTTTTAAACGTACCTCTTAAAAATTCTATACTTGTTTTTATTGAAATATCATTTAATCTAGAAGTTAAAAAAGCTAATGGAAGTTCTAATTTTGCCTCTATTTTTGAAGATATTTCACCGCTTCCATAACCATCTTTAAAGTAGAATGTTTTTATTTTAGCCCAGTCTAGATAGGTGTTGTTAAAATCAATAATTCCAACCAATTCAAAATAATTATAGCATTGTTCTTCATTGATTGAATTCAAAATAGATTTTGAAAAATCCTTATTTGGTAGCCCATACCAATTATATAAATTTCTTTCAGAATTTAACTGTACACCCCAATCAAAATAACGGTCTTTTTTTTTGTAAAAAGCACCTATGTCAAAGTTCGAAAAACTCGAATTTAAGCTAGAATTTCTAATGTTTTTAAGAGACCCATTATATTTTGCATTCAAGCCAAACGCATCGTCAAATCTATTGTTATGAATTAAATAAGTTTCAAAATAAGGGGATGTGTAATTTCCAAAACCGGCTGCTACATAGTTTTTAAAGACACGTTCTTTACCATTGTTGTTCATTCGTTTCACGACCCCCCCTTTAGGAAGAAAGGTAGATGCAATTGGCGCTGGTAAAGTCGTGTATTTTAATTTTATCTTTTGGTTTCTTTCTAATAGCTCTATTTGGGGGTGTTGCTTTATTTTTTTTGCATTGGAAATTTTTGGATTGTATTTGGTTTCAATAGTTACAATCTCTGTTTTAATAGTGTCTTTTATTTGTTCTTTATTTTGAGCGATATAACTTAAAATAGGAAAAAATATAAAAAAGAATACAATACCTTTTTTCATTTAGTTTTATTTTTTTAAGTCTTTTTTTTGGGCGGTTTCATTCATTTCTAAAGATACTGAGTTATTTATTTTTGCCTCTTTATGTTTTATCAACTTTAATTCCGTTTCTGCTTCTTTAACAATATTTTCGAATTGTTTGAAATTTTTCATAATATTTTCCAGTACAAATGTAGCTTGGTATACATCTTCCAATCCGTAATAATTTTTACCCATTATTACATAGCTTTTTACAGCCCAATACTTATGAGAGGAATAATTGGCTATTAAATTTTGAACTATTTCGTTCGATTGGATATATTCTTTTTGTCGGTTTTTAAACAATGAAAGATGATATAGCGTTTCTGCTTTTAATTTTCCTGAGGCATTTTTTTCCAGATCAGTATAGTATTTTTCTGCAGTATAAAAGTCTTCAATTTTTAACGAAGAACGCGCAATCATTATCTTGGCCTCCTGTGTTAATTTAGTCTCCAATTTATCTTTTAAAAGAATTCTTCTTGCATACTCTAGTGCCAATTTAAAAGCGTCTGTTTCATAATACGCTCTCATCAGATTGCGCTGAGCAAAAAAAATGTTTTCGGTTGCATAGGCCTCTTTTTCCAACCTATTTAAAATTAGGATTGCTTTCTCAAATTCTTTATTTTGAAGATAGATTTGAGATGATTTTGTGAGCGCTTCTTCAGTGAACTCATTTAGTTCCTCTCCTAAGATATTTTGATAATATACAACAGCTTTTTTATTTTTTTTGATGTTAAAAAAGACATCAGCTAAATAATAATTTGCTTTTAATTTGTGTATTCCTTGTGGAAACTTGTCTAAGTATTTTGAAAGTTCACTTATGATGTGATCTGCATTTTTAGCCTCAAAATATTTTTTTTCAGCAACTGCAAATGAAGTGTTATCAATCTCTGAATTAGAAACTTTCATAAATTTTAACGTATTTATCCAACTGATATATTCTTCGATAGCACCAGTGTCAATATAAATAGTTCTTGCATTGGCAACAGCTTCCATCGCATCTGGAGAATTTGGGAATTGCTCTGTTGTTTTTTTAAATTTTTCAATTGCTTTTTTATTTTGATTTTCACTATAGTATAGGAGCCCCTGTCTTACTAGTACTTTTGGTAAGAAGACACTGTTGGGATATTTTTCGGTTAACTGATTATAGGCACGATGTGCTTTTTTATTCTCATTGATCAATGTGTAGGTTTTGGCAAGTTGAAATAAGGCGTCATCTATTAAATTTGAATTCTCGTAATTACTTACAATATGAGTTAATACTGCAATTTTTTCTTTGTTATTTCCTGTAAATCCAACACTCATTGCAATTTGATATTGCGCATAATCTGCACCTGAGCCCTTATCTTCAGGAATGTTAGTATAAGAGAGAACAGCTTTTTTATAATCTCTTAAAGCAAAATAGCTATCCCCCAAACGCAGATAAGCATCTCCTTTTAGTTGTTTTTCTTTGGGATTATTTTTCACAAAGCTCTCAAAAGCAATTATAGCCTTGTCAAATTTTTTAAGATTGAAATTACAGTAACCTATATGATAGTCAATGAGTTCAAATTCCTCTAATTTTGATTTCAATTCCTTTTTTAAAAGAATGAATTTGTCAAGAGCCTCGTTGTATTTCTTTAATTGGTATAAAGTTTCAGCTTCCCAATATTTTGCTTTTTCTTTGATCAATAATTCTGTTGCTTTTTGACCTTTGATAAAAAAAGAGCGCGCTTCTTTTAATTTATTTTCATTGAATAATTGCATTCCCTTGTACAAGTTTATCTCAGCTATTATAGGATTATTCTTTGTCGTTTTTTGCTCTATAAAAGCAAGTGCTCCACTATAGTCTTGTTGATGAAGAAACGAAGCGATCACTAAATTGTTGATTTCTTCAGATGCTTTCGACGTAGGGTATCTCTGAAGAAAATTTTGTAAAACCTGAGCAACACTTTTAAAAGGGTTTCCTATTTCGTAACTTAGTTTTGCATAGTTAAGTGCAGCATCTTGCTTGACCACTTTATTAAAATCCATTTCAGAAGCCGTTTTAAAAGCATTTAAAGCCGCGGTTTTTTCATTTAAATGAAGGTAGCATTCTCCCAAGCGATAATAAGCATTCTGTGCTACATAATTTTTTTCATCAATAATTTTATTAAAGTAACGCATCGCATTTTTAAAATCAGATTGTTGATAGTATGCTGTTCCTAATTGATAAAAATCTGTATTATTCCATTTTCCTTTTTTACCCTTGTATTCTTTTAAAAAAGGGATGGCTTCTTTGTATTTTTTTAAATTAAAATAACTCTCTCCAACTATTTTACAAATATCAGATTGCTGTTTCTTTTGAACGGTTTTTAGAAGCTCTTTCCCGAGATCAATAGAGCGTTCAAATTTTCCAGTCTTAAAACTAATATCTAATAAATAATATGAAATCTCTCCGCGATATGATTCATTATCTGCGATTTCTTTAAGGGTAGATTCAGCAATTCCATAATCTTCTAATTTATACGCTATGTATCCATAATAATACCTCGCGTCGTTTCCATATTTAACATCATTGATTAATACTAGAAACTTTTTTTTAGCTTTTTGTAAGTTTTCTGTCACTAAATAAGCATATCCCATCTTAAAACTGAGTTCTTTTTTAGTTTCTTCCGAAATAAGATCGAGAGTTACTTTTTGATACCATTGAAGTGCATGTGCAGCTTTTTTATTATCAAAGTAGTAATTTGCAATATCTAAACACGCGCTATTTTTTTTTAGGTGATAAGGGTTTTTTTCAATAAAACGTAGTATTTTTTTAGCTGCTTCTGGTTGGTTTAATCTGATAGCACACAATGCATGATAATACCTTGCATTTGATTTTAAGGTGTAATTATAGGGTGTTTTTTCAATGATGACTTCAAAGCTTTTTTCTGCAGCTGCATATGCTTTGTTATTAAATAATTGTAATGCATTATTAAATTCTTTTAAAACAGGTGTCTCAATAATCGTTTGCTGTCCATAAGTAATTAAAGAAATGAATGCAATGAAACAGGATAAAAAACGTTTTCTAAATACAGGGAATTTCATGCAATTGTTTTTAATACTTAAATTATAACGAAGTTTTTTTAATTTTGTTTGATGAAAAGTATTTAATAATTAAGTTTTTTTTCAAATCTAAGAATTGTTAGGAATTCATAGTATATAATCGGCAGAAACTTTTAAGTTTGTAAAAACAACTCATTTTATGCAAAAACCAATTTTATTTTTAGAAAATGCAGACATCTATCAAAGAGATAATTTAGTCTTGTCTAAAGTTAATTTAACAATACAAAAAGGGGCGTTTTATTATCTAATAGGAAAAACTGGAAGCGGAAAGAGTAGTCTAATGAAAACACTATATGGCGATTTAAAGCTGAGAAGAGGGATGGGGCAAATTGTAGATTTTGATTTAAAAAAAATAAAAGAAAAAGAAATTCCTTTTTTAAGGAGAAAAATAGGAATTGTTTTTCAAGACTTCAAATTATTGAGTGATAGAACCGTTTTTGAAAATTTAGAATTCGTTTTAAAAGCTACAGGTTGGAAAGATAAAGGGCTCATAAAAGAAAAAATTAATGAGGTTTTAGATAAAGTTGGTATGCAGACCAAATACTTTAAAAAAACATTCGAGCTCTCTGGTGGAGAACAGCAAAGAGTTGCAATTGCAAGAGCATTATTAAATGACCCAGAATTAATTTTGGCAGACGAGCCAACAGGAAATTTAGACCCTAAAACTTCCTTAGAGGTTATGGCTCTTTTAAATCAGATTCATCAAAGTGGGAAAACTATTTTAATGGCCACTCACGATTATCAATTGATTGTTAAATTCAAACAGAAAACCATAAAATGTGAAGCTGGAGAATTGTTTGAAGTTGCTCAAAAAACAGCGGTATAGTATGTAATTTATGATCTTAAAACCAAAAAAAATTTTTGTTGCCGTAACAAATGATATTTCAACCGATTATAGAGTTCATAAAATATGCAGCTATCTCGTTGAAACAGGTTTTGAGGTTCTTGTTTATGGTAGAGTATTACCAAATACGATTGCTGTCAATAGAGCCTATAAAATTATAAGGAAAAAACATTTTTTCAATACCAATTTTTTATTTTATGCAGAATATAATATCAGATTGTTCTTTTATGTTTTATTTAAAAAATACAACTGTATTATTTCAAATGATTTAGATACATTGCCAGGGTGTTTTTTTATCAGTAAATTGAAAAATATTGATTTAGTTTTTGATAGTCACGAACTTTTTTCCGAAGGTCCAGAACTACAAGGCAGAAAATTTGTTCAAAATTTTTGGCGAAAACTAGAGGATTTTTTTCTTCCAAAAGTTAAAAAATCCTATACAGTTAGTCAATCTATTGCTGATTTTTACGATAAAAAATATCAAAATAAGATGGGAGTTATTAGAAATGTTCCCCCAAAAAAACCTGATTTTTTATTGGAAAAAAAACACTTTCCAACTCAAAATAGAACAATACTTTATCAAGGTGTTTTAAATCCAGGAAGAGGTATTAAACCGATGATAAGTGCTTTAAAATACATAGAAAATTTAGATTTAGTAATTATTGGTTATGGAAAAGTTGAGCAAGAATTAAAGGAATTTGTTGTTGATGAAAAAATGTCAGATCGAGTTCATTTTTTAGGAAGAATCGATAGAGATGTACTACTAAATTACACAAAATTAGCTACTTTAGGGATGGTTTTAGAGGAGCCTCTTGGTTTGAGTTTTACGTTTTCATTACCAAATAAGTTATTCGATTTTATTCATGCAGGAATTCCTATTGTTGCAGGGAATATGCCTGAAATTTCAAGAATTATAAATCAGTACAAGGTGGGTGTAATTGTAGATGATTATACTCCAAATAAAATCGCAAAAAAAATTAATGAGCTTCTGGAAGATCAGACGCTATTGGCAGCCATAAAAAAAAACCAACAAGAAACCAAAGAAATTTTATGTTGGGAAACTGAAGCAAAAAAATTAGAAACCTATTTTAAATAACGAACTATCAATCCAAAACTAACCATAATAATACCTGTTTTTGATAATCTGGAAGGGTTGAAAATAACAATACAAAGTATTCAAAATCAAACGTTAAAAGATTTTGAAGTTTGGATTATTGATGGAAATTCTTCTGAACAGACACAAGAATATTTAAAAACACAGTTGCCTCCTTTTTATTTTCTCTCGGAGAAAGATGATGGGATCTACGATGCGATGAATAAAGGAATTTTAAAATCGAAAGGCGAATGGCTTTTCTTTTTAGGGAGTGGTGATGTTTTTTCTAATGATGCTGTTTTAGCGAACGTTTTTAGTTCAATAAATAAGGGTCATTCTTTGGTATCTGGAAAAATCAATTACTGTGGTAATACAAGGCCATTTATATATAGCAAACGTAAGACCCTAAAAAAACCAACTTGGTCTTCTGCTATATGGTTAAGGAATGGCTTGCACCATCAAGGAACATTTTATAGAAGAAAGTTGTTTTTAGAAACTACCTATAATTTAACCTATAAAATTTTGTCTGATTACTGGTTTCATATCTACTTGTATAAGAAAAAGATTCCGTGTCAAATTGTAGATTTATTAATTGCAACCTGTAATTCAGATGGAGTCTCTAAAAAAGGACAATGGAAGATTTACCAGGAGGAAATTAGTTTAAAGACCGATTTAAGTTCCGTTTATTTAGCGCCTTTATTTTATATACTCTCAATCATTAAATATTCTCTTAGAAAAATTATAAATGTATTATAGAAATCAAATAGCATCTTTAATTTTCAACAGATTAACGATTGAAAAAGAGACACTGAAAAAGCAATTTTCAGACAGTAAAAATCAAATAGGCTATTTCTATATTGATAAGTTATTGCCGTTGGATTTGATTGAGGAAATTCACCGACACTTGCCTAAATTGTCAGATTCAGAGTTGAAAAAAAATATAAGGGAGTATAAGTATGTAGCATACCAAATGAATAAGTATCACCCTATTCTAGAGGAAATAATATATGCTTTTCAAGAAGAAAAAGTCGTTTCTATTATTGCTGAGATTTGTAATTTACAAGACATTCTGCCTGATAAAAATCTATATGCTGGAGGAGTTTCTTTGATGAAAAAAAATAATTATTTACAACCCCATATAGACAATTC
>JABAZI010000047.1:33969-39174 GCA_018608545.1 Polaribacter sp.
TTTAAAGCTTATGGACCTAGAGGAGAGTTTATAGACGGCACAGAGGCTCACGCAGCTTTTTTAAAGGAATGGTTTGTAAATAACAACCCTAAATGGGTGACTAAATACGCAATCGCAAATGAATTTACGACTAAAGAAGGGGTCTTAAAACAATATGTGACTTCTGGTCATGATCTGACGTTAACTGTCGATGGGAAAGAGGTGAAAGTAAATCAAGTTCACGATGCATTAATTGTAAATGGAAAAGTGCAAACTTTTTATGTAAATGAAAGAGTATTAATTGAGCAATAAATAGTGCCAAGCACCTATAAAATTAAAATCCATAACATCTATTGTTGTGGGTTTTTTTGTGCTTCGAAAGTTGGGAATTTTCTTGTTAAAACTTGTTTTGAGAAAGGAAAAATTTTTCTCATTGACCAAAAAGGTTAAATTAATTTGGTTATTTTTTTACTCATGGGTTTCGTGAATGAATAAAAAACATCGATTAATTCTCCTTTTTCATCAATTAAATACTTTTGAAAGTTCCATTTTACAGATGAATTTTTCTTTCCATTTTTACTTTTCATTGTTAGCCATTGGTATAATTTATGTTGATTATCTCCTTTTACGTCAGATTTTGAAGTCAAAGGAAAATCAACATCATAGTTTAGGCTGCAAAATGTTTTTATTTCTAATGCGGTTCCGGGTTCTTGATTTCTAAACTGATTACAAGGTATGCCAATAACAACTAGCTTGTCTTTATAAGTGTTGTAAAGGTCTTGTAACCCATCATATTGGTAAGAAAACCAACATTTAGATGCTATATTTACAAAGAGTATTTTTTTTCCTTTGTATCGGTTTAAATCAATTATTTCTCCATCAATCCCTTCTATTTTAATATCATATAATGATTCATTTGATTTTGAATAATCAACAGAATTCAATGCGACGATACAAACTAGTGTAGTAAATAATTTCAACATAACTATAGGATATTTTATGTTTTGATTAAGAACGAATGACTCGTTCATTTTCTAAATACATTGTAAATATAACGAATATTTCTTTTAAAAAACCTTTATTAAATACGCTAGGGTTTCAAAAATAAGGGCAAAACATAACGTGATATTAGTTCGTTCAAAAATCCAATTTTAGATTGTAAGAGACTTCAATGAATTGATTTATTATTGTACTTATAAAATCACATTGAGCCCAATATCTGTATGTTATTGCTGAATTAATTTCAATTTTAAATTAACTTTATTATAACTAAATTTTAATTGGGAGGGTCTTATTTTTGTGAAAATACTTTTTCATGAAAAAATCAATTTATTTCCTTTTCATTTTAAGCATCAGTTTTAAAGGTTATTCTCAGATAAATCCTGACAATATTGAGATTATTAGAGATGATTTTGGGGTGCCTCATATCTATGCCGATACAGATTCAGAAGTGGCATATGGTTATGCTTGGGCGCAAGCTGAAGACCATTTTAAGCTTATACAAGAAGCCTATTTAGCTGGGAATGGGATGTTAGGAAAACGTATTGGATTAAAAGCAGTTGGTGCAGATTTTTTAACTCAATTTATTCAATCCGAAAGTACTGTCAATGATTTATATCACACACTCGACGCTAAATTTATATCACTTCTTGAGGCTTTTACAGAAGGTTTGAATGCATTTGCAAAGAAACATCCAGACGAAGTTCTCGAAAAAAAGTTATTCCCGATTACTCCAAAAAAATTACTTCGGTACACCCAGTTGCAACTTTTTATTTCAAATGGAGCCGATAGACTTGTAACTGGCATCGTAAACGATAACTTATCCTGGCCGTTTGAAATAAATCAAGACACCAAAGGTTCGAATTTAATAGCGGTTAATCGAAGTAGAACTCACTCCGATCAAACTTTTTTAACGATCAATACACATCAGCCTTTAGAGGGAGCAACCTCTTGGTATGAAGCGCATTTGGTTAGTAAAGAAGGGACCAATATTATCGGAGCTTCCTTTCCTGGAAGCCCTTGTATACTCTCAGGGGCCAACGAATTCCTAGGATGGACACATACCGTAAACTATCCCGACAAAGCAGATGTTTTTGCATTGGAAATGCATCCAAAGAAAAAAAACATTTACTTGGTTGACGGTGTACCTTATAAACTAGAAAAGTTCAAAGCAAAACTTACGTTTAAATTTCTTGGAATTAACATTCCTATATCCAAAAAATTCTATCGAAGTATTTATGGTCCAACACTAAAAAACAAAACAGGGGTGTATTCAGTTCGTACCCCAAGTACTACAAATATCAATGCTTTAGAACAATGGTGGCGTATGAACAAGGCTACTAATTTTACTGAATTCTACAAGGCTTTAGAAATGAAGGCATTGCCCGGATATAATATTGGATACGCGGACAGGAACGATACTATCTTTTATATTTCTAATGGTAAAATTCCTATTAGGGCGAAAGGATATAATTGGACAGACGTAGTTCCTGGAAATACCAAAGAGACCCTTTGGAATACCTACTACGACATTTCCGCATTACCGCAAGTAGTGAATCCAAAATCAGGTTTTGTTTACAATGCAAACCACACTCCTTTTAAATCTTCCGGAAAGGCCGATAATCCGATATCAGCAAATTTTGCAAAAGCAATGAATTATGAAACCTACGACAACAATCGATCTACACGTTTACTAACGTTACTTGAAGAAAAAGAACTTATAGATTATCAGCGTTTCAAGCGTATCAAATACGACCACCAATTACCAACTCCGTTACAGTATAATTATATGGATTTAAACCCGTTGTTTGAGATGAAGGTTGAAGATTATCCTTCAGTAAGTGTCCTTTTATCAGATATTAAAAATTGGGATAGAGTTGCCAATGCAACTTCTTATGGTGCTGGAGCGTATGCATTGCTGTATTACCAACTGGGGCCTTTTTTCAGAAACTTAGGAGAAGATCGTATTTTTTCACATGAAGTATTATTTGAAGCGTTAAAAATTACAAAAGCTTATATGAAAACGTATTTTGATAGTGATCGGATTCAGCTTGGAGATTTTCAAAAGTTGGTTAGAGGAACCAAAGAACTTCCTATTTTTGGTCTACCCGATGTGGTAACAGCGATGCGAGGAAGTCCCTATAAAAATGGACGTGTAAAAATTACACACGGAGAGTCTTACATCGGTATGGTTCGATTTACTCCCACTAAAACCTACTATGAATCTGTGATCTCTTTTGGAAATAGCAGGAGACCAGAGAGTCCACATTACACAGATCAAATGGATTTATTTGCAAATTTTAAAACAAAAAAAATGTCATTTGACCGTGCAGATGTCCTGAAAACAGCCAAAAGAGTTTATCTACCCAAATAAAACATTTTTTAACATCTACTCAATACCGTCTTTTTAATTTTAAAAGAAGCCTTTATTATTTTAAGATTTAAATTGTGTCGATTTTTTGATCTGTATGTATTTTGTATGGGTGATATTTAATATTTTATATATTATAATCATTAATTTTATCTCTAAAAAGTAAATAGTTTTTATTCCATTTTTTTAAAGTTTGTTTTTTCATGCGATACCTATATTTAGTCTGTATTTTTTCTTCATTTTATGCTGCTGCTCAAGTTAACCACTGGGAAAGTGTCGTTCTTCCCGGCGATCAATGGCAGTATCTTGTTCCCACCTCACAACCCAATTCAAATTGGAATCAAGTACAATTTAATTCATCAAGTTGGAGTACTGGAGCATCAGGTTTTGGAAACGGAGATGCTGATGATGCTACAATTCTACCAAGTTTGATATCGGTTTATATCCGATCTACCTTTACAATTACAGATGCATCCGTGGTCGAGGCCATGGTGTTAGATCTTGATTATGATGATGGTTTTGTTGCCTACTTAAATGGGCAAGAGATTGCTAGGAATTTAGTTTCAGGATCTGTGCCTAACTTTGATCAACCGAGTGATGGATCTCACGAAGCATTGCTTTATCAAGGATTCGCACCAGAACGTTTTACAGTAGACACAGCACTCTTAACAACAGGAACCAATGTAATTGCTGTGCAAGTGCACAATCAATCAATTTTTTCTTCTGATTTGACCGTGATACCTACACTATCCTTGGGAGTCAATACATCGGATTATGATTATAGAACTCCTCCTTCATGGTTTGAAACTCCTACGCCTTCTGTAGACGTTAATTTTGAGTCTTCAAACCTTCCTATTGTTGTCATTAATACAGAACAAGGTCAGGAAATTCCGGATGATCCAAAGATCAATGCTACGATGAAAATTATATACAACCCTGATGGACAACGAAATTTTCTTACAGACATCAATAATGCTTCAGCCCTTAGTTATGATGGGGCGATTAAAATTGAATATCGGGGATCTTCTTCAAGTCTATTAGATAAAAAACAATATGCATTCACTCCTTATGATGATCAGGGTGAAAAAGTAAATGTATCCTTTCTTGAAATGCCCAAAGAGAATGATTGGATTTTGAATGGTTTAGCCTATGATCCTTCGTTTATGAGAGATTACCTCAGTTATAAACTTTCAAACTTAACAGGGAACTATGCGTCTAGAGGCCGTTATTGTGAAGTGGTATTGAATGGAGATTTTAGAGGTATTTATGTCTTGCAAGAGAAATTAAAAGCAGATGATAGTCGGATTGATATCAATAAAATTAAAGAAACTGATCTGTCTTTTCCCAAACTTACAGGGGGGTATATTACCAAAGCAGATAAAAATGAAGGGTCAGATACCCCTGCTTGGTATATGGATTCTTACGGCTGGGGTCAGGTGAATTATATCCATGAGCATCCTAAGCCAACGACTGTTAAGTTTCAGCAGAATGAGTATATAAAGAACGAATTTGAGAAGCTTGAAGTATCTGCAAGTCAGGGTAATAGATCTATTACAACAGGGTATCCATCCGTGATCGATATTCCTTCATTTGTAGACTTTATGATCCTCAACGAATTTGCATCCAATGCAGATGGATATCAGTTTAGTACGTTTTTTCATAAAGACCGCAACGGAAAACTCAGAGCTGGACCTATTTGGGATTTTAATTTAACGTTTGGAAATGATTTATTTCAATGGGGTTTTGATAGAAGTAAAACATATCTCTGGCAGTTTGAGTATGAAAATATGGGGACGAAATTTTGGACAGATTTATTTAATGATTCCGTTTTTAAATGCTATTTGACTAAGCGTTGG
>JABAZI010000047.1:39274-40852 GCA_018608545.1 Polaribacter sp.
CCAAGATTCAAGTGATTTTGAGTTTATTGAAATTATAAATAACGGTGCATCTTCTGTAAATGTGACAGGAATTTACTTCGGAGGTTTGGGACTAACGTATCAGTTTTCTCCAGGAGCTTCAGTTTCTGGTAATAAGTCAATTTATTTGGCAAAAAAGAGCGAGTCTTTTAAAGAGCGTTATGGATTTGAGCCTTTTGGTGAATTTTCGAGAAGTTTGTCAAATGATGGTGAAGATCTTGTATTATCAGACGCTTATGGAAATGTTATTGATGAAGTTACCTATAATGATGTATTGCCATGGCCAGAAGAGGCAGATGGAGATGGAGCATTCC
This sequence comes from Polaribacter sp., assembly GCA_018608545.1. GTDB lineage: Bacteria > Bacteroidota > Bacteroidia > Flavobacteriales > Flavobacteriaceae > Polaribacter. The sequence goes on from JABAZI010000047.1 coordinate 39,607, forward strand.
TCCAACTTTCAGGTTTGGGATTAGACAATAGTTTGGCCAGTAATTGGACGGCAATTAATGATATTGCTGGAAACCTTTCTGTTAATTCGGTTCAAGTTGAGCCTTATGTGGTTCTGAGTCCAAACCCAGTGTCCGATTTGTTAACTCTGAAAATTTCTTTGGGAGAAATTCACAACGTAAAACTCTATAGTTTAAATGGAAAATTAGTTAGAACCTACACTTTTAATCAAAGTAAAGTTGAGGTGGATTTGAGTGCTTTCGAAAATGGGCTTTATCTTTTACAAATTCAAACCAACACAAATTTATTACATAAGAAAATAATTAAAATCTAAAAAAGAAGGTTCGCATACTTTTAGGTCTGTTGTATAAATATGTTTTTATTCTAGTTCTACTATAATTTCGTTTTTTCGATTAAAAACTTCGTAAGGCGCATTGTATCCTAAAAATTGAAACCTATTTTTATACAGTATTCCCTCCTTTTCTAAGGCGTCTTTTAGTTTTTGTTTGTACTTTTTAATTTTTTTATCATTCGCCCAGCCACTAAAATTTATAGCCGCAACAGTTTTTGCAGGTTCTTCTTTAAATTTTATGTTTGATAGGTTGGGCTGAGGGAGTGTCTCCTTTTTATATTTCTTTGGAACCATAAACATCATCGTTGTAGAATCTTTCAATGACATGGATACTGGAGAGGTCATCGCTATTTTTTCATTTCGATTATTATTACCAAAGATATATCCTGCTAAAATTGAGAAGCCTTTACTGGATGCTTCTTTATATTTTTTTGTAGAGAGCTTAACTGAAGTAAATAAGGTTGCTTTGTAACTTCGTATTTCAAATTGATCATATTTTTTATTTACAACATAAGAGTAGGTTTCAATATTTTTTTGACTTTTCAAAGAGAAAAGTTGTATTCCGACAAATACGATGGCTATGATTCCAAGGAGTATGGATGCTGTTTTCATGATCTTTACGTTTTTTAATGTGAAGCTAATTTAGCTAATATAAATTGAACCTGCTTTTAGAGAAGATAAAATTGGATACTACTTTGTTGTTCCTAAAAAAAAGATTTAAAAAAACAGGCTTCCAAAAAGGAAGCCCGAAAAAAAACTATTATAAGTCCAATCTTACTATCGAACTTTTGAAAAGTAAGTAAATTTACACACAAAAGAAATACATGTCAATCCCTGTAAATGGGGTTTTTTTTTTATCCCTGAAAACAGTGAGTTGAAGATAATAAAACACAATA
>JABAZI010000047.1:40952-42249 GCA_018608545.1 Polaribacter sp.
CTAAACACGATTCTTTATTAATGCTTCTAATTAACTTCGTTTGGTAAATTTATTTTATTCCTAGTATGTGTAATTATGGAGAATAGGAGAGTTGTATTGAATTTTTTAGGAGAGTTTACAGGGTTTAATAAGGTCATTTTTATTTAGGATTCTGATATCTCTAGATTTTATAGTATTCTACAATACCATTCTGTTAATAATAACGAGATTATATAAAAGAATAAACCCACTACTAGAGTGGGTTTATTTTATCGGTTTTTAAAGAAACTATACAATAGTTTTTTTTAATTTTAATTCGTCATATAGATAACTTCACTATCAACTTTTCCGTCTTCATTAAAGCTGTGAATCATGTGTAAATTTCTACGAGTTTTTTCTCCTGATTCTGCGTCAGTATTATTAACCCACCACCAAGATTGAACGACCCATTGGCCTTCATCTTTTGAGTAATAAATTGCATCTGGATATCCAGATTGTTCTAGATCACGAACACTATTTTTTGCCACTTCTTGATTCCAAGTAGCTGTTCGCTCTTCTAGGTTTATGCTTCCATTTGTACCTTGGCGGTAAAATTTTGCATCTTCGCTAAAGTAAGTAGCCAATTCAGCTATTTCTCCAGCCTCAAAATGTGCAACCATTTCATTTAGTTTATCGATGATTGGATGTTCGTCATATACGCGGCCGTTTCTTTTCCATCCAAAAGAAGCTTGAATTTGCGTACCAGCAGATTCTCTATCGAAGTGTTTCTCTGACATTGTTATTTTTCCTTCTTTGGTCACGTAACTATTTGAGTGAATATTCACCTTTACAGGCAATCCACTTGTTTTATGTGTTGCAGAGAACACCATCCAGTCCATAGTCCAAACACCTTTTTTATCGTCCTTATATTTAATGATATCTTGTGTAGCTCCTTTCATTACACTGAATTTAATATCTTTAAAATTCTCTTGCCACCAAAGCATATTTGTTACTTCTTCATCTACAGTCCCCGCTTCCTTTTCACCTGGGGCCCATATTTTGGCATCTTCAGTAAAGAGGGCTCTTAGTTCCGCTTCAGTTCCTGATTCAAATACTCGGTAACTTTCGGTAATTACATCATAAGCTGGGTGCTCCGAATAAGACGTACCTGATTTTACTTGACCCCATACTAGTGTAGGTGTAATTAATAATAAAATTAAAAATTTCTTCATATTATTTGTTTTTTAAATAGGTTATTATATAACCTCAAATATACCTTTTATTAATTGTAAAACAAAAGTAATTAACCATGAAAAATTCCAAAAGAAAAATTAGAGTA
>JABAZI010000029.1 GCA_018608545.1 Polaribacter sp.
CCTGAATTTAACCTTTTAAATCACTCTAATCTTTTTCATTCACTTGATGAAAAATTTGTTAATTATGTGAATTCTAATAAAAATATAACATATTATAATGGAATAAATGACTTTGAAAATGAAAATAGTGATAAATTTATACTATCAAAATATGATGGACATCCCAATGAACTAGGACATTTTAGAATTGCTAAAAAAATTGCCAAATATATTATGGTAGAAAAAACACGAACGTACAACAACATCCACAAAAAATAGGGGTCTTACCTTTCTTTAAAATTATAAACACCCTAAAAAACTATAGTAAACACCGTATATAATTTATTGCTTGTTCCCACCTACTTAAAAGAATCCTCGTACACTTTCTTTTTGTATTTTAGTACGAACCTAGTATTTTAAAATACGCAACCAACCTTTCACTAACATCGTATCGTTAATAATGTAGAATCGTTCTAAAACTACCTTAATTTTTACTTATTAATGCAACTAAGTTGCTATAATGAATTTTTGTAACTAATTTTGTTCTCAAATACAATTCAATAAACTTTGTACATATGGACAATAAATTACCCGTTACAGTTTTAAGTGGCTTCCTTGGAGCAGGAAAAACAACACTTCTCAATCATATTTTACATAATAAAGAGGGGTTAAAAGTAGCCGTAATTGTAAATGACATGAGTGAAATCAATGTCGATGCGAACTTGGTCAAAAGTGAAAACACCCTTTCTCGTACAGAAGAAAAACTTGTTGAAATGAGTAATGGATGTATTTGTTGTACTCTAAGAGAAGATCTAATGATTGAAGTCGAGCGCTTGGCAAAAGAAAATCGTTTTGATTACTTACTTATAGAGAGTACAGGTATCAGTGAACCGATTCCTGTAGCCCAAACATTCTCTTTTGTGGATGAAGAAAATGGTATTGACCTTTCCAAATTCAGCTATGTTGATACTATGGTAACCGTAGTAGATGCTTTTAATTTTTTTAAAGACTTTGGAAGTCCTGAAACATTACTAGACAGAGAACTCACTAATATCGAAGGTGATTACAGAACGATCGTCAACCTGCTAACCGACCAAATAGAATTTGCTAACGTTATTCTCTTAAATAAAACAGATCTAGTAATACCAGATAACCTAGGAGTATTAAGAGAGATCATTCAAAAACTTAACCCAAATGCAAGGATCGTTGAAACAAGTTTTAGTAAAATTAATCCTAAAGAATTATTAAACACGGGACTTTTTAACTTTGAAGAAGCTGAACAAAGTGCCGGGTGGATAGAAGAATTAAATAAAGAGGAACATACACCAGAAACAGAAGAATACGGAATTGGCTCTTTTGTTTATAGAAGTAAAAAACCTTTTGACCCTATAAGATTCTCAGAATATATTCAAAAGGGGTTCCCAACAAATATTATACGAAGTAAAGGATTATTCTGGTTAGCATCTCGCCCAGAGCAGGCACTTGTTTGGGGTCAAGCTGGAGGCTCTTTAAAGGCAGACAGCGCCGGAGTTTGGTGGAGCAGTATGAAGTTTGAAAATAGAATTCAAAACGCAACATTCATAGAGAACCAAAATGAAATTGAGAAAGATTGGCACAAAACCTTTGGTGATAGAAAAAATGAAATTGTGTTTATTGGTCAGAATATGAATGAAAAACAAATCAAATCTCAGCTTGATACCTGCCTATCAACTGACAAAGAATTAGCGACTCTTCAATGGACTCAAGGATATGCTGACAAATGGGCTATTGAAAAAGTATACGCTATGGAGTAAAAATGCTCAAGAAATAGGCCATAGAAAGAGCTTGACAACAACCTAAAAACTAAAATATACCAGGAGTATATCTGACCTATAACATCGCCCAAATGATGACAAAAAACGGATGACAAAAACGGATGACAAAAACGAACGACTACTCGTTAAAAATATCTAATTAATGTATATTGCATCCCTATTTAAAGAGGGATATCATGGAAGAGTATAAAATGCAAAACTATTTAAAAGAAGTGTTGGGTAATGTACCGAAAGATTGGTTGAACTTAACCACGCACCGACTGGATATCTATAATGAAAAATACGCCAAATTTGAATTCTTAGAACAATTTGAAAATCTCTTCAATGAGGGCAATTCTGATCTGTCAGCGCTTCAAAAATTACCGACAGCATACGATTACATTCGATTAGGACACCCCTTATCCTCGATACTCGAGTGGAGTATTGCTAAATTACACGATTTAAAACCAGCATGTGTCATTAGTTTTTCTTCACAAATTATTCCTGTGTTGGCTCTTTTAAGAAAAAATTTATTAGACCATAAAAAAACACAAATTATTTATAACGATCACCTCCCAGCTATTTTTGAATCAGAGTTACTACAAAATGTCTATGACTATGAATTTGAATTACAAGCTATTCAAAAAGGAGCTGAAATACCTGAATTTGAGGGCAGCACACTCTTGATTTCTCAACAGGATACCATTCCTAAGTCAGCACTCAGTCCTAACATTGATTTCTATCTGAATGTTCATGAAGGGCTTGGAAGTATATTACTAGTTAATGGAGAGAAGAACGAAGGTTATATTTCAGAAATTCAACACGTCAGAAGAAGAGAAACCATCGCTATGACTCCAGAAAATTCTTATACTGCTCTTAAAAACCTATCAGAAGATGCAACAATAGAAACAATACAACATAATCTAGAAACAACTAAAAAAAGTGTCTTAACATCGATTAGAAACATAACTGGAACAACCTTAGAGCCCATAGTAGGCTCCAGTGGGCTCTCGGTTCAATATGCCATTATGATGGGGTTGGTTGATGCTGCCAAAGAGAGTCATGTAGGAAAAACGATTGCATTTATTGTTCCTCCGAATTGTTACGGCGGAACAAATGATCAAGCAAGACGGGTTGCTACCTGTATTGATCGAGTTAAAGTAGTCGATTTACCAGTAGACGGAGAGTTTGACATGGTTCAGAGTTTGAATGTAGTTTTAGACAAAATCGCTGACGAAGATGCCATTCCTTATATCATCGCAGAAATCCCAACAAATCCTCGGGTCGAAGTTCCAGATCTCCATGAATTAAAAACTGTTTTAAGCAAAAAAAGAACCACAGCAACTGGTAAATTAGCAGTCGATCCTGTTTTTATTTTGGACCAAACATTTTGTCCGAACGTGCATTTTTTGGGAACCCATAAAATCCTTTCAACAGTGAGAGCAATTTCATATGCTAGTGGATCTAAGTTCCCAAGTGCTGGTCAATGTACTGCTGGTTATTGTGTAGGAAATCTTAAAACGGAGGCTTTGATGAAAAAAATTGCCTTACATCTAAATGCTTGTGACAACGAAGCGACTCCCCTTCAGTATGAATTATTAGCCAAACATTTGCCTTCAATGAACCAACGAATTCATGAAGCGTATAAAAACACCCGTGACTTTGTAAACTTTATTCGAACTGCCCTTCCAGAAGCAAAAATCAATTTTGTTTCAGAAGCTCTAGCTTTACAGGGATTCACCCCTTCTGTGTTTTCATTAGATCTTCCTTCTAAAGGAGACAGCGATGAAGAAAAAGAAGCCCACAAAAGAGCCTTAAATCTTGAATTGATCAACTTGATGATTACCGAAATACCGAGTGAAAGTAAATTCTGTGTAAGCTATGGTCAACTTCAAGGGTGTTATTGGACGATTCCTGCTACTTCAACCCAAGGAACAACCAAAGAGGGTGATAAAGACTATATTATACGGGCATCACTTTCCCCGAACATGAACCTAGCGCTTCACAAAAAAGTGTTTTTAGATTTTGTTAAAAAAATTAAAGCATAACAGCATTCAGAGCTTGCTGTGATCATTTTAGTTTGAACAACACGTAAATAAACTTACCAACGAATGATCACAGAACCCCATGTAAACCCACTTCCAAAAGCAGCCAAAACAACCAAATCATTGTCTTTAATATGGCCTTTTTCCCAAGCTTCAGTTAAAGCGATGATGACAGAAGCTGCTGTTGTGTTTCCGTATTTCATAATATTATTATAAACTTGGTCATCGGAGAGTCTAAATTTTTTCTGAATAAATTGTGCAATTCGCAAATTTGCTTGGTGGGGAATTAACATGTCTATATCGTCTTTTTCTAAATTGTTGGCCTGTAGGCCTTCCTCAATAGCTTGAGAAAAGCGTGTAATGGCATGTTTAAAGACAAAAGGACCGTTCATATAAGGATAATAAGAAATATCCTCTGGATCATTTTTTTCTAAAATTTCTGGCACCCATCTTTGGGTAGCAGGCCCTTCTAAAACGAGTTGTTTTGCATGTTTTCCTTCTGAATGTAAATGAGAAGATAAAATCCCTTTTCCTCCTTCTTCACATCTAGACAATACTGCAGCTCCTGCACCATCTCCAAAAATAACAGTTACCCCTCTCCCTCTTGTAGATTTTTCCAATCCACCAGAATGGTGTTCTGATCCAATAACTAAAATATTTTTATACATCCCTGTTTTAATAAACTGGTCTGCAACAGACATTGCGTAAATAAATCCGGAACATTGGTTACGCACATCTAAGGCTCCAATTGTAGGCATGTCTAACATGTCTTGAACTTGAACTCCTCCTCCTGGAAAATACATATCTGGACTCAAGGTAGCAAACACAATGAAATCAATATCATCTTTCGTTAATCCAGCTCTTTCTATAGCAATTCTAGAAGCTTTTGCGCCCATAACTGCTGTTGTATCTTCTGTTGCAGGATCTATCCAACGTCTTTCTTTAATTCCTGTTCGTTCCTGAATCCATTCATCTGAAGTCTCCATAAATTCCTTTAAATCATTGTTGGTTACAATATTTTCTGGAACATAATATCCTAGACCGGTTATTTTAGAATTGTACATATGATTGTTTTAGTTAAGTCACATTTAGTATAGAGCTAAAGTAGGGATAAATTAACGTGTTTACAAAACACCTATGAACTAATCCCTGAATAGGATAAAACAATCGTCATATTATGCTGTCATCTTGTCATAAAAATCCTTTTGGTATTTTTTTTGACTATTGATTATCTAGTATTAATAAAAAAACAAAAAACACATAAAATGGCAAAAGGAAACATTAATGTATCAGTTGAAAATATTTTTCCCCTGATCAAAAAATTCTTGTATTCTGATCACGAAATATTTTTACGCGAACTTATTTCTAATGGAACAGATGCAACTTCTAAATTAAAACACCTGATCTCTATTGGAGAGGCTAAAACTGAGTTGGGTGATGCTAAAATTGAAATAAGCATAGACAAAGAAGGTAAAAAAATCACAATCAAAGATCAAGGGTTAGGAATGACTGCTGAGGAGGTTGAAAAGTACATCAATCAAATTGCATTTTCTGGAGCCGAAGAATTTTTAGACAAATACAAAGACAATGAAGCTGGAATTATTGGTCATTTTGGACTGGGATTCTATTCGGCATTCATGGTAGCAGATAAGGTTGAAATCATTACCAAATCTTTTAAAGAGGAACCTGCTGCTCATTGGACTTGTGATGGTTCTCCAGAATATACGTTGGTAGAAAACGATAAAACTGATAGAGGAACAGAAATCATTTTGCATGTTGCAGAAGATTCTCTAGATTTTTTAGAAGAAAGTAAAATTGAAGGGTTGTTAAATAAATACAATCGTTTTAACCAAGTTCCAATTAAATTTGGAACCAAAGAAATTAACGATCCGACCTTTACACCAAAAACAACAAAAGATAAAGATGGCAAAGAAACTACGGAGCCTCACAAACAAATTACTGTAGATAAAATTATCAACAACACTGATCCGGCATGGAATAAAACACCAGCCGATTTAAATGATGAAGATTATACTAATTTCTATAGAGAATTGTATCCAATGCAATTTGAAGAATCATTGTTTCACATTCATTTAAATGTAGACTACCCTTTTAACCTGACTGGAATTTTATTCTTTCCAAAATTAAGTCCCTCAATGGACATGCAAAAGGATAAAATTCAATTGTATCAAAACCAAGTGTTTGTAACGGACAATGTTGAAGGAATTGTACCAGACTTTTTACAAATGTTAAAAGGTGTTATTGATTCTCCAGACATTCCTTTAAATGTATCTCGTTCTGGTTTACAAGCTGACGGAGCTGTTAAAAAAATCTCTGGTTATATAACTAAAAAAGTAGCTGACAAGTTAGCTTCTTTATTTAAGAAAGATAGAGCTGATTTTGAGAAAAAATGGAACGATATCAAGGTAATTATTGAATATGGAATGTTGTCGGAAGACAAGTTCTTTGATAAAGCGAAAAAGTTTGCTTTGTATCCAACTGTTGACGGCTCTTATTTCACATTCGATGAATTGGTAGAGAAAACAAAAGATGCACAAACAGATAAAGACGGAAATCACGTTCTTTTATATGCTGCAAATAAAGATGCACAACACAGTTATATTCAAAATGCAACTGCGAAGGGATATGAAGTATTGTTACTAGACTCTCCAATTATTTCTCATCTAATGCAGAAAATTGAAGGTGGTGGTGAAAAATTAAAATTCTCTAGAGTTGATGCAGATCACGTCGATAATTTAATTAAGAAAGATGACACTATAATTTCTAAATTATCAGAAGAAGAAACTGCCACTTTAAAACCAATTATCGAAGCTGCGGTTCCCAAAGAAACTTATACCGTTCAGTTAGAAGCTATGGATTCTGCAACATCTCCTTTTATGATTACAGTTCCAGAGTTTATGCGAAGAATGAAAGAAATGCAAGCTTCTGGCGGTGGTGGAATGATGGGAATGGGTAATTTTCCAGACATGTACAATTTAGTGGTGAATACGAATAGTCCATTGGTTTCAGATATCCTTAACAACAAAGATGAAAAAGCCCAAAAACACTTGATTTCTCAAGCTTTTGATTTGGCAAAGTTATCTCAAAACTTATTACATGGTGAAGAATTAACAAACTTTATCAAACGTTCATACGAAATGATCAAATAGT
>JABAZI010000067.1:0-2330 GCA_018608545.1 Polaribacter sp.
CTTTTTTGCCTTAATTTTGCAAATCAATTTTGAGTACTATGCAAGACGTGAAAATTACGATCCAAGAAACGACAAACGACACTATTATAAAATTTAATATCAACCAAGTTTTAATAAATGGGGGTAGTTATGAATATAACAATATCGATGAGGCAAAAAATGCACCTCTAGTTCAACAATTATTCCACTTACCTTTTGTGAAAAAGGTCTTCATTACTGCGAATTTCATTGCTATTCAACGTTTTGACATTATAGCATGGAAAGATGTTCAAGAGGAAGTTAAAGAACAAATTGAAAACTATTTAAACGACAATGGTGTCGTTGTAAATGAATCTCAAAACGCTAATAAGGAAGCAATAGAAGTATATGCTGAAGTAACTCCAAACCCCTCTGTAATGAAATTTGGAAGTAATAAATCTTTGACAAAAACGGATGTAGAATATAAAAATATTGAAGAAGCTAGCAAATCATCTCCCCTAGCATTCGCTATTTTTAATTTCTCATTTGTAAAAGAAGTCTTCATTTCTGACAATTACATCTCTGTTACAAAATATGACATGGTAGAATGGAATGATGTTTTCACAGAGGTTAGAACTTTTATTCGTGAATATTTAGTTGCAGGAAAAACAATTATCAAAGAACTTCCTTCAGAGAACGATGCGGTATCAGAGAATAACACAAAAGAACCAGCACCTAAACTGGAAGGGATTTCCGCTGAAATTGTAGCTATTTTAGATGAATACATTAAACCTGCTGTAGCCAGTGACGGAGGAAACATTGCATTTCGTTCCTATGATGAAACCCATAAAATTGTTCGTGTCATTTTACAAGGAGCTTGTAGTGGTTGTCCTTCCTCTACTGCTACTTTAAAAAATGGTATTGAAAACTTACTCAAAGAAATGTTACCAAATCAAATTAACGAAGTAATTGCAATTAACGGATAAACATGTCAAAAATTATTAAACCATACAAAAATTCAGACCTAGGAAAAAAAGAGCAAGTTGCCAAAATGTTTGATGCAATTTCTAAAAATTACGATGGTTTAAATAGGATTATTTCTCTAGGGATTGATGTAAAATGGCGTAAAAAGGTTGTAAAAATTGTTGGTAAAAACAAGCCTAAACAAATTTTAGATATAGCCACCGGAACAGGAGACTTGGCTTTAATGATGGCTGAATTATCTCCTGATAAAATTATAGGATTAGATATTTCTGAAGGAATGTTAGCGGTAGGAAAAGAGAAAATTGCGAAAGTAAATTTATCTGAAAAGATCGAGATGGTGGTTGGTGATTCTGAAGAAATGCCTTTTGATGACGATACTTTTGACGCCATTACGGTTTCTTTTGGAGTTCGTAATTTTGCCAACTTAGACAAAGGAATTAAAGAAATTGCAAGAGTTTTAAAACCTTCGGGAGTATTGGTTATTTTAGAAACATCCAATCCAATGAAATTCCCTTTCAAACAAGGGTACAAATTGCATACTCATTTATTTCTACCAATTATAGGGAAATTGTTCTCAAAAGACAAAGTTGCGTATTCTTACTTGTCCGAATCGGCAAATTCTTTTCCTTTTGGTGCTGCTTTCAACAATATTTTACAAAAAAATGGGTTTACAAGTACAGAAGATACTCCTGTAACTTTTGGAGTCGCTACAATTTATACTGCCCGATTATAATGATGCATCGAAAAATCATCTTTTTTTATTTTTTTGTAACGAGTGCAATTGCTTTGTATGCCCAACAAGAACGCATTGAATATTTACCAACTTTTGACAAAAGAAAAATACATTACGGTTTTTACTTGGGATTCAATCAGAATGACTTAAAAGTAGGTATGCGAGATATTGAAGCGGTCCCTGATGCAAATATAGCAGTATCACCAACTATTGGTTTTAATGTGGGTATGATCGCAGATTTACGACTTCATAAAAATTTGAACTTGCGTATAGAGCCGGGTCTGATGACCAATACTAAAAATATTAATTTTAATCATTTACCCCTTGCGAACGAACAAACTAGAGAGGTAAGTGTTACCTATCTTCATATTCCTTTGCTGTTTAAATTTAGTACGGATCGATATAAAAATATTCGCCCTTATGTATTGGCTGGACTTTCATATGACTATAATTTTTCAAGTAATGAAGCCAACCAAGATGACAATTCATCTGGACAGTTCAGAATGAAAACAAGCAACTATATGTATGAAGTTGGTGTTGGAATAGATATTTATTTATATTTCTTTAAGTTTTCCCCTTCCATTCGAGGCGTTTTTGCGATAAACAATGAAATAAAATACGATAAAGATTCCAACAGTAAATGGACTGCTCCAAT
>JABAZI010000067.1:2430-6538 GCA_018608545.1 Polaribacter sp.
AAACGCCATTGGCTTCGTTTCCCATAACAAGAATCCCTTCTTTTGGTAGTTGGGTATTGTAGACATTTACACCATCCATATCTGCAATAAACGCAGGCAAATTGGTGTTTGTTAAATAATTCGCTAAGTCTAAATAATGAATAGAAACTCTTGTCAAAGAGCCCATACTCGCTTGAACTACTTTCTGATTAAATGAATCTACCGTATCATTAGAACAAATGATTTGATCTACCCCAAACCAATCACATAATCGAATAATTGTCCCTAAATTTCCAGGATCATTTACAGCATCTAAAGCCATTATTAAATTACTGTTTTTTTGAGGTTTTTGAGTAGGTATGCGAAACAGACCTAGCATTTTATTAGGCGTTTTTAAATTGCTAATTTTCTTTAAATCATTCTCAGAAATTCGAACTATTTTTTGATCTGAAACTTCAGAGTCTAAGCCATCTACGCAGAAAAGAGTTTCTAATTCGAATGAAGAAGCTAAAAATTCACCAACAACTTTTACCCCTTCAGCAATGAATAATTTATGCTTTTGTCGATACTTTTTTTGAGATAAACTAGTTATTAATTTGATTTGATTTTTGGAGATGCTCATTAATTGATTGTAAATGGAAATATACCAGCTAAAAATACTATTTTTGATTTTGATAGCGCTGCTAAAGTAATGAAAAAACTTTCGTTTTCTTTTTTATTGATGATCATTTTCGTTTCATGTAATTCTACAAAACATGTCGCCGAAAATGAACACATGCTTATGCAGAACATTATTTTTATTGATAGTACTAAAACGAAAAGCACTGAGCTCCAAAAATACATTCTACAAAAACCCAATCCGAGGTTTTTAAATTTACCATTTGCATTGTATTTTCACAATATAGGAAATCAAAACAAACCAAAAACACCTTCAGAATGGGGAGCAAAAAATCCAAGATCTTATAATTTCATTAAACATGTGTTTTCTGAAAAGCAAAGTATCGGGTATGCCAATACTTTTATCAAATTAAATAATTGGTTTTTAAACTACCAAGGACCTGAAATTATTAATAAGAATAAAATAAAGAAAACCTCAGAAAACCTAATTGCTTACTATAAAACTCAAGGATATTTTAAAGCTAGAATTGACACCATATTAAACCTATACAAAAATAAAAAAGCAACTGTTGAGTACCACATAAGTCGCGGCAAACCAACGCTACTAGATACCATAAAATTTAAAATAGAATCACCCGTATTAGATTCTATTTACAAAAACACCAAAACAACTTCCTTGCTAAAACCCGGAAGTCAATACAATGATAAAACATTCAGAAGAGAAGCAAAAAGAGTCTTGAAATTATTCAGAAATAACGGTATTTATCAGTTCAGTGAATCTGAATTAGGCTTTTATCTAGATTCCTCAAGAGTGGATTACAAGACCAATGTAGATTTTTTAATCTCTGGGAACAAGCTGATCAAAGAGCAAGGAAACTACATCGCCAATCCTTTTAATGTTCAAAAAATTTCTGAGGTAAATGTGATGACAGATTACTCCTTTACAAAAAAGGGAGCTCCTTTATTAGATTCATTAACATATGAAGGCATTCATTTTTTTGCGCATGACAAAATCAAATACAATCCTAAATATTTATCAAAATCTATTTTTTTAAAACCCAATGATATTTACAGTGACACCCTCAGAAACCTAACAAGAAATCATCTGAAATCACTTAAAAATTTTAAATCTACTAATATAAAATTTAGTTCAATTCCAGGAACAGAAAATGAACTAAAAATGGATGTTTTTTTAGCACCTATTGAAAAATATACCTTGGGATTGGAAACAGAAATCACCCATTCTAATATTAGAAATATTGGTTCATCAGCTAAATTTTCGATCACAGATAGAAATACGTTTAGAGGTGCTGAATTATTGAAAGTTTCTTTCTTAGGTTCTTATTTCAATTCTAATAACGGACCCGGCTGGGAAGTTGGAGCAGATGCTTCTTTAGAAATCCCTAGATTTATAGCTCCGTTTGGGCTTCACAAATTAGTCCCAAAAAAAATGTCTCCGAGAACTTTATTTTCTATTGGATCTAGTTTTCAAAAAAACATAGGTCTAGACAGACAAGCATTTACTTTCTTATCGGACTATAAATGGCAATCTACTCCCAAAAAAACAATTCAATTAGAAATTTTTAATACCCAATACATTCGTAACTTAAATATCAACAGTTACTTTAACATCTATAGTTCTGAATTTTCAAATTTAGATGCTGTTGCTAAAATTTACGACATTGCCAATACTATTTCAACAAATCCTAATTTTCCACTTTCAAACAATACAGATGATCAAGTATCTGGTGCAGTTCAATTTATGAGAACGGTTTCTAATAATAGTTCTTTTAAAACTTCAAATCCAGAGGAATACAATACTGCTCTGAATATCTTAAACAGATACAACATTGTTACCTCCAATTTTTTAATCCCTGTTCTTGCCTTTTCGTATACGCACAATAGTCAAACAAAATTTAATGACAATAATTTCTCGTTTTTTAAAGCACGAATTGCCAATTCAGGGAGTGTTTTTGGATTGCTCTCAAAAAAAACAAATGAAAATGGAAAAAAAATCCTAGTCAATACTCCCATCGCTCAATATTTTAAACTTGATACAGAATATAAACAGTTTTGGGACGTCGGAAACAATTCGGTTTTCGGATTTAAAACCTTTTTGGGCGCAATTATCCCGTACAATAATTCTGACATTCCTTTTACAAAAAGTTACTTTGCTGGAGGATCTAATGATATTAGAGCATGGCAAACTTATGAATTAGGGCCTGGAAGTAGAAATACCGGTTTGGAATTTAATGTTGGAAGCTTTAAATTTCTTTCAAGTGCAGAATACAGATTTCCTGTCTTTAACAAATTAAAAGGAGCTTTGTTTATAGATGCCGGAAATATATGGGACATTACAGGGTCTGATTTCGTTGATGAAAATGCAAAATTTAGCGGATTATCCTCATTAAAAGACATGGCTATCGGATCTGGATTTGGAACCAGGGTAGACTTTAGTTTTTTAATTCTTCGTTTTGATGTAGGCTTTAAAACATACGAACCTTATCTAACAGAAGGCAAATGGTTTAAAAACTATAATTTTGCCAATGCAGTTTATAACATTGGAATCAACTACCCATTCTAAAGACAAATAAAACCTATAACGTTTTCGTTATTTTATAGATTGCTTCATTCCTATTTTTACTACTTTTGAAGCATCATTAATGATTAAAAAAAAAAACATGAGTCATAACATTAAGCCAGGTGTTGCAACTGGAAAAGAAGTTCAAGATATTTTTAACCTTGCTAAAGAAAAGGGATTTGCTTTACCCGCAGTAAATGTTGTTGGATCGAACACAATCAATGGTGTTTTAGAAACTGCAAAAGATTTAAATGCACCGGTAATCATTCAATTTTCAAATGGTGGTGCGCAATTTAATGCAGGAAAAGGATTGTCAAATGACGGCGAAAAAGCTGCGATTGCTGGTGCTGTTGCAGGAGCAAAACATATTCATGAATTAGCAGTAGCATATGGAGTACCTGTAATTTTACATACAGACCATGCTGCTAAGAAATTATTGCCTTGGATTGATGGATTATTAGACGCTAGTGAAAAACACTTTGAAGAAACTGGAAAATCTTTGTACAGTTCTCATATGATAGATTTATCAGAAGAGCCACTAGAAGAAAACATCGAAATTTGTAAAACTTATTTGGCAAGAATGAGTAAAATAGGAATGACTCTAGAAATTGAATTAGGGATTACAGGTGGAGAAGAAGATGGTGTTGACAACTCTGATGTTGATGTTTCTAAATTATACACCCAACCAGAAGAGGTAGCATATGCATATGAAGAGTTATTAAAAGTATCTCCTCAATTTACAATAGCTGCTGCTTTTGGAAATGTTCATGGTGTATACAAACCAGGAAACGTAAAATTAACTCCTAAGATTTTGAAAAACTCTCAGGAATATATTACAAAAAAATATGGTGTAGAAGAAAATCATATTGATTTTGTTTTTCATGGTGGTTCTGGTTCTTCTGTTGAAGAAATAAGAGAAGCTATTGGATA
>JABAZI010000064.1 GCA_018608545.1 Polaribacter sp.
ACACACGGAGAGTCTTATATTGGCTTGGTAAGATTTACACCTACTAAAACATATTATGAATCTGTTATTTCGTACGGAAATAGCCGAAGACCAGAAAGCCCGCACTATACAGATCAGATGGAGTTATATGCTGATTTTAAAACAAAAAAAATGTCATTTGATAGAGAAGTTGTTACAAAAACAGCCAAAAGAAGGTACGCACCAAAATAGGTTTTTTAATATAAAAAAGTTTATTTTAAATAAGCAATAACAAACATTAGTAGTATGGAGCTGTTTCATTCCATTAATTCATCTTTTACTAAGTCTTTGTTTTATCAATTATTTTTTAACAATATTTGTAAATAATTTAATTAAAGAGTCTTAAACACTTTTATTTAGTCTTTTATAAGAAAGGATACTTTTAAAATTATGTCTTTAAATAAATGCTCTGACCAATTTTTTAAACAAATTGACCTATAATGAAACTATTTAATTACAGAATAAATTGTTATTTGTAATTGATTCATAACAGAAAATTAAATGCAAGAAAATAGAATGTCAGTTGGAGTTTTAATTGTTTTTTTAATTTGTAGCTTAGGGTTAAATGCTCAAAAAAAAGAAAAGACTTCTAATATAAAACAGCCCAACTTTTTATTCGTTATGGTAGACGATCAACCTTTTGATGCCGTTGGGTTTTCTGGTCGTTATCCATTTTTAAAAACACCAAATATTGATCGATTAGCAAAAGAAGGTGTAAATGTTAAGAATTTTTTCGTAACACAATCTATATGTTCCCCATCTCGAGCTAGTTTTTTAACGGGTACGTATCCTCATATTCATGGTGCAAACCAAAATAATCGTCATGTAGATCCAAACTGGGATGAATTTGCACCCTATTCTAGTCACTTACAAAAAGCGGGGTACGAAACAGCGCATGTGGGTAAAATTCATATGGCACATTCAAGAGGGAAAGCTCACATAAGACCCGGTTTCGATTACTGGTTTAGTTTTATAGGGCAAGGGAAATATTTTGATCCTCCGGTCAATGAAAATGGACGCGAGTATCAAGAAAAAGGATATATGACAGATATTCTTACAGATAAAGCAATTACTTGGTTAAAAGAAAAACGAGATACAAACAAACCGTTTAGTTTAAATCTTTGGCACAAAGCGGTGCATCAACCACATCTTCCGGCTCCAAGACATGCAGATTTATATGTAGACGAGGAATTGCCTACACCACCTTATGATACGCATAAAGAAACCTTTAAAGGAAAGCCTGAATGGCAAAGAAAAAAAACCTACGGTTTTGCTTGGAGGAAGAATCTTCCAATTCCGTCTGAATTGCCAGAACAAGAATGGCCAATAAATTATGACAAGAATATGCAACTTTTGCGATGTTTAGCTGCTATTGATGAATCTCTTGGAAGGGTTCTAACTACTTTAGAGGAAATGGGCGAACTAGACAATACTGTAATTATTTACACTAGTGATAATGGGTATTTTATGGGAGAGCATACTTTTTTAGACAAACGCTTAGCTTATGAAAACTCTATGCGTGTTCCCATGCTTATTCGTTATCCCAAAATAATTAAAGAACGTACCGAAGTAAAAGAACAATGTTTGAACATCGATATGGCTCCGACAATTCTGAATCTAGCAGGAATAGAAAAACCAAACTACATGCAAGGTGAGTCGATGGTAAATTTATTGAAGGGTGAAAAAGAAAAGAACTGGAGAAAAGCAATTTTATTTGAATATTATGTAGATAGCTACTGGCCGTATGCCGGACCAAATCAAATTGCTGTTAGAACAGAAAGATATAAGTTGGTAGATTCTTTTTTAGCCAATGATATTGATGAGTTGTATGACCTTAAAAATGACCCTGGTGAAATGAATAACTTAATTGATATTGCTAACTATGATGACATAGAACAAAACCTTAGAGATCAAGCAACCACATTAAAAAAACAATATAAATACAATCCAAATAGAGATTGGTGGCTAAAAGAGGTCATGAAATCTAAGCAAAACCAAAAAAACTACTAATTGTAAAGACATCACTCATTTAAAAAATTGTATTTTAGTGAAGTAAATCGTTGTAATGAAAAAACAAGTTTCTAACTCAATTCTTTTTGTTTTAATTTTTTTTTCTTCTCTAATCCATGGGCAGCAAATTAAACATCTTGGTGTTTATGATGGGATTAGTAGCGGTGCTGCACGTGCTTTTGAAAAAGACAGCTTGGGGTATATGTGGATTGGAACTTCTCAAGGTCTAAATAAATATTCTGGACATGAATTTAAAAGGTACGATACGTATGTTTCTGACGGAGTTGAAGATATTATTAATATTGCAGGTAATATCTTCGTTTTGGGCTCTAAAGGACAACTGTTGAAATACCAGTATGAACAGGACAATTTTAAATCCATATTAAGTCTCAAAAATTTTAATTTTTTATCTTTTGAGTTGCTCAATGATCATACCTTAGTAATTGGACTTGAATCCGGACTACTGATTCACGATTTAGAATCCAATAAAACCAGTAAATTACGACATTCTAAAACCCGTTTTAATAGGAAGGTTCATGTAAGAGATAGCAAGGTTTATGTGGCCTCAACTAATGGGATTAATGTGTATAGTTATTTAGAGACTTCCAATCAACTTGTGTATCAGCATACACTTTTAGAGGCCATTGAAACGCTTGATTTTGATTTTGATAATCAAAATAGAATTTGGGCTGGAACGTATCAAAAGGGACTTTTTGTAATTGATGCACAAAACTCTAAAAAAGTAGATTTATATGATAGTCAAGTTGATACATATACCGCAAGGTCTATTGAGTTTGATAGAGAAAATAATGCCTTAATCTCTGTTGAAGGTGTGGGGTTATTAGTAATAGATCAAGATTTAAATATTGTTAAGACTTTAAAACATGATCCCAATAAACTTAACTCTTTAAGTCAAAATAGTATTTATGAGATTTTTGTAGACGATGAAAATGTTTATTGGCTCGGTATGAGAGAAATTGGTATTGATTTGGTGTATCCAAAAAACAATCCATTTAATAATATTTCTTATGTGCCATACAAGTCAAATAGTATACACAATAACAATATTCGTTCTATATATTTTGATGAAAGTGATACTGTTTGGTTTGGAACAGAAAACGGAATTAGTAAGCTTTCTTCGGATGGAATGTGGACTAATTTTAATAAGAACCCAGATTTAGCAAACAAGGCAGTATTAACTATAAATAAGTACAATAACCATCTTATTTTAGGAGTGTATGGTAGTGGATTAATTAAGTTCAATCCAGAAACAGGAAAAACAGATGTTTTTCCTTTAATTGAAGATAACAATAAATCTAAATTAATTTTCGCCACTCATGTTGACAAAAGTGAAGTCTGGGTCGGAGGGATTGACGGTCCTGTAAAACACTATCAAAACGGTGTTTTAGTTAACAGTTATAAGACGGGGAATGCGCGGTCTATTATCTCTAATAATCAAGACCTTATATTTGTGGGGACTGCTAGCGGCTTGAAGGAAATTAATAAACGAACGAAAAAAATAAGACCGATTAAAAATAAGACCATTAAAAATATTCCACAGATTTATTCTTTGTGTTTTGATGAAATCAACAATTGTATTTGGATTGGAAATACGCAAGGGCTTTTAAGCTATAATTTAACGACTAAAGAGATTAAGCACCTAAATAAAGAACTAAATTTTGAATCGGGAACCGTATTTTCAATTCAAAAAGATGCTAACGCAAACCTATGGTTGGGAAGTTATTCGGGTCTATGGAAGCTTAATCCAAAAAGAGGCATTATCAGAAAATTTGATGCGGCTGATGGCTTAACTATTAAATCGTTTGGTTTTGGTGCATCCACGCAATCTAATACCGGTCGTTTGGCGTTTGGAGGTCCTAAAGGAGCAACGCTATTTAGCCCTAAAGATTTATCAAGTGAGAAAGAAGACTTAAAGATTTATGTTTCTGAATTCAAAATTAATGGGGTTTCACCAGACGCTACAATCCTTGATAAAAACATAAATTTCCTTGATAAAATCGAACTAAATTACAATCAAAATTCATTAAGTTTTAATTTTGAGACCCCCAAGCTTCATGGGTCAAAAAAACAAGTATTCAGTTGGGAATTAAAGGGCTTTGACAACCAACCAACCCTATCAAAAAATAGTCGACAAGCCGTCTATTCAAAATTACCTGCAGGTTCCTATTCTTTAGAGACAAAAGTTACAAATGTAGATGGCGTTTTATCTTCAGAAATCTATAGCATAGACGTTATTATTAAACAACCGTTTTGGTTAAGTAATTTCGCTTTTTTAGTATATATATTCCTAGGATTTGTCTTAGGATATCTATTAATTCTAATAAAAAAATCAAGAGCTGATCAGAAGTTTAATGATAACAAAATAAAATTCTTTACCGAAGTTGCACACGATATTAGAACACCTGTTACCTTAATTCAATTATTGGTTTCTCAACTTTCAGAAAAAAACAAATTTCAAAATAGTATTGAGCTAATACAACGAAATACACAAAATTTAAATGAATATGTAACACAACTTTTAGATTTTCAAAAGGCAGACCGAGGGATGCTAAAGTTGTCAGTTAAAAAAGTAGATTTAAAGAAAATAATACACAGAACTGTTGCTGAGTTTGAGCCTCTGCTCATTGAAAAGTCTATTGATATATCTTTATCAGTTCCAAAGGTTTATTTATGGTTTGATGAAACTAAAGTATCACGAATTTTTTACAACCTACTCTCAAATGCAATAAAATATAGCGAGGATGGGGGGCAAATCGAAATTAAGGTTTTAGTAAATAATGAAAATGTCCAAATTGATTTTATAGACAATGGAATAGGAATCCCAGAAGATGAACATAAACTATTATTTTCAAGATTTACTAGAGGAACTAATATTAACAATAAAGGGATTTCAGGCTCTGGAATTGGTTTAATGATTTCCAAAAAAATTATTGAATTGCACGGGGGAACAATTGAGTTTAAAAGTAAACAGAATATAGGATCTACCTTTTCTTTAACACTCAAAAAAGGAAGCGAACATTATAACGAAAAGGACTTGTTTGTTAAAGAGTCAGAAGTTTTCGATTCAGAGTCTATTCAAGAAGGTATTACTAGTAATAAAACCTTATTGCTAGTAGAGGATAATGAGGACTTAAGAGCCACCATTAAATTTGAGTTGGAAAAGAAATATACTGTGATTGATGCCCCTAACGGCAGAGAAGCACTTTTAATAGCGCTTTCAAAAAATCTAGATTTAATTATAACGGATGTAATGATGCCTGTGATGGGTGGAAAAGAGCTTTGTAATACTATAAAAACCAATTTTCAAACAAGTCATATTCCTTTGATTATGATTACTTCCTTAAACGATGTTGATGACAAAATTGAAGGTCTTGAAATTGGGGCTGATGCGTATTTAGAAAAACCATTTAATATGAAAATATTAAATGCATTGATTGTTAACCTTTTGAATTCAAGACAACCAATTGCTCAAATCTCTAAATCAAGCTTAGATCCTAAACAGCAGGTGAAATCCAACGACGAAAATTTCTTATCTGATATAGTTGAGATTATAAAAATGAATATTACCAATAGTGAATTTTCGATTGATTTAATATCTGAAAAAACAGGCCTTAGTCGGTCTAAGTTATTTCGAAAGTTAAAAGGCTTGACTAATATGTCTCCTGTTGACTTGGTAATTAAAATTAAATTAAATCATGCCTCAGAGTTACTAAAAAACAATACAACCATGCGTATTAGTGAAGTTGCCTACGCATCTGGTTTTAATGACCCTAAGTATTTTAGCACCTTATTTAAGAAATTCTATGGTAAAACTCCTAAAGAATATAGTGAAACGCTTTAAATTATCACGTCTGCTAAATAATTAACCTTTTTGGATAAAAAGTTAACTTCACTCTTAAGGTCTGTCCTTAGATTGTAATGTGTAAAATTGTTATGAATACCAATTTCAGAATCAGAAGTGAATACCAATATAGATTGATAGTACTTATTCTTTTACTTTCGCATCTCGCCATATAATTTGTATATTCAATAACCTATTATCATAAGCCATAAATGAGAACTAACCATCACTTATCAACCTTAATATTAGTACTGCTATCCATACTTTATGGTTGTAAATCAGCCCCTACAAAATCGAATAAAAAGTCGCCTAATTTTATCATTATTTTAGCCGACGATCAAGGTTGGAATGGCACCTCAGTGCAAATGATGGATGAAGAAATTCGTTCAAAAAGCGATTATCATCAAACCCCTAACTTAGAAACATTGGCCAAACGAGGCATGCGTTTTTCTTCCGCCTATGCGAGTGCACCTGTTTGTTCTCCATCGCGATATAGTATTCAGTTTGGACAAACTCCAGCCCGGCTTAAAATGATTAGAGTAGGCATGAATACCAATCATATCAATCATCAAACAGCGCTTACAATACCGAAGTT
>JABAZI010000053.1 GCA_018608545.1 Polaribacter sp.
GTCTTTGTTCTTGTCTTTGTTCTTGTCTTTGTCCTTGTTCTTATCCTTGTTCTTATCCTTGTTCTTGTCTTTATTTTTATCTTTGCTCTTATCCTTATCCTTGTTCTTGTCTTTGTTTTCTTTCTCTACTAATTTTTGAGCAACGGCTAAATTATAACGCGTTTCATCGTCATTAGGGTTTTTTCTTAATGAATTTTTAAAAGCATCTACAGCTCCTTGATAGTTTTTAGAGTCCATCATTGCATTCCCTATATTATGGAAAGCAGCAGCTTTTGTAAATTTATCTTTGGCTGTTTCTGCAGTTAATTCGTATTGAGGAATTGCTTCCTTAAAATTTTTATTTTGATACAAGGCATTTCCTAAATTATAGGTTGCTTTATCATATTTATTATTAGCTCCCAACGCTTTTTGATATGCAACAGAAGCATCTGTGTATTGTTTTTTTTCATACAATTCATTTCCTTGTCTAAGCAGCTTTTTTGCTTTGCGCTGAAGTGAAAGTGAATCTCTTTGCGCTAAAATCTCTTTAGAAGAAAATAGCATTAAAAAAAGAATAAAAAGAGGATGTAAGTACTTCATGTTATTTTTTTGTTTTTTCTTCATTAAATAAATCAATGTTCGTCACCCATTTTGTTTTTTTATCAAATAAAAAGACATCAATAACCAAAAAAAGCAGTCCAAATCCTAAAAACCATTGAAATTGATCTTTGTAATCAGCGAATTGTTTTGTTTCAAATTCATTTTTTTCTGCATTTGCAATAATTTCTGAAATAATGTTTACAGGTTTTTGGGTAACATTTCCATCTATATATTTTCCATTGGCTGCATTCGCAATGCCTTCTAAAACTTTCGGAGTGCGTTTTGTAATCACAGTTTCACCTTTTCGATCTTTCTTATATCCAATCATTGACCCATTTATTCGCAATGGAATTGGGCCACCTTTTTCTGTACCGATACCAATTGTGAAGATTTTTACTCCTTCATTTGCTAAATTCTGAGCCATTTGTTTTGTTTCTTCTTGATGGTCTTCCCCGTCAGAAATAATGATTAAAAAACGATTTGTTTGCTCATCGTTGTTGTAGTATGTTTTCGCTAATTCTAACGCTTCGTTAATTGCGGTTCCTTGACTAGAAACCATTTCTGGAGCTGCATTTTGAAGAAACATATTTGCGGCTGCATGATCTGTAGTTATTGGTAGTAGCGGGTAGGAATTTCCTGCATAAATAATAATTCCAACTCTATCTGAACCTAATTTGTCAATAGTTTTTGAAATGATTTGCTTAGCCTTTTCTAGTCTATTAGGCGCAATATCTTCAGCCAACATACTTTTTGAAACATCCAAAGCAAACACGACATCAACTCCTTCTCTTTTTACGGTTTTTAGTTTGGTCCCCATTTTCGGATTTGTCAATGAGATGATTAAAAAAGCAATTCCGATGAGCAACATCCCCACTTTCAAAGTCGATTTAAAATTTGATGAATTTGGAGCGATTTTCTGAAGTAAATTTAAATCCGAAAATTTACTTTGGGTATGTTTTTTCCACCATAAAACCATTAGGAACACAACAATCATTGCGGGAATGATTGCTAAAAAGTAAAAATAAATGGGTTCTTCTATTCTGTACATTTTTATATAAAACTCTTAAATAATGTGTTTTTTAAAATAAATTCAAGCAATAAAAATCCAATTCCTAAAAAGACAAAAAACCTATATTTTTCTTGGTAATTATAGTATTTAAATTCTTCAATTTTTGTTTTTTCGAGGGTGTCAATTTCAGCATAAATCTCTTTTAATGATGCATTGTTTGTTGCTCTAAAATATTTTCCCTCCGTTTCTGAGGCAATTTCTTTTAATAGATCTTCGTCTATTTCAACTTGTTGCTTTCTATACTGTAGCTTACCTGTTCTTGGGTCCTTGCTCCAAGGGAAGTCTGCCATTCCGTTTGTTCCTATTCCAATTGTGTAGGTTTTAATTCCTAGTTCTTTGGCAAGTTCAGTTGCGGTTCTTGGGTCTATGTTCCCGGAATTGTTTACCCCATCCGTCAATAAAATAATTACCTTACTTTTTGCAGTACTTTCTTTCAATCTATTCACTGCTGATCCCAGCCCCATTCCAATTGCAGTACCTCCTTCTAATTGTCCCCATTTTAATTCAGAAATGGTGCGTTTTACGATTCCTTTATCACTAGTAATTGGAGTTTGTGTAAAACTTTCTCCTGCATACACAACAATCCCTATTCTGTCGTTTGGTCTTCGGTCAATAAATTCTACAGCAACTTTTTTTAAAGCTTCGAGTCTATTCGGCTTTAAATCTTTGGCCAACATGCTTGCAGAAACATCTATGGCCATGACAATATCGATTCCCTTATTGCTTTTTGTTTTTTTACTTACAGAAACGTTCCTTGGTCTGGCCAAAGCAACGATGATTGCTGCTAGCGAAAATAAACGGAATACATATAAAAAAACTTTAAATTTTGATAAGAATGAAGTTTTTTCAAATCCTTTTATACTCGGAATCGTTAGGGTTGCAGTATCTTTTTTGCGCATTAAAAAATGCCAAATAGCTAAGATCGGAATGAGAATTAGTAACCATAAAAACTCACTGTTATAAAATTCAAAATTATTCCAATTCATCATCTTCTTTTAAAATTGGTTTTGGAGTTAGTTTACTAATAATATCCTCTGCATCTTTTCGATCTTCCTTTATTTCTATAGCCAGTGGTTTTGATTTTGCAAATTTCACTAAATCAGCTTCACGTAATAATTCTCGTAGTTTTTTAAAGGTTTCTTTTGAGATTTGGATAGTTTCAGAGCCCTTAAATTCTTTTAGGATATCTAGAATTTCATCCGTTGTATTTTCTAGGGCAGAAACTTTTAGTTCACGCTCTATATACCCACGTACAATTTCTGTTAATTCACTGTAATACTCTTTTATTTTATTGTTTTGCCACAAAAGTTTTTCATCCAGCTCATTTAGCCTGTATATCGCTTCCTCATATGGAGGGAGTATCTTATAAGTTTCCTCCTCTTCGCTTTCTTTTCTTTTTCGTATCACAAACCAATAAATCCAAAACCCTACAATAAGGATCGCAGCTAACAGGAGATATGCGTATATTCTAAAATCATCAAAGCCGTAGGGTTCACTTTTAATCGATTTGATAGGGAATTTTTTTACCTGAAGAGTATCTATTGCAATTGTAGCTACGTTTACTAAAAGAGAATCTGTAAAAAAGGCTTGATTTTTTATAAATATTTGTTGCTGTGGAATGTAAAAAGCACCACTATCAAAACCTGTTAAAATATATTTTCTGACTAAAAAATCGTTTACAGTGTCTGTTTTTGTTGAATCGATTACCTCTAGCCCTTTTATTTCAAGTTTAGGAAGAATAACGTTTTGGGTTTCGTTGATAGAAATTTTTAAATTGAACTGCTCTCCAATTCTAATACTTGTAGTGTCTATTTCAGCCTTCACCATTGGGTTTTGACCAAAACTGAAGGTGGCAATAAATAATAGTATGTAGCAAAGCTGTTTTCCCATAAGTAAAAGTAACCTAGTTTCTATTTTCCTTTGTGTTTAAAATAACCTAATAATTTTTTCACGTAACTTTCGTCTACTCTAATATTAATGGTACCTGCCCCACTTTTTTTGAACATATTTATATAGTACTGTCTGATTTGTGTTGCATTTGCTTTGTAGCGTATTCTAACAGATTTAGCAGCGGTATTTACCAATTGAACATGACTGGTTTCAGCATCTAACATGGGCACCATTCCCAAGTTAGGAATCTCTTCATCGTATTTGTCATAGACTCTAATCCCTGTTAGGTCATGTTTCTTCCCTGTTATTTTTAGGGTTTTTTCGTAATCATCATCCATGAAATCGGACAACATAAAAACAATGGCTCTTTTTTTTATCACACTAGACAAAAACTTCAAGGCCGTTCCAATACTTGTCTTTTTACTTTTTGGTTTGAATTCTATGAGTTCTCGGATAATTCTTAGTACATGACTTTTCCCTTTTTTTGGAGGGATAAAAAGTTCTATTTCATCAGAGAATAAAATCAAACCTACTTTATCGTTATTTTGTGTGGCAGAAAAAGCCAATGTTGCTGCAATTTCTGTTACGGTTTCTTTTTTAAATTGTGTCGATGTTCCAAAGAGTTCAGAACCCGAAACATCTGCCATTAAAATCATCGTTAGCTCACGCTCTTCTTCAAAAACTTTGATATATGGTTCATTATAGCGTGCGGTAACGTTCCAATCGATCGCTCTGACATCGTCTCCAAACTGATACTGTCTAACTTCAGAAAAAGTCATACCCCGCCCCTTGAAGGAAGAATGGTATTCCCCTCCAAAAATATCATTAGACAAACGTTTTGTCTTAATTTCTATTTTACGAACTTTTTTAAGTATTTCTTTAGTTTCCATTGTTTTGGTTCATAAATCCTGTTGGTGTTTTGGATTATTTTCTATGGAACTTCAATTTCATTAATAATAGAATTGATAATGTCTACCGATGTTACATTTTCAGCTTCAGCTTCATAAGTAATTCCAATACGGTGACGTAAAACATCAAAGACTACAGCCCGAACATCTTCTGGAATTACATAACCTCTTCTTTTGATAAAAGCATAGCATTTTGCAGCTTTCGCTAAATTAATACTTCCACGAGGAGAGGCACCAAAACCAATTAAATCTTTTAATTGTGGTAAATTGTATTTTTCTGGATAACGAGTTGCAAAAATAATATCTAGAATGTATTTTTCAATCTTTTCATCCATATACACTTCGTTTGTAACTTCTCTTGCTTTTAGAATTTGTGCTACAGAAACGACAGGGTTTACTGTTGCAAATCCACCCGATAAATTTTGACGCATGATGGTTTGTTCATCCTGTAGTTTTGGATAGTCAATGACAACTTTTAACATAAAACGGTCTACTTGAGCTTCGGGCAATGGATACGTTCCTTCCTGCTCTACGGGGTTTTGAGTCGCCATCACTAGAAAAGGCTCATCTAGCTTAAAAGTAGTATCTCCAATTGTAATTTGACGCTCTTGCATTGCTTCCAATAGTGCTGATTGCACTTTTGCAGGGGCTCTATTGATCTCATCTGCCAATACAAAGTTTGCAAAAATAGGGCCTTTTTTTATCGCAAAATCGTTTTCTTTCATGTTGTAGATCATTGTTCCAACAACATCTGCAGGCAATAAGTCTGGGGTGAATTGAACCCTGCTAAAACTTCCTTGAACTGCTTTCGAAAGTGTATTAATTGCTAGGGTTTTCGCCAGTCCTGGGACTCCTTCTAGTAAGATGTGTCCATTCCCTAAAAGCCCAATTAATAAACTTTCTATCATTTGTTTTTGACCAACAATTACCTTGTTCATTTCTAGGGTAAGAATATCTAAAAAAGCACTTTCTATTTCGATTTTTTCATTTATTGCTCTTACGTCTATATCCATTCTTTCTGTATATTTAATTTGATAAACAAAGCTACAATTTTAACAAAAAGACTTTGTTAAAAGAAGGTTAAAGATGGTGACTTTTGTCGAAAAACATGGGGGTGAATAAAATTGTGAAATCCGTAAAAAAGCGCCCTAATATCTAAATTTTAACAATTTTACTTGTTGTTTTAAATAAAAAACACAATATTTGAGTAAATACTAAACAATTTACATATGAAATTAAAAAATGTACTTAAATTTTTAACTTTTGCTTTTGCATTGTTTTTGTCATCAACACTGGCGGCTCAGACAATAAAAGGAAAAGTAACAGATTCATCTGGTGAAGGATTGCCATACATGAATATTGTTGAAAAAGGAAACACTTCTAATGGGATCGTTTCTAGCGATAATGGAGAATTCTCCATTACGGTAGGAAGTTTACCTACAAGTCTAGTGGTGTCCTCTATGGGTTTTGAAACAAAAACTGTAAATGTAACAAACGCATCTTATTTAACAATTGTCGTGAATGAAGACAATGCTTTAGATGAAATTGTTGTAACTGGTTCTAGAAACAAACCACGAACAATTTTAGACTCTCCTGTGCCAATAGACAATATTAATGTGGCAGAATTGGTGCAAAGCGGGAAGCCTACTTTAGACAGGATGTTAACCTTTAAGGTTCCTTCTTTTAATTCTCAGAATCAAGCAATTTCTGATGCAACAGCGCATTATGATCCAGCAGATTTACGTGGTTTAGGACCAAGTAGAACCTTGGTTTTAATAAATGGAAAACGTAAAAACCAAAGTGCACAAGTGTATTTGAATAGAACTCCTGGGAAAGGAGAAGTTGGAGTAGATTTAAAGAGTATTCCTACTGCTGCTATTGAAAGAGTTGAGGTTTTAAGAGACGGTGCATCTGCAATTTATGGTTCTGATGCCATTGCGGGTGTAATGAACATTATCTTAAAAAAAGATGTAGAATATTCTACTTTTTCGACCAA
>JABAZI010000055.1 GCA_018608545.1 Polaribacter sp.
CTTAACGTTCTATAAATAGATTGTTAAGGATTACTAAAGCGGTCTGGACGGGACTCGAACCCGCGACCTCCTGCGTGACAGGCAGGCATTCTAACCAGCTGAACTACCAAACCGTTGCTATTAGCGGATGCAAATATAACACAGATTTTTTCATTTGCAAATATATAGCAGCAAATTTATTTATTTATTTTTCTACTGATCAAATAGGCTGTCAAAACTTCGTGATACCCCTTGTGAATGTCTACAGGCACATAATCAATTTTATATTGTAAACATTTATTTTTCAAATCTTTAAAGTATTTTCGAACTAATTCTTTATAAGAGTCTTGAATATTTTCTGCGTATACATTTATTTCTTCTGAAGTTTCAACATCAACAAATTTCTTTGGTGAAATGTCAAAATTGAAATTAAATTCTGTTTCTTCATCATAAGTATGAAATAAAACAACCTCGTGTTTATTGTATTTTAAATGTCTTAATGCTTCAAATAGCGCTTCATTGTCTTTTGTCGTTTGAAACATATCGGTAAAAATAAAAATTAAAGAACGTCTATGAATCTTTTTTGCAATTTCATGTAAGTATTTACAGGTATCTGTTGATGCTTTTGAACTAGTAGCTAGTAAAAGCTCTAATTGATGTAGTAACATTTTTCTATGACGGTCACTTGCTTTTTCAGGTGCATAATATTCATATGAATCTGAATATATACTTAACCCTACGGCATCTCGCTGTCTTTTTAACATCTCCATCAAAGAAGCGGCTGCTACAGCAGAGAACCCAACTTTATTTAAATTATCTAACTGTTGATTTTTTGCAATAGGATAATGCATTGAAGCAGAATTATCGATGATAATATGGCACCGTAAGTTTGTTTCTTCTTCGTACTTCTTCGTATACAGTTTCTCGGTCTTTGCATATAGTTTCCAATCTATATGACGCGTACTTTCTCCTTTGTTATAAAGTTTGTGCTCAGAAAATTCTACAGAAAAACCATGAAACGGGCTTTTATGCAATCCTGTTATAAAACCTTCAACTACTTGTTTTGCAAGTAAGTCTAAGTTTTTTAATACCGAAGGTTGGACTTCTGAAAGAGATTTCATATAAGTAACGAAAATAAAAAAAGGTCTGACATTAGCCAAACCTTTTCAATTATATATTGAACGGCTATTATTATTACATAGCAGCGTCTATTTTTCCTGTGTACACATTTTTAGGGGCAACACCTACTTGCTTATCTACTACCTCTCCATTTTTAAAAATTAAAACCGTAGGAATATTACGCACACCATATTTTGCTGCAAATTCTTGATTTGCATCTACATCTACTTTACCAACAATTGCTTTACCATCGTATTCCGTATAAATTTCATCAACGATTGGCCCTACCATTCTGCAAGGACCACACCAAGCTGCCCAAAAATCAACCAAAACTGGCTTGTCTGATTTTAATACTACTTCATCAAAATTTGCATCTGTTATTTCTAGTGCCATATATTATTTTTTAAATTGTTATTTTAAATTCAATACACAAAAGTAAACATTTTATTTGCTTTCTAGTTTTTAGAAAATTACTTTTAACTATGTGTGTATCAATTGTCCTTATGTGTTAAAATAATGCTTTGGCAATCGCTTTTATATTATCACTTTTACCCATAGAATAATAGTGTAAAACAGGAACTCCGGCAGCTAATAATTCTTTAGACTGCTCAATAGCCCATTCAATTCCTACATTGCGAACTTCTTTATTTGTTTTGCAACTCTCAATATTAGAAATTAATGATTCTGGTATATCGATTTTAAAAACCTGGGGCAATAATTGTAAATGACGTTCTACTGCAATCGGCTTAATTCCTGGTATGATAGGTACTTTTATTCCGATATCTCTTGCTGCTTGCACAAATTGAAAATACTTCTGATTATCAAAAAACATCTGAGTGACCACATAATCTGCCCCTGCATCTACTTTTTCTTTTAACCGTTTTAAATCTGATTGTAACGAGGGAGACTCAATATGTTTTTCGGGATACCCAGCAACTCCAATACAAAAATCTGATTTGTTCGATGACTCAACAACATCGTGTAAATATTTTCCAGAATTTAAATTTTGAATTTGTCTTACCAAGTCTAGGGCATAATGATTGCCTTCATGATTGGGTTCAAAATACTTTTGATGACTCATCGCATCTCCTCTTAAAGCCATTACATTATCGATTCCTAAATATTGACAATCCACTAAAACATACTCTGTTTCCTCTTTGGTAAACCCTCCACACAACACATGAGGCACTGTGTCTACGTCATATTTGTGCTTGATAGCCGCACAAATACCAACTGTTCCTGGACGCATTCTTGTTATTTTTCTGTCCAACAACCCATTCTCTTTATGAATATAAACAAACTCCTCTCTTGAAGTTGTAACATCTATAAATGGGGGCTTAAACTCCATTAAAGGATTAATATTATCATACAACTCTTGAATATTATTTCCTTTTTTGGGTGGAATAACTTCGAAGGAAAATAATGTTTTCCCATTTGCTTTTTTAATATGCTCTGTAATTTTCATGTATCGTCAATTTAATTCAGGATCTTACTTATGTTTCTTGGCTGAAAATTTTTTATCTTTTTCGTTATTTAAACTTCAGCAAGTATTGGATGCAACCATTTTCTTGCTTTCTCTTTTGTAATCGATTTTCTCTTTGAATACGCCGTAACTTGATCGTCTGTGATTTTTCCTAAACCAAAATATTTTGCTTCTTTGTTTGCAAAATAATATCCAGAAACTGCTGCTGCTGGCCACATCGCTAAACTTTCGGTTAACTTCACTCCTATCTGATTTTCAACATCTAATAAATTCCAAATTGTTTCTTTTTCTAGGTGATCCGGACAAGCAGGATACCCTGGAGCAGGTCGAATTCCTTTATAACTTTCTTTTATTAAATCATCATTAGACAATACTTCACTAGAAGCATATCCCCAATGTTTGGTTCTAATCTGTTTGTGCAAGTATTCTGCAAAGGCTTCTGCAAATCTATCTGCAATTGCTTGCGCCATGATTCCATTATAATCATCTTCTTTTGCTCGATAACTGTCTGCTAATTCTTGTGCGCCAAAAATAGCGACACAAAAGGCACCCATATAATCTGTTTTATTGGATGTTTTTGGAGCAATAAAATCTGACAATGCAAGGTTTGGTATTCCTTCTCGTTTTTTTAATTGTTGACGTAAAGTTCTAAAAACAGCAACTTCTTCTCCTTTCTTTTGAATAGAAATGTCGTCTTCATTAATCGTATTTGCCTCAAATAGCCCAAAAATTGCTTTGGGTTTTAAAAGCTGTTTTGCAATAATCTCTTCAATCATTTGTTGTGCTTCTTCATACATTATCGAAGCTTGTTCACCTACTACTTCATCGGTTAAAATGGCTGGAAATTTTCCATGTAAATCCCAACTTCTAAAAAATGGACTCCAATCTATAAATGGAACTAATTCTTTCAAACTTAACTGTTCTAAAGTTTGAATTCCTAATTCTTTCGGTTTTATAATTTCAGAAGTTTCCCAATCTATTTTATATTTTCTCTTTCGTGCTTCTTCAATAGAAAGGTATGATTTTTCTTTCCCTCGTTTTAAAAACTTGGTTCTGAATTCATCGTACTCTTTTTTCAATTTAATGACGTACTCATTTGAGGTTTTCTTATTCAGTAAATCCCCTACAACTGTTACTGCTCTAGAGGCATCATTCACATGAACCACTGCATTTTTATATTGTGTATCTATCTTAACGGCAGTATGCGCTTTTGAAGTTGTTGCTCCTCCTATTAATAGGGGTAAGTCAAAATTTTGACGTTCCATTTCTTTAGCTAAATAGACCATTTCGTCCAAAGAAGGGGTTATTAAACCACTCAAACCTATTGCGTCGACTTGTTCTCTTTTTGCCGCTTCAATTATTTTTTCTGGCGGAACCATGACTCCTAAATCTACAATTTCATAATTATTACAACCTAATACAACACTCACTATATTTTTACCAATATCGTGAACATCTCCTTTAACTGTCGCCATTAAAATCTTACCCAAAGCTTTTTGCTCTTCTCCTTTTTCTGCCTCAATAAACGGATTCAAATATCCTACCGCTTTTTTCATTACACGCGCAGATTTCACCACCTGTGGCAGAAACATTTTTCCTGCTCCAAATAAATCTCCAACAACATTCATTCCAATCATTAAGTTCCCTTCAATAACATCAATTGGTTTGTCTGCTACTTGCCTTGCAGTTTCAACATCTTCAATAATAAAAGCATCTATTCCCTTGACCAAAGCGTGCGTAATTCTGTCTTGTAATGATTGCTCTCTCCAAGATAAATCTACTGTTTTTTCTTTTTTTGAACCTTTTACAGTTTCCGAAAAATCCAATAGACGTTCGGTAGCATCTGCTCTTCTGTCAAGAATAACATCTTCTATATGCTCTAGTAAATCTTTGGGAATATCGTCATATACCTCCAACAAAGCAGGATTTACAATTCCCATGTTCATCCCTGCCTGGATTGCATAATACAAGAAAACAGAATGCATTGCTTCACGAACTCCATTGTTTCCCCTAAAAGAAAATGACACATTACTTACACCCCCACTTACAGAGACATTTTCAAGGTTTTCTCGCACCCATTTGGTTGCTTCAATAAAATCGACTGCATTTCTTCTGTGTTCATCCATTCCTGTTGCTACAGGAAATATATTTAAATCGAAAATGATATCCTCTGATGGAAAGCCTACCTTATTGACCAAAACATCATAAGATCTTTTTGCTATTTCTATTCTACGTTCATAATTATCTGCTTGGCCAACTTCATCAAAAGCCATTACTATTACGGCAGCTCCATAGCGTTTGATTTGGGTCGCTTCCCAAATAAATTTTTCTTCTCCTTCTTTTAATGAAATTGAATTTACAACACATTTCCCTTGAACAACCTGCAAGCCTGCTTCAATAATCTCCCATTTTGAGCTATCAATCATCATTGGAACTCTACAAATATCGGGTTCAGAAGCAATCAAATTCAAAAAACGGACCATGGCTTCTTTTCCATCAATCAGACCATCATCCATATTGATGTCTACGATTTGAGCCCCACCATCTACTTGATGTCTAGCTATAGCAATCGCTTCATCAAATTTTTCTTCTTGAATTAAACGTAAAAACTTACGAGAACCAGCAACGTTTGTTCGTTCTCCAATATTGATGAAATTGCTATTTTCATTCAGAATCAAAGGCTCTAGACCAGACAATCTCATATATTTAGTTTGATGTATCTTCATCTTTGTTCTTTCTAATAGTGAGATTCTGAAATAGATTTTAAAAGATCTCTTGGCTCGTATTTTGCAGATAAATTTGCAATAACACGAATGTGTTCTGGACCTGTACCACAACATCCTCCAATAATATTAATCAAATTTTTCTTTAAATACTCTTCAATTTGAACTCCCATTTCTTCTGGAGTTTCATCATATTCACCAAAAGCATTGGGTAAACCTGCATTTGGATGTGCCGATACTGCAAAATTTGTTTTGTTTGCAATGGCCTCCAAATGGGGTTGCAATAGATTTGCTCCTAAGGCACAATTGAATCCTATTGATAATAATGGAATATGAGAAACCGAAATTAAAAATGCTTCTGCTGTTTGTCCAGACAGTGTTCTACCCGAAGCATCTGTGATGGTTCCACTTAACATGATCGGAATGTCGATATTTTTTTCTTCTTTTACTTCTTCAATAGCAAATAATGCTGCTTTTGCATTTAGGGTGTCAAATACTGTTTCTACCAATAAAATATCTACACCACCTTCTATTAAAGCCTGAACTTGCTCCTTATAAGCAATTCTTAATTCATTAAAAGTAACAGCTCTGTATCCTGGATCATTTACATCTGGAGACATACTCGCTGTTCTGTTAGTAGGTCCTATTGCACCTGCTACAAAACGAGGTTTATCGGGTTGCTTTAGTGTATATTCATTTGCAACTTCTTTGGCTATTTTTGCAGATTGATAATTTAATTCATAGACCAAATCTTCCATTTGATAATCTGCCATGGCAATGCTTGTTCCTGAAAAGGTATTGGT
>JABAZI010000040.1:0-7230 GCA_018608545.1 Polaribacter sp.
AATTTTAATCCGTTTTTTTCTACAAGTACGTGCCCATCATCATTGTGGTGAAATTCTGAAGACATAAAAGAAACCAGCCCTTCACTAGACCAAAGAATAACAGGTAGCGGGAAGCCAACATGTTTTCTTTCTCCATCATCTGAGGTGTATGAAAATAAGGAAAAGTCGTGAGAATCTTTAATGTGATGAAGAATATAAGCCTCTACTTCTTCTTTGGTATTTATACGCCCACCATCATTTTGTTTGTCATGTTTTGTCTCAGAATCTGAGGCAAAACTTGCTATTGAAAACATGGCTATTGAGACGATTAAAAGAAATTTGATTGTGTTTTGTGCAACCTTCATTGTAAAAATACGCTTTCTAAATTCGGCGCAAAGATATGGAATAATTCAAAATTACAAACCTTTTTTAAGGCTAATTTTTTTATTTTTTCTTCAAAATTTTAGCAACAATAGTCGCTTCGGTGATTAAAAATAAAATGACAGGAACGAATAATGACATCCTAGAAGAAAGAGCGAGTTCTTCTTCTGTAAAGATCGACGGATAAAAGAGGAAACAAAAAAGGGTTAATTTTAATAAAATTGTTCCTAGATAGATAAAGCCTAACTGCTCAAAAAATTTATTAAAATTTGAGAAAATTAAAAAATTAACACAAATTATTAGTGAAAAAAATAGATGAAAGAGGTAGACTTTTTTTAGTGAAAAAGGGAGGCTTATTTGTTGTTTTTGTATTAGAAAATCATGAATTGAAAAGCCAATTATAAAAACGATAAAGAAGACAACAGAAAAAAGAAGGACGCTTCTAATCATTAATTTTGTTGGCTTGTTTAATTAATGAATACATCGATAAAAAAATGGCAACTAAAGTTGTTGTTTCTGTTAAAAAAGAAGCTTCAAATTTTAATTCCAACCATTTTCCTAGTAAGAAACCCAGATAAATAGTCAATCCCATTTGTAAGCCTGCACCTGAAAGCTGAAGCGCTTTATGAAGCGGTTTTTTCTGATCGGATTTTTTCGTCATTATTCAAATTCAATTCTTTTATGGCTCCTTTCATTGCACAAGTAGCATTAAACGATGCTCCTGGTTCTACAGAAAGCTTTCCAATGATCACTTCTCCCGAAATGTTTGCTGTTGCTTTTATAGTAAGGGTGTTTGATACCAAAAGGTTCCCAGAGAAGGTCCCTTCAATATCTGCATTCGTTGCTTCAACTTTTCCTTTGATAGAGCCCTCAGCGCCAATGATAACTCTTCCATTGGTTGTTAATGTTCCATTTAAGGCACCATCAATCCTAAAATCTCCATCCGATTTTATATCTCCAACAATTGTTGTGTTTTTAGCGATCACATTTCTTTCCATGGCTTTCGTTTTTTGAGGTATTTTATTTGTATTGAACATGTTATTTATCTAATTGCTTTAAGATTTCTTTTGCTCTTTTTCCTTCTTCAGTACCTCCGTGGCTAACGACTACAAAATCTAAGGCAATCTTAAACGCTTCTTTGTCTTTGTATTTACCTGTGGCATATGCTTTTAGGAGTTCAAATTTAGGAATTAATTTTGAATTTTGAAGAGTAGGGATGAGTTCATTTATTTTCGAAACGGTTTCTTCAAAATTATCGTCTTTGTAAAGATGGTAAATTTCTTTGTAGAGTTCCTCAATTTCGCTTGTAGGAGTTGTTTCCAGTAGAGGTTTTTCTGGATTTCTAATAACTTGTGCAAACTTGGTATCTGGATATTTTTCAAGAATAATATTCTTGTGTTTTGTTGTTTTTAATTCCTGACCTAAGAGAGCGTATATTTTGTATAAATGCCAATTAATAGGCAAGATTAATTCTTCGGCAGGAGCTAAACTATCCACTCTTTCTAATCGTTCAATCGCAAGCTTTGTGTCTTTAAATTGTTCTTTATAAATTAAACCCAATTCATATAAAGCTTCATTCCTATTCAATTTAAGAGCATCAATTACTTTTGGATCAGTGGGAATTTTCTTTAGATAACTTTCCAAATCGTATCGCTTATTTTTTTGGTTTGCTGAGATCGTATTTTTCTTTTTAGAAGTTAATTCGATTTGAGAAGACCATCTCCAATTATCTCCTAATTTTCTTTTTCCCCAGTTTTTTTCAAATTCACTTTTTCCAAAACTTAAAGATTGAGAATTATAGAAGTACCATTTTCCTTTAGAATTAGATTGAAGTGAGCTTTGTCCAAAAGAGGCACCAAAAGCCTGTTGATTTAATTTTAACTGAGCGGCTTTTTCATCGTTCTCTTTAAGATTGTCAATGTATTTTTGAAAATAGGCCTCTTGAGCTTCTTTAGAGAGAGATGCCATTTTAATAATACTATCGTTTTTTGTTACAATATTTTCGAAACCTATCAAAGAAGCAAAGTTTTTATGTTTTCTTTTGATGCGTCTAAATCTTAAATTTAAAGTATCTGTCGAAATTTTTAGAATAGTATCATAATAAGAATTTGCTATTTTATATTGGGAGTTTTTAAAGTTAATGTCTGCCAACCTCTCATAGGAAAAGGTTTTTTGTTTAATACTACCAGACTTAACCCTTAGAGATTTCTGATAATAGTCGGTTGCTAGATTGACCTGTCCTTTTTGTTCACTTAAAAAACCAACATGGTAATAGAGCTCCGCTAGATAAGGTCTATTTTCACGGTCTTTAATTAATTCTAGCATTTTTTCGACACGAACAGTTGCTGTAGAATCGTTGACAGCGTTTTTCGATAATTCAATGTGTGCGTGTATTTTGTATTTGTAGGGTGCTTTGTCAAAGTTGATAATCTTGTTAAAAAAGAATGAGGCTGAATCTTTTTTATTTTCAGAACCGTAGATTTGACCTAAAACAAATAAATTTCTTGTTCCTTGAGCCCTATTACTCATCGTCTCAGTAGCTTTCATTAGGTATTTTTTTGCCTTTTGAAGACTATCCGATTTAACATAAGCCATTGCCAAAGTAGTATAGCCTTGTTCTTTAATCTTTGGGGGTAAATCTACCTCTTTAGAGTTTTTTACTTGAAGAAGTAGCTCCATTGATTCGATCGCAAATTCTTCGTTATCGATTCTGACATTCGCTTTTGCTCTCCAAATTTTAGTTTCGTTAATTAAACTAGCAAATGGATAACTAGCAATAATATAATTAAAAGCTTCGATGGAAGGAATAAATCGTTGGTCATAATAACGTGCTTTTCCCAAAAGGAGGTAAGCGTCATCAATTTGGCTATTGCGTTCCTCGCCATTAAAGTTCATTCCGTGTTTTTGAATCGCTTTCACTGCTTTTTCTTCTGCAATTCCGAAAGGACTTGTCGCTTTCTTTTCGCTGTTTTTACTGCGATCAAAACCCGATCCCATTCCTTTATTAAGTATGGGAATATTTATTTTGTTTTCCTGAAATTTAATAGGCTCTATAGGTAATTGGTTAAACCAATCATCTTTATATTTCTTGTGAATTTCTTCAATTCCTTTGGCAAAGGATTCTTTACCATTAAATAAAACGTTGTATTTTGTATTTAAAGATTGCCAACTTCTACTAACAATTGTATTCTTTTTTGTGCTACAAGCAGTGACGGTTAGAAAAAGAAAAATAAAGGCTATTATTTTTTGAATTTTTTTCACACAGGTAAATCTAGATTAATTTTTAATAACTAAAAGCTCTTCATTAAAAACTAAAAATCAGAGAAAATAGTATACATCAGCATGTAAAAATAGTAATAAATTAAGAATACAAGGCTTACACTGAAAAATAGCTTTCTAATTCTTTCAAAGTTGCTGTAGATGTTTTTAGATCTTTGACTAAAACTCCTTTGTCTAGAACGACAATTCTTTCACAAACTTCTGTTATATGTGTTAAATCATGACTGGAAATTAAAACAGTAATTTCTTTGTTTTCGGTTAACTTTTTGATAATCGTTTTTAATCTTATTTGAGTGGTAGGGTCTAAATTGGCAAAAGGTTCGTCTAAAATGATCACTTTTGGGCTCCCCATCATTGCTGCGACAATTCCTGCTTTTTTTTGATTTCCTTTGCTTAAATCTCTCAAATATTTTTTCTTACCAATAATTTCGCCATTAAAAAAATCAGAGAACTGTCCTAAAAATTTCTGAACATCGACTTTGTTCATGCCTCTTAAATCGCCAATAAACTCGAAATACTCTTCTGCGGTTAAATACCCTATTAAAAAAGATTCATCAATAAAAGAACCTGTAAAATTTTTCCAATCTTCGCTCTGGCTCACCACAATATTATTATTGGTAATTAAACCTGTGGTGGGTCTAATTAAATCTAAAAGTATGTTGAATAATGTGGTTTTTCCTGCACCATTATTGCCCACCAAGCCAAAACTTTGTCCTTTTGGAATTTCAATATTTTCGACATTTAAAACCTCTGTTTTTCCGTATTTTTTTGATATTGTATCTATTGTAATCATTGTGTTTTCTTTTAAGTTGAAACTATGCTTCTTTTCCAAAAGCGTTAATCATAACGTATTTGTTTTCTATATACTTTTTCTCTATAAAATTCATTGCATACTTCTTACAGAGTAAACTAATAACACCAATTGCGGCAACGACGATATACCCAGAATTTGCACCAACAAGTTCATTAAAAAGCCAAAAAAGTAATATTGGTAAAACCATTAAAGGTAGAATAATAAGAAACTGTGTTGCACTTGTACCCTGTGTGTTTCCAAATCCGCTTTTATTTAAATCTATTTTTTTCCTGTTAAAAGAACCTGCAAACAATAAAAATAACGAGTTAAATCCGATATTAAAAATAGCACCTGCAGTAATCATTAAGAAAATATCTACTCCGAAATACAAATAAGGAAAACTTAGCACATACAGAAAAGAAGTCATAACCACCATTAAAATCCATTTAGATTCTAAAAATTTACGGTATTTAAAACTCTGACTCATTAACATTTTATAATGAGCGCTATCCCAAGCAGGAATAAACTGACCATAATTTAGCGCAAAACCACCCGTAACAAATAAGGATGCAAACATGAGCATTGCTGGTATTTCTTTGTAGGTTTCTTGCGTAAAAAAGATTAAGCCATAAAAAAGAAACAAAAAAGACATTAAGAAAACTGTCTTTGTTCTCTTATTTCTCCAGATTAAACGAATATCATTTTTTATAAAAGGCGCAACGTCTCCTAATTTATTTGCAAAAGATAAGTCTGCAGATTTTACTGCTACTACTTTTTGAGAAACTGCTTCATCTAAATAAACCAAGTTTTTTAATTGTTTGAAGTTTAAGTTATATAAAACAGCCAAAACAACCACACCAATTAAAGAGTATATAGGATTTGTGTAGATAGCGTCAAAAACTTCACCACCAAGGGCAGTTACATCATAAATACCAAAATTCTGTAAACCAATTAAAGATGCCAAAACAACTGAAATTACACCTAAAGCAATTGTATTTTTATTGATTAAAAAATTTAAAAAATTTGCAGATTGAATCATTAAAATAATAGCAAACAACCAACCTAAAGCGCCTGATATAGCATACCCTTCTATCATTAAAACAACCGCAAAAGGAATGTAAAAAAACAATCCTAGAATATTAAAGAAAGAAATTGATGATTTTGCCAATACATAATGTACCAATTTACTTTTTTTAATAGGTAAAATAAGCAATGGTTTAATATTCATGACGGGTAGTTTCTGCATGAGGTATCTAAAAATTAAATCTCCTAAAAGGGCATACAATAAGTAAGAATTTACCATTTGAAGCGGGTCTTGTTCTGGAAACTGTTTTTTAAGAATGAAATACCCACCCACACCAATTGCTAAAAAAACGACTATAAAGTAGAGCGCTAAAAAAGCCATTACTATTTTTATAGCAATTCCTTTTTGCCAATGTGAGGAGCGGAAAAACTGTTTCCATTCTAGTTTTAAAAAGTGTGAAATCATAGTCAGTTAATTTATATATTAGACAATTTTAGACTGGTTTTGTTACAAATTGTTTACAAGTTTATATTCTGGATAGGTCTCTATGAGTAATTCTTCTGCTTTTTGAGGGATGATATAATGAATCACATAAAACAAAATACACAATAAAGTTGCTGTTAATGAAACAATAATTGACCAATGAATCTCCAAAGCGCTGAAGTTTATGTGAGACAAATTGACGAAATTAAAAAAATTGAGCGCTGTTATTCCTGTAAAACCTCCTTTTGTATTGCCAATCATTGCTTCCAATAAAAATACTTTTTCTGTTTTTCCTTTCTTTTCTTTTTGAATTTTTCTGTTTTTAAATTGATTGATTACATCAAAAATTAAGAAAATAAAAAGCGTTCCTAATAAAATATATTCTGAAAATTGAATTTTTAAAAAGAAGAAAATGGATAAAAAGAGAACGATTGTAGTCGTCACTTTCGGCAATGTAAACCACTCTTTAAAAAAACGCCACATGATATGTTTATACCGTTTATTCATTTGTTTTTGTTTGGCTTCTATTACATTCATAAACCCAAAAACTCCAAATTTTTTAAATGAGTTGTTTTTTGCATCTTCAAAGGATAAATTTGGTGTTTGTTCCCATATTTTTTCAATATCATTGGCCAAATGATCTACCAATTCAGATTGTACATCATAGTGATACACGTAGTGTTTACGTGTAAATTTGTAGAGTTCATCAATTTGATTTTTAGTTAATTTCATCGCTTATAAAATATTACTCCAAACTAAACTTAGGGTTCACCAAGTGTTGCATTGTTTTTAAAAATTGTTGCATTTCTTCCAATTTGTCTGTGGTTTCCTTCGTTCCGATTTCAGTTAATTTATAATATTTACGCAATCGGTTTTCTACTTTTACCACTTCAATATCTAACAAACCATCTGCTTCCAATTTGTGTAAAGCTGGGTACAATGCACCTTCTGTAATTTGTAATTCTCCTTTGGTAAGTTCTTTTACTTTTTGAGTAATCTCATACCCATACATTTTATGATTGGTTGCCAATAATTTTAAAATGATGGTTTGCAAAGAGCCTTTATATAGTTTTTGGTTACTCATAAGACAAAGATATACCTAAATTACTTAGGTATAAAATGTAGGGACATTTTTTTGCACAAAAAAATCCTGAAAATTAACTTTTTCAGGATCTTAGAGACGTTATGATTTCAATTATCAATATTAAATAGGCTTTTCTACCTTCAAAACATCTGCAATAATTCGCTCTAATTCTGCTTTTGGTAATGCGCCGTTTGCCATTTCTGGTTG
>JABAZI010000040.1:7330-33603 GCA_018608545.1 Polaribacter sp.
GACAAATTTTAGAACTTATGAAAAACAAATTCATCATTTTGATCTCATTTGCAAGTGCAATTTTTGTTTCGTGTTACGAAAAAAATAATCAAAAACCGACAGACTTGAAGTATCCGAAAACGAAGAAGTTTCCAGTTATAGACACCCTCTTTCATACAGCTATTGTTGACAATTACAGATGGTTAGAAGATGATCGAAGCAAAGAAACAGAAGCTTGGGTAAACGCTGAAAATGAAGTTACTTTTAGGTATTTGAATAAGATTCCTTATCGAGATCAGTTAAAGGCACGTTTGTCAGAATTATGGAACTACGAAAAAGTAGGAGCTCCTTTTATAGAGGGAGATTATACTTATTTCTATAAAAATGAGGGTTTACAAAATCAATATGTTGTGTATCGTAAAAAAGGAAATTCAGCGGCAGAAGTTTTCTTAGACCCCAATACCTTTTCTGAAGACGCTACCACCTCTTTAGGAGCTTTAAGTTTTTCTAAAGATGGTAAAACAGCAGCTTATGCAATTTCTGAAGGAGGATCAGATTGGCGTAAAATCATCGTCATGGATACTGAATCTAGAATCATTAAAGAGGATACACTGGTTGATGTTAAATTCTCTGGAATTTCTTGGTATAAAAATGAAGGATTTTATTATTCTAGTTATGACAAACCCAAAGGAAGCGAGTTGTCTGCCAAAACAGATCAACACAAATTATATTATCACAAACTAGGAACTTTACAAAAAAATGATCCTGTTATTTTTGGTCAAAAAATAGCTGAAAAACATAGATATGTTCGTGGTTATTTAACCGAGGATGATCGATATTTAGTTATTTCTGCATCCACTTCAACTTCTGGTAATAAACTGTTTATCAAAGATTTGACCAATGAAAGTCAAAAATTAAAAACGATTGTAGATCATTTTGATAGCGATACCTATGTGGTAAAGAACAGCCAACATAAATTATATTTGGTTACGAATCTTAATGCCCCGAATAAAAAACTTGTGACTGTTGATGCTAATAACCCTTCACAAGAGCATTGGAAAGATCTTATTCCTGAGACGGAACATGTGTTAAATCTAAATTCTGGAGGAGGATATTTCTTTGCAGAATATATGGTTGATGCTATTTCGAAAGTACTTCAGTACGATTTTAATGGAAATTTAATGAGAGAAGTTCAATTGCCTGGCGTAGGTTCTTCAGCTGGTTTTGGAGGGAAAAAGGAGGCAAAAGAACTCTATTTTTCTTTTACAAATTATAATACTCCGAGTTCGCTGTATAAATTTAATCCAGAGAATGGAGCTTATGAAGTATTTTGGAAACCTTCTATCGATTTTAATTCTGATGCATACACAAGCAAACAAGTCTTTTATAGTTCAAAAGACGGGACCAAAGTTCCGATGATTATAACCCATAAAAAAGGAATCGTATTGGACGGAAACAATCCAACAATACTCTACGGGTATGGAGGGTTTAATATTAGCTTAACACCTTCTTTTAGTATTGCAAATGCTGTCTGGATGGAGCAAGGAGGAATCTATGCAGTTCCCAATCTACGGGGAGGAGGAGAGTATGGTAAAAAATGGCACAATGCAGGAACGCAAATGAAGAAGCAAAATGTGTTTGATGACTTTATTGCTGCTGCTGAATATTTAATTGAAAAAAAGTATACTTCCTCAGCGTATCTTGCTATTAGAGGAGGATCTAACGGAGGTTTATTGGTTGGTGCAACCATGACGCAAAGACCTGAATTAATGAGGGTTGCTTTGCCTGCTGTTGGTGTTTTAGACATGTTGCGCTATCATACTTTTACTGCAGGAGCTGGTTGGGCCTACGATTACGGAACAGCAAATGACAGTAAAGAGATGTTAGAATATTTAAAAAAATACTCCCCTGTACACAATGTAAAAAAAGGAGTTAAATATCCTGCAACACTCATAACAACTGGAGATCATGACGACCGAGTTGTGCCTGCACACAGTTTTAAATTTGCGGCTGAATTACAAGAAAAACAGACGGGAGTTGCTCCAACGTTAATACGGATAGAAACAAATGCGGG
Organism: Polaribacter sp.; assembly: GCA_018608545.1. Lineage (GTDB taxonomy): Bacteria > Bacteroidota > Bacteroidia > Flavobacteriales > Flavobacteriaceae > Polaribacter. Next base: position 9,384 of record JABAZI010000040.1, read on the forward strand.
GCACGGTGCAGGAACTCCAGTTGCAAAAACCATTGAGCAATACTCAGATATTTTTGGATTTACACTCTTTAATATGGGATTAGATCAATTGCCCAATCCTCCAAAAACAAAAATAAAAAGTTAAAAATACCCTCTAGTGAACACAATAAGAATGGAGTAAATAAACGAAACAATGATATAGATTGGATCAATCTTAATTACTGCAAAGTCCAATTTTATAGTAGCACATTCAGTTTTAAGGACTCACTTCGTTTTTTACTTCTAAAATCAAATAGAAACTCTATTTTTGTACTATGCTAAAAGTTACTTCTATTTCTTTTAAATACCATCAAAATAAGCCTGTTTTAGAGGGGTTTAATTTTTTTTTACCACAAGGCGAACACCTTTGTATAATGGGTGAAAGTGGTTGTGGGAAATCTACATTATTAAAAGCTATTTATGGATTATTAGATCTGAATGATGGAAAAATATTTTGGAAAGAAGAACAAATTCTTGGACCAAAACACCATTTAGTTCCTGGTTTTGAAAAATTCAAATATGTAGCTCAAGATTTTGATTTAATGCCATTTATTTCTGTCTCAGAAAATATTCAAAAATTTTTATCCCGTTTTTATCCTGAAGAAAGTAAAAAACGTACGGAAGAATTGTTGGAAGTTATCGAAATGACGGCTTTTGCAAAGACCAAAGTTAAAAACTTAAGTGGCGGTCAAAAGCAACGAGTTGCCATTGCAAGAGCTTTGGCGAAAGAACCTGAATTATTACTGTTGGATGAACCTTTTGGACAAATAGACAACTTTAAAAAAAACGCTCTAAGAAGAAATTTATTTGGGTATTTAAAAGCAAAAAATATTTCTTGTATCGTAGCCACTCATGATAAAAATGACGCACTTTCTTTTGCCGATAAACTTATAATCATAAAGAACAATAAGATGGTAGCAAATGATTCTCCAAGAGCTATTTATAAAAACCCTAAAGAAAAATATATCGCTGCGTTGTTTGACGATGTAAATGAACTGACTCTTAATAATGAATCCTTTTTATTATATCCTGATCAATTAAAAATTACGGATCAATCTGCGATGATAGCGACTGTATTGAAATCTTATTTTAAAGGATCTTATTGGTTAATTGAAGCAATATTTAACGATCAAAAAGTGTTTGTTAATCATTTTAAAGAACTTAAAACAAGGACTAAAATTCATTTAAAAATATCCAAAGATTCCTAAATTTAGTTTACTTCCAAAAAGGTCTCTGCGTTTTCAGCTTTCACCACATATTTTCCTCTAGGTAAATAATAGATGTTATTTTTAGATTTTTTAAGAGGAACTTCTTTATTTTCTTTTTGAAAAGCTTTTCTACCCTTTTTAGAAAAAGAAAGATCGTAAACGACATCATTAAAACCTTTTTCTACATTTACAGAAATAGCGTTAACCCTCACCTTTTTATAAAAGATCTCAATGGTTATTTTTTTCGTTGAATTTGCATACAAAGGTATTTTTAGTTCTGGAGTCTTTACGTCTAGCCATTTGCTCCAAGAGTTCCCCCAGGAGGAGCTTTTTTTTACAGACTTTATTTTAAAAAGATGCGTGGCTTTTTTTGCCAATGTGTCTGTAAATAATTGTAACGGACCTATAGTTGCTTTGTATAAACTTCTCCCATGTGTGCCAATGATCAATTCTTTTGCCGTCGGCTGTATGACCAAATCATGAACTGCAACATTTGGTAAATTTTTACTAAACGCCTCCCACGATTTCCCTCTATTGAAAGAAACATATAGCCCATTATCTGTTCCTAGATACAGGATGTTTTCGTTTTCAGAATCTTCTTTTATTACGTTTACCGATGAGGTTGGAAGCGTACTAGCAATATTTTTCCAATTGCTTCCAAAATCTTCAGAGACATACACATAAGGGGTGAAGTCATCAAATCTATAGCCGTTTAGAGTTGCATAGACGCGTTCTTTTTTAAATTTAGAGGCAATGATTCTAGAAACCCATAAATTCTGTGGTAATTTATCCGAAATTTGCTTCCAACTTCCTCCCCCATTTTTGGTAATGTTTATCAAACCATCATCAGACCCAACATATATTAACCCAAATTGAAGAGGGCTTTCAGAGATTGAAGTTATTGTTCCATAAGCAACGTTCCCTTTTTTTTCACCATTGGTTAAATCTTCTGAAATTACTTCCCAATCATCTCCTTTATTTAAAGACCTGTGTAGTTTATTTCCGCCTAGATATAAAATATCTTGGTTGTGTTTCGATAAATGAATAGGGGTTTGCCAGTTAAATCGGTAAGGATTTTCTCCCAAAGGATGTTTTGGTTGAATGTATGTTTTTTTTCCTTTTTCTCTGTCTAGTCTATAATAATTTCCAAATTGGTATCCTGTATAGATAATATGAGGGTTTCTTTCATCAACTTGAACGTGCATTCCGTCTCCACCCATGATTGATTCGTAAGGGTTTTTACCTGACTGCTGCCAAGACTTATCAATTTTAGCATTGTTGGGAGCAACCCAAACACCATTGTCTTGGAGGCCTCCGTATACATGATAGTTTTTTTGATTGTCTGCGTATACTGAATAAAACTGTCCAACAGCAGGTTGATTTAGCTTTATCCAGTTTTTTCCATCATCATAAGAGATGTTTATCCCACCGTCATTTCCGTCAATCAAATGACCCTTTTTATTTGGGTTTACCCACAATGTTTGATGATCTGAATGTACATTCTCTTTACTAATAGAAGTGAAATTTATACCTCCATCTTTAGATTTTAAAATAGGAACTCCCAAAACATAAATTGCATTTTCATTTTTTAAATCTACTCTAATTTCACCAAAATAATACCCGTAAGAATAATACAAATCATCTAAATACTCTTGATGTGTTTTTTTCCAAGAAAGACCTCCATCCGATGTTTTAAAAACTTCTGCACCAATAACAGGAGTTTCAAATAATGACGAGTTTGCATCCTCTAAATATTTTGCCAAATCTAATGGGTTTATAGCACCGGATCGAACCATTTGTTTGATGTTTTCAGCACGATATTTTTCTTGGAATCCATTTGTTTTTAGATAGGCGTTTAATTTTTTATCACTCAGATTCAAAAAACGCATTTTTGACATTTTTTTAAAATCTTCTTTTGTCAATACATTTGAAGCGCTTTTTTTCTTCTCATTTTTTCTCCTAAATTGGTTGTCATGAAGAGCATATACTGTGTTTTCATTAAAAACAGCCAGTCCAATTCTTCCCACTCCATTTCCCACTGGGAGTCCACTATTGTCTGAAATCTTTATCCAAGAATCTCCTCCATTGATGCTTTTATAAATGCCAGAATTTTTTCCATCACCGTCGAAATTCCATGCTTTACGTTCTCTTTCCCAAGAAGAGGCATACATCACTTTAAAATTTCCTGGGGCAAACGCAACATCAATAATTCCTGTATTTTCATTTATAAATAATTTTTTTGACCACGTTTGACCACCATCCATTGTTTTAAAGACACCTCTTTGATTGTTTGATGAATACAAATGACCAATCACACCCACAACAACTTCATTGGGGTTGTTTGGATTGATTAGAATTCTGCTAATGTGATGAGAGTCTCTTAAACCAACATTGTTCCAGGTCTCCCCTTTATCCAAAGATTTTAACACTCCAATTCCGGCATAGGAAGAGCGCGACGAGTTTTTTTCTCCTGTACCAACCCATATTGTTCCTGTATACCAATCTACAGCGATATCTCCAATATTTTGTGTGGGACTGTTGTCTAAAATGGGCTTAAAAGTAGTTCCGTTATTATTCGTGTACCACAAGCCTCCGGATGCATAACCAACATAAAACTCTGTCGGATTCTCTGGGTTAACAGCAATGTCTGCGACTCGTCCACTCATCACCGTTGGGCCGATATTTGTAAACGCTATATTTTTAACTAAAGAAGTCTGTATCATTTGAGATTTTTTCTCCAAAGATTTTTTAATTGTAGCAGAATTTGTTGTGGTTTGTGCAATTAAAATTGTTGAAAAACAGGTGAACAAAAAAGTGAAAACAAATTTCATATGAGATTTTGATTGGTTCTGAAAGATGAAATTACCAATTGTATCCTCAAAAAAAAAATTTTATCCTAAAAAGGACTTTAAAACTTTGTAAAGACTCAACATAAAAGAGTGTATATTTGTAGCCAGAAACCGCTACATAAAGCAAGTTTCTTAAATGATTTTTATGACATTTTCAGACCTAGGTTTATCCAACGCTTTAGTAAAAGCTGTAGAAGAAAAAGGATATACCAAACCATCACCCATCCAAGAAAAAGCAATTCCTCACATACTAGACGGTAAAGATATTTTAGCTTCTGCTCAAACAGGGACAGGAAAAACAGCAGGTTTCACATTGCCTGTTCTACACTATTTATCGGAAACCAAACATATAAAATACAGGCCTTTACGCGCACTAGTTTTAACTCCTACCAGAGAGTTAGCTGCCCAGGTTCATGATAATATTAGAGAATACAGCAAATATGTAAATATAAAGTCTGCCGTTATTTTTGGAGGAGTAAATGCGAAACCACAAATTGCCACCTTAAAAAATGGAGTTGATATTCTAGTAGCAACTCCTGGTAGATTGTTAGATTTACATGATCGAAAAGCATTGTCTTTTAAAAGAATAGATGTTTTAATTTTAGATGAAGCTGATAGAATGTTAGACATGGGTTTCGTTAGAGATATTAACAAAATAATTAGTTTTATGCCCCAAAAACGTCAAAACCTGATGTTTTCAGCTACTTTTTCTAATGATATTAAAAAATTAGCCTCAGGGATTTTAAGAAACCCTGTTTCTGTAGAAACGGCACCACAAAATTCAACTGCAAAAAAAGTAACTCACAAGGTTTACAAGATTGATAAAAAGAAAAAAACAGAGTTTACAATTAAGTTGATAAAAGATAATAATTGGAATCAAGTTTTAATTTTTACCAGAACAAAGCACGGTGCTAATAAGCTGACAGAAAAACTTATAAAAGCTGGTATTTCTGCAGCAGCCATTCATGGAAATAAAAGTCAAGGAGCAAGAACAAAGGCACTCAAAAATTTTAAAGACAATTCTATCAAAATTTTAGTAGCGACAGACATTGCAGCCCGTGGTTTAGACATTCCTTTATTGCCTCATGTTATCAACTTTGAATTACCAAACATACCTGAAGACTATGTACATAGAATTGGTAGGACAGGAAGAGCTGGAGCAGCTGGTGAAGCAATCTCTCTAGTGTGTAGTGAAGAAAGTGAATATCAAAGTGAAATAGAAAAATTACTAAATGAAAAATTAAACTCTACGATTGTACCAGGGTTTGAACCAACTGATACAGCTCCTCCAAAAAGAGCCGCTTCTCAAAGTAAAGGATCTTTTGGGAAGAAAAATAATTCCAGAAATTCAAATTCACCGAAAGGGAACAAGCCAAAAAGTAAACGTCATTTTAAAGAGAATAAATCACCCAATGCCGTTGCTGGAAGAGGAAGAACTGGCGCAGCTAAAAAGAAGCGTTACTAGTAAATTTAAAGGTCAAGAAAAGACCTTAATCGAAAGTGATTTCATGATTTAATAGCAATAGAAATATTACTACCTTTGTATTTCAACTTAATTACACCTGTATGAAATATGATAAAATAAACGCACAGTTATTTATTAAAAATCGTAAAAATTTTGCTTCAGCAATGAGGAAAAATAGTTTAGCAGTTTTTAATTCTAATGATATTTATCCAATAAGTGCAGATAGTACCCTTCCTTTTGAACAGCATACAGATATCTTGTATCTAAGTGGAGTAAATCAAGAAGAAAGTGTTCTGGTATTATTTCCTGATTGTCCCAATGAAAACCTACGAGAGGTTTTGTTTGTGAGAGAAACGAATGATCATATAGCTGTTTGGGAAGGTGAAAAACTGACAAAAGAAACGGCTTTTGAAACTTCTGGGATTAAAACAGTTTATTGGTTACAAGATTTAGAAAAAATTTTGTTTGAAATGACTTCTTATTGCGATACGTTTTATATTAATACAAATGAACACTACAGGGCCAATGTTGAAACAGAAACTCGTGAAGATCGTTTTACAAAATGGTTAATAGCAAAATACCCTGCACATGCTGTCGCAAAAAGCAACCCTATTTTGCAACGTTTACGAGCTGTAAAAGACCCCATTGAATTGGATTTAATGCAACAGGCTTGTAATATTACAGAAAAAGGGTTTCGTAGAATTTTAAAATTCATAAAACCAGCTGTTTGGGAATATGAAATTGAAGCAGAATTGTTGCATGAATTTGTTAGAAATCGTTCGAAGGGATTTGCATATACCCCAATTATAGCCTCAGGGAATAATGCGAACGTATTGCATTATATAGAGAATAATCAGCAATGTAAAGCCGGTGATTTAATCTTATTGGATGTTGCCGCAGAATATGCGACTTATAAGAGTGATTTAACGAGAACAGTTCCTGTTTCTGGTAAATTTTCAAACAGACAAAAAGCAGTTTACAATGCTGTAAATCAAGTAAAAAAGGAAGCCACAAAAATGCTACTTCCAGGCACTTTATGGAAAGAATATCATATAGAAGTCGGTAAGGTAATGACCTCAGAATTACTTAAGTTAGGGTTGTTAGATAAAGCCGATATTCAAAATGAAGACAAAAATTGGCCTGCGTATAAAAAATATTTTATGCACGGAACTTCTCATCATATTGGTCTAGATACTCATGATTATGGTCTATTGCATGAACCAATGGAAGCAAATAATGTCTTTACAGTAGAACCTGGAATTTATCTTCCTAAAGAAGGTTTTGGGATTCGTTTAGAGGACGATGTAGTGATACAAAAAAGCGGATCTCCTTTTAATTTAATGGGTAATATTCCTATTGAAGCCGATGAAATCGAAGAAATTATGTTAGGATAATCTTTTGCAATGATCTAAAAGCGAGTTTTATATTCGCTTTTTTTTATGCCAGAGAGTTGATGAATTTAATTGTTTGATTGTTAAATATTTCTGGCTGTTCTACATTGACCACATGACCACAATTATCAACTACAAAAAGAGAAGATGTAAGGTGTTTCGAAACGATGTTTTTTATGGATGGTAAAAACAAATGATCTTCGGCACCCATTAAGTAAAGTGTAGGAATTTTAATGTCTTTTGCTCTAAAAAAACGCAATAATGGATTTATTTCTGCCGTTAATTTAAACCAGCGTATAAATTCTTTTTGGTATAATTTTTTAGCTTCATTAACAAATAGCAATCTCGATTTTTTATGATTCTTCTTAGGCATGATAATGAATGCAAAAAGTTTATAAAGCATCATATAAGGCACTATAGATTTGAATACATTTCCAACTTTCATTAAAATTTGCGAGCGGAAGTTTAATTTAATAATAGCCCCCCCCATGATCATGCTTTGCACTAATGCTGGTTTTTTTTCTGCTAAATTTCGAATGAGAATTGTCCCCAGGGAAATTCCTATAAAATGAGATTTTTCTATTCGTAAATGATCGATTACTTCAATAATATCATTGGTTATAGAATCAAAAGTGTATTTTGGATTGAATGAATCTTTTAATGTTGGCTTGCTCTCTCCATGGCCCCGTAAATCAAGAATTAATACATTAAAGTGTTTTTTGAAGTCACGTATTTGTTTGTACCAAATAGAACTGCTTCCGCCTGCACCATGAACGAAAGTTACCCAGTTTTTTGAGGAAGTATGCTGATGTAAATAATAGTTTAACAAAAAAACGCTTTTAAAGTTGGAAACAAAAATAACTTATTTAATTCTTATAGGCGTAAAAAAAATTAGGACCCATCTTTAGAAGCAATTTTTTCACTCCATTTTTTTTAAAAAATAGAGCAAATACTTTAGGTTTATAAGATTATTAAAAACGAATCAAATAGTATCTTTGTTTCTATGGTTTTAAATTATAAGAAGGCAGCAGTTTTTTATACAGATACAGCTACAAGTAATGGGACAACAATAGTTTTGCTTCATGGTTTTTTAGAAAAGGCTTCTATGTGGAATGAAATTTCCTCGGAACTATCAAAAAGAAATAGGATCGTTACCATTGATTTGTTGGGGCATGGAAGATCAGATTGTCTTGGTTACCTTCATTCTATGGAGTTGTTTTCTGAAACTGTAGAAGCGGTATTAAAACAGTTGAGAATTCGAAAATGTATAGTGATCGGTCATTCTCTAGGGGGGTATGTAGCTTTGGCATTTGCAGAGAGAAATCCACAAAAAATAAAAGGGTTGTGTTTGTTAAACGCTACTTCTAATGAAGATGATCAGGAACGCAAACAATTGAGAACAAGAGCCAATATGATGATTCAGAATAATTTCACAAATATGGTAAGAATGTCCTTTACAAATTTATTTAGTGAAGTAAGTAGGGTAAATTATGCAGATGAAATAAAGAACGGACTAGATGAAGCGCTAAAGACATCTATTCAAGGGTATATTGCTGGACAAGAAGGAATGAAATTAAGACCAAACAGAAACCATGTCTTGGCTAAAAATGATTTCAAAAAAATGATAATCACTGGAAGAAAAGATCCTGTTTTGGATATTCAAAAATCGATAGAAGAAGCTGAAAAAACAAATTCAAAACTAATTATTTTTCCCGATGGACACATGAGTCACATAGAAAATTTCGCAAAGTTGATTATTGTTTTGAAAAACTTCATAAAAGACTGTTGATTTTTTTTACCCAAAACAACTTGCCGTTTACGATCAACTTAAGGGGTTTTATTTTGATGAACTTATTCAATATTTAATAAATAGTAGGTTTTTTTTCCTCGTTGAAGCAAAACATACTTGTTTGCAATTAAATCTGCTTTTGAAATGATAAAATCTGCTGCTACTTTTTCTTTATTTACAGAAATTGCATTTTCTTGCAATGCTCTTCTAGCATCTCCATTAGAATTTAAAAAATTAGTTTTTGAAGCTAAGGCACCAACCATATCTAAGCCATTTTCGATATCATTGATAGAAATTGTGGCCTGAGGGACCCCATCAAAAACATCTAAGAAAGTTTGTTCATCTAAAGCTTTTAAGTCAGAAGCCATCGATTTTCCGAACAATATATTAGATGCTTTTATGGCATTTTCATAGGCATCCTTTCCATGAACCAATAACGTAACTTCCTCTCCAATTTTCTTTTGTAATAATCGCATGTGAGGAGCTTCGTTATGCTCGGATATTAGAGTATCTATCACTTTTTTGTCAAGAAAAGTAAAGATTTTTATATATTTTTCGGCGTCTTTATCAGAAGCATTTAACCAATACTGATAAAACTTATAAGGAGAGGTTCTCTTAGCATCTAACCAAACATTTCCACCTTCTGATTTACCAAATTTTGAGCCGTCAGATTTTGTAATCAATGGACAGGTAATTGCGTATCCTTTCCCACCGCCAATTCTTCTAATTAGCTCTGTTCCAGTAGTAATATTCCCCCATTGATCGGAACCTCCCATTTGTATAGAAACATTGTTTTTCTGATACAAATGCAAGAAGTCATACCCTTGAACTAATTGATAGGTAAACTCTGTAAATGACATTCCGTCTTTTGATTCAGAACTAATTCTGTTTTTAACAGAATCTTTTGCCATCATATAATTTACGGTAATGTGTTTCCCCACATCACGGATAAATTCCAGGAAAGAAAAATTCTTCATCCAATCATAGTTGTTTACTAGAACTGCTGCATTTTCTGCATTCGATGTAAAATCTAGGAAGTGACTCAATTGCTCTTTAATAGCTTCCTGGTTGTGGCGTAATGTTTTTTCGTCTAGTAAGTTACGTTCAGAAGACTTTCCTGAAGGATCTCCAATCATACCCGTTGCACCTCCAACCAAAGCAATTGGTTTGTGTCCACATCTTTGAAAATGAGCTAACAACATGATGGGAACTAAGTTACCGATATGTAAAGAATCTGAAGTAGGATCAAAACCTACGTAGGCTCCACGCATCTTTTCTAATAAGTGTTCTTCAGTTGTTGGCATGTGATCATGCAACATCCCTCTCCATGTTAATTCTTCAATAAAATTCTTCATTGTATTCAGTTTATCAATCCACAAATATAAGTTTATCGAGGAAAATATACTAAATTCGTAGTATGATTTTAGTCACTGGAGCTACGGGGTTTGTTGGAGCTCATTTATTGTACCAATTAGCAGAAACGAACGAGCATGTGCGAGCAATTTACCGTTCAGAAAAAACGATTGAAAAAGTAACAGAAGTTTTTTCTTTATATGGCGCAGATGCTTCGTTAATCTCTAAAATAGAATGGTTTAAAGCAGATATTACCGATGTTCCCTCCATGATTCCTGCTTTTTATGGAGTTAAAAAAGTATATCATTGTGCCGCCTTTATTTCTTTTAATCCTAAAGATTATAGAGAAATGCGAAAAGTAAATATACATGGGACAGCAATCATTGTAAACCTATCTATTGATGCAAAAGTTAATAAAATCTGTTTTGTTAGCTCTATTGCGTCTATTGGGAATTCTATTTATGGAGAGCCATCAACAGAGGAAAATGAATGGAATTCACAAGATGACAATAGCGGATATTCTATTACTAAATTTGGCGCTGAAATGGAAGTATGGCGTGCAAGTCAAGAAGGTATTGATGTCGTTATTGTAAACCCGGGAATTATCCTTGGTGGTGGTTTTTGGAATGCTGGTTCAGGAAAAATTTTCACAAAAATTTTTCATGGATTAAAATTCTATACAGAAGGGAAAACAGGTTTTGTAGGGGTTAAAGATGTGGTAAAAACAATGGTTTTCCTAACAAATTCGACAATTAAAAATGAACGATTTATACTGGTTTCAGAAAATAAATCATACAAAGAAGTGTTCTTTTTAATTGCAGATGCGCTTAAAAAAAAGCGTCCCTATAAAAGAATACATCGATGGAAAATGGAACTTTTGTGGAGGGTTTCTAGCTTCTTGTCAATCATCACTGGGAAGGAACCCCTACTCAGTAAGTATGCTGCGAAATCAGCGAATAGCACTTCTTTGTATACTTCAAAAAAAGTTCAAGAAATACTTCCTTTCAAATTTCAGACAATTGAAGCGGTTGTAAAAGAGGTTTCAGAAAATTATCCTACCACTCTTTCTTAAAAAGCAGGCTTTTTTTTAGCTGTTTTTTTTTAAGAGTATCTATAATAAAAGTTGATTCTTCAACAAAACGCTCTTTTTTCTTAACTTTTAATGTATTCAAAGAATCTTTTTCAATGGAATCTAATTTGATCTTTAATTCCGTAAGATCTTTTTTTCTTTTTTCAAGAGCTGCTTTTGCATTGGTAAATATTTCTTCGTACACATCTATATTTGTCATGTAGTAATAATTACTATTCTGAAAACGGGTGCTGTCAATTTTATAAATTTCATAAACAAACGGCATATAGTTAATGTTTGTTTGTTTGTTTTTGTTTTTGATCAACCTGGCAGAAGAGGCAATCATCATATCTTGAATTAAAAGGCTCATGGTGTCTTTTGGGATGATATCTTTTGGTTTCTCAAAAATGGTATTACTAGTGCATGAAAACACTAGAAATAAAACGAGTATGTAATGAGTATTTTTCATTTTATCGATTAAAAGTGATCCTTTTTCCTTTTGTGTTTTCATTGAATACTCCTTGATTATACATCAAGGCCCCGTTTACAAAAGTATGCGTTATTGTTGACGAAAACGTAGTCCCTTCAAAAGGAGACCATCCACATTTGTACAAAAGATTCTCTTTAGAAACTGTTTGTGGCTTGTTGGTGTCTATCAAAACTAAATCAGCATAGTACCCTTCTTTGATAAAGCCCCTTTTTTCAATTTGAAATAACTTTGCAGGATTATGACTCATCTTTTCAACCGCTTTTTCTATAGAAATTACCCCCTCTTTCACTTTTTCTAAAATAGCGGTTACTGCATGTTGTACAAGAGGCCCCCCACTTGGTGCTTTGGTATAAACATTGTTTTTTTCTTCCAGGGTATGAGGCGCATGGTCTGTTGCTAAAACATCAATTCGGTCATCTAGAAGAGCTTCCCACAAACCGTCTCTATCTTTTGCTGTTTTTACGGCAGGGTTCCATTTTATATGAGTTCCCTTTTCTTGATAATCTTGATCACTAAACCATAAATGATGTATGCAAACTTCTGCAGTGATTTGCTTTTCTTCTAAAGGGATGTCATTTCTAAAAAGAGCCGTTTCTTTGGCGGTAGATAGGTGAAAAACATGCAATCTAGCTCCTGTTTTTTTGGCAAGCGCTATTGCTTTAGAAGAGGATAAATAACATGCCTCTTCACTTCTGATGATTGGATGATATTTCAAAGGAATATCCTCTCCGTATTGATCTGTGTATTTTTTGGTATTTTTTTTGATAGTCATTTCATCTTCACAATGAACTGAAATAATCATTTTTGTAGATGAAAAGATGTTCTCTAAAACGGCTTCATTGTCTACTAACATGTTTCCTGTAGAAGACCCTAAAAACAACTTAATTCCTGCTACTTTTTTTGGATCTGTTTTTAATAACTCTTCAAGGTTGTCATTCGTGCCTCCAAACATAAAAGAGTAGTTTGCATAAGAGTCTTTAGCAGCTATTTTGAACTTCTCTTCTAGCAAGTCTTGAGTTGTTGCTTGTGGAACTGTATTTGGCATTTCTATAAAGGTAGTTATTCCTCCTGCTACAGCAGCTTTACTCTCGGTTGCAATCGTTGCTTTATGTGTTAAGCCAGGCTCTCTAAAATGAACTTGATCGTCAATAAAACCAGGAATTAAAAAAGCTCCATTCGCATTGATTACTACTGCTTCTCTAGTAGTTTTTATGTCTGATGAAATTTCTTTTATTATTTCATTTTCAATAAGAACGTCTCCTAAAAAAGTATTGTTTTCATTTACTATTCTTGCTTTTTTTATTAAAGTTAATGTCGTCATATTTTAAATATCTATTCTCATGTTTACCAAGCTTTTTGAAAATCCAAATCGCTCGTATGCTTTAATTGCTGGGGTGTTTTTACTATACACATCTAGGCGTAATTCTTTGAGATTTTTTTGGGTCGACCATTTTTTCAAAGATTCTAAAATTAAGGTGCTAATTTTTTTCCCTCTGAACGATTCCTTTACATACATAAAACCAATATAGCCATGTTGAGGATTTTTGTGATACTGTCTAGATGTTTCTATTCTTACGTATCCTGAAGCAATAACTTCGTCTTCAACAACAGCTACGATCAGATGAAAATGCCGACTGGTAATCATCTCAGGGAGATCATAATATGATAACGGACCGCTATTTAAAAAAGGATCTAAGGGTCTTTCTGCCTTTATGACTCCTTGCTCAAAATCTAAGAGTATTTGTAAGTCATTTAAATCAGCTTTTCTGATAGAAATTGGATTCATAGTCACTTATTTTGGCAATCCTTTTAATTTCATTTTGATCACTCCGAATAAGGCTTCAGAAACAATGCCTCCGGTCATTTTTGAGATTCCTACCATTCTATCTGTGAAAACGACAGAGACTTCTTTGATGTTAAAACCATGCTTCCAGGCTTTAAATTTCATTTCTATTTGAAAAGCATATCCGATAAACTTTATTTTATCTAATTGAATCGTTTCTAGCACGTGTCTTTTCCAACAGACAAAGCCTGCAGTCGTATCAAAAAGAGGAATTCTAGTAATTAAACGAACGTATTTAGAAGCGAAATAAGAAAGTAATAACCTTTTTACATCCCAATTAACAACGTTTACTTTGTTGTTTACATAACGAGAACCAACAGAGACATCACTTCCTTCGTTTTTACAAGCACTATATAAATGAATTAAATCTTCTGGATTGTGAGAAAAGTCTGCATCCATTTCTATGATGTAGTCATACTTTTTTGCTAACCCCCATTTAAACCCGTGAATATATGCTGTTCCTAACCCATTTTTACCTTGTCTTTTTTCTAAAAAGAGACGATTTGGAAACTCCAAAATTAAGTTTTCTACGATTTTCCAAGTCATGTCAGGAGAGTTGTCGTCTACCACCAAGATATCGAACTCTTTTTTTTGTTTAAAGGTAGCTCTTATGATAACTTCTATGTTCTCTTTTTCGTTATAGGTGGGAATAATGACTAACGCGTCTGACATAAATAAATTTTCATGAAGTAAGTAAGCAAATATACATTATTTAATTACTAATTTTGTAGGAAACTTATCAAAACAATAAAACGTGGAAGCAATTGAAAAAACACTAATTGACACGAATTGGATCACTTTATTGCTCCTATTCCTTTTTGTCTGTGTTTTTCTTTTAAAAGGATTGAGTTATGCAAAATTAAAAGGGAATGTATTTTCTTTTGCAAACAATAGTTTTATTGATGCTGAGAATGAAGAAAAGACCTCTTTTTTTAATCTATTTCAATCTGTGATTTTTCTTTTTTCGATGGTCGTTTTATCTTTATTAATTTATAAGATTTTACGATTCTATGAGTTTTGGGCAACGCATGACTTTACCAACTTTATGAAGGTTTTGAGTCTTGTTTCTGCATATTTTTTGGTTAAATGGTCTTTAGAGTTTGTGTTTTCACATGTATTAATGATACAGAAGCAAGTTCGTTTTTTTTTAATATCTAAGGCTATTTATCTTTATTCTACTGCATTTTTTTTATTGATTTCCCTTGTTTTGGTTCAATATTCGCAATTAAACATTCTTTTTTTAATTTATTTCTCAATAGTTCTTTTTTCTGTTCGGTTTGTACTACACGTCATTATTAATAAAAACCTGGTTTTTAACGAGTTGTTTTATTTTATTTTGTACCTTTGCGCCTTTGAAATAGCACCGTTATTTATACTGTTTAAATTGATGTTTTAACTAGAAAAAGAAAACATATGAAAGTGAAAACAATTTTAGTATCGCAACCCAAACCAAAGACAGAAACATCTCCTTATTTTGAGCTATCTGATAAACAGAAAGTAAAAATTGATTTTAGATCTTTTATTCATGTAGAAGGAATTAGTGTGAAAGAGGTAAGAGGCGAGAAGGTTGATTTAAATAATTTTACGGCCATAATTCTAACAAGTAGAAATGCGGTTGACCACTTCTTTAGAATTGCCGAAGAAATGCGTTTTAAAGTGCCAGATTCAATGAAATATTTTTGCCAGTCTGAAGCTGTAGCATATTATTTACAAAAATATGTGGTTTATAGAAAACGAAAAATTTATGTTGGTACTCGTACCTTTCCTGATTTAACAAAATTAATTAAGAAACATAAAAACGAAATATTTTTATTGCCAAGTTCAGATAAATTAAAGCCTTTAATCCCTAAAGAATTAGATGATTTAGGTGTAAAATGGACACGATTAGATTTATATAGAACTGTTGTGAGTGATTTGTCTGATTTAGAAAATGTTTTTTATGATGTCTTGGTCTTTTTTAGTCCTTCAGGAATTGAATCTTTATTAAAGAACTTTCCCAATTTCAAACAAAAAGAAACAAGAATTGCCGTTTTTGGTAATTCAACTGTCAGGGCAGCAACTGAAGCTGGGTTAAAGTGTGATATTACTGCACCTTCTCCTGAAACACCTTCTATGACGATGGCTTTAGATAAATACATAAAAGAAGTAAATAAAAAATAAAGTACTAAAAATTTTAAAAAAAACCGAACAGCGATGTTCGGTTTTTTTTATGCAAACAACGTAGCAAAAGCCTCCTCAATTTTCCCAACTAAAACCAATTTAATCTTGTGATTAATGGATGAGATTTTATTGTATTTTGAAGCCACAAGTGTTTTGTAACCTAGTTTTTCTGCTTCTAAAATTCGTTGATCTATTTTGGAAACAGGTCTAATTTCTCCAGCCAAACCAACTTCTGCGGCAAAACAAACATTTGGGTTGATGGCAATGTCTTGATTAGACGATAAAATAGCTGCAACAACAGCTAGGTCTATTGCGGGGTCATCAACATTTATGCCTCCTGTAATATTTAAAAAAACATCTTTAGCTCCCAATTTAAAGCCAGCTCTTTTTTCTAAAACAGCCAAAATCATGTGCAGCCTTTTAAGATTATATCCGGTTGTAGAGCGTTGAGGAGTTCCGTATACTGCTGTGGAAACTAAGGCTTGAATTTCGATCATTAGAGGTCTAATCCCTTCCAGAGTCGATGCAATTGCGGTTCCGCTTAAATCGGAGTCTTTTTTAGAAATTAAAATTTCTGAAGGATTTGAAATTTCTCTTAACCCTGACGAAAGCATTTCATAAATACCCAATTCTGAAGTAGTTCCAAATCTATTTTTTTGTGAACGCACAATTCTGTAGGTGTGGTTTCTATCTCCTTCAAATTGTAAAACAACATCGACCATGTGTTCTAATATTTTTGGCCCCGCAATGTTCCCGTCTTTATTGATGTGGCCAATTAATAAAACAGGTGTTGCGGTTTCTTTAGCGTATTTTATCAGTTCTGCAGCAGTTTCTCTGATTTGAGAAATACTTCCAGGAGAAGCTTCTATGGAGTTTGTATGTAGGGTTTGTATAGAGTCAATTACCAAAACATCTGGATCTGTTTCTTCTATATTTTTAAAAATTTGTTGCGTATTTGTTTCTGTTAAAATTAGGCAATTTGAAGTTTTAGCCTCCAGCCTTTCTGCTCTCATTTTTATTTGAGATTGACTCTCTTCTCCAGATACGTATAAAACTTTTTGACGAATGTTTAAAGCTACTTGCAACAATAATGTTGATTTTCCAATACCTGGCTCCCCTCCCAAAAGAGTTACAGATCCTTTTACCAATCCTCCTCCTAAAACAGTGTCTAATTCTTTGTTGTTGGTGATAATTCTCTCTTCAGGATTTGTCTGAATATCGATAATTTTTAATGGTTTATTTACGATTCCCCTCCCTGTTTTTGCTTGTTTCCATGAGCGTTTTTCTTCTTTTTGTAAGACTTCTTCTACAATCGTATTCCATTCTTTGCAAGCACCACATTGACCAACCCATTTTGCATGTTGAGTTCCACAATTTTGACAGAAAAAAGTTGTTTTGGTTTTGGCCATAGAATTGGTTTGAAAGATTCAAAGTTACAAGTTTATGAGTTGATAACTTTTAAAAATTTGATAAAAATAAGATTTTATTAAAGTTTATAAATACTTGGGTTGGGAGTTGTGAGGTGTCCTTGAGGGCTTCTTTTTAAAGAAAGTGAACCACAAAAAACAGGCTAAAGCGCCGCTAAAATTATTTATGTTTATTGTAAATTGGAAGGAATAAAAAGGCCAATCCGCCAAAAATGATGATCATAGCCGTTTGAGCGGTCCACATGATCCATCCAAAAGCAGTAGCGGGATCTGATGGAATATCAAATAAAGCAAGGGCCCCAGCAACAGCAATTGGGTACAAGCCAATACCACCATTTGTTGCTGCAATAGAGAAACCGCCAGCAATAAAACCAATTAAAACCCCTCCGAATGGAACTTCTAGCCCGCTAATTGCAGGGATAGTAGCCCAGAACATGGCAACATACATTACCCAAATAAATATGGTGTGAAAGATAAAAGCCACTTTGTTTTTCATTCTAAAAATACTTGTAACTCCTTCCACCAAACCAATAACAAAAGTTTTAATTTTTAATAAAATCCCTGAAGTCGCTTTTTTTACAAAAAAATATAGAATATAACATATGATTGTTAAAATGATAAGACCAATACTAATTTTACTGGCATCAAAATTCTTAGTTAAAAGATCGTAGATAAAATCAAATTGAACAAAAAGAGTAATGATGATGATGCATAGCATCATGACTAAATCTGCAATTCTTTCTGCAACAATAGTCCCAAACCCTTTTTCGAAAGGAATTTGTTCGTAATTTGTTAGGACAAACGCTCTAGAGACTTCTCCTGCTCTTGGAATGGCTAAATTCACTAGATACCCCACTAAAACAGCCAAAACACTGTTTGTGAACCTTGGCTTAAAACCCAAGGGATCTAACATAAATTTCCACCTGTAAGCTCTGGAAAGATGACTCAATATTCCAAAGAATAAGCCAAGAAAAATCCATTCATAATTAGCTTCTTTGAAATATCCAATTAACACATTGATAGAGATTTTAGAAAGCGAATACCAAACTAATATGGCTCCAAAGATAAGCGGTATACTTGTTTTTAATATTTTTTTCACGGAAACGATCACTAGGTCAGGGTATTGTCTTTTTCGTTTGGAAACACAAGAGAAGGCTTAAAATTTTTAGCTTCTTCAAAATCCATAAATCCATAAACAATTAGAATTAATACATCCCCAACAGCAACTCTTCTTGCAGCGGCTCCGTTCAAAGTGATTTCTCCACTTCCACGAGGTCCAGGAATAGCATAGGTTTCTAAACGTTCTCCATTGTTGTTGTTCACAATCTGAACACGTTCTCCTTCAATAATATTGGCGGCATCCATTAAATCTTCATCTATAGTGATGCTTCCTATATAATTTAAATCTGCACCCGTAACTTTTACACGATGGATTTTAGACTTTACGACTTGTACTAACATGTGGCAAAAATACTGTTTTTTTAGTTAATTATTCTTTAATTGTAGGTTGTCAATTAATCGAATTTCTCCGGCAAATACCGCAATAAAAGCTCGGTATTTTTTATCAGAGGCCTTATTTTTTTCACTTTTTAATGTTTTTTCTTCAGCAATTGTAAAATATTCTAATTCTAGAGTAGTATTTTTTTTGAATTCGTCTTCGACCCATTCAGTAATTTCTAGGGTGTTATCTACGTTAAATTGTTCTCGAACTTTTTCAAGGATTTTATAAATAAAAGGGACCGCTTTTCGATGTGTTTCCGTAAGTCTAGTATTTCTTGAACTCATTGCCAAACCATCGTTTTCTCTAAAAATCGGACACCCTTTAATTTTAGTGTTCAACCGGTGCTTTTGAACCATTTTTTTAATGATTTGTAGTTGTTGAAAATCTTTTTGACCAAAATAAGCGATATCAGGGTCAATGATTTCGAAAAAAGTTTTTACAACCGTAGCAACACCGTCAAAATGACCCTTTCGATGTTTTCCTTCCATTTGATGTTCTAAGCCATCAAAGTCAAATTTATCGGAAACAATATTTTGGGTGTAAATTTCCTCTGCAGAGGGAAGAAATAAAACATCGCATAAAACACTATTTAATAATTTTGTGTCATTTTCTAAGGTTTTGGGATACTTTACGAAATCTATTGTATTGTTGAATTGTGTTGGGTTTACAAAGATACTAACAACAACGAGATCATTTTTTTTCTTCGCTTCTTTTATCAAAGACAAATGACCTTTGTGAAGCGCTCCCATAGTGGGGACGAAACCAATGGTTTTGTTTTTCTGCTTTTGTGCTGTTAAGTAAGATTTTATTTCTTTTTTAGTATTAAAAATGTTCATTCTAAAAAATTAAGTAAAGTCTGCAAACTTAGCATTTTAACATGATATTAGCATAATAATTTGTATTTTTGTAGTTCTTAAAAAGAGTTTGATTTAATGAAGGACAAGAGAATATTATTTGTTTCGTCTGAAGTAGTTCCCTACTTACCTGAAACAGAGCTATCATCAACAGCCTTTAATGTTGCAAAGAACGCACATTCTAAGGGAGTACAAACAAGAATTTTCACGCCTAGATTTGGCGTAATTAATGAGCGAAGACACCAGTTGCACGAAGTAATTCGTCTCTCTGGAATGAACCTCGTTGTAAACGACATGGACATGCCGTTGATCATAAAAGTAGCCTCGATTCCTAAAGAAAGGATGCAGGTATACTTTATAGATAATGAAGAATATTTTAAAAGGAAGGCCGTTTTTACAGATGAAGATGACAACTTATTTTCAGACAACGATGAGCGTGCAATCTTTTTTGCTAAAGGAGTTATAGAAACTGTAAAAAAACTGAATTGGGCCCCAGACATTATTCACGTTCATGGATGGATGGCGTCTTTGTTGCCACTTTATCTAAAAGAATTTTACAAGGAAGAACCGTTGTTTACAGAAAGTAAAATTATCACTTCTTTGTACGATAATAGTTTTGAAGGGAATTTAAACGAAACCCTCGCAGACAAGATAAGGTTTGACCGAATTTCTGAAGAAAAAACAGCAACAATCCAAATACCAAGTTTCACAAACATACTAAAAAGTGCCATAGAAAATTCAGATGCAATCATTCATGGTAGTGAAACAATTTCAGAAGAACTTTCTTCTTTTTTAGAAGAAAAAGAAATACCAGTTCTAGAATACCAATCTGAAAACTTAAAAGAAAGTTATTTAAATTTTTATGCTGACTTAATTGCAGCGAATTAATTGTTATAGAGTGAGAAATTTTTTTCAAAAAATCCCTTATATTACCGCTATAGTAGTGGTGTTTTCAGCTGTTGTTTCTTGTGAGAAAGACTTTACAGATATTGGGTCAAATGTAATTGGTAACACTGCTTTTTCAACAGGTTCAATGCTTCTCGATGTTCAGCTTGAAAACAGTCCTGTCACAAAACTCGTTACAAGTGATTTTATTATTTCTGATAAGCCAGAGTATCTATTAGGAGTCCATGCAAGTGATGATTACGAAAAAATTGAAGCCTCCATTATTTCACAGATTGCTATAAATTCAGATCTTCAACTTCCTTTTCACTCAGACACAACAACAGTGGTTACGACCATTGATACTGTTTTTGTGAAAATGCCTTACCGAGTGGTACTAAATAGTGAGGGAACTGCCTATGAATTGGATTCAATAATAGGGAATCAATCCCAACCATTTAATTTGAACATTTATCAATCAAGCACTTATTTAAACAGGTTGGATCCATCAGATCCCAGTAAATTAAATAGCTATAGTTCAGACGATGTGTTTGAGAAAAAAATGCCCATAACAGCATTAAACGATCCTATTGATTTTCAGTTTACACCAAAAGCAACAGATACCGTAATCGTGAAAAGATGGTTAAGCGATCAAAAACTATCGAGAAAAGACACTGTGATTTACACAACTTCAAGTTCTTCGTTGATCCCCCTTCCTTTTGGATTTATTCCTCTAAAAGAAGAGGTTATTAACGAACTTTTTTTAAAAAAATATGGGTCTGCAGAATTTGCTTCTCAAGAAGCGTTTAACGATTATTTCAGAGGTCTTATTTTAGAAGCATCAGGGAATGATGGCTCTTTAATTTCCTTTGATTTTAATGGCTCGGTCAAACCCTCTATAGAAGTTTATTATACAAATTCAGTGTTTCATAAAGGCGCTATTATCGATACCATCCATAAAAATGATAGCTTTTTATTATCAGGAATCAAAGCAAGTACCTACAAAATGGGAGAGAAAACCTATCCTGTAAATAATGAAGTAAAAATACAAGGAGCTGCAGGAAGTGAAGCAGCAATAACGCTTTTTGAGGCCGATGAATTAGCAACGCTAAGAGATCAAAATTTATTAATAAATGATGCATCTTTAACTTTTTATATAAATCAATCTGCAGACATTGCAGCCATTCCTTATCAATTGTTCCTGTACAAGAGCGGTGAGGGCTCAAATCCTGTCCTCAGTTATGTAAAAGACACCTATTCCGAACCTGCTTTTTTTGGAGGTCTCTTAGAAAGAGATAGCGATGGAAATCCAGAAAAATATACTTTTAGAATTACAGATTATGTGTCAGATATTTTAAGTGGAGAAACGGATTATTCGCCAACCTTAAAATTAAAAATTTTCAATAAAACTGATTTAAAAATCCTACAAGACAGAGATACCACTTTTACAAATTACAATTGGAATCCAAAAGCAGTTACAATTTTAAACCATCATCCAGACAATGGAACTAAAAAAGTAGCCTTCAAGATTTCTTATTCTGAGAAAAAGGATTAATTAAAAAAAAAATATATGTGTGGAATTGCAGGCTATATAGGGTATAGAGAAGCGTATCCAATCGTTATAAACGGATTAAAAAGATTAGAATATCGTGGGTACGACAGTTCTGGTGTAATGTTATATGATGGGAAAGAAATCCAACTTTCTAAAACCAAAGGGAAAGTTTCTGATCTAGAAGTCATCACAAACAAAGAAGAAGAAAGAAAAAAAGGACGAATTGGGATTGGACACACCCGATGGGCTACCCATGGAGTTCCAAACGATATTAATTCCCACCCACACGTTTCTCAGTCAGGAGATTTAGTTATCGTACACAACGGTATTATAGAAAACTATGATTCTTTAAAAAAAGAACTAATTTCTAGGGGGTATGTTTTTCAAAGCGATACTGACACTGAAGTATTGATAAACTTAATTGAAGAGGTAAAGAAAACCGAAAAATGCAAGTTGGGGAAAGCAGTTCAATTAGCACTAACTAGTGTGATTGGAGCCTATGCAATTGCTGTTTTTGATAAAACAAAACCAAATGAATTGGTGGTTGCTCGTTTAGGAAGTCCCATTGCTATTGGTATCGGGAAAGAAAATAAAGAATTTTTTGTTGCCTCTGACGCATCTCCTTTTATTGAATACACAAAAGAAGCCATTTACATTGAAGACGAAGAAATGGCGATTATAAAACTTGGGAAGAAAATTCAAGTTCGTAAAATACAGAATGATGCTCTTGTAAATCACAATGTTTTAGAACTACAAATGAGTCTAGAACAAATAGAAAAAGGGGGGTACGATCACTTCATGATCAAAGAAATTCACGAGCAGCCTAAAGCAATAATAGATACTTACAGAGGAAGGATGTTGCCAGATCAAGGCATGATTAAGATGTCTGGAATTGATGATCATCTTTCAAAATTCTTACATGCAGATAGAATTATTATCATTGCCTGTGGAACCTCTTGGCACGCTGGATTGGTTGGAGAATATTTACTTGAAGAATTTGTGAGAATTCCTGTTGAGGTAGAATATGCCTCAGAATTTAGATATAGAAATCCTGTAATAACCTCAAAAGATATTGTCATTGCTATTTCTCAATCCGGTGAAACGGCAGATACCTTAGCAGCCATAAAATTGGCAAAGTCTAAAGGTGCATTCGTTTTTGGAGTTTGTAATGTAGTGGGCTCTTCTATAGCCAGAGAAACACACGCAGGAGCATATACACATGCAGGACCAGAAATTGGTGTGGCTTCAACAAAAGCTTTTACAACACAAATAACGGTTCTTTCATTAATTGCATTAAAATTAGCAAAAGAAAAAGGGACCTTTTCTGAATCGAGGTTTCAAAATTATTTAAGGACTTTGGAATTGATACCAAACCAAATAGAACAGTTGTTAAATATTGATGCTACAGTAAAAGAGATTGCTGCGGTTTATAAGGATGCCAAAAATTGCTTATATCTGGGGAGAGGATTTAATTTTCCAGTAGCTTTAGAAGGTGCTTTAAAGTTAAAAGAGATTTCTTATATACATGCAGAAGGCTATCCTGCAGCGGAAATGAAGCATGGCCCTATTGCATTAATAGACGAGAATATGCCAATTTTTGTGATTGCCACAAGTAAAGGTCATTACGAAAAAGTAGTGAGTAATATTCAGGAGATAAAATCAAGGTCAGGAAAGATCATTGCGATTGTTACTGAAGGTGATACTCAGGTCAAAGAAATTGCAGATCATGTAATAGAGATTCCAGAAACAGAGGAGGCATTCACACCTTTATTAACCACCATACCTTTTCAGTTATTATCCTATCACATAGCGGTAATGCTAGATAAAAATGTAGATCAACCAAGAAATTTAGCGAAGTCAGTCACAGTGGAGTAAAAGAAAGCGGTTATCCTTACCTCTTGAATTTAGTAATAAGGTTCTCTGTTACAATAACTACAACAAAAGTTTGGAACTCAAATTATAGTGAATATCAAGAGTAATTATTCAATAGAATTTGTGAATATAAACGTCATTTTCTTACCTCAGTAGGTTACAGAAAAATATCTAAAATCTTCAACGAAGAAGGATTAAAAACACCTCGTGGAAGAATATTTAAGAATACCCACGTTCACTCTATCTTCAAAAAAGGTAAGATTCGAGAAGAGAGAGATCATAGAGAAGATATCGTTGAGATTTCTCAAGTTACAATTGAGGAGTTAAAATAAAAAGTCCGTTTTTGATTAAATGTAAAGTTTTTTTGTCATTATGTAAAAAATACTTTACATTTGTTGAAATATAAAAATTATAATATGAGTTATTTATTTAGTAATAAGTTTAAAAAAACAAGTGGTGTGGTTTTTTATTTGTCAATACTAGTTGGATTATTTTTA
>JABAZI010000016.1 GCA_018608545.1 Polaribacter sp.
TGAGAGCAGGAAGATTACTTTGGCATCTCAAATCGTTCAAAAACTGTAGCTGAAATCGTTGAAGCTGCATCACGAATTTTCGCAGCTTCTATATAATCAATCTGAGAGAAGAAGTGCTTAAAATGGGAGTGGTCTCTAAATTCAAGAAGCACAACCTTATCGGCTTGCATATCAAGAGACAAAGCTTGCGGCTCTTCATCGGATGCGTGAATTATCACCTTTTCTCGCAAAAATATAGGTGTAGCGAGCTCAACATAACGCGAATACCCAATGTGGTCATTAATAGCGAATTTAGCGAAGACGAGTGTAGGCATAATCTAATTATTTTGAAGTAAAGATAGAAGGAATTGATAAATAGTGCAAATTCCAATAAAAAATGAAAAATTTTAACCTACTTACGTGGTTTAAAACTTCCTGAACTGAAAGAAGAAGAGTTGCCGATGGTTTAGTTTGAACATTCACCCTTTGTAAAAGAACTAACTCCACCGTAGTTAGTTGCTGTACAAGGGTTTGAATAGGTATTCCCATCACATCCACATACAGGGTCATATTCTTTTGTACAAGCTGATGTAAGTAAAATATCGTTTGGGTTTACGCAATCGTCATCAGCTTTTCCTTTTTTAAAGGAATAAGTGATTTCGTCATCAGCTATTCTAGGGTCATCTATAAAGCTTAATACAATTTCATCCGCTTTAATTTCTATTGTGTATTGTTTCTTACTTTTAGTAAGTGTTAAGATTCCATCAGCTATAAAATAGCTTTTGGGTTCATTTGGACTTGTAATGCTAACTCCATCATTGACAATTCCCTTACTAACTAAAAGTTGTTCTTTTGGAAAAAACCACAATTGATTTACTGTAAAATCATAATCTTGAAACCAACAGTAACAACTTACATTCTGAAGAATATACTGACCTTTAACAATATTTATATCTTCTTTGGTCAATTTATCATTTTGTTCACACATTGAGAACAAAAACAAAAAAGCAATAACATAGTATTTCATACTATAATAAAATTTAAATAAATTACATTTAATTGCAATATACAATTAAAAATATTCTAGTAAAGAATTGTCAATCTATAAATGTAAGTTTCACCTATTTAAGAGGTTTAAAACTCCCTGAATTGAAGGAGGAAGAGTTGCCTATGATTTAGCAAATTTTAATTAGTAATTACTATCAAACTATTTCGCCCTCAAGACCATATCAATAGATATGACAGCAGCAAAAAATAAAAGTCTTAAAGGGCTTGTTTTTTCAATATTATCATCAATATCAAGAATATAATTATCTGCGCTTGTAAGCAGTTCTTTCCCAATTCCTGACCATTTTTTTGTAACTGTCGCTATTGTATTTTCATCTTTTAGAAATTTAAAATTCCAGCCAATTAGGCTTTCTAATTTAGATACAAAATTTCCTTTCTCATCAAACACCTCAAAATTATTACCTACTGGAAATAACTTCAGTTTAAAAAAACCAATTAATTTATCGTTTTCATCATACACTTCAATTTTAGGAAAGACTAATGAGAGTCCTTTTTTAACCTTTATAATTTTTTTACCATCAAGCCCACTAATTTCAATTTCAAATGGAGTAATAGATTTTAGCTCTGTTATAAAGAGTCTAAGAAGACTATACAAAGGGGTTAAATTTTTCTCACGACAATGTAAAATAACTTCTTTGGTTTGTGGGTCATAAACATCATAATTATTGGACCCTTTGAAAAGAGTTACATGCTCCTTAAATAAAAAGGTATTTTTTGTAAATTTCACCATTTGTTGTGTTCGTTCAGAAATAGCTGAACTTAAAAAAGAGAGTATGCCTTTGGTTTAATCTCCTAAAAGTAATGAACCTGCTATCATTAATATTAAAATAAAACCAGAAATAAAAAGAACTATCTTGGTGATCTTTTTTTGTTTTTCACTACCAGCATTTTCCATGTTCAGTCCACCTCCACCTGAACCTATACCTCCATTTTCTCCAAAGTATTGCATATATTTAATTTGTAATTATTTTTATGATTATTGGTCCTAAAGCACTTCCAATAGATGCAAATATAAACGACCAAAAAAGTTTTTCTTTAATGGTTGCATCGTCTTTCCATTGCCCCCATTTATTTTTCATAGGGTTCCGTAATTTCATATTAGTAGTTTTTTGTAACTAAGTTTATTTTTAATTGTAATATACAATTAAAAATATTCTAGTAAAGAATTGTCAATCTATAAATGTAAGTTTCAACTATTTAAGAGGTTTAAAACTCCCTGAATTGAAGGAGGAAGAGTTGTCTATGGTTAAATTACATTTAAATGAGAGAAGCAAAGGCTACAATAGCCAATGTAAGGTAAGAACCAACAATTACACCTACAGATTTTAAAATGTAACAACATATAATATAAGTTTTCTCTTAATTATTTACAGTTTTTATTTCTTGTGTATCCAAAATGAGCAATCTTCCAAATGTTGTTATTTTTTACTAAATAAAAAAGGTCAACACCACAATGAGAAAATGATCCGTTTAAATAAAAATCATATGGTGCCCAAACAGAAGCTATGTTTCCATCTGTTATAATTTTCGCATCCCAATAACGTTCTCTAAATTTATCTTTATTTTTTGGATTCATCCTCATTTTTATTGATAAATCGTTATCAATTACAGTGGTTGTAACCGAATTGTCTTTATCAATATTTGTCACAATTCTATTTATCCCTTTGAAAAGAATTTGATTAAATATTTCTTTGTCCTTTGTATTGACAGCAATCATAAATCTATCAATAACATTTATAATTTCTTTCTTTTCATTACTATTTGTATTTTCTCCAAATACTTTCTTTAAATAATTAGGTATTTTTTCTTCTTCTTTTGATTGTGAAAAGGCTGAAAAAGGGATCAATAAAATACAAGTAAACAATACTATTGTTGAAAAAAGTTTAATCTTCATAATTAGTTTTTTTCAAATATAAGAAAAACACACAACCTACTTACTTGGTTCAGAACTCCCTGAATTAAAGGAGGAATATATACCTATGGTTTAGAGCTTTTTTTGTTTATTTTCTTTTGTTTTTAATTGCAAATTCAACTATTCCCAAATACATAGAGTTTCAACTATTTAACACTCAACCAATACACTCTTAAACCCTTTGTATAATTGAGTTTACTGCAAAAAAAAAGAGTCTCCCTAGTTTCCTCGTGGGTTTATAAGTATCATGTCTTCTTATTTACTTACTATAATTTTCGAAAAAGTTCCAAAGTAAAAGACCTGTATCGTCGTCTGCACTGCTTCCAGCGGGAAAAATAGCTTGATCCAATCTCCACTTATGTAAACCACCAATGATTTTATAATGTTCTACAGCTACGTTATTGTCGCCTTGTAAATATCGGTAGTGCTCAGTAGTGATTCCATTAAAATTATTAGTCTCACTTGATAAAAGGGGAACTGTCTCCGTGTTATTAAAATGTACCCAAAAATCAAGTTGTAATTGAATTGAATTATTGACTGTATCTCCTGGGTAAGGGAAGACACCATCATCAGTACCATGCACTATAATAGTTGGCATAGGATTTAGAGGGGTGTTAAAGTTCAACATAGTCCCAGATACAGAGCCTACTGCAGCAAATCGATTACTTTTAGAAACACCAAGACTTAGAGCCATTGCTCCTCCCTCTGAATAACCGCATGCATAAATTTTTGATTCGTCTATTTTAAAGTTTGATGATAAACTATCAATCAGAGTCTCTATGAAATCTAGATCGTCAAGACAATTTGACCCACCTTGTGCAGACGGATTCCAAGTAGTTTTTCCGTCACAAATCCCTGCTTCAGGATAAACCAAGAAGAATGGGTTTTGCTCAAGACTTGCTACTGATCGCATATCGGATGTATTAAATAAATGATCTAGGGCGTTATCGTTTGAACCATGAAAATTAAACACAACAGGTAATGCATCCTTGCCATTATATCCTGGCGGTATATATAGTGCATAATTTCTTGACGAACCATTGTGATTAATACTAGAGGGGAGAACTCCATTTTCTGGAAAAAGATCAGTTTGGCTAATATCTTTACTCTTGCTGCATGAAAATAGAAGAAAGATAGAAAAAATGAAAGTCAATCGCTTTTTATTTATCACCATATTGTTTTATTTATTACAAAGTTAAATAGAAATACTGTCAAATAAAAAACGGCTACACTTTATAATAGTATAACCGTTTTATTGTTTTAGTAGCGTTCTCTTTTGAAATATCGAACTTTGAGTTTTCTTTATTAAATTTTCTGAATACAATCAAAGTAATCAATCTAATATCAAAAAATGATTATAAATAATTAACACACCTCATAAATTAATTGGCTTTTAAGAACAACCTGCTATGGAATTAAACTCATGCTTTTGTCAAAAAGTTTATAAAATAATTTAGATTGTTTATCTCCCTCTATCCAAGGGAAGTGGCCACATTCTTCTATAAAAAAATAATTTGTTTGTGGTAAAATATCTTTAACCTCATATACAACTGACTCCCCTACTGGATCTTGTCTTCCTGCAATTAAAAATACAGGTGCTTCAAAAGATTTTAATTTTTGTACTCTGTCTTCACTTCTTTTAGCCCAGTCACCTGAGGCCAAAGGATTAATTCCGAGTTGATTGTTAAATTTATAATCTAGAGCAGGTCTCGTTTTTAATGCAATTTCTCTGCTATAAAAATAACCTGGCCAAATAGCAGTTAATGAAGACCTTTTATTTTCTATTTGAACTTTTCTAAGGGCTAAATCTTCAGGGTATAATCTCATGCTCAAATTACTCCCAAACCAAGTAAAAAATTTATCAGTTATTCCTCCAGTATTAAGCAAAATTATTTTTTTTATTTTTTCTGGTTGATTTGCTGCGTATGAAAAGCTCAACATACCTCCCCATGAATGACCTACAAGTGTTAACTTCTTCCCTCCTAATTCATCATACAGTCCGTTTATATCTTCAATATATCTTGAGACATTTACAGTCTCTTTATTCACCTCTTTAAGTAATGAATTCCCAGTACCTCTTTGATGCAAGATAATACACCTATATTTATTTTGTAACACTGTATACAGGTCTTTTAAATAATTTGAATTTAAACCAGGGCCGCCAGAAAGCAATACAATTGTTTCGCCTTTACCTATATCCTCATAGAAAATTTGAGTTCCATCAAGAGATATAAAAGATTTCATCTCTTGAGTACAGAGATTGCTTGAGATTATAAATATTAAGAATACAATTACTTTTTTCATTTTTAGTTATTTTAATAATTAATTAGATCAAAAGTTATAATAAATTAATTATTTATTACAATCAAAAAACGTTGTTCTTTTGATTACAAAATAAAGAAAATTTAAATAAATTCAAAAACTATTTTAAAATGAGAAACAGTTACACTTTATAA
>JABAZI010000039.1:0-11211 GCA_018608545.1 Polaribacter sp.
CGTACATTCTGTTTTTTGTTAAAAAAGCAGCAACTTTATCAGCTAGGAGTAACATCAACAATCCACTTGTAACTATGGCAATGGTCATTACAATAAAAGCAATTGTTGGGTTTTCGATTTCATTGGTCAGTCCAATAGCAGCTAGAATCGAATCGAATGAAAATACCAAATTCATTAAAACAATACTTGCAATAACGGCATTCGAAGATTTTGACTCTTTGTTTGTAATTACTGATTGATTCGATAAATCGTTGCTAGCAATCATGTGCCAAATTTCTTTAATAGCGGTATAGATAATAAAGCCACCACCAATAAGCACAATAATACTATGGCCATTGAAGGCAAATGAAACAATACCTTCGAGTTCCCCTGTTAATAAAGAAAAAGGTTCTTGAAAAAAATCAATCACAGAAATCAATACGAAAAGTAGGATGATTCTGAGTGCGATTGCGATTAAAATACCTGTTTTCCGAACTCTTGTTTGATCAGTTACAGGAGCTTTTTTAGATTCTAAAGAGATGTATAATAAATTATCAAAACCTAATACAGCTTGTAATAAGATTAACATAAGAAGTGTAAAAATAATTGAGATCATAATGTGTGAATTTTAGTAATTTTTTTTTGACAATCAAATATATTTAAACAAATGAAATTTTGCATTGTATTTTAAGGAAAATTGCATCTAGCTGAATGGGTAATTATGGTATTTTTTTACACCTTTAAATTCAGTAGTTGTGAAAAGTAGTATAGAAAATCAATTCGATTTTAGATACAATTCGATTTGATCATACACAAAACAATAATAATCATGAAATCTTGGAAGTAAAACGTTTTCAATGTTTTTTGTCTCTTTTAATATTTTTAAGTCCCATAATTTTATATCTGCAACTTCTTCTTTTTGCAGAGTGAGTTTTTCAACGGAGGTCTTTAACTCAGCGATAAAAACATGATGATGTTCGTTGTCTTGAATTCCATTTGAATGAGAAACTTGATGAATTCTTGTGCCAATTTTGATAAGGTCTTTTTCCTGAAGTTCAAGTCCAATTTCTTCAAGAATTTCTCTTTTAGCCCCTTGTAAAATTTTTTCGCCAGCCCCAATATGTCCTGCAACAGAAATGTCCCATATTCCTGGAAACACTTTTTTTGTGAGCGCTCTT
Source organism: Polaribacter sp. (assembly GCA_018608545.1). Classification (GTDB taxonomy): domain Bacteria; phylum Bacteroidota; class Bacteroidia; order Flavobacteriales; family Flavobacteriaceae; genus Polaribacter. Next base: position 1,158 of record JABAZI010000039.1, read on the forward strand.
TTTTGTAATAAAATTTGATGGTCTGAGGTGAAAAACCAAATATGAGCAGTGGCATGAAACCAACCTTTTTTGTGAGCTTCAGATTTTAAAGCTGTGTTTCCCGTAGGTAGTCCTTCAGCAGTTAAAATATCAATGAATTCGTCCATAGAAAAAGAAAAAGATCATTCCAAAAAAAGGAACCATAGCTATTAGAAAAAAAGCAACAAGCGACAGTTTTCGGAATGATGTTTATTTTTTATTTAAAATAAGAAAATGTTTCCCCGTCTTTGATATTTAATAGTGTTTCATAAATCATTTTGATTACGTTTTCTACATCGTCTCGGTGCACCATTTCAACAGTAGTATGCATGTATCTTAGCGGTAAAGAAATTAATGCAGAAGCAACACCACCATTACTATACGCAAAAGCATCTGTATCAGTACCAGTAGCTCTTGAAAGTGCAGACCGCTGAAAAGGAATTTTATTTTTTTTGGCAGTTTCTGTAATTAAATCACGTAATTTTTGCTGAACAGCTGGTGCATAGGCTATTACTGGGCCTTTCCCCATTTCTAAAAGACCTTCTTTTTTTTGATCGATCATTGGGGTTGTTGTGTCGTGCGTTACATCGGTAACAATAGCCACATTGGGTTGAATTGTTTGGGTAATCATTTCAGCCCCACGTAACCCAATTTCTTCTTGGACAGAATTCGTAATGTACAATCCAAAAGGAAGTTCTTTTTTATTTTCTTTTAGTAGACGTGCCACTTCAGCAATCATAAATCCCCCCATTCTGTTATCCAGCGCCCTACACACAAATTTATTTTCATTCAAAACATGAAACTCATCGGGATAGGTGATCACACATCCAACATGTACTCCTAAGTTTTCAACTTCTTCTTTCGTGGTACAACCTGTATCAATAAAAATATTGTCTGGTTTCGGAGCTTCTTCTTTTGCCTTATTTCGAGTGTGTATTGCCGGCCATCCAAAAACACCTTTAACAAATCCATTTTTAGTATGAATGTTTACAATTTTACTCGGGGCAATTTGATGATCGGAACCTCCATTTCTAATCACGTATATCAAACCGTTATCAGAGATGTAATTCACATACCATGAGATTTCATCTGCATGTCCTTCGATAACAACTTTATATTTTGCATCAGGATTAATTACCCCAACGGCAGAACCGTAGGTGTCTGTAATGAAAGTATCTACATAAGGTGTTAGATATTCCATCCAAATTTCCTGACTTTTCCATTCATATCCTGTGGGAGCTGCATTGTTTAAGTATTTTTCTAAAAATGCAATTGATTTATTATTCAGTATCGATTCTTTTGCCATTGTGTGTGTATTAGCTTTTATATTTTCATAAAGTGTAAAAATAAAACCATTTTTTAGGATTTTCACAATAATAATCAAAAAAAAATGCAACCAAGAAAATAGGAAAAACACGGACTCTTAGAATGGTGAATACGGAAAATTACAGGGTAAAAAATAGCGGAAAAGAAAGTATATAAAAATAAGTGTAATAATAATAGAATCCAGACACTAACCTAAAAAACACAGACGTGAGTATCGACTTTTATAAAACTTCTATTTTTTATATATATATTTGGTCTCAGAAGTATATCGTAATACATTAAGAAATAAAAATATGAAGTTAGTAATCAAAGATTTAACAAAAATTTACAAGAATGGTGTAAAAGCTATTGATAATTTAAATATCGAAATAGGCACTGGAATGTTTGGCTTGTTGGGTCCTAATGGAGCAGGTAAATCATCCTTAATGAGAACGATTGCTACCTTACAAAGTCCTGATGCTGGTTCCATTATGTTGGGAGATATCAATGTGTTAGAAGATCAGATGTCTCTAAGAAAAGTTCTAGGGTATTTACCGCAATCTTTTGGCGTATATCCTAAAATGTCTGCAGAAAATTTGTTAGATTATTTTGCAACTTTAAAGGGTATTTCCGATAAGAATGAAAGAAGCGCTATAATAAAAGAAGTTTTAGAAATTACGAATTTGTATGATGTAAGACGTAAAGATGTAGCTGGATATTCAGGAGGGATGAAACAACGTTTTGGAATTGCACAACTGCTTTTAAACAATCCTAAATTAATTATCGTAGATGAACCAACAGCAGGTTTAGATCCGGCTGAAAGACATCGTTTTTTAAATGTATTGCGTGAAGTTGGTACTAATTGTACCGTTATTTTTTCGACTCATATTGTAGAAGATGTAAAAGAATTGTGCAATGAAATGGCCATTTTAAACGGAGGTAGGATTTTAAAACATACAACTCCAATACAGGCTACTAAAGAAATTGAAGGAACTATTTGGCAGAAAACGATTGAAAGAGATCAATTAGAAGAAAATGAAAAGTTATACAGTATTTTATCATCGAACTACAACCAAGACAATACATTGAATTTAAGAGTTCATGCTTCTGAAAAACCTTCAGAAGATTTTATTGCAGTTGCTCCCCAATTGGATGATGTGTATTTTATTGCTTTAAAACAAGATGAACCGCAACTTGTTTAAAATTCAATATTTAAAATTCAAAGAGAGAATTTAATCGTACACTCTTAAACAAATCAACAAATACAGACCAACAGCATGTTTTTAACAATATTTCAACAAGAACTAAAATACTGGTTTCAAAAACCAGCTTTTTATATTTATTTGGCCATTTTTTTGGGTTTATCATTTTTTTTATCAGCTGCTACTGCTGGTTTTTTCGATTCAGTTACCGCAACGATAGGTTCTTCAAGGATTGTAAATTCTCCTTCAGGGGTAAATGGTTTACTCAATGGATTGACTGTTTTTATTTTCTTTTTATTTCCTTCCATAATTGGAGTTTCCATATACAGAGATTATAAAAGTGAAATGCACACAATTTTATATTCGTATCCGTTTACAAAATCTAATTATCTTTTTGCTAAATTTTTTAGTTCAATTCTAGTGGTGTCGATCATCGTTTTATCTATCGCACTTGGGATGATTATTGGATTTCGATTTCCAGGAACAAATACAGATATAGTAGGTTCTTTTCAACTCATTACCTATGTAAAAGCTTATTTGGTTTTTATTCTTCCTAATATTATATTATTTGGAGCAATTGTTTTTGCAGTGGTTACTTTTTCGAGAAATATTGCAGCAGGTTTTATTACCATAATTGTACTTTTATTTGTTCAAGGAGTTGTAGAAAGTTTGCTTTCTGAGCCCGAACAAAGATGGTTATTTGCGCTATTAGACCCTTTTGGATCTGGAGCAGTTAGTTATTACACAAAATATTGGACACCTTCAGAACAAAATGAATTACACATTCCTATCAAAGAAATGATTGTATATAACCGTTTATTGTGGTTAGGAGTTTCCACTTTAATCTTTGGATTGGTTTATAAGTTTTTTACGTTTAGTCAAAACGCGATTTCTTTTTCATTCAAAAAATCGAAAGGAGAGCGAATTACAAAAACAAATTTCAGTGGAATTACAAGAATTACCTTACCAAAGGTATCGTATGATTTTTCGTTCATTCAAAATTTAAAAACAACTTGGAAATTATCGAACATCGATTTTAAATACATTGTTACAAGTTGGGCATTTATTTGCATTGTCTTGGTCGGTTTGGTATTGATGCTTGTTGGGTTGTCTGAAATAGGAGATCTTCTGGGAACACCCACACTGCCAGTTACCTGGAAAATGTTAAATATTGGAGGTGTTTTTGCGGCTTCTATCAATATTTGTACCTTTTTATATGCAGGGATGTTGGTTCATAGAGCAAAAATTGCCAAAGTAAATCACTTAGTAGATGCAACTCCTATACCCAATTGGACCTTTTTATTTTCTAAGCTGATTGCACTGATAAAGATGCAACTGCTATTATTAACCGTTATTATGGTTTCAGGAATCCTTTTTCAAATTTATAAGGGATATTATAATTTTGAAATAGGACATTATATCATGGATCTTTATTTCTTAGATTTTCTAAATTATTTAGTATGGGCTTTGTTGGCTATTTTTATTCAAACGTTGATAGGAAACCCTTATCTAGGCTTGTTTGCTTTATTAGTTATTTCTATTGGAATGCCATTTTTATCTCTGGCAGGGATAGAACAATCGATTTTTAAATACAATCAAGGACCAGGGTTCAGTTATTCAGATATGAATGGTTACGGTGTCTTAACCCAATTTTTAGTATATAAAACGTATTGGATATTTTGTGGTTTGGCTTTGTTTGTTATGTCAGCATTATTTTGGGTTCGAGGAATTCCTGCATCAACTAGAGAAAGGTTTTCAGTGGCAATAGCAAGATTAAAAGGAGCTTATGCTCTTGGTTTGGTAGTGTTTTTGATTGCTTTTTTTACTTTAGGGTTTTCAATTTACCAAGCGACAGGAACAAAGGACAAAAGAACTTCCTCAAAAGAATTTGAATTAAGAAGTGTAGAATGGGAAAAGAAATATAAAAAATTTGAAGATTACAAACAACCCAGAGTAACAGCAGTTAATGCACATATGGATATGTATCCAAAGGAAAGATTCTTTGAAGCATCAGCAAAAATTCAAATGGTCAATAAAACGGAAAACCCCATAGATAGTCTTTTCTTAAATCACAATAATTTAAAAAGCACCTTCGAGTTTAGCATACCCAATCAATTAGTTTCTGAGGATACCATCCATAATTTCGATATTTACTATTTCGAAAATAAAATTATGCCTGGTGATACTTTAGAATTAGCAGTAACTGTAGAAGGTAAAAAAAATACAACCTATAGAAGAAGATCTCCAGTTAGAGAAAACGGTACTTTCATCAATAATTTCGCTTTATTTCCATCCTTAGGCTATTCAACACAGGGAGAATTAAGAGATGATCAAACACGTAAAAAATATGATTTACAAAAAAATGATCTAAACGCACATCCGTCAGATTCAACAGCTTTGGGAGTTACCTATATTTCTAAAGATTCTGATTGGATTGATTTTGAGGCAACTGTTTCGACCTCCAAAGATCAAATTGCGATTGCTCCAGGATATTTACAAAAGGAATGGATAGAGGGAGAACGCAGGTATTTTCATTATAAAATGGATAGTAAAATCCTAAACTTTTATGCTTTTAATTCTGGTAGATATGAAGTAAAAAAAGAAATGTATGAGGGAATTAGTTTAGAAATTTACTATCACAAACCACATACTTTTAATTTAGACAGAATGATGAAAGGGATGAAAGCATCCTTAAACTATAATTCAAAAAACTTTAGTCCGTATCAATTTAGACAAGCAAGAATTATTGAGTTTCCAAGAACTGGAGGTAGTTTTGCACAGGCTTTTGCAAATACAATGCCTTTTTCAGAAGGAATTGGTTTTATTGCAAATGTAGACGATACAGATGATAGTGGAGTAGATTTTCCTTTTGCCGTAACTGCTCATGAAGTAGCGCATCAATGGTGGGCGCATCAAGTAATTGGGGCAGATGTTTTAGGAGCAACTTTGCTCTCAGAAAGTATGTCAGAATACGTTTCTTTGAAAGTGATTGAAAAGGCACAAGGGAAAAATAAAATGAGAACCTTTTTAAAGAAAGCTTTAGATGGATACTTATTGCAAAGAACAATGGAAAGAAAGCGTGAAAATGCTTTAATGTACAACGACGGTCAAGGATATATACATTATCAAAAAGGGTCTATGGTTTTATATGCCTTGAGTGATTATATCGGAGAAGAAAAAATGAATGGAGCAATTCAGAAATTCATCAATAAAGTGAAATTTCAAGAACCTCCTTATACAACTTCTATTGAGTTTGTAAACCATTTAAAGGAGGCTACTCCAGACTCTTTACAATATGTAATTAAAGACATGTTCGAAACCATTACGTTGTACAAAAACAGAATAACAGATTCTAAAGTAACTGAATTGGAAAACGGAACTTATCAAGTTGATATTGAGTTTGAAGTTGCTAAATATAGAAATGATGAAAAAGGAAAACGTTATTATGGTGAGAAGGTTGGAGACACCTTGTCTTATAAAACAGCCAAAATGAAGAAGCCTATTTTATCGGTTCCTCTAGCAGATTATATTGATATTGGTATTTTTTCGGAAGAGGATGTTGACGGGGATATGAAAGAAAAGATGCTATATTTAAAAAAGCATAAGATTACCGAAATTAACAATAAGTTAACCCTCATTGTAGATGAAAAACCGACTGAAGTAGGGGTAGATCCTTATAATAAATTGATTGATTCACAATCTGAGGATAATAGAAAGAAATTATAAGAAAGACCTGTAAATTGTATTCACTACCTTCTCCTTTATTGATATTTCCCTAAAAGAGAAGGTTTCTTGTAAATGACTAACTTTGTTGTTTAATATATAGTAATGAAAAACAATTTTTATTTTTTACTGATAATTTCAGTCCTTTTGTCTTGCAAGAAAAACCATCAAATAGAATTGCAGTTTTTAGACGAATACATTGTTAAGGATTCGTTGGTTATAAATAATACACTAATAGGTGGGCTTTCGGGATTAGATTATGCAGAAGGGTACTACTATTGTGTAGTTGATGATCAAAAAAAACCTCGTTTTTTAAAAGTAAAAATTGATATTAATCACAATGAAGTGACTTCAATTAATTTTGAAAGTGTTTCATTTTTAAAAGATACGACCACTTCTTTCTTTACAGAAAATGCAATGGATTTGGAGGCTATTTTTTTTGATGAAGCAACCCGAGAAATTAATTTTGTTAGCGAGGGATCTATCAATTCAAATAAAAGCCCCTCTGTTTTTTCGATTGATGAAAATGGAAAATTAGTCCACGTTTATGAGCTTCCAAAAAGTTTAAAAAATAATTCATCAATGAAACACAATGGTGTTTTTGAAGGTGCCTCAAAAAGTGTAAATCAGAAAGGTTTTTGGGTTTCTTTAGAGGCGCCACTAAACGTTGATGGTGAAGCTCCGACATTTGAGAAAGCATCATCACCCATTAGGATTACCTATTTTGATAAAAATTCCAAGAAAGCAACCAAGCAGTTTGCATACCATCTAGAGCATATAGAGAAACCCTCTAAGGGGAGTATTAATTTAAATGGAGTTACTGCAATTCTAGAATACAAGGAAGGTCATTTTTTTGTCATAGAAAGAGCCTATAAAAGCGGTTATGGTCCCTTTGGTAATACTGTGAGAATTTTTGAAGCGAGTATAGATCATAAAACAACCAATGTTTTAGCAATAGATTCTCTGCGTGTTTCAGAATATGTACCACTTAAAAAAAGACTAGTATTTGATTTTAATGATATAAAACACCAATTAACACAAGGGATCATAGATAATATAGAAGGCATTACATTAGGACCAAAACTAGCTAGTGGAAACCAATCTTTACTCTTGGTTTCGGATAATAATTTTCAAGCATTTGGTGAACAATTAAATCAATTTATATTGATGGAAATTCCAACAAAATAATTCTTATTTTTACAAAGCACTAAGCAAATAGAGGAATGAATCTTTCTAAGTTAAAAGAATCTAGATTAAGAAGAAAGTTTGAGAAAATGCTGGTTAATTTACCAGATGTAGCTCCAACTTCTTCAAGTGTTATTAAATCTGTTGGTATTTTAACAACTGACGAGATTTCTTCCAATGTAGACTTTAAAAAGGAAATAGAACTTGTTCTAGGCATACGTCATTCTAAAATATATAGTTTTAGAAAATTTGATAAAAACAATTCAATTTCTTACAAGCATTTTTCAGAGAAAGATGTTAACTGGCAGGGAGATTTCGTTCAGCCAAATATCAAAGTTTTTTTGGAAGAGCCTTTCGATCTGTTAATTGGTTTTTTTGAAAGCAATCACTTGTATCTAGAGAAAGCAGTAATGCTCTCTGCATCCACCTTTAAGGTTGGTATTTCGGGTGTAAACTCTAAATTATATTCATTAGAGATTTTGGAGGCCCCTTCTCAAATTCAGTCGTTTCTGAAAGAACTAAAAAGATATCTAGAAATTTTAAAGAAAGTAAAAAATTAAACTTTAACTATAAAGTTGTTTATTCTTTAGAAGAAATCATATTATCGATCATCATATCATCTTAAAATTGTAGTTTTACACCCTATAAAAAACAGAACAGTAATGCAAAAATTTATTGGTACCGGAGTTGCTTTGGTTACGCCTTTTAAAGAAGATTTAAGTGTAGATTTTACTGCGCTCATACAATTGGTAAACTACAATATAGAAAACGGAACAGATTATCTAGTTATCAATGGTACGACAGGAGAAAGCGGAACAATAACTAAAGAAGAAAAGCAAGAGATTATAGACGTTGTTATACAAACAAATAACAAACGATTGCCGCTAGTTTTAGGTGTTGGAGGGAACAATACGGCCTTGGTTTTAGAAGAATTAAAATCCAGAGATTTTTCAGGTTTGGATGGAATACTTTCTGTTGCACCCTATTACAGCAAACCTACACAAGAAGGATTTTATCAGCATTTTAAAGCCATCGCAAATGCGACAGATTTACCAGTAATTCTATATAATGTTCCTGGTAGAACAGCTAAAAACATGGATCCTGTGACTACTTTACGTTTGGCAAACGATTTTAAGAATATAGTAGGGGTTAAGGAAGCTGGAAATAACATGCAGCAATACTATGCATTGTTAAAAGACAAGCCAGCAGATTTTTTAGTAATTTCTGGTGATGATGATTTGGCTTTAGGAGTTGTATTAGCAGGAGGATCAGGAGTGATTTCTGTAATTGGCCAAGCTTTTCCAAAGCAATTCTCAACAATGATTAATCATGGTTTGCAGGGGAATAACAAGGAGGGATACGTTGTTCATTATAAAATGATGGAGATTGTCGCGGCAATTTTTGAAGAGAACAACCCTGCAGGGATAAAATCAGTTTTACAAGAACTAGGTATCTGTAGAAATGAGGTTCGTTTACCTTTGGTAAAAGCGAGTCAAGCACTTAGTTCTAAAGTCAGTCAAATGGTAGCAAACTTTCAGTCATCAAATTTTTAGCGTATATCACTCTAGTAGTTATAAAGACAGCTGATATTTAACCTTTGTTTTATTCTCAAAAAGAAAACTTTAAGTATCATTTGATTTTATTAATAATATTAACAAACCTTTAGTAACAACTCCTCTTTTTTTTGCGTTTTTTGTACCAAATTAATTGATGCAGATTACTGTGTGAAAAAACGTTTTATTAATCCATATTTAATCACTAATTTTGCCTAATGCAAAAATTTAAAAATTTAGCGTATTTATCGTTGTTCTCACTTGTCTTATTTTCATGTGGTGAATATCAAAAAGTATTAAACAAAGGTACTTCAGAGGATCAATACAAAATGGCTACCAAAATGTATGAAGGTAAAAATTTTGGTAAAGCATTGAGACTCTTTGAGAAAATTAAACCAGTATATAGAGGGAAGCCCCAAATGGAGCGAATCCAATTTATGGAAGCGCAATCTCAATTTAATGAGAAAAATTACAGTATTTCTGGTTATTATTTTGATCGATTTTCGAAAAACTATCCAAAAAGTTCGAAGAAAGAAGAAGCTGCGTTTTTATCTGCCTACAGTTATAAATTAGCATCACCTCCTTTCAGTTTAGATCCAACAGATACAGAAAAAGCGCTCGAGTCTTTTCAGAGTTTTATTAATGAATACCCAGATTCTGACAAATTACCTGAAGCTAATAAACATTACAAAGAATTAAGATACAAGCTTCAAAAGAAGTATTTTGAAATTGCCAAAACGTATTACAGAACAGCCGGTTATGACTTAAGAAATTACAAAGCAGCTATTCAGGCTTTTGACAATCTTTTATCAGACTATTTAGGGTCAGAATTTAAAGAAGAAGCGTTGTATTACAGACTAAAATCAGCCCATGATTTTGTGCTAAAAAGTACCTACAGAAGAAAACCAGCTAGAATAAGTGACGCAATAGAAGCATACGAGAAGTTAAAAAGAAACTATCCAGCATCTAAATACATGGAGGGAGCTAATAAAATGCTTGCTACATTAAAAATTGAAAGTAAAGAGTCAGAAGACTTAATTGCAAAACAAAAAGAATTTGAAAACTCAC
>JABAZI010000039.1:11311-43214 GCA_018608545.1 Polaribacter sp.
GAAAGTAAAGAGTCAGAAGACTTAATTGCAAAACAAAAAGAATTTGAAAACTCACAGAAGATTTAATAAATAATTATGGATTATAAAGACACAAATGCATCATTGAGTACAATTACTTATGATAAAAACGAATTAGAAGCTCCTACAAAAAATATTTATGAAGCTATTTCTGTTATTGCTAAAAGAGCAACTCAAATTAACGGAGATTTAAAGAAAGAATTGGTTGATAAATTAGATGAGTTTGCAACCTACAACGATAGCTTAGAAGAAGTTTTCGAAAATAAGGAACAAATTGAAGTTTCTAAGTTTTACGAAAGATTGCCAAAACCAACTGCAATTGCTGTGGAAGAATGGTTAAACAATAAAGTATATTTTAGAACTCCAGACGAAGAATAATGTCTGTTTTAAGTGGTAAAAAAGTTCTTTTGGCAGTTACTGCTGGAATTGCCGCTTATAAAACGGCTAGTTTGGTTCGTTTATTTATAAAATTAGACGCAGAAGTCAAAGTGATTATGACTCCTGCGTCTAAAGATTTTATAACCCCTTTGACGCTTTCTACACTTTCGAAAAATCCTGTTCATTCCACTTTCTATGATACAAAGGATGATAATGAGTTGTGGAACAACCATGTCGATTTGGGTATTTGGGCAGATTATATGTTGATTGCGCCAGCATCAGCAAATACACTTTCAAAAATGGCAAATGGAACTTGTGACAATTTGTTATTAGCTACTTATTTGTCAGCAAAATGTCCTGTTTACTTTGCACCTGCAATGGATTTAGACATGTACATTCATTCCTCTACAAAGCAGAACTTACAAAAACTACAATCATTCGGTAATACCATGATTCCTGCAACCTCTGGTGAGTTAGCAAGTGGTTTAGTAGGGGAAGGAAGAATGGCTGAACCTGAAGACATTGTTTCCTTTATAGAAAAAGATATTCTTTCAAAATTACCTTTAAAAGGAAAAAAAGTTTTACTCACAGCGGGTCCTACTTATGAAGCTATTGATCCTGTTCGTTTCATAGGAAATCATTCTTCTGGTAAAATGGGGTTTGCAATAGCAACAGTAGCTGCTGATTTAGGAGCGGAAGTTTTTTTAATTTCAGGTCCAAGCCAATTGCAGATAAAACATTCTTTAGTTCATAGGATCAATGTAGTTTCAGCAGCAGAAATGTATCAAGTAGTTCATAAATATTTTTCCGAGGTAGACATTGCAATACTTTCTGCAGCAGTTGCAGATTATACGCCAAAAAAAACAGCTCCTCAGAAAATAAAAAAGACGGCTTTAGCGTTAGAGATAGAGTTATCGCCAACAAAAGACATTTTAGCTTCTTTGGGAGCTATTAAACAGCATCAATATCTTGTAGGATTTGCTTTAGAGACGAACAATGAATTAGAAAATGCCAAAAGTAAATTACAAAGAAAAAATCTAGATGCTATTGTATTAAACTCTTTACAAGATGAGGGAGCTGGTTTTGCAACAGATACAAATAAAATTACGTTTATTGATAACGCGATGAACGAGCAATCATTTGAATTGAAATCTAAAGTAGAGGTTGCTAAAGATATTATGAATGAAATTATAAAAAAGACAAATGCATAAACTTGGAATTCTTTTTGTGTGCTTCTTTTCGATCTCTGTAATGAAATCTCAAGAGTTAAATAGTTTGGTTACGGTGAATTACAGTCAAATTCAAGGATCAAATACCCAAGTTTTTAAAACTTTAGAGAAGTCGTTGACAGAGTTTATCAATCAAACAAAATGGACAAATAAAGACATCAAACCTGAAGAACGAATAGATTGTGCATTCACAATTATTATTACTTCTAGAGATGATAATACTTTTAAAGGAACGATACAAATTCAATCTTCAAGACCTGTTTATGATTCTTCATATACATCTCCAATATTAAATTTAAAAGACAATGATTTTAATTTTAAATACAATGAGTTTGATCCATTAATCTACAATAAAAACTCTTTTGATAGTAACTTACTGTCAACCCTTGTTTTTTATGTAAATGTGGTGTTAGGTGCAGATGCAGATACGTTTAAAAATAATGGCGGACTAGCCTTTTATAAAGAAGCACAAAACGTAATGTTACAAGCACAACAAAGCGGATTGTCTTCTTGGCAAAATGTAGTAGGAGAACAGAATCGTTTTTTATTGATTGATAATATTTTGTCTCCCAAACTAAGGGCCTACAGAAACGTAGCTTATACTTATCATAGACTTGGATTAGACATGTTCTCTTCAAATAAAAAACGAGCTAAACAAAAGATTGAAAATACGATCATTTCTTTGGAATCTATTTTCAATAAAACGATTGGAAATTATTTGATACGAATGTTTTTTGATGCAAAAGCAGACGAAATAGTAAACATGTACACAGGCGGTCCAGTGACAAGCAATAAGAATAGACTCATTCAGGTAGTCAAAAAAATATCTCCAAACAATAGTGCTAAGTGGAATAATATCAGATAGAGGAAAAATTTTATTTTTTTATTTTTTGATGTAATTTTCACTAATTTTAGTTTCTAAAACTCAGAAGATTTGTTAACACAACTTTCCATAAATAACTATGCTTTAATCAATCAGTTATCGATCGATTTTTCTTCGGGATTATCAATAATAACAGGGGAGACCGGTGCAGGGAAGTCAATACTTTTAGGGGCTTTAGGCTTGGTTTTAGGAAATAGGGCAGACCTGTCTTCTTTAAAAGACACCGCTACCAAATGCATAGTAGAAGCAAAACTAGCCATTTCTACTTATAATTTGCAAGATTTTTTTAATGAGGTAGATTTAGATTATGAAGCTGAAACAATTATTAGAAGAGAAATTTTACCTTCAGGAAAATCAAGAGCTTTTGTAAATGATACTCCAGTAACATTATCGGTGTTGAACGAGTTAAGAATTCAGTTGATCGACGTGCACTCTCAACACCAAACAATGCAATTGTCTGATAAAAATTTTCAATTTACAGTTATCGATGCATTAGCAAAAAATAAAGAAAGAATTTCTTCTTATCAAAGAGGCTTTGCGCAACTGAAACAATTAAAAAAAGAATTGATTGAATTAGAGAATGCACAAAGAGAAGCTCAACAACAATATGATTATAATTCTCATTTATTTAAAGAATTAGAAGAAGCACATTTAAAAGTTGATGAGCAATATTTATTAGAGGAGAAGTTAGAGAGACTGAATAATATTGAAGATATAAAACTTAATTTATCAGAAGCGTTAGAAATTTCTACTACAGATGAAATAGGGATTCAAAGTTCTGTAAACAATTTAGAAAATAAGTTGTCTAAAATTGCTCCTTTTTTTAAAGAATATCAAAATTTATTAGAAAGAATTACCAGTGTAAAAATAGAAATAGATGATATCGTTTCTGAAATAGAAAGCGCAAATGAAAGCGTTGATTTTAATCCTAATGAAGCGGAAGAAATTAACGACAGATTGCAGTTGCTCTACAATTTGCAAAAAAAACACTATGTACAATCTGTAGAAGAATTGCTAAAGGTATATGAAGAGCTCTCAGAAAAGGTTTTGAGGGTTGAAAATGCAGATGAAGTAATTACCAACAAGCAAGAAGAAATAAAAATTGTGTCAGAAAAGTTAGATGCAATTGCTGTTATTATTTCCAAAGCTAGAAATAAATCCATTCCAAAAATCACAAAAGAATTAGAAAACTTACTAGCTGATTTAGGGATGGAAAACGCTCGATTTTCTATTCTTATAAAACCAACTTCTAATTATTTTTTAAATGGGAAAGATGAATTAGAATTTTTATTCTCAGCGAACAAAGGAGGGAATTATGGAGAGCTAAAGAAAGTAGCTTCTGGTGGAGAATTGTCAAGAATTATGCTATCTGTTAAGAAAGTATTGTCTCAGAACACCCAATTACCAACAATTATTTTCGATGAAATTGATACGGGTGTTTCAGGAGAAGTTTCAAATAAAATTGCAGCTATTATGCAACAAATGAGCCTTCATATGCAGGTAATTGCAATCACACATTTACCACAAATTGCAGCAAAAGGAAGCAGTCATTATAAAGTGTATAAAGAAGATAATAAAGGAGTAACTACAACCAATTTAAAACAATTGTCTTCAGAGGAAAGAATTGTCGAAATCGCAGAAATGTTAAGCGGAAAAGAGTTGTCTGATAGCGCAATTACCCACGCAAAAGAATTATTAAATTAAAATTAAAGAGTTATGTATAACTTGTTAAAAGGCAAAAAAGGAATTATTTTTGGCGCCTTAAATACCCATTCTATTGCTTGGAAAACAGCAGAAAGAGCACATGAAGAAGGAGCAAAATTTGTATTAACGAATGCCCCAGTTTCAATAAGAATGGGCGATTTAGAGAAATTAGCTAAAAAAACAAATTCTCAAATCATACCTGCAGATGCAACATCGGTTGAGGATTTAGAAAATTTGATCCAAAAATCTATGGAGATTTTGGGTGGTAAAATTGATTTTGTTCTACATTCTATAGGGATGTCTGTAAATGTCAGAAAAGCAAAATTATACACAGACCCATCCTATGATTTTAGTCAAAAAGGTTGGGATGTATCCGCACTATCATTTCATAAAATGATGAATGTCTTATACCACAAAAATGCTATGAATGAATGGGGAAGTATTGTAGCGTTAACCTATATGGCTGCGCAAAGAGTCTTTCCAGATTACAATGATATGGCAGACAACAAAGCCTATTTAGAAAGTATTGCGCGAAGTTTTGGGTATTTCTTTGGAAGAGATCATAAAGTTCGTGTAAATACGATTTCTCAATCTCCAACACCAACTACTGCTGGAACTGGTGTAAAAGGTTTTGACGGATTTATCGAATATTCAGAAAAAATGAGTCCGTTAGGAAATGCAACAGCACTAGAATGTGCAGATTATACTATTTCTTTGTTTTCTGATTTAACGAAAAAAGTAACCTTGCAAAACTTATTTCATGATGGAGGATTCTCTAATATGGGAGTAAGTGACGCTGTGATGAAAAAATTTGAGTAAATGAATGGGATCTCGATCAACACTAACGTAAGTGGCAACTTGTTAGTAAATAAGGGAACTAATTGGTTTCATTAATGATTACGGGAAGTATGCTTCCTCTCATTTTTTTAATTATCTTTCCAAAACACTCTTTTAACAATAAGAAATTTATAAATAAAGAATATTGAAATTTAATTTTTCCATAATAATTCCAATTTATAACCGTCCAAATGAAATGGATGAATTGCTAGAAAGTCTTACGATGCAAAATTTTGCCGATCAATTCGAGATTATAGTTATTGAGGATGGCTCTACTGAGAAAAGCGATCTTATTGTAAAAAAATATCAAGAACAACTCGATGTAAATTATTTTTTCAAAGAAAAAAGCGGGGCAGGAGCCAGTCGGAATTTTGGAATGAAAAATGCATCAGGAAATTATTTTATTATTTTAGATTCGGATGTTATTGTTCCGAGTCAATATTTAGCGGAAGTTAAAAAAGCACTGGAAAATAACTTTACAGATGCTTTTGGTGGGCCTGACGCAGCACACCATAGTTTTACAAAATTACAGAAAGCGATCAATTATTCTATGACTTCTTTTATAACTACTGGTGGAGTTAGAGGTAAAAAACAAGCTCTTGTAAAGTTTCAGCCTAGAAGTTTTAATTTTGGTTTATCCAAAAAAGCCTTTGAGAATACCCAAGGTTTTTCCAAAATGAAAAATGGTGAAGACATCGATTTAACATTCAGGCTTTGGGAAAATTCTTTTACAACTCAACTTATAGAAAAAGCCTATGTTTATCATAAACGCAGAGCGACAATAAGTCAATTCTTTAAGCAAACTTTTGGTTTTGGGACCGCAAGACCGTTGCTTAATAAAAAATATCCAGAATCAGCTAGGTTTACCTATTGGTTTCCAAGCATGTTTATAATTGGTATTGATCTGAGTATCCTTTTTTTATTTTTTGGATATCATCAATTTTTTTATTTCTATGGATTGTATTTTCTATTACTCTTTTTAGATTCCTTATTTAAGAATAAAAATTTGATGGTTGCTTTTTTAAGTGTAATAACTTCCTTTACGCAATTTTTAGGATATGGTCTCGGATTTTTAGAGTCAATTTTATTTCCTAATAAAAAGAGTTAATCCAAGTATTTTGTTATCGTAGAGGTGGTTTATTTGAAAAATTCTTTGGATTTTTCCCAATAAATATCCATTTCAGTTAGAGACATGTCAGCGAGGTTTTTTCCTTCCTTTTTCGATTCTCTTTCTAAATATTGAAAACGATTTATAAATTTTTTGTTGGTTTTTTCAAGAGCATTTTCCGGATTTACATTTATAAATCGCGCGTAATTGATCATCGAAAATAAAACGTCACCAAACTCTTTTTCAATATTTTCGTTATTTCCAGCTTTTATTTCTTCGTTTAATTCTGATAGTTCTTCTTGTACTTTGTCCCAAACTTGTTCAGGTTGTTCCCAATCAAAACCAATACCAGCAACCTTTTCTTGAATTCGGCTTGCTTTTATAACCGCTGGTAAACTTTGTGGGACACCTTCTAAAACAGATTTTTTTCCCTCTTTAAGTTTTAATTGTTCCCAATTGCGCTTTACATCTTCTTCATTACTTACCTTGATATCTCCATAAATATGAGGATGTCTGTGAATTAATTTTTCTGAGATAGCAGTAGCAACATCACCAATGTCAAATGCTTTTTTTTCGCTGGCAATTTTTGCATAAAAGATGATGTGTAGCAGAACATCTCCTAATTCTTTTTTTATCTCCGGTAAATCATTCTCTAAAATTGCATCGGCAAGTTCATATGTCTCTTCAATAGTAAGATGTCGGAGGCTTTCAAAAGTTTGTTTTTGATCCCATGGACATTTCTCCCGAAGGTCGTCCATGATGTCTAACAATCTGTTAAAAGCGTTTAATTGATCTTTTCTGCTATTCAAGGTAATAGTTTATTTAAAGGGTATTTCAAAGGAAAAATTGTTTATACTTCTTCAGTATTTTTTTCAGTAGTTTTTTCAATTTTAGAAAAATCCATCCCAATTTTAATTAAAAGATTGAACCATTGAATTACTTTTTTGATATTGGAAACATAGACTCTTTCATCGTCATAGTTTGGGATAACTTCTAAGAAAAAGGCAGTTAAATTCTTGCTACTATCTTTATGAGAAAGCGCTTCTTTTCCTGCTGTTTTTTCATGCATAGCAACAAAAACTTCTAGCAACGGCATGTCTTCGTCATAGGTGTAGATACTAATATTCTCTAACAAGCTTACATTTTGTGTAGTATTAATCGCGATCCGTTTTTTTTCTATCAGAGATTCTGCAATAACTGCATTTTTAGATTGAGAAACTACTTGAAATAATCCTGGTTTACCCGATACAGCTATAATTTTACTAAATTCCATAATATATATTCTTATTCTTATTTTTTCTTCTTTAGATTTGGAAAGCGCATTCTATAATTTGCTCTAATTTTCCCTTTTGAAATATGTTCTAATTTCTTTTTTATCAACCTTTTTTTAAGTGTCGAGAGTTTGTCTGTAAACAAAATTCCGTCTATGTGATCATACTCATGTTGAAAAACTCTTGCCGCTAAACCATTTAAAGTCTCAGTGTGCGTTTTAAATTCCTCATCTTGGTATTCAATTGTTATTTCTGGTTGACGAAAAACATCTTCTCTAACATCAGGAATACTGAGGCACCCTTCATTAAAGACCCATTCAGTTCCTTCTTCTTTTAATATTCTAGCATTTATAAATACTTTATTAAAGTTCTTTAAAACGTCTCTATCTTTTTCAGATAATTCTTCATCATCTGCAAAAGGTGATGCGTCAATTAGAAATAAGCGTATTGATTTTCCTATCTGAGGAGCAGCCAATCCAACACCTGCAGCATTATACATGGTTTCTTTCATGTTTGCAATTAGTGTTTTTAATTCTGGGTAATCGGCATTAATTTCTACGGCAACTTTTCTTAAAACAGGATCTCCGAAGGCAACAATAGGTAAAATCATTTATTTATTTTTAAGCTTTGCAAAAGTACAAAGTTTACGACTTCAATAAAATTATTTGTTGTATAAATATGATTGTAAAATTATAGTAGCACTGATTTGGTCTACCATCTTCTTATTTCTTCGTTGTTTTTTCTTCATTCCTCCGTCTATCATTGTTTGGAAAGCAATTTTAGAGGTAAAACGTTCATCAACTCTTTCTACAGGAATTTGAGGAAATAATTTTTTTAATTTTTGTAAAAATGGTAGAATAAGGATTTCACTTTCGCTATCGGTATTATTCATTTGTTTGGGTTTTCCCACTAAAAATAACGCTACATCTTCTTTAGAGGTATATTCTTTTAGGAAAGACAATAAATCCAATGTGTGAATCGTTGTTAATCCAGATGCAATTATTTGTAATTCATCTGTGACAGCAATTCCCGTTCTTTTTTTACCAAAATCTATTGCTAAAACTCTAGCCATTAAAAAATCTTTTTGCAAAAATACGTTTTTTAAACAAAGCAGAAATATCTGTTTAAAATAGGTATCTTCGCTCTCAGTTTTTTGGATAAATTTATATTTGTAAAAATTAAACAATTAAAATGAAGGAAATCAGAGAAATTATCGAAGCAGCATGGGAAAATCGTGAGTTGTTACAACAAGAAGATACAATTAAAACGATTCGAAAAGTTGTTGATTTATTAGACGAAGGAGCGCTTAGAGTAGCTGAACCATTAGAAGGTGGTTGGCAAGTAAATGAATGGGTTAAAAAAGCAGTCGTTTTATATTTTCCTATTCAAAAAATGGAAACTTTAGAAGCTGGTATTTTTGAATATCATGATAAAATTCCATTAAAAAGAAATTTTGCAGAAAGAGGAATTAGAGTCGTTCCAAATGCTGTTGCAAGACACGGTGCCTTTATATCACCAGGGACTATTTTAATGCCAAGTTATGTAAATATAGGAGCGTATGTTGATGAAGGAACTATGGTAGATACATGGGCAACTGTTGGTTCTTGTGCGCAAATTGGTAAAAATGTTCACCTTTCAGGAGGTGTTGGAATAGGGGGAGTTTTAGAACCATTACAGGCTGCACCAGTTATCATTGAAGATGGTGCTTTTATTGGTTCTAGATGTATTGTTGTAGAAGGTGTTAGAGTAGAAAAAGAGGCTGTTTTAGGAGCAAATGTCGTCTTAACGATGAGTACTAAAATTATTGATGTAACCGGTGAAGAACCTGTTGAAACAAAAGGAGTAGTCCCTGCGAGATCGGTTGTTATTCCTGGAAGTTATACAAAGAAGTTTGCCGCAGGAGAGTTTAACGTTCCTTGTGCATTAATTATTGGAAAAAGAAAAGAAAGTACAAATAAAAAAACATCTTTGAACGACGCATTGCGTGAGTATGATGTTGCCGTATAATATTAAAATAATATATGACGAAGATTACTGCTATTATCCCAACTCTGAATGAAGAGATTCATATATCTAGTGCGATAAAGTCAGTGAGCTTTGCTGATGAAATTATTGTCATAGATTCTTATAGTTCAGATAAAACAATAGCAATAGCAGAGAAATTTAATGTAAAAATCATCAAGCGAACGTTTGATGATTTTTCTTCTCAAAAAAACTTTGCAATATCTCAAGCAAAACATTCCTGGATTTATATTTTAGATGCCGATGAACGGGTGACTCCAGAGGTTGAATTAGAAATTTTAAAAGCTGTTAAAAATCCAAAAGATTTTGTTGGTTTTTATGTAAAAAGAAGGTTCTACTTTTTTTGTAAACCTGTTAATTTTGGCGGTTTTCAAAGAGATAAAGTAGTTCGTTTGTTTTTGAAAGAACATTGTACATATAACGGTTTTGTTCATGAGAGAATTTTTACAAACGGTAAATTGGGTTTTTTCAGGCATAAAATAGATCATTTTTCCTATAGAAATTACGATCATTACATTTCTAAAATGAATCATTATGCTAATATTAGAGCCCATGAATTACATCAAAAAGGAAAAAAAGTAACAGTTTTTCATTTAATGATAAAACCTCCTGCAAGATTTTTTATTCATTTTGTCATAAGACTTGGTTTTTTAGATGGTTTTTCTGGATTTATTTTTGCAAAAGCACAAGCTTATGGTGTTTATTCAAGGTATGCAAAATTACGATTGTTAAATCAAAATAATTTATAAATGGCTAATTACAAAAATCTTAAAGTAGACGCTGTAATTACTTGGGTAGATGGAAACGACATAGAACACAGGGGGAAAATGTCGAAACACCTCAAAAATAAAAAATCTCTGAATAATAAGCCTGTTAGAATGCGTTTTGACCAAGTAGGTGAAATTGAGTTTGCTGTAAAATCAATTTTAAAATATGCGAAATTTATACGAAATATATACATCATTACTGACAATCAAAAACCAGAATTTTTAAAAGATGATAAGATAGCTGAAAAGAAATATCCAACAGTTTCTATCGTAGATCATAAAGACTTATTTGAGGAGTATTCTGAATATCTCCCTACTTTTAATTCTTTATCAATAGAAACCATGCTTTATAAAATACCTGGTTTAGCAGAACAATTCATCTATTTTAATGATGATTTTTTTTTAGCGAACAACACAAAATTAGAAGATTTTTTTATTGATAACAAACCATTGTTAAGAGGGAATTGGAGTTTATTTTATGATGATATTTGGTACAAAAAGGTGAAATTATTTTTTAATAAATATTTTCAAAAGTCGAAAAAACCATATTATAAACATAATAAAGGCTTACAAAAGCCAGCAGAAATATTACATTTTAGTAAATATTTTTACACTCCTCACATACCAGCCATATTCATAAAGTCTACTTTGAATGAATTTTTTAGTACTAATAAAGAATTATTAATTAACAATATAAAATTTAAATTCAGAAAACCTGATCAATTTGTTGTGCATTCGCTTTCGAATCATTTACAAATAAAAAAAGAAAATTATATTCATCAAAAAAGAAGTCAATTGGTTTATTTTCAAAACTATAAGAAACCATTGTGGTGGATTAAATTCAAATTAAGGAAAGTAGAAAAAAATAAAGACATATTATTTTTATGCATGCAGAGTTTGGATCAATGCCCTGAAAACAAACTTGTTGTTATTAAAAAATGGCTTAGTAATAAATATGATTAATCTTCCTTCTTATTATTAAAATATAAATATTTTGTTGTGTGGTAATAAGCAGAAAGAAGACTGTCCAACTCTTTTGAAATTTTTGGGTTATCTAATTTTATGTCTTTAACACTATGATCCTTTAAGTTGTAAAGATTTGACTTTTTTGAAATATTAGTTTTTTCATAATAATACTCATCTTTAATAACTCCAACTGCTTTTTCTCCTTTACTCTGTATATACACAAATGCAGCGGTATTGATATTTGTACTATCTAATAAATCTCTTCCAAGAGTATAGTTTGAGTAATCTATTTTTGCTAAACTAGTAGCAGTTGGAAAAATATCGACTAGTTTTGCATATTTGTCAATTATTTTTGGTGCTACAAATTTGGGAGCATGAATAAAGAAAGGGACATGGTGCACTTGTATGCCTATATCATCTTCATTGTCATTCAGAAAATTCAACTTCTTCATGCCACCTCTATGATCTCCGAAAAAAACAAAGATAGAGTTATCATAATAACCTGAAACTTTCGCTCTTTCTAAAAATTTGGCAACATTAAAATCTAAATATCGAATTCCGTTTAATTGTCCTAGAGACCTAAAGCCACCTTTTAAAAGAGTTTCTTCAGTAATTTCATCTTCTAATATTGGTTTAAAACTATCTTTTTTATTTGGCACTGTAAAGGGCATGTGATTCGTGGCAGTTTGAATATATGCAACAAATGGTTTTTGTTTAGCGTTAAGTTTTTTTAAGACCTTATCGGATTCTTTAAATAAATCATAGTCATCAATACCCCAAACATCAGCTCTGTTTTCCTCCTCAAAACTACCTTCCTCATAGATTTTTAAATTTTTAATATTTGATTGAAAAACACCCCTAATATTGGCCCAATTAGCAGAGCCACCAATAAAATATAATTTTTCATATCCGTCATATTGATTAAAAATTATTTTTTGATTAATAATCATTGGGTTTCTAGAAGCTGTTTTTACATCTTCTATATCTGGTAAACCAGTAATGCTTGAAAAAACACTAGCAGCAGTTCCTGGTTTATGAACATAAAACTTAGAAAAACTAACACTTTTTTTAATTAAAGAATCCATTTTGGAAGTACTATTCAAAGGATTTCCATAATAGCTCATGGTTGCAGTACCTGTAGATTCTAACATTACAAAAATCACATTTGGTTTGTCTATATAAGGTTCTTCAAAAGTTATTTTTTTTTCAAAATTAATACTGTCTTTAGGTAACTTTAAATGTTTTGCGATTACTGGATAATATGCTTTAAATTTTTTTAAATCTACACCAACACTCCTAAAAGCAAAACTGTCAAAAAAGTATAAAACAGGATTTAAAGTAAATTGATTTATCTTATTATTTTTAGAAAAGAAAGCTTCACTCCATCTCAAAGGATAATGAGAGGTACTGTTATAAATTCCAAAAGAAAGCGTCAAAAAGGTAACAATAAATAAAATAATTTTCAAAGGTTTTTTTATTTTTTGATTTTCTTTTACGAATGTATCATAAATTGATCCTGATAATTTATGCATGATAATACATAGAATTAAAAGTCCGATGAAGCCCTTGTATACAGGGTAGCTCTCAAGTAGCACTTGTGAAGAAATCTTCAGATTACTTAAAAACCTCAAAGATCCTGCATCTAAACGTATCTCTAGATATTCGTAATAGCCTAAATCAAACACATAGAATAGTGTCAATATTAAAAATATTAAAACCGTGTATATTTTGGCAATGTTCCTATAAATATTTTTTTTAAAAAAGGCGTAATTGGTTGATAAAACTAAAATTGCCAGAGGGAAAAATGATATTACAGCCAACTTTATGTCAAACCGAATACCCAAAAGAATTGCTTTTGTGATCTCAGAGGAATTTGAGTTTTGTAATTCTAAAAAAAATGAATAGAAAATGAATCTAAATAATACTGTAAAGAGAAAAAGTAGAAAAAAGTTTGTAAAAATATACTTTATATAATTCGGTATTTTCTGAAGCATCGTAATTTATTATAAAAATTCAAAGATACTACTTTTTGCCAATAGAAGGGTTTATGTAGGTGTCTTATGACGATGATTATTCAATCTATTTTATTTATATTTTCTGTTTTGTGGCGTGTTATAATAGTACTAAATTTGTCTTTTGTATTTAAAAAAATAAATGAGTCATAAATTAGCATTATCATCAGAAATTTTTAAGATAATATCATTAGCTTCAAAAGAATTGAATATTCAAAGTTATGTTATTGGGGGGTTCGTTCGTGATTTTCTTTTAAAAAGAGGAACCGCTAAAGATATTGATATTGTAGCTATTGGAAGTGGGATTGAGTTGGCTCAAAAAGTAGCTGAATTGTTACCCAATAAACCAAAAATTCAAGTATTTAAAACCTATGGGACGGCCATGTTGCGTTATAAAGATGTTGAAGTTGAATTTGTAGGGGCTAGAAAAGAATCTTACACAGAAGATAGTAGAAATCCAGCTGTAATTGAGGGAACATTAGAAGATGATCAAAATAGACGAGACTTTACCATAAATGCATTAGCTTTAAGCTTAAATGAGACTGATTACGGTGAATTATTAGATCCTTTTCAAGGAATAAAAGCCTTAGAAGGTAAAATAATTAAAACACCCTTAAATCCCGATGTCACTTATTCTGATGATCCTCTTAGAATGATGCGTGCCATTCGTTTTTCTTCTCAATTAAATTTCACAATCGAAGAGGAGTCATTATTGGCTATTTCAAGAAATGCTCATCGGTTAAAAATTATTACCCTTGAAAGAGTTATAGATGAATTGAATAAAATTATCGCTTCACCTAAACCCTCCATTGGTTTTTTGTTATTGGAACAAACAGGATTGTTATCAGAAATTTTACCAGAATTAATAGCCTTAAAAGGAGTAGAGGAAGTTGAAGGACAAAAACACAAAGATAACTTTTACCATACCTTGGAAGTAGTCGATAATATTGCTAATAATACCGATGACCTTTGGTTGAGGTGGGCTGCGCTACTTCACGATATTGGGAAAGCACCTACAAAAAAATTCAGTAAAAAAGTAGGATGGACTTTTCATGCACACGAATTCATAGGATCAAAAATGGTTTATAAATTATTTAAACGTTTGAAGATGCCATTGAATGCTAAAATGAAATTTGTTCAGAAAATGGTCCTTTTGAGCTCACGCCCAATAGTGTTAGCGAGTGAAGTGTCCGATGCAGCTGTTAGACGTCTTGTTTTTGATGCTGGTAACGATATCAATTCATTAATGACACTTTGTGAAGCCGATATCACTACAAAAAACTCAAAAAAATTTAAACGGTATCATAAAAATTTTGAGTTAGTCAGAACAAAAATTAAACAAGTAGAGGAGCGAGATAAAGTTCGTAATTTTCAACCACCGGTTTCGGGAGCTGAAATTATGAAAACATTTAATTTAAAACCTTGCAGAGAGATTGGGCAAATTAAAGAAGCTATAAAAGAAGCTATTCTAGATGGAGAAATTCCAAATGAACATCAAGCTTCGTATGAGTTTATGATTGAAAAAGGGAAGCAGTTAGGATTGAAACTAACTTAAAGATTGCATTGTCACTAATTTGAAGTATTCTCCTTTTTTAGCGAGTAATTCTTGATGTTTTCCTTGTTCTACAATTTTACCCTTTTTTAGTACTAAGATTTTATCGGCTTTTTGAATGGTAGAAAGTCGGTGTGCAATTACTACAGAAGTTCTATTTTCCATCATTTTCTCGAGAGCAATCTGAACCAATTGTTCAGATTCTGTATCTAGGGCAGAAGTTGCTTCGTCTAAAATCATTATTGGTGGATTTTTTAAAACCGCTCTAGCAATAGATAAACGTTGTTTTTGTCCTCCAGAAAGTGTGTTTCCTCCATCTCCTATATTGGTATTGTATTTATGTGGTAGGTTTTGAATAAATTCGTCTGCATTTGCAATCTTAGAGGCTTTTAAGATAGCAGTATCTTGTGCGTTTTGAATGCCTAATTTAATATTGTTTGTTATGGTGTCGTTGAATAAAATGGAGTCTTGAGAAACAATTCCCATTAAATTTCTCAAAGATTTTTTGGTAATATGTTTGATGTTTTGTCCATCAATCAAAATTTCTCCTTTATTTACGTCATAAAAACGGGTAATTAAATTTGCCAAAGTAGACTTACCGCTTCCGGATTGTCCAACCAAAGCAACTGTTTCTCCTTTGAGTACAGTTAGAGAAAAATCTTCTAAAACATATTCGTTCTTGTATTTAAATGAAATGTTTTTAAATTCAATTTTACTTTCAAAAGTTTCTTTTATGATCGCATTAGGTGCCTCTTTAATCGTGTTTTCAGTATTTAAAACAGTCATAATCCTTTCTGCTGAAGCTTCTCCCTTTTGAATGTTGTAGAATGTAGTTGTAATTAATTTAATGGGGTTTAAAACAGTATAAAATAATAGGATATACCCTAAAAATTTACTGGAGTCTAAATCACTTGTTTTATTGATAACTTCAGCTCCTCCATACCAAAGAATGGCAATAATAGTTGCAGAACCTAAAAATTCGCTCATTGGCGAAGCCAATGTTTGTCTGTGAAAAACACTTTTCATTAATTTTTTAAAACTATGTGTAGAACTGTTGAATTTTTTTTGAATTACATTTTCCGCATTAAAGCCTTTGATTATTCTAAGACCCGTTAATGTTTCTTCAATAAATGATAAAAAATTACCAGTCTCTTTTTGAGCTTTGACAGAATTTGCTTTTAATTTTTTACTAATTGAAGAAATTATAAAACCAGATAGAGGTAATAAAATAAAAACAAATAAAGTGAGTTTTAAACTCATAAAAAGCATAATTGTTATAGATATGAACACTGTTAATGGTTCTCTAACAATAGTTTCTATAGAAGTTAAAATTGAATTTTCTACCTCTTGTACATCTGAAGTCATGCGAGCTATAATATCTCCTTTTCTTTTTTCAGTAAAGTAAGCCACAGGTAATTCTACAATTTTTTTATACAGTTGATCGCGAAGATCTTTGACGATTCCTGTTCTTAGAAAGGTAATCACATAAGAGGCTAAATACCTGAATAAGTTTTTAAAGAAAAATAAAGAGAGTGATAACAGACAAATGAACAGCAATACATTAATCTCACCGTCATCGATGATTTTTTGGTAAATAAAATAGTTAAAACTATTTTCTAAATAATTACCGATACCAATAATTCCTTCATAAATAGGTTTTGTAATTACTTTTCGTTCTGTGCTAAACAAGATGTTTAGAACTGGAATAAAAGCAAGAACAGACAACACATTAAAAATTGCATATAGAATATTAAATAGAATATTTAGAATCGTAAATTTTCTATATTTCTTCTCATACTTTAATATGTCTTTAAAATACCCCATTAATTCAATTTCATTTCTTTGATAATTTTTTGAATTTTAGCATCTAATGCTTTCTCTACTGTAAGTGCATTTTCCTTTGATTTTAAGGGAGAATTTACACTAAAATAAAACTTTATTTTTGGTTCTGTTCCGCTAGGTCTTGCTGCAATTCTTGTTCCAGATACCGTTTGATAAATTAGTACATTTGATTTTGGTAAGTTGATGTTTGTTTCCTTACCTGTAATTAAGTTTTTTCTTGTAGACGCTTGATAGTCAGAAAAAGATTCTACTTTTTCTCCATCAATTACTGTCAAAGGATTGTCACGCATATCACTTAGCATTTGCTGAATTTCTTTAGCGCCATCCATTCCTTTTTTTGTGATTGATATTAAATGCTCTTTATAATATTTATGAGTTTTATAAATCTCTAGGAGTTCCTCGTAAAAAGAGCTTCCATGTTGTTTTGCATATGCGGCAACTTCACAGGCTAAAAGAGTGGCAGTAACGGCATCTTTATCTCGTACAAAGTCACCCACCATGTATCCAAAACTTTCTTCTCCACCACCGATAAAATCGAGTGCTGGAAAATCTTCTACCATTTTAGCAATCCACTTAAACCCTGTTAAACCAATTTTAGTCTCAACACCATAATTGGCAGCAACTTCATTTACTAACTCTGTGGAGACTATGGTGGATCCTATAAATTGTTTTCCATTGATTCTACCTTGGTTTTTCCACTTTTTTAATAAGAATTCAGTCATTACAACCATTGTTTGGTTCCCATTCATCAATTTCATATGTCCATTGGTGTCTCTAATTGCGACCCCCAATCGATCACAATCAGGATCCGTTCCTATCACAATATCGGCACCAATTTTATCTGCTAAATCAGTTGCCATTTTTAAAGCTTCAGGTTCTTCTGGATTAGGAGATGTTACTGTTGGAAAATCTCCATCAGGAATTTTTTGCTCTTCTACAATATGAACATCTGAGTAGCCAGCCTTTGCCAATGCGTCCGGAACTGAAATAATGGATGTTCCATGCAATGGTGTGAAAACTATTTTTAAATTTTTTCTATCGATTTTATCAGATAAAGAAGCGTTTGTTACAGATGCCTTCACAAAAGCATCATCAACTTCTTTACCAATAACTTTAATTAAGTGTTCTTTAGCATCAAAATTAATTTCAGAGAATTTCAGAGAATTTACATTTCCGATAATTCCATTGTCATGAGGAGGAACAATTTGACCACCATCAGACCAATACACCTTATATCCATTGTATTCTGGAGGATTGTGAGATGCCGTTAAAACGATACCAGCATCACAATTTAAATAACGAACGGCAAATGATAATTCTGGAGTCGCTCGCAAGTCTTCAAATAAAAATACACTGATATTGTTAGCAGAAAGAACATCAGCAACAATTTTTGCAAATTTTTTACTGTTGTGTCTGCAATCATAGGCAATAACGACGCTCAGTTTCTCTTTTTGTACGTTTTGGATTAGGTAATTTGATAAGCCTTGAGTAGCTCTCCCTAATGTGTATTTATTTATTCTATTGGTTCCTGCCCCCATAAGTCCACGCATTCCACCAGTTCCAAATTCCATGTCTTTGTAGAATCTGTCTAACAAATCATTAGAATTGTCAGCGATCAATTCATTAACTTCTTTTTGAGTTGCTGCATCAAAAGTTGGGGTTAACCATTGTGTTGCTTTATCTAAAATATTTTCCATAAAAATAAAAATGTCTTGCTTAATTTACGCACAAATATACTATTTAGAAATTGAGTTTTTCTTTAATAGTATAGTGTTTTTCATTGCTTTTTGTTTTTATTATAAGTTCTCCAATAAAACCCGCTAAAAATAATAAAGTTCCTAAAATCATCGACGTTAATGCAATATAAAACCAAGGATTATCGGTAACTAAAATTGTTTTTATGCCCTTGTAAAGTTTGTGTAGTTTTAAAATACCAATAAAAAAGGCAGAAATGGTTCCAAATAAAAACATCAAGGTTCCCCAAAGACCAAAAAAGTGCATGGGTCTTTTACCGAATTTAGATAAAAATGAAATGGTAATTAAATCTAAAAAACCATTTATAAATCGGTCCATACCAAATTTTGTTTGCCCGTACTTTCTAGCTTGGTGTTGGACAACTTTCTCGCCTATTTTTGTGAATCCCTCGTTATTGGCTAAAACAGGAATGTATCGGTGCATTTCTCCACTAACTTTTACGGTTTTAATTACACTGTTTTTGTATGCTTTTAATCCACAATTAAAATCATGTAATTTTAAGCCTGAAGTTCTTCGAGCAGCAGCATTGAAGAGTTTAGAGGGGATGTTTTTTGTAAAGACATTGTCATAGCGTTTCTTTTTCCAGCCAGAAATTAAGTCGAAGTTTTCAGTGACAATTAGATCATATAATTCAGGTATCTCTTCTGGATTGTCTTGTAAATCGGCATCCATGGTAATCACAACATTTCCAGTTGCCAACTCGAAACCAGCATCTAATGCTTGTGATTTTCCGTAATTTTTTTGAAAACGAATCGCTTTTACGCATTGGTCTTTGAGAGAAAGGTTTTCAATTACGTTCCAGGAAGTATCTGTACTTCCATCATCTATAAAAATAATTTCATATAAATAACGATTGGATTGCATCACTTTTGCAATCCAATCGTATAGCTCTTCTAAAGATTCTTCTTCATTAAGAAGTGGTATGACTATTGAAATATTCATATTCAAAATAAAGTCTTTGTATAAAGTACCGTTATTTGTAATGTTTATTAACTATTAGAGAAATACGAGTAGATTCGATTTAATACTGATTTTCCTCAGATTTCTTCATAATTGCAGCTCCGATTGCAGAGACGATAAATCCTCCAATAGCATAAGCGATGATTCCCATTGCGGCTGTTATACCAGGAGATTGAAACTTTTTACTCATTTCGTTGGCATTTTCAATTTGTTCTTCTGTCATTCCTGAATCTATGTACATTTGATTTTGAACTTCCATCATCTGATTCATTAAATCAGGTTCGATAAAGTTCATTAAAACATACGTATAAACAACATTAATTAAACCTGCTACAATAGCAATTCCAACTCCAATTTTAACACCTTGTCCCCAAGATAAAAATCCCCCATTTTCGCTTTTAAAACTTTTAATCCCCCAAACAACGATTCCAATAAACAGGGCAGAAGTTATCAATGAGCCAGACCAATGTGGTTCCAATAAATTGCCTGTGGCATACATTACTAGACTAAATAAGACCATGGCTGCCCCTAAGGTCAATCCCTTGTTAACGATTAAATTTTTGCTATTTACTTGATTTTCCATTTTTATCTTAATTAATTAATTAATTGCTTACAACAAATATATTCATTTCATTTTTGTTTTTTTAATAAATGATCAAAAACAATATGTTAGTGTTCATATTGCTAAATTTATTACAAAAAATAGTTCTTTTTTTAATTGTCAAAATAAAAATAGATTGTAAATTTGCCACGGCAAGTCCTACACAACTAGCTCCCTTTGAATCCTCCAGGGCGGGAACGCAGCAAAGGTATTAGGTTGTAGCAGTGTGATGTAGATAGCTTGCCATTTTTTGTGCCCTTGATTTAAATTTTTCTTTTACTTTAGTTTCCTTCATTT
The DNA here is from genome assembly GCA_018608545.1 of Polaribacter sp. Classification (GTDB taxonomy): domain Bacteria; phylum Bacteroidota; class Bacteroidia; order Flavobacteriales; family Flavobacteriaceae; genus Polaribacter. The sequence continues at coordinate 31,514 of JABAZI010000039.1, forward strand.
TCTTTTAAGATATTTGTTTAAATATTTTATCTATGTCTAAGATCGTTTTAATTACTGGTGCCTCCTCTGGAATAGGAAAAGCTATTGCAACTCTTTTATTTGATGAGGGATACAAGGTGTATGGTACGAGTAGAAATCCAATAAACAGCGTTCACTTTTCTTTTGAACTCATTGCTATGGATGTTTTAAAAGTTGATACGATTGCTTCTGCCATCTCATATATTATTGAAAAAGAAGGCAGGCTAGATGTTTTGGTAAACAATGCAGGAATGGGTATTACCGGTCCTATTGAAGAAACACCCACCGATAAAATGCGCGCTGTTTTCAATACGAACTTGTTTGGAGCTATAGAGGTCATGAAAGGGGTGTTACCACAAATGCGCAAACAAAATTCTGGAACAATCATAAACATTACTTCCATCGCTGGTTATATGGGGTTACCTTACAGAGGAATCTATTCTGCAACCAAAGGAGCCCTAGAAATTATTACAGAGGCCACAAGTATGGAGGTTAAAAATTTTGGTATTAACGTTGTAAATGTTGCACCTGGAGACTTTGCTACGAACATAGCAGCAGGGAGGTATCATGCTCCTGTAACAGAAAAATCGGCATATAAGACCAATTATCAAGCAAATCTAGATTTGATGAATGCGCATGTAGATGACGGAATGAACCCACTAGAAATGGCAAAAGCTGTTTCTAAAATTATACGCACAAATAAACCAAAAATCCACTATAAAGTAGGTGGTTTTATGGAGAAGTTTTCTATCGTTTTAAAACGATTTTTACCAGATAGATGGTATGAAAAAATATTAATGAAGCACTTCAAATTATAGTTCTTTTTTGTTTATAAATGATAAAAAATATGTTTCATATCATTCTTAAAATAGTGAATGAGTTGCTATCTTTGCATATGAGATTGAAACGATTATTTTAGCTCTTTTGAGAAGAAGTTATAAAAATCGAATGTATATACCGACTTTATTCTGAATGCCTTAAAAATAGTTTAATGGCAAAATATATTAATAATAACTAAATAAGTTCTTATGAAATTTTTTATTGACACAGCAAATTTAGCTCAAATTAGAGAAGCACAAGCTTTAGGTATTTTAGATGGTGTGACCACAAACCCTTCACTAATGGCTAAAGAAGGGATTACCGGAGAAGCAAACATTATCAATCACTACAAAGAAATTTGTGAATTGGTTGAAGGAGATGTTTCTGCAGAGGTAATTGCAACAGATTTCGAAGGAATGGTTAAAGAAGGTGAGGCACTAGCGGCATTAAACCCGCAGATTGTAGTCAAGCTACCAATGATAAAAGATGGAGTAAAAGCGTGTAAATACTTTTCATCTAAAGGAATTAAAACAAACGTTACATTGGTTTTTTCAGCTGGTCAAGCCTTATTAGCGGCAAAAGCAGGAGCAACTTATGTTTCTCCGTTTATTGGACGTTTGGATGATATTTCTACGGACGGTTTAAATTTGATTTCAGAAATTCGTTTAATTTATGATAATTATGGTTTTGAAACTCAGATTTTAGCGGCCTCTGTTCGCCATACAATGCATATCATCGATTGTGCTAAAATTGGTTCAGATGTTATGACTGGCCCATTAAGTGCAATAGAAGGTTTGCTAAGACATCCACTAACAGATAGTGGATTGGCTAAGTTTTTAGAAGATTATAAGAAAGGAAATTAATCAACTCAGTTGGTTTTGTATAAAATGTCATTTCAGAGCTTATTTTTGAAATGATGTTTTTAAGAGTAACAGATGTATCCAAAAAAAGAACTTGCACAAATCCTAATTTCAGCTTGTCATCAATTTAAAATTGAGACAGTTGTTATTTCTCCTGGTTCACGAAACGCTCCACTAACCATTGGTTTTTCAAATCATTCCGAAATTGAAACTTTTAGTATCGTAGACGAGCGTTGTGCAGCTTTTTATGCGCTAGGAATTGCCCAGCAAACTCAAAAACCCGTTGCAATTTTATGTACGTCTGGATCAGCTTTACTAAATTATTACCCCGCTATTGCAGAAGCATTTTACAGTAATATTCCATTGGTTGTTCTCTCCGCAGACCGACCAAAACATTTAATAGATATTGGTGACGGACAAACTATCCGTCAAGAAAATGTATTTGAAAATCATATTTTATTTTCAGCGAACTTAATAGAGAACCTTAAGTTTAAAACTCGAAATTCACAATTGATAGGAGAAGCATTACAGATAGCAACATCAAATAAAGGCCCTGTTCATATAAACATACCTTTTGATGAACCCTTATACGAAACAGTCTCTGTTTTAGAAGATTTTCATTTTCCTCGAATTTCGATGAGTTCGCTTGATAACTCTCATGTAGATTATTCATTTTTTGCAGATATCTGGAACAGCGCAAAGAAGAAAATTATATTGGTAGGTGTCAATTTTCCGGATAAAAAGATCAACGAATTGATTCATTTTTATGCAGAGGATTCTTCTGTCTTAATACTTACAGAAACAACTTCTAACTTACATCACACAAATGTAGTGGATTCCATCGATCAACTTATATTTTCTCTAAATGAATCTGAGTTTAAAGAACTTCAACCCGAAGTTTTAATCACGTTTGGTGGTATGATTATTTCAAAAAAAATTAAACAATTTTTACGTAAATATCAACCCAAACATCATTGGAATATCGATGAAAAGAAAGCCACCAATACCTTTTTCTCTTTAACTGAATTTATTCAACAAAAACCTCTTGACTTTTTCAAGGAATTTAATAATAGTGTTGAAAAAACAACAAGTGATTATCAGCAAAAATGGTTAGTATTTAGAGATAAAAAAAGAAATAAACATCAACAGTATTTCGATAAAATTGAGCATTCAGATTTTAAAGCTTTCGGACAAATTATACAGACGCTACCAGAGAATTCACAACTACAAATTAGTAACAGCTCTATCATTAGGTATGCACAATTATTTTCGATTGGACAGACGGTAAAGGTTTTCTGTAACAGAGGTACAAGTGGAATTGATGGGAGTACCAGTACCGCTATTGGAGCGGCAGTTGCAAACTCAAATCAGACTGTTTTTATAACAGGTGATTTAAGTTTTTTTTATGACAGTAATGCCTTATGGAATGCTCACATTCCGGCAAGTTTTAGAATTATTTTGGTAAATAATTCTGGAGGTGGAATTTTTAAAATTATTCCAGGACCCTCTACTACAAATGCAGCTGAATATTTTGAAACCCCACATTGTCTCACAGCAGAGCATTTGTCTAAAATGTATGGTTTTGAATATCAGAAAGCATTTTCTACAAGAACAACAAAAGAGCAATTAGCAGATTTTTATAAGGTGTCAGAAAAACCTAAGATCTTAGAAATTTTCACACCAAGTTTAGAAAACGATTTGGTTTTAAAAACCTATTTTAAATATATACAATAATGGATTTACAAGAAGGAGATAAAGTGCAGTTGGTAATTGAAACCGAAACAGGTTTGGGATATACCGTTTTAATAAATGAAGAATTTGATGGACTGCTTTTTAGAAGCGAAGTTTTTCAGGACTTAGAGGAAAATATGGAAGTTAGTGGGTATGTCAAAAATATTCGTGAAGATGGAAAAATAGATGTGTCTTTGAGGCCACAGGGTTTCAGAAATGTTATTGATGCTGATGTTGAAAAAGTACTAGCAAAGCTAACAGCTAGTAGGGAAGGTTTTGTGTTGCTAACAGATAAGAGTTCTCCAGATGCTATTCGTTTTCACATGAAAATGAGTAAAAAAGCATTTAAAAAGGCTGTTGGAAATTTATACAAACAAAAACGTATTGTTATAAGAGAAGACAGAATTGAATTAGTGAAATAATTTATTTAGTCAGGGTTGATAAGGGTTTTATTCTCCCCCTAATCTCAAAATATTTTCGTAAAATGCTTCTGAATTTGGATCCCCAGGATCCATTTTTCCGTATCCTATTTTGTAATATTTTAATGCTTTTCTAATATTTTTACCACTTTCATAGTATCTGCCTATATAATATTCACCCAAAGGAGAGGTAGGGAATAGTTTTAAAATCATTTTTCCAAAGTCACGTAAATAGTCACCATTTTCTTTGTCGATAATTATATTTTCTATTGCATAGATATCTCTTTCCCTAATTCCTATGTTACTTCCAAATAGGAATTCAATTTCTATGTATTTATTTTCTAAATACGAAATGGCGTCTTTTGGAGATTTATTTTCAATATTTTTTTTAAATTCTTCTTTTGAAATCGGAGCATAAATCTCAAAAACTTTATTGATTGCTCGAGGGATCGCTTCACTCATTGCAGAAATATTACTAGCTGTTTTTATAGTGTCATTTACGATGTGAAAATTTTTTAATTTTAGTGCAGCCAAATCTCTTTGCAAAGTTCCAATTGTAGCTTGTTTTTTTATTGAAAATGAGGTTGAATTATTTGTATACAAGTAAAAGGTATTGTCTTCTTTTAAAAATTTATTCAAATTATATGACTGAAATTCTTGTCGAACAAATTTAGAGAACGTTGGATTTATACAGATATATGAATTGATAAAGGGTTTTTTTTCTTTCAAAAAATGACTTATTAAATTTGCTGAAGTACCCTCACCGACTAGAGAAATGAAGAAAGAGGTCCTGTAATTACTTTCCATGAAAAATAACACTTCATCTTTTATAAACTCGTAAAAAGCAATATTACTCTCATAAAGCATACCATTATCACTGTTAAAATAGGTGTCTTTTTTTTTGGTGTTTTTCATAGGAATACCCACTATGATTTGTTTGGGTGATTTGTCTTTTAAAGCAAATAGAACTGAATTTCCAACATAGGTGTCAAACAAGTATTCTGCATCTAATACAATTGTTAATGGATAGTTTTTCAAGGAGTCTTTTTCATACCCTTTTGGTAAATAAATTTTTATATTTCTTGAGTCCTCTAAAATATTTGATGCGATTTCTTCTTGAATTGTTTTTTGTGAAAATCCATGAAAGTAAAAAAGAATGAATATTAGTGGTAATGATTTCTTTATCATAAATTTAAATCTTTATTTTTGTAAGCAATTGTTTTTTCTTCTTATAGAACGACCAAAATACAAAATTATGATGCAACCCGAATGGAAAACTGTCAAAGACTACGAAGATATTACATATAAGAAATGTAATGGAGTAGCTAGAATAGCCTTTAATAGACCCAATGTTAGAAATGCTTTTAGACCAAAAACAACCAAAGAATTGTATGAGGCTTTTTATGATGCTGGTGAAGATGTAAACATAGGTGTCGTCTTACTTTCTGCAGAAGGACCAAGCACAAAAGATGGGGTGTATTCTTTTTGTTCTGGGGGAGATCAAAAAGCAAGAGGACATCAAGGTTATGTTGGAGACGATGGTTACCATAGACTTAATATTTTAGAAGTTCAGCGTTTGATTCGGTTCATGCCTAAAGCAGTAATCGCTGTTGTTCCTGGATGGGCTGTAGGAGGTGGGCATAGCTTACATGTAGTATGTGACTTGACCCTAGCAAGTAAAGAACATGCGATCTTCAAACAAACAGATGCAGATGTGACCTCATTTGATGGAGGATACGGTTCAGCGTATTTAGCAAAAATGGTAGGGCAAAAAAGAGCAAGAGAGATTTTCTTTTTAGGGAGAAACTACTCAGCTCAAGAAGCCTATGATATGGGAATGGTCAATGCTGTCATTCCTCATGACGAGTTAGAAGATACTGCGTATCAATGGGCGCAAGAAATTTTAGAAAAAAGTCCTACTTCTATTAAAATGCTAAAATTTTCAATGAATTTAACGGATGATGGAATGGTTGGTCAACAAGTTTTTGCAGGAGAGGCAACAAGACTTGCTTATATGACGGATGAAGCAAAGGAAGGTCGGGATGCTTTTTTGGAGAAAAGAAAACCAAACTTTCCAAAAAAATGGATCCCATAGTTTTTTGAATATCGATTTCAAATAATCAATTCAATGAAATTTATAAATTATTCAATAAATTTGCGCAAATAACAGTATTGAAATTTTAAAGTTCAATTATTTTTAAGAAAACAAATGAAATCACAAGTAGTTACATTTTTAATAAAATGCCCAGATCAAAAAGGATTGGTAGCAAAGATTACCAACTTTTTTTATGAAAAAGGATTTAATATTTTAAGTTGTCAGCAGTATGTAAACTCAATAGAGGACACCTATTTTATGAGGGTGCGTTTGAATGCTGAAGGAACACATATCTCAAAAAATCAATTAGAAAATAGCTTTTTAGAACTGGCAGTTCCATTACATTTTAGTTGGTCTGTTCATTATGGCGATCAAAAACAAAATGTAGCCATTATGGTTTCTCATACGAGTCATAACTTATACGACTTGTTGGAACGTTTTAAGGAAGGTCGCTTGGATTGTAATATAAAAATGATCATCAGCAATCACAATAAGTTAAGATCTATTGCAGCGATGTTTGACATTCCTTTTCACCACTTACCCGTCACTAAAGAAACGAAATTAGCACAAGAGGCTCAAGTGATTGAATTATTAGATGCGAATTCGATAGATTTGGTAATTATGGCCAGATATATGCAGATTTTATCTTCTCAGTTTATCAATCATTACCCTGAAAGAATTATCAATATTCACCATTCTTTTTTACCTGCTTTTCAAGGAGCAAACCCCTATAAGAAGGCATATGAAAGAGGAGTGAAGTTAATAGGTGCAACGGCTCATTATGCTACAGAAGATTTAGATGAAGGTCCAATAATAGAACAAGATGTGAAGCCTGTAACACACGAAAGTACCCCTCAAACATTGAAAATAATTGGTGCAGATATAGAAAAATTAGTCTTGGCTAGAGCAGTAAAAAACCATTTGAACCATCAAATTATAGTTTCAGGAAATCGAGCAATTGTTTTCCCTGAAGCAGGAGAATAATTCAATTATGAAAATAATTTGTATTGGGCGCAACTACGCTAAACATATCGAAGAATTGGCGAACGAAAGACCTGAAAATCCAATTATTTTTCTAAAACCAGATTCTGCAATTTTACCAAGGAAAAATCCTTTTTTTATTCCACCTTTTTCAAAAGACATTCATTATGAGGTTGAAATTTTGTTAAAGATAAATAAGGTAGGTAAACATATCGATGTAAAATTTGCACATAAATATTATGATGAAATTGGACTGGGAATTGATTTTACAGCACGTGATGTTCAAGCAGAATGTAAAGAAAAAGGCTTGCCTTGGGAAAAAGCAAAAGCATTTGATGGAAGTGCTGTTGTGGGAGCATTTTATCCAAAAGAGGAGTTTGACATCGCTAATTTAAAGTTTCAACTATATCAGAATGAAACAATCGTTCAAGACGGTAATACAAATGCAATGTTGTGGAAAATAGACGAATTGATTGCTTATGTTTCTCAATATTTTACCTTAAAAAAAGGAGATATTATTTTTACAGGAACTCCAGCAGGTGTTGGAAAGGTTTCTGAGAATGATGTCTTGAAGGGGGTGATCGCAGGAAAAGAAGCTTTTACGATTCGGGTTAAGTAATTTTTGTGAGTTTTTAAACTTTACTCTATCTCAATATCTATCAAAAATTAACTTGTTATTTTGAATGACTTAATAACCAATCATAAATATCTTGCCCAGCATAGACTCTTCTCCAAGTTTCCACATGATCTGTATCTTGATGCACAGTGAGTCTAACTTTATGATGACCAAACTCTTTTAATTTATTAATTCCAGTATAAAAATATTTTGCGGGTACTGATTTATCTTTTCCGCCGGCAATATTCCAAATTGGTATTTTTTTATCAGCAATCGATTTTATTAAGTCTGGAAATGCATATCCTACTATAGGGTTTATAGCCGCAAATTTATTTGGATATTTGCTCGCTGTGTGCCAAGTTCCGTATCCACCAAAACTTAAACCCGTTAAATAGACTCTCTTCTCATCAGACTTGTAGTTTTTTAAAGTGTTGTCTATCATGCTTATTAAATCTTCTTGCACAGTATTCCATCCGTATTTATTTATAAAATTTATCGTGGATTTGGGTATTGAATCACTCTTTAAACTATTTAATTTTTCAGATGTGTAGCTAGGGTTGGGTCTCTTAGGAATTCCAGCTTTTAGTCTTTTTGGAATTGATGCGCTGGTTCTATTTGTGATGTAGCTCATTCCTGGTTTGTCCAAATCAAACATGTGTAGTTGAGGAGCTATAATAATAAAAGGCAAGTCTCTTTTTTGAACCCATACTTCATATAAAGGTCCATGAACTTGTGTAAAGTCTAACTCACTTTTACCATTTCCACGTTCACCATTTCCATGAAGAAACATCAAAATTGGCCAATTTTTATCTGATTCTTTATATCCTTTGGGCAGGTATAAAAAATATTCTCGATCCGAATTGTCTAAAAAACTTGTATAAGGAATACGTACCAATTGTTCCTCTGATTTTTTTATATTTATTGAAGAGCAAGAAGAGATAATAATTGATATAATAAACAAGAAACTGGAGGTGACTTTCATTTATATGATATTTATCCTCAAATTTAATTAAAATATTAATACTTGTTCCTATTTTTGTATCTTAACACAACACCATGAATGCAGAAATTATAACGATAGGAGATGAAATACTCATTGGTCAAATTGTTGACACCAACTCGCAGTGGATTGGTAAGCAATTAAACAAAATTGGAGTTACAGTTCATCAAATAACTTCCATTCAGGACGATAAACAGCATATTTTAAATGCTTTAAAACTAGCTCAAGAAAGAGTCGAAATAGTAATTATTACAGGGGGATTAGGTCCAACAAAAGATGATATTACTAAAAAAACAATTGCAGCTTTCTTTAATGATGATGACCTTGTCGAATATCCAGAAGTTTTAACTCATATTAAAGCACTATTTAAAAAAATAAATCATCCTTTTAAAGAAGTACAAATAGCGCAAGCTAGTTTGCCTTCAAAAGCAACCTTGTTGATGAATGATTTTGGTACCGCACCTGGAATGTGGTTCTATGAAAATAATACTGTGTTTATATCTCTTCCTGGAGTTCCTTATGAAATGAAAGGATTGCTTACAAAAGAAGTATTGCCAAGAATTCAAAAACAATTTAAGCTTCCACACATCATTCATAAAACAATCATGACCTACGGTCAAGGCGAAAGTAGAATTGCTGAAAAAATTGAAGATTTTGAAAATAATTTACCATCCTACATTAAATTAGCTTATTTACCTTCTTTTGGACGGGTTCGTTTACGCTTATCTGCAAAGGGAACTAACAAAGAAATTTTAGAAAACGAATTGGACAACAAAATAAATCAACTGTATCAATTAATTCCTGAAATAATTACAGGTTTAGAGGAAGTGAATTCTTTAGAAATGAGGGTGGGTGAGTTGCTAAAAAAAGCGAATAAGACAATTGCTACTGCAGAAAGTGTCACAGGCGGAAAAATAGCATCTGCATTGGTTTCTGTTGCAGGTGCATCTGACTATTTCAAAGGAAGTATTGTCGCCTATACGGCAGAAACAAAAATCAATTTGCTAGGTGTTTCTGAGGAGACCATAAATAAAGAAAGTGTTGTTAGTAAAGAGGTAGCAATTGAAATGGCTAGAGGGGTGAAGGAAAAATTACAAACAAATTATGCGATTGCTGTTACTGGAAATGCAGGTCCGACCTCAGATCACAATAACCAGGGTGTTGGAGTTGTTTTTATTGCTTTTGTGTCTGATGACCAAGAGATTGTGCAAAAATTCAACTTTGGTCAGCCAAGAGAAAAAGTAATTAACAAAACAGTCAGTAAATCGCTTGAAATTCTTCGGAAAGAAATTCTTTAAAAATTTATAAGATTGTTTTGTTCGGGATTAGATTTATTTGTAGATTTGCACCTCGTTTAGAGATAATACTATAAAACTGTCGAAAAGATGTCTAGAGTTTGTGAATTAACAGGAAAAAAAGCAATGGTTGGGAACAATGTATCTCACGCTTTAAATAGAACCAAAAGAAAGTTTGACGCTAATCTTATGACCAAGCGTTTTTATATTCCAGAAGAAGATAAATGGATTACTTTAAAAATATCTGCTTCTGCATTAAAAAATATTAACAGAAAAGGAATTTCTGCAGTTATAAAAGAAGCGAGAGCTAACGGAATTTTAACTAAATAAGCTCAAGCAATTTAAAATTTTATACCAATGGCAAAAAAAGGAAACAGAGTTCAAGTGATTTTAGAATGTACTGAGCACAAAGCATCAGGAGAAAGAGGTACTTCTAGATACATAACAACCAAGAACAAAAAGAACACTCCAGATAGATTAGAAATTAAAAAATTCAATTCTATCTTGAAAAAAATGACTGTTCATAAAGAAATTAAATAATTAAATATCTAAAGACTCATTACAAAGAGTATAGATTTAAAAAATTAGACAATGGCAAAAAAATCAGTAGCATCATTACAGACAGGGTCAAAAAGATTAAGTAAAGCTATAAAAATGGTAAGATCTCCAAAATCAGGAGCGTATACTTTTGTAGAATCAATTATGGATCCTTCTAAAGTAAATGAGTTTTTAGCAAAAAAGTAATATTTACTTCTCACAATATTCAAAGCTACTTTCCAATATAGAAAGTAGCTTTTTTTATGAATTAGAATTGTGTATTTTTGAGTATTAATTTATGACAAAGGTTTTTAAATGAAGATCATTAGTGAAAAATTATTCTGATATCATGATATTTAATTAACCATCATAGTGTATAAGAGATAAAAATGAGTTTTTTTAAAAAAATTTTTTCAAAAGAAAAAAAAGAAACTTTAGATAAGGGTTTAGAAAAGTCTAAAGAAAGTTTTTTTGGTAAACTAACAAAAGCTGTTGCAGGAAAATCTAAAGTTGATGATGATGTTTTAGATAACCTAGAAGAGGTTTTAATTGCATCTGATGTCGGCGTAGATACCACACTTAAAATCATCAATAGAATTGAAGTAAGAGTTGCCAAAGATAAGTATATCGGTACTGAAGATCTTAATACGATTCTTCGTGAAGAAATTGCGGGACTATTATCGGAAATGAATTTAGGCAACGAAACGGAGTTTACCATTCCTTCAAACAAAAAACCACATGTAATTATGGTCGTTGGAGTCAATGGAGTTGGTAAAACAACCACAATAGGTAAGTTAGCAAGTCAATTTAAAAAACAAGGCCTACACGTAGTTTTGGGAGCTGCAGACACTTTTAGAGCTGCCGCCATAGATCAATTAAAAATATGGGCAGATAGAACAGGAGTGCCAATTGTACACCAAGAAATGGGTTCTGATCCTGCTTCTGTGGCATTTGATACCTTGAGTTCTGCTATTACCCAAGATGCTGATGTTGTGATCATAGATACTGCCGGGCGTTTGCATAACAAAGTTAATTTAATGAATGAGTTGACTAAAATTAAGCGGGTAATGCAAAAGGTAGTAGCTGATGCTCCACATGAGGTTTTATTGGTATTGGATGGTTCTACTGGTCAAAATGCATTTGAACAAGCAAAACAGTTTACAAAGGCAACAGAGGTTACTTCATTAGCAGTCACAAAACTTGATGGAACTGCAAAAGGGGGTGTTGTAATTGGTATTTCTGATCAATTTCAAATTCCGGTGAAATATATCGGCGTTGGAGAAGGAATTGATGATTTACAAGTTTTTAACAAAAACGAATTTGTAGATTC
>JABAZI010000039.1:43314-114985 GCA_018608545.1 Polaribacter sp.
TTGGAGAAGGAATTGATGATTTACAAGTTTTTAACAAAAACGAATTTGTAGATTCATTTTTTAAGTAATTTCAGAAGGTCTATAACAAGCGTTATTGTTAATTTAATATGAATATATCTTCTCCATTAAAACGATATGTATACACCGTTTTTTCTCCTTTTTTAACAACGCCATATTTTATGTAGCTATCTTCAGAAGATGAAATAGACAATTTACTTTTTTTGAATAATGATACCCATAAAGATCTTCCGAGGTTTGATTATTACTGCATGAAAATATAATAAAACTCAATAACAATTATATAGAGCAGTTTTTCATCTTTTACCTTTGAGTTCGTTTAGTTGTTTTTTACCAAAACTTGTTTAGAAGTAATGTAGTCGTTTACAAATTCTTCTAAAATATTTAAAGGAATGGCTCCTTGTGCTATTACCACTTCATGAAAATCACGAATATCAAATTGATCTCCCAATGCATTTTTTGCTTTGGTACGCAATTCTAAAATTTTTAACATTCCAATTTTATAGGCTGTTGCTTGACTTGGCATTACAATGTGTCTTTCAACCATTTTAATGACATCTAATTCGGCATTGGGTGTGTTTTCAGTATAATATGCGATCCCTTCTTCGCGTGTCCATTTTTTAGCATGAATTCCGGTGTCTACAACCAATCTGCATGCTCTCCACAATTCCATCGCCAAACGACCGAAATCTGAATAAGGGTCTGCATAGAATCCCATTTCTTTTGGAATAAATTCAGAGTACAGACCCCACCCTTCAGTGTAAGCTGTGTATCCACCAAATTTTCTAAACAAAGGGACTTCTTTTAGTTCTTGTTGAATTGCCAATTGCATGTGATGTCCTGGAATTCCCTCGTGATAGGCCAATGCCTCCATTTGATATATAGGCATTGATTCCATATCATATAAATTTGCATAATAAATTCCTGGTCTAGAACCATCTGCAGCCGGACGATTGTAAAATGCCTTTCCTGCTGATTTTTCTCGAAATGATTCTACTGCTTTTACAATGATGCTTGCCTTTGGTTTTGTAATAAAAATTTCGTCTAAGCGAGTCTCCATGCTATCGATCAAATTGACCGCTTTCTTTAAATAAGCAGCTTTTCCTTGTTTATCTGCTTTGTAATAAAACTGTTTGTCTGTTTTCATGAACTGAAAAAAATCTTGTAAAGTTCCTTTAAAACCAACTTTATTACGAATAATATTCATTTCTTTATGAATTCTAGCAACCTCACTCAATCCTATTTCGTGGATTTCATTGGCTGTTAAATCTGTAGTTGTGGTTCTTTTTAATGCATTGTTATAGAACGCTTTCCCATCTGGGAACTTCCAAGCTCCATGATCTGAGTTTGCTCTTTCTTTTTGTTTTTTTATAAAAGAAATTAAGCTATTGTAGGCTGGTTTTACCGATGTTAACAGTGCCTGCTTTGCTAAAGTTTCTAAATTGGATTTTGTTTTAGTATCGATATCTAAGTTGCTTACTTTTTCAGAGAAGTCTTTTAATAAAGTACTTTTTTTATCAGCGTTGTCAAATGGTTTTCCTATTAATATATTTTCTGAATCTTCAATAACTTTGTTGAAGACAAACTTGGGAGGAACGATTCCTGCAGCTTCACGTGCTTCTAAATTTTTTATCAATTGAGTGAAGTATTTTTCAAATTCATTCAATCTAGAGATGTACGCATTTGCATCAGATATATCATCAATTCGATGCATATTAATTAAAAAGGCTGGTTTCCCCGATTGCGCTCCAAACATTTGATTTACAGGGTAGTTGTATAATCTATATTTGTAATCGGCAATGTTATTTTCCACCTTTTTTTTAAATAATTTATAACTCAGCAACGCTTCTTTTGAAAGTGCTTCCACATTTACAGAATCTGTCAACCATATCAGCTCCTTTTTTTGTGAAGCTAATTTTTTAGCATCAGCTTCTGGTGAATCATTATCTAGTTTATCATAGTCTTTTTTGATTCCAAGACTTGTTTGAAACTCAGGAGAAAGGTTCACCCGTTCTTCAAATGATTTTTCAAAAAAAGCATTGACTTTTTTTGATTCCGCAGTAATCTCATTTTCTGTATATATTCTTAGAGGTTCTTTTTTACAGGAAATAAATAAAGTAAAGGCACACAATGTGAGCAATGATTTATTAAATAAGTGGTTCATTTGTTTATTTTTTGTCGATATATTTTTATTTCTGTCTTATAAAATTTGAGAGGATTTTATTCGTATTCTCAATTTTATATCGAATGTAGATCCCTAAATTTAATAAAACTTTAGGTAATGATCTCTGTAAATTTACTTTTTCTGAATTGGTTCTTTTTTTTATGTGTAAACCATCTTAAAAACTTGTCAAATAAACTCTAATTAAGCTGTATATTTGCAACCATTAATAAAAAGATATGCGTACAAAAACCATTAAAAAAAATAAAATCAACGTTGTTACACTAGGTTGTTCAAAGAATATTTATGATTCTGAGATTTTAATGGGACAATTAAAAGCCAATGGCAAAGAGGTAGTTCACGAAGATGAAAATGATGATGGAAATATTGTAGTTATTAATACCTGTGGGTTTATTGGCAAAGCTAAAGAAGAATCGATTGATACTATTTTACATTATGCGCAAAGAAAAGAGGCGGGAGAAATAGATAAAGTTTTTGTTTCTGGTTGTTTAAGTGAACGTTATAAGCCAGATTTAGAAAAAGAAATATCAAATGTAGACCAATATTTTGGAACCCATGATTTACCAAATTTGTTAAAAGTTTTAGAAGCAGATTATAAGCATGAATTAATAGGAGAGCGCTTAACTACCACGCCAAAACATTATGCATATTTAAAAATTGCAGAAGGTTGCGACAGACCTTGTTCGTTTTGTGCCATTCCATTAATGCGAGGTAAACATGTTTCTACTCCCATCGAGGATATTGTTACAGAGGCAACAAAATTGGCAGCTAAAGGGATAAAAGAAGTGATGTTGATTGCACAAGATTTAACCTATTACGGCCTAGATATTTATAAGAAAAGAGCTTTAGCAGCATTGTTAGAAGCTTTGGTGAAAGTAGATGGGATTGAATGGATTCGGATGCATTATGCATTTCCAACGGGTTTCCCTATGGATGTTTTAGAAGTGATGAAACGGGAACCTAAAGTCTGTAATTATTTAGACATTCCATTACAGCACATTAACACCTCGTTGTTAAAATCGATGAAACGTGGAACAACTCACGAAAAAACAACGAATTTAATTCATAAGTTTAGAGAAGTAGTTCCAGAAATGGCAATAAGAACTACCTTAATTGTTGGGTATCCAGGTGAAACTCCTGAGATGTTTCAAGAATTAAAAGATTGGGTAGAAGAAATGCGTTTCGAACGTTTGGGGGCTTTTGAATATTCACACGAAGAAAATACAGGAGCTTATGTTTTAGAGGATGATGTAGCTGCTGAAGTAAAGTTTCAGCGTGTTAATGAAATCATGGAAGTGCAGTCTCAAATTTCTTGGGAGTTGAACCAACAAAAAATTGGAAAAACATTTCGTTGTTTATTTGATAGAAAAGACGGAGAATATTTTTATGGTAGAACTGAGTATGATTCTCCAGACGTAGACAATGACGTTTTAGTAGATGCGCGCGAGCACTACATAAAAATTGGCGAATTTATTGATATTAAAATTCACGAAGCGGGTGATTACGACTTGTATGGAACTCCCGTGAAGGAAGTTTAAAATAAATCTATTATCCTTATTATTTTATATTTTCATTTGTAATCTTTTTTAAACATTTAATTTTACGTTAATAAACCCATAAAGCGTAGAAAGATCCTATATTTACAAAACGTTTCAAAGAATGTAGCAAGAAGAATGAAAGTAACACATATTCCTTTTCAAGAAACTAGATTTTTTTCCAAAACAATAATTGATTATTTGGAGAAAAAAAAATCCATACAACCTTATTACAATAATTTTCCTGATATCACTGGGTTTCATAATCAAATAGAAGAAAAGCAAAAGTCATTTCGATTACAAACAAGAATGGTTCTGGTTGATGCTCTTAAAGCTCAAAACAACAAAATTAAAATTTCCGATAAGACAAACGAAAATATAGAAATTTTAAAGAAACAAAATTCATTTACAGTTACTACTGGTCACCAATTAAACTTATTTACTGGACCTTTGTACTTTTTGTATAAAATTATTTCTACAATAAATATATGTGAAGAGCTAACAGAAAAATTTCCAAAACAGCACTTTGTTCCAATGTATTGGATGGCTTCAGAAGATCATGATTTTGATGAAATTAATTATTTTAATTTTGAAGGAAAAAAAGTTGCATGGAATAGAAAAGATGGGGGTGCTGTTGGAAGATTCTCAACAGACGGACTAGCGTCTGTTTTTAAAGTATTTGCAAGCCAACTAGGAAATTCTGTAAATGCAGAGTTCGTAAAAAAACTATTTTCAGAAGCCTATTTAAAACATCAAAACTTAGCAGAGGCAACCCGTTATATTGCCAATGAATTATTTTCTGAGACTGGTTTGGTGATTATTGATGGTGATGATATAACGTTGAAAGAATTATTCAGCCCAATTGTAAAGGAGGAATTAGAAAATCAAACGTCATTCAATTCGGTTTCAAAAACAATTTCTACTTTAAAGGAAGATTATAAAATTCAAGTAAATCCAAGAAAATTGAATTTGTTTTATGTGGGTGATAATTTTAGAGAACGCATTATTTTAGAGAACGGAGTGTATTCTGTAAATAATACTTCAATGAAGTTTTCTAAAACTGAAATTTTAAAAGAAGTTGATAAAAACCCTCTTGCATTTTCTCCAAATGTTATTATGAGACCTTTGTACCAAGAAGTAGTTTTACCTAATATTTGTTATGTTGGAGGTGGAGGAGAAATCGCTTATTGGTTAGAATTAAAAGACTATTTTAAGGAAGCAGAAATTCCTTTTCCAATATTATTATTAAGAAATTCTGTACAAATACTAACAAAAAAACAACAGGATAAACTGAAGAGTTTAAACATCTCACACAGTGAATTGTTTTTAGAACAGGATCAATTACTATCAAAAAAAGTAATCGAAAATTCTGAAATTAAAATTGATTTTGCTAAAAAAATCAATTATTTAAAAAATCAATTTACAGACTTAAAACAAGTAGCAAAAAACACAGATGTCTCTTTTGTTGGAGCAGTTAATGCTCAGGAAAACAAGCAAATAAAAGGGTTGCAAAATCTTGAGAAACGCTTGTTAAGAGCCGAAAAGAGAAGGCAAAAAGAGTTGGTGTTTCGCATTAAAGAGCTTCAAAATCAATTGATACCTAACTACGGTCTAGAAGAACGTCAACGTAATTTTTCTGAATACTATATAGCACATGGTCCCTCATTTTTAAAAGCGTTACAAGGTGCTTTAAAACCTTTACAATTAGAGTTTACTATCCTAGAGTTATAATGAAAGAAAAAGGTTTACATCCAAAAAATAAATTCAACAAAGGATATGATTTTGAGAAACTCATCATAGATAATCCGATTTTAAAAGACTTTGTTTTTAAGAATTCATATGAAAATTTGAGTATTGATTTTTCTAATCCTGACGCTGTGAAAGAATTGAATAAAGGATTGCTCTTTTCTTTTGATAAAATTTCTGTTTGGGATTTTCCTGATGAAAATCTATGCCCACCAATTCCTGGACGTTTGGATTATATTCATCATTTGGCAGATTTATTATCATCAGAAGAGCCGATAAAAATTCTTGATATCGGTACTGGAGCAACTTGTATATATCCTTTACTAGGAGTGGCATCATTTGATTGGAAATTTGTTGCAACAGATATTGATCTAGATTCTTTAGATACAGCTCAAGACATTATAGATGATAATAATTTAGATGCTTCTATTAAATTACGTCAACAGTTTGACGAAAACAACATTTTAAAAGGTGTTTTAGAAGAAGATGATTCTTTCTCTGCAGTGATGTGTAATCCACCATTTTATAAATCTGCTGAAGAGGCTAGAGGTGCAAATAGAAGAAAAACTAGAAATCTTGGAAATAATAGTGTGAGAAATTTTGCTGGAAACAACAATGAATTATGGTATGTAGGTGGAGAAAAAGCTTTTTTACACAATTACCTGTATGAAAGTTCCCTTTTTAAAGATAAAAGCACCTGGTTTACAAGTTTGGTTTCTAAAAAAGAAAATGTAGAAAGTCTTGAAAAATCCTCTAAAAAATTAGGAGCAACTGCATTTAAAGTAATTCCAATGCATCAAGGAAACAAAGTAACCAGAATTGTTTGTTGGAAATATTAGCCAAAAATAACGTTAATCAATATACAATTTCTTAAATACGAAACAACCCGAAGCTTATTGCTTCGGGTTGTTTATTTTAGTTGGTATTTCTATGCTTACTTCACAGAAGATACATCGTCTGTTATAAATGGATAACTTCATCATAAGCATCAGCTACAGCCTCCATTACTGCTTCACTCATGGTAGGGTGTGGATGAATTGTTTTTAAAACTTCATGTCCTGTTGTTTCTAGTTTACGTCCCAAAACTGCTTCTGCAATCATGTCGGTAACTCCAGCACCAATCATGTGACAACCTAACCATTCTCCATATTTTGCATCAAAAATAACCTTTACAAATCCATCTGTTGTTCCGGCAGCTGTTGCCTTTCCAGAGGCTGAAAAAGGAAATTTTCCTACTTTTAATTCGTAACCTGCTTCTTTTGCTTTTGCTTCTGTCATTCCAACAGAGGCTATTTCTGGAGTCGCATAGGTACATCCAGGAACATTACCATAATCGATAGGTTCTGTATGTAAACCTGCTAACTTTTCAACACAAGTTATTCCTTCCGCAGAAGCAACATGTGCTAAAGCTTGACCAGGAACTACGTCTCCGATTGCGTAATATCCAGGGATATTTGTTTGGTAAAAATCGTTTACTAAAATTTTATCTCTATCGACAATAATACCTACATCTTCTAATCCAATATTTTCGATATTTGATTTAATTCCTACTGCTGAAAGTACGACATCCGCTTCAAGTGTTTTTTCTCCATTTTTTGTCTTTACAGTTGCAATTACACCTTTACCAGAGGTGTCAACTGATTCTACAGAAGAATTGGTCATTACTTTTATTCCTGCTTTTTTTATAGAGCGTTCAAATTGTTTTGAGATATCTACATCTTCGACAGGGACTATATTCGGCATGTATTCTACAAGTGTAACTTCTGTACCCATACTATTGTAGAAATGTGCAAATTCAACTCCAATTGCTCCTGAACCTACAACAATCATAGATTTAGGTTGACTCGGAAGCGTCATCGCTTTTCGATATCCAATGACCTTTACTCCGTCTTGAGGTAAGTTGGGTAATTCTCTCGAACGTGCACCGGTTGCAATAATAATTGAATCTGCATTGTATTCTGTTACGGTTCCATTTTCAGCGGTAACCTCAACTTTTTTACCTGTTTTTATTTTTCCAAAACCATCAATAATATCGATTTTGTTCTTTTTCATTAAGAAGGCAACTCCTTTACTCATTCCCTCTGCGACTCCACGACTTCTTTTAATGACAGCATCAAAGTCTTTGTCAATCGCCTCAGCTTTTAAACCGTATTGATCTACATGTTTTAAATAATCATAAACTTGCGCAGATTTTAACAACGCTTTTGTTGGGATACACCCCCAGTTTAAGCAGATTCCTCCAAGAGATTCTTTTTCTACAATGGCAACTTTAAAGCCTAGTTGAGAAGCTCTAATTCCTGTTACATATCCTCCAGGTCCACTTCCTATGATAATGATGTCGTATTTCATAATTGTATTTTATCTAATATTGGTGTTGTTTGTTGTGCAAATCTAATCAATAATCATAAATTTACCTCAAAACTTATTTTCTATTTACATTCTTTCAGGAACTTCAATTCCTAGCAATAAAAATGCTTGTTTTATAGTATCAGCTACTTTTTTTGACAACTGAACTCTAATTATTTTTTTATCTTGTTCTTTTTCTCCAAGAATCGATACATTTTGATAAAACGAGTTGAATTCTTTTACCAAATCATAAGTATAATTTGCAATAATAGCAGGCGAAAAATTAGCTGCGGCTTGTTGAATTACTTCAGGAAATAACTCCAATTGTTTTATCAATTCTTTTTCCTTTTCGTGCAGTTCTATAGTATTAATTGGTCCTGAATAATCAAAATCAGCTTTTCTAATGATAGATTGAATTCGAGCATAAGTGTATTGAATAAAAGGCCCTGTATTCCCCTGAAAATCTACGGAAGATTTTGGATCAAATAAAATTCTTTTTTTAGGATCTACTTTTAGTATGAAATACTTTAAAGCACCCAGACCGATAGTCTTGTATAGTGCTTTTTTTTCTTGTTCAGTGTAGCCATCTAATTTACCCAACTCATCAGATATTTCTTTAGCTGTTGTGCTCATTTCGACAATTAAATCATCGGCGTCTACAACAGTTCCTTCTCTAGATTTCATTTTTCCAGAAGGTAAATCTACCATTCCATAACTCAAATGGAATAAGCTTTTCGACCAAGAATACCCGAGTTTTTTAAGAATTAAAAAAAGTACTTTAAAATGATAATCTTGTTCATTTCCAACGGTATAAACCATCCCATTAACATCGGGCATGTCTTTTGAACGCTGAATAGCGGTACCAATATCTTGTGTTATGTATACTGCGGTTCCATCGGAGCGCAAGACTAATTTTTCATCCAAACCTTCATCACTCAAATCACACCATATAGAGCCATCTTCTTTTTGGAAGAATACGCCAGATTTTAGCCCTTTATCAATACTGTCTTTTCCTAATAAATACGTGTTGCTTTCGTAATATAATTTGTCAAAATCTACTCCTAAATTTTTATAGGTTACGTCAAAACCACGATATACCCACTGATTCATTTCTTTCCAAAGAGCTAGCACTTGTTTGTCTCCAGCTTCCCATTTTAATAACATTTCCTGCGCCTGTAATATAAGTGGTGCTTGTTTTTTTGCATTTTCTTCAGAAAGTCCCGAGGCAACTAGTTGCGCAATCTCTTTTTTGTATTCCTGATCGAATTTCACATAATAATTACCAACCAACTTATCTCCCTTTAATCCTGTTGATTCTGGAGTTTCTCCATTTCCAAATTTTTCCCAAGCAAGCATCGATTTACAAATATGAATTCCACGATCATTAATGATTTGGGTTTTGTATACTTTTTTTCCAGAAGCCTTGATAATTTCTGCAACAGAATACCCTAACAAATTATTACGAACATGTCCTAAATGCAATGGTTTATTTGTGTTTGGTGAAGAATATTCAACTAAAACAGCTTCTTCATTCTTTTTTGGATAGGTGTACCCAAAAGTGGTATCCGTGTAGATAGAATTGAAGAAATTAAGATAGAAAGTATCTTTGATAACAAGGTTTAAGAAACCTTTCACAACATTATAACCAGAAACCTCTGAAACGTTCTCAACGATATAATTACCGATATCTTCTCCTATTTGAACTGGATTTCCTTTTTTGTATCGCAACATCGGAAAAACTACGACTGTAATATCTCCCTCAAATTCTTTTCTTGTTGCTTGGAATTCGACAGACGGAATTTCTGTATTGTAGATTGCTAAAAAACCTTCTTTTACTTTGGTTTCTATGATGTTTTGAATATTCATTGATTGCAAAAAATTGAATTGCAAAATTAAACATTTTTATTTGTTTTTTTGAATGATTTTTGCTCAAGAATAATTGTATTTTTACAAAACGAATTAGGCTTGTAAAACTCCTTACAATTGAAAGGTGTTATTGCTTAGTTAATGAGTACTGTAATCAATTTTATTTTGATTAAAATCAGTACATAAAGTTTATAGAAAACCAATTTTACATGGAAAAACATTTAGAAAACCTTCCAAAATTAGCTCAAGATGCTCACAAAGAAAATAAAAAGTATTTTGCAAACTTAAGAAAGAGAACCCCTAGAGATTTGGATTATGTAATGCAAGACTTACACGATAAAGAATTTGCAAAAACGGATTGTTTAGAGTGTGGTAATTGTTGTAAAACAACTTCCCCAATATTTACTGATAAAGATACAGAACGGATTTCTAAACATTTAAAAATGAAAGTCTTTGATTTTAAAAACCAATATTTAGAAAGAGACCAAGATGATTTTATGGTTTTAAAAACAGCACCTTGTTCATTTTTTGATGATAAAGATAATACCTGTTTTATTTACGATGTTCGTCCAAAAGCATGTTCAGAATATCCGCATACAAATAGAAGAAAATTCATTCAAATTACAGATTTAACGATCGCTAATACAGCTATTTGTCCTGCAACTTATAATATAGTTGAAGCTCTAAAAAAGCATTATCCCTTTGAACCCAACAAGAAAATCAAAAGGAGTTAACATGCATTTAGCGATAAAGTATTTTGAAAATAATATCTCAAATAAGATTTTGGCACAATAATTGTAATTACTAAAATGAAGATTTTAGTGAACGATCTTCATTGTGTTTATTATTTGAATTAGTTAATAAAAACCATCTTGAAAGAGATGGTTTTTTTATGAATTCAAATAAAATATAGAAACCATAATTTTATTTTTTAATTGCAGATGTTTAGTCTTCCTATTTTTTTCTTCACCTACCTCAAGTCCCTATATTTTTTAAATGGCACTAATAATATCATACTTGGTAATGATGTGATGGTTTCCATTATCTAAATCAATAATAACAGCGTCATTTTCATTGGTAATTAGCTTTGAAACATCTTCAAGTGTTGTCATTTTCTTTACAATTGGATAGGGTTTTCCCATGATCTCTTTAATTGGTTTTTCTGCAATATTTTTATCTTTAATAAAGTATTGTAACAAAATAGATTCATCAATGGAACCTACAAAACCATTGATGTCTTTTACGGGTATTTGTGATATTTTAAAAGTTTTCATTCGCTCAATGGCGTGAGAAACTAACTCTTCTGTTTGAACAGTTACTAAAGGTCTTTCAGCGTTGTTTTTGGTAATATCTGCAGCAGTCTTAATTTTTTCTTCCAAAAAACCTCGTTCTCGCATCCAATTATCGTTAAACATTTTGCCGACATATCTACTCCCGTGATCATGAAATAAGACTACTACAACATCCTCTTTGGTAAAATGTTCTTTTAATTGAAGCAACCCCTTTACGGCAGCACCTGCTGAATTTCCTAAAAACATTCCCTCTTCTTTTGATAAGCGTTGGGTATAGATTGCAGCATCTTTATCAGTTACTTTTGTAAAACCATCAATAATACTGAAATTCACGTTTTTTGGTAATATGTCTTCCCCAATTCCTTCTGTGATGTATGGATAAATTTCATTTTCATCAAAAACACCTGTTTCATGATATTTTTTAAAAACAGAGCCATAGGTATCTATTCCCCACACTTTAACAGTTGTACCAGCTTCTTTTGCTTTCATTTTTAAGTAACTCCCTACACCAGAGATAGTACCACCTGTTCCTACACCCACTACAAAATGAGTTACTTTTCCTGCTGTTTGTTTCCAAATTTCAGGTCCTGTACTTAAAAAGTGTGCTTTACAATTACTTGGATTGTCGTATTGATTTACATACCAAGAATTAGGAGTTTCTTCTCCTAAACGCTTTGAAACAGAGTAGTAAGAACGTTCGTCTTCCGGTTCAACATTTGTTGGACAAACAACTACTTTAGCTCCAACAGCTCTCAAAATGTCTATTTTTTCTTTTGATTGCTTGTCTGCCATTACAAAAATACATTTGTAACCTTTGACTATTGCAGCCAATGCTAACCCCATTCCAGTGTTTCCAGAGGTTCCCTCTATAATGGTTCCGCCAGGTTTTAAACGGCCATCTTTTTCAGCATCTTCAATCATTTGCAACGCCATTCGATCTTTAACCGAGTTTCCTGGATTAAAAGTTTCGTATTTTGAAAGTACTAAACAAGGAAGTTCTTTTGTTAGAATATTTAATTTTACTAGTGGAGTATTCCCAATTGTTTCTAGTATGTTTTCAGCGTAGTCCATCGATATCATTTCTCATACAAAGATAAACGTTTTTTTGAGTGCTTGCTAATAAGGATGACATTTCAATTAACTTTTTGGTGAACCTGCAATACAGCTACTTATGCAAACTTAATAGATGTTGAAGGCTGAATTTTAGTAATGATATATGAAGGGATAATGAGCATTAGAAAAGAGATCAATAAAGTTCCAATGTTTAGAAGTAATACATTATTTAAAGTGATATATACAGGCATTGTTGTTACATAGTACGTTTCTGGATCTAGAACAATCAGTTTAAAATAATACTGAATAAATATGATAGACAGTCCAATCATATTTCCCCAAAACAGTCCTTTTAAAATAAGGTAAGAAGCATTGTATAAAAATATTTTTCGGATGCTATAATTTGTTCCTCCCAAAGCCTTTAGGATGCCAATCATTTGAACGCGTTTTAGAATTAAAACAAGAAGTGCTGTAATCATATTTATTCCTGCAACCAAAATCATTATCACAATTATAAACCAAATGTTATTGTCAAAAAGTTGAATCCATTCAAATACAGCCGGATTAATTTCTAAAATAGTTTTACTATTTAATGTGGCTCCAATTTGACTGTAAATTTCTTTGCCTTTCTTTTCGATCGTATTAAAATCATCTAAGAGAACCTCAAATCCACCGACTTCATTACGAGACCATTTATTAAGATTTTGAACTTCTCTTAGATCACCAATCATCATGCTATTATCGAATTCGGTAAAGCCTGAATTATAAATTCCAACGATGATATATTTTCTATTTGAAGGTAATTTACTAGTACTGGTTTTGAGAAAAGTAGCTAAAATGGTGTCATTTAATTGTAAGTTCAAACGATTTGTTATTTTTTGTGATAATAACACCTCTTTTGTTCTTGTAAGTTTTAAATTAGGAATTCTACCTGCAACTAAATATTCTTTAAAAAAAGTCCAGTCATAATCTGTACTAACGCCTTTAAAAACAATACCCTCAAAGTCAGTTTTGGTTCTTAATAATCCCGCTTTATTTGCAAAAACTTGAATATTCTTAATTCCTTCAATCCCATTAAAATCAGGGTAAAAACCTTGATTTTTTTTAATTGGAACGGTAGAAATGTTGGAATTATTAGTATCGTAATTTACTATCTGGACATGTCCTTTGAAACCTGCAATTTTATCACGAATTTTATGTTGTAATCCCGCTCCAGTGGCAATTGCAATAAGCATAATAATAACACCCAACGCAATTGCTGTGATCGCAATTTTTATTATTGGAGATGAAATACTATTTTTATACTTTTTGTCAGCAATAATGCGTTTCGCAATAAATAACTCGTAATTCAAATTGATGCTTCTTTTTAAACCTTTCAAAAGTACATATTTATTATTGTTTTTTATATTCAATCCACTGCTCATTTCTCATGCACAAAATTCTTTACGTCCTTTAGAAAATAAATTTAAACAAATAGGGCCTGTTCAAACAGGAGCTGAAAGGACTGATATTTACCTGCCTTTTTTAAAAGGTAAAAATATTGCAGTTGTTAGCAATCAGACTTCTGTTATTTATACTTCCAGAGATTCTATTTTTGAGGTATTTCCTGGGGAAAAGAATGCTTATTTTGATCATATAGAATATACCAACACGCATTTAGTTGATAGTTTATTGTCTTTAAAAATTTCTGTAAAAAAAGTATTTGCTCCAGAACATGGCTTTCGAGGAAAAGCGGATGCAGGTAAAATTATAAAAGACGGATTCGATTCTAAAACAGGATTACCTATTATTTCTTTATATGGTATCAATAAAAAAACTTCTGCAAAACAATTACAAGGAATTGACGTGGTTATTTTTGATATTCAAGATGTAGGTGCCCGTTTTTATACTTTTATATCAACATTACATTATGTAATGGAAGCTTGTGCAGAATCAGGGATTCCTCTACTGGTACTAGACAGACCTAATCCTAATGGACATTATATTGATGGGCCTGTTTTAGAAGCCAAACATAATTCTTTTGTTGGGATGCATCAAGTTCCTGTTGTATATGGAATGACTATTGGAGAATATGGATTAATGATCAATGGAGAGCGTTGGTTAAAAAATGGAGTTCAATGTGATTTGAAAGTAATTCCTTTAGATAATTATTCACACAAAACCATATATAGTCTCCCAATAAAACCTTCTCCCAATTTACCCAATGATAAAAGTATTAATTTGTATCCAAGTTTGTGTTTTTTTGAGGGAACCAATGTTTCTGCTGGTCGGGGTACAAAGTTGCAATTTCAAATATACGGCTCTCCTTTTTTGAAAAACACCAATTTTGAATTTATACCTCAATCTAATGATGCTGAAAAAAATCCTAAAAACAAAAATCAAAAATGTTTTGGGGAAGATTTGAGAACAAAAAAAAGGTTGAATCAATTAGATTTGTCTTATCTGGTTAAAGCTTACAAGAACAATTCTTCCAAGATTTTTTTCAAGAGCTTTTTTACGACCCTAGCGGGAACAGAGAAGTTACAACGACAAATAGAACAGGGAATGTCTGTAAATGAAATAAGAAATACATGGACAGAAGGCCTTCGCAAATTTAGAATTGTTAGAGAAAAATATCTGCTATACAAGTAAAAGGAGTGCTTATTCTTTTAAAATAAATTAAAGATCCTCAATCCTGGTTGGCTTTTTATATCCCTGAAAAGGTTGTTTTAATAGCTCTTTCAGAGAAGAGTTCCTCTCTTCATCCGGGAAAGTATCTACCCCATACACGATCTTGTCGGGATTCATTTCCAAGTAGGTACCTAACATTCTATCCCAGATAGAGAAAATATTTCCATAGTTAGAATCTGTGTAAGGTAACTTGTAATGATGATGAATCTTATGCATGGATGGAGATACAATAAAGTAACTCAGAATTTTATCTGTCTTTGGTGATATTTTTATGTTTGCATGTGTAAATTGTGTAGAAACTAGAGAGATAGATTGATATAACATCACTATTGCAATTGGAGTTCCTACGACTAGCACACCTAATAAGGTGAATGAAAAACGAATAACACTCTCAATAGGATGGTGCCTGTTCGCAGTAGTTGTATCTACTTTATGGTCTGAATGATGCACCAAATGTACCATCCATAAGGGTTTTACTTTGTGTTCTGTATAATGTGCTAAATACGCCCCAAAAAAATCTAAAAACAGAATCCCCAAGACTACATATAGCCAAAGAGGCATTTCTGGTAACCAATTAATGATTCCAAAATTAGCGGCCTGAACCCAATCGGAAGTATGTAACAAAACAAAAGCCAGTGAAAAATTAATCAGTACAGTTGTAAATGTAAAAAACAAGTTTGGAAAAGCGTGTTTCCATTTTTTGTAATCAAATTTAAAAAAAGGAAAAGCTCCTTCTAAAAGCCAAAAAAAAGTAATTCCACCTACTAGAATCAAGCTTCTATGAAGTGAGGGTATCGTTTCAAAATAATTAAAAATAGTATCCAAATTGTTTTTTCTCCTAAAATAATAAAAATTAATTAATTATAAATAAGGGAGCCTTTTCAATTTCCAGTATAAATATTTTTATTTATTGGATTTCAAAATTAAATATTCTTAATTTTGTAACTTAGTAGTAAGCAAACTCTAGCATCAATTTAAATAGCATGTACAGATTTATTGTAAGACCGATACTCTTTTTATTCGACCCAGAAAAAATCCATCATTTTACATTCTTTCTTATCAAAATACTTTGTAAAGTTCCACTTGTTCCTCTATTATTTAAAAGTTTATATCGTATGGAAGATAAGCGTTTGGAGAGAACTTTGTTTGGAATAACTTTTAAAAACCCTGTTGGTTTAGCTGCAGGATTTGATAAAAATGCAGTCTTATACAACGAATTAGCTAATTTTGGTTTTGGATTTATAGAAATTGGAACCACAACTCCAAAAGGACAAGTTGGAAACCCTAAAAAAAGATTATTTAGATTAAAATCTGATCAAGGAATTATCAATAGAATGGGCTTTAATAATGAAGGTATTGAAGCAGTGATCAAAAACCTAAAAAAGAATAAGGGCCAGGTCGTTATAGGTGGAAATATTGGGAAAAACACAACAACAAGTCCTGAAAATTATACAGAAGATTATTGTGAAGTATTCAAATCACTACATCCTTATGTAGATTATTTTGTTCTGAACGTAAGTTGTCCCAATGTAGGTAGTCATGCAAAATTAAATGATAAAGACTATTTGATCGAATTGATAACTGCTTGTAAAGAACTAAATTTACAAGAGAAATCACAAAAACCAATTTTATTAAAAATTGCTCCAGATTTAAATACCATTCAACTAGATGAAATTATAGAATTGGTTAACGAAACCAATATAGACGGTGTAATTGCATCCAATACGTCAACTAGTAGAGAGGGTTTGAAGGCTTCTAAAGAACAATTAGCTAAAATTGGCCCTGGTGGTCTTAGTGGTCAACCTGTTAAAAATAAAAGTACAGAAGTGATACAATATTTAGCGGATACTTCTCATAAATCTTTTCCAATTATTGGAGTAGGGGGGATTCATTCTGAAAAAGATGCTTTAGAAAAAATAAAGGCAGGTGCAGACTTAGTTCAAGTATATACTGGTTTTATTTATGAAGGACCGAGCTTGATCAAACGAATTAATAAAGCAATTTTACAACAATCTTAACTTTTCAAGATATTATAACTATTTTGTAGCATACAATCTATAGTGGTCTTTTACATGTTTGAAATTCTTTTTCCTTTTGCAATCGCAACGTTTATTTTAGCAATTTCTCCGGGTCCTGATAATATTTTTGTTCTTACACAAAGTATTGTTAATGGGAAGAAATTTGGTTTGGCTACAGTTTTTGGTTTAATGACGGGTTGTATTCTCCATACATCATTCGTTGCATTTGGTGTTTCAGCAATTATCAGAGAAAACGAACGTATTTTTTTGATAATTAAAATTTTAGGCGCTAGTTACCTTCTATATTTAGCCTTTAAAGTATATAAATCTAATGCAAACATTGTTTTATCTGGAACTGCTAAAAAAAATCAATCGGTTTTTCAGTTGTTTAAAAAAGGTTTTTTAATGAACGTATTAAATCCTAAAGTGACTACTTTTTTTTTAGCTTTTTTTCCACAATTTCTTTTCTCTGACGCTATTTCAACTGTATTACAGTTTTATATACTAGGAGCAATATTTATTGCAATATCTTTTTCAGTCTTTTCAACAATAGCTATTCTAGCAGGAAGTATTTCTAATTATTTAAGAGCATTTTCTAAAATCGAAAAATTATTAAAATGGGGGCAAATAATTGTATTTGTTTTTATTTCTTTAATGATATTGTTATAATATACGAGTCATTTTTTTCGTATATTTAAGTGTGCATAGGAATCTTATTTTTTGTGTATTCACTAAAACAAAAGTGGTTCAAAAATACTTAAAATGAGTTTTATTAGCTATTCTATTTCCTCCTCTTTCTAGAGTATATAAGGGATGTGGTTCTTTTTTTATCGTTTTTTTACTCACGCTTTGTGGGGGGATTCCTGGAGTAATAGGTGCCTTAGTTATTTTGAATAATCCTAAAAATTAATTTTTTAATTAATTTGTTGACCATTTTTACCTTTTTTAGAAGTTTGTAATAAAACAACATTGTTTGACGTGTCATGAATGCCTAAAACTAAAACCTCACTCAAGAAATTTGCAATTTGTCTGGGTTTAAAGTTTAGAACAGCAGTTACCTGTTTATTGATTAAATCTTCTTTAGAATACAAATTTGTAATTTGAGCACTGCTTTTTTTAATTCCTAGATCGCCAAAATCAATTTTTAATTGATAGGCGGGTTTTCTGGCTTTTTTAAAATCACAAACTTCAATAATAGTTCCTACTCTGATGTCAATTCTTGAAAAATCTTCGAATGTAATTTCTTTTTTCATTTTTTCTTTTTTCCAATTTTCTGAATTACCCATAAAGGACCAATCAATAAAAACTGTAAATCTTTTGCAAATGAGGGCTTTTTCCCTTCTATTTTGTGGCCCCAAAATTGTCCAATCCAACCAGCTGCAAAAACAACAATTGACGCAGTTAGAAGGTCAATATGATTTGACATCCAGAAATTACCAATAATACATAGTAGCATGATCAACAACATTTCTAAAAAATACCAAAAGCCTAAAGCCAGGTAGAAGAAAGAAATTAGAATTCCAATAACTACAGCCCAATTCTCTATCAAGGGATTATATAAGCCCAATAAATCTTCTAAAACAATAGTTGGGATACTCATTAAAAGTCCAATAACACTATAAAATATTACTGGAACACAAATAAAATGAATTAATTTATTGGTCTCATTTTGATGGCTCACAGCGTACTCGTCAAACCATTGTTTTGCAGTTTTCATAATGCTAGAAATTAGAAATTAAAGATATAAGTATTTTAAGAAATATAAAATTAAATTTAGACAATTGTCAACATTCATTAAAATTTAATATCGTGGCTATTTATTTCATGCAATTTTAAACTATGCAGATCATCATGGGTCTAACTAAAAATTATTTATTCATGAAATTTGATAATTGTATTTTCATATTAGTTTTTTTTTTAATGAATTGCAGTTCCTCACCAGAAATAACTGAGGACCCAGTAAAAGAGCATTCAAACGCAAAACCAAATATTCTGTTAATCATTGCAGATGATGTTAGTAAAGATGCAGTTCCTAATTATACAGAAGGCATTATAAAAGCAAATATGCCAAATTTACAAGGTTTAATGAGTACAGGTATTACGTTTGATAATGTATGGGCTTATCCAGTATGTTCCCCAACAAGAGCCTCTATTATTACAGGTAAATATGGTTTTAAAACTGGTGTTTTAACAGTTGATGATCCTATTTCTCTTTCAGAAACTTCACTACAACAATCCATAACTAATTATACGAATAATGCATATGCAACTGCGATTATAGGAAAATGGCATTTGTCTAAAAACACATCAGATCCATTAACTTTCGGTGTGAATTATTTTGCAGGTATTTTAAATGGTGGTATTTCAAATTACCTCAATTGGCCTTTGGTAGAAAACGGGACGAGTTCAATTTCTTCAGAATACGCTACGACAAAATTGACAGACTTGGCGATTAATTGGCTTGGTTCTCAAACAAAACCTTGGTTTTTATGGATGGCTTATAATGCACCACACACCCCTTTTCATTTAGCGCCAACAAAACTTCACTCTCAAGGAAGTCTTGCAACTGATACCACTTCTATTAATGAAAATCCATTGCCATATTATCTGTCTGCCTTGGAAGCAATAGATACTGAGATGGGGCGTCTTTTTAATAGTTTAACAGTCAAAGAAAGAGAAAATACCATTATTATTTTTATTGGTGACAATGGTTCGCCAAACAAAGTGGCACAAACTCCTTACAAGAGAACAACGGTTAAGGGAAGTTTGTATCAGGGAGGAATTAATGTGCCCATGGTGGTTTCTGGAAAAGGCGTAGATCGACTTGGAGCAAGAGAGCCTGGGCTGATAAACTCTACAGATTTATTCACTACTATTGGAAATATTGCTGGAATTCAGGTTAAAGAAATTGAAAATAGTATCAGTTTTTATGATACATTTATAGATACAAATGCTACTAGAAGAAACTATGTGTATTCTGAAAAAGAAGACGCTTACTCAGTTAGAGATACAACTTACAAATACATAAAGTTTGAAAATGGGAGAGAGGAGCTCTATAATTTGTCTACTGATGCTTATGAAAAGGTGAATTTAATGAACAATACATTAACTACTGAAGCTTCTGAAGCAAAGTTAGCTTTAATTGTCGAGGCAGATAGAATTCGCAGTTAAAGAAATACGATCAATACTATTATATCTTAAAAAATAAGGTCTATTTACAAGATGGTAAATGTTTTTCCAGGTTCAGCCAATTCTGTGTTTTTAAAAATTTCCTGGGCTTCTTTTTTAAATAAATTTAGGTCTTTATATCTTCCTGAGTAATGACCTAGAATTAACTGATTAACATTTGCATGTTTTGCAATAGTAGCAGCTTGTTTTGTGGTTGAGTGTTTTGTTTTTTTAGCCAAATCTTCTCTGTCCGCTAAAAAAGTAGCTTCATGATATAAGATGTCCGCATTTTTAATAATGGGTACAATCTCTGGTTTGTAGCTAGTGTCACTGCAAAACGCGAAACTTAAAGGTTTTGTTGGAGGAATTGTCAATTCTGAATTAGATACCATTTCACCCGTAGATAAAACAATATCTTTTCCTGCTTTTATATTCAGATAATCCGCCTTGTCAATTTCTTTATAATTGCGAATATTATCCATGTGCAGTTTTTTAGCGTTCTCTTTTTCTGTAAACAAATAACCGTTTGTATATACTCTATGGTCCAGCGGAATAGTCCTAACTGTAACCTTGTCATCTTCAAAAATGAGTTCACTTTTATTGGAGGATAATTCGTGAAAAGTCATTTTGTATTTTGCGTGAGATTGAGAAATTTTTAATTGTAATAAAGTAACTTCTTTAATTCCTTTAGGGCCATATATGTGAAGTTCTTTTTCTCTGTTTAAAATTCCAAACGTGGCTAACAAACCAACCAAACCATAAAAATGATCTCCATGAAGGTGAGAAATAAAAATATGATCAATTTTAGAAAAGCCTACTTTATATTTTCGCATTTGACGTTGCGTCCCTTCCCCACAATCTATTAAAAAATGCCTATTGTTTATTGCTAGGTATTGTGATGTAGGAAAGGCATTTATTCTTGGTGTAGCTGAATGACAGCCTAAAATAGTTACAGCGATACCCATCTTGTTACAAAGCGTTTAAAGATAATTTATGTCTATTATCAGTAGTTATTAAAATCCTAATTCTCTCTCTATTGTTTCCATCTCAATTATGTCTTCTGCTTCCTGCATAGTGGGAACTATATTGAAATTTTCTGGAAAATCACGTATGTTAATTATTGAGTTGATCAGCACGAAAGAAGTGCCATTTTGTTTTTTCTGTTTAGCAATATTCAAGAATGAAAATAAATCTTTTGTAGTGGCTTTAATTGTATCAGAAACTTGAACTACAATATTTTCTTTTTCAAATTTTTTTTGATCTATCACAAATGCATCAAAAAAATTAGAAAAGGTATTTTCACTAGAAGTAACCAGTAGGAATGTTTTTTTATTTTCTATGAGCATAATTTATCTTTTAACTTGTTGAGCTAATAAATAAATTACAGCCATTCTAACAGCAACGCCATTTTCTACTTGGTCCAATATAATTGATTCATTAGAATCTGCAACTTCACTTGTAATTTCTACTCCTCGGTTGATGGGTCCTGGATGCATGATTACAATTTTTTTATTGAGCTTATCTAGAATTTCTTGATTGATTCCAAAAAGTTGTTTGTATTCTCTGGTCGAAGGAAAATAGTTGATATCCATTCTTTCATGTTGAACTCTCAAAACATTGGCAACATCACACCATTCGAGTGCTTTTTTTAGATTTGTTTCTATGGTGACCCCCAGACTCGAAATATATTTAGGAATTAGCGTGGTTGGTCCACAAACTTTTACTTCAGCACCTTGTAATTGCAGTGCAAATATATTAGACAAGGCAACTCTAGAATGAAGTATATCTCCAACAATAAGTACCTTTTTACCCTTTACACTTCCTAATTTTTCTCGAATAGAATAAGAGTCTAATAATGCTTGTGTTGGGTGTTCGTGGGTGCCATCTCCAGCATTTATAATTTTGGCGTCTACATGGTTTGATAAGAAGACACCTGCTCCAACATTTCCATGTCGCATCACAACAATATCAACCTTCATTGCTAGGATATTATTGACAGTATCTATGAGTGTCTCTCCTTTTTTAACTGAAGATTGACCCGCTGAAAAGTTTATTACGTCTGCAGAAAGTCGTTTTTCTGCTATTTCAAAACTAAGTTTTGTACGGGTACTATTTTCAAAAAACAAGTTGGCAATAGTAATGTCTCTTAAAGAAGGGACTTTTTTAATAGGTCTGTTAATTACTTCTTTAAAATGATCTGCAGTTTTAAAAATAAGATCGATATCAGTTGACTTTAGATACTTTATTCCCAATAAATGTTCTACACTTAATTCTGACATAATTACTTGAATTCTATATATACTGCGTCCTTTTTATGAGTTTCATTCCAGGTTACCAAAACTTTTTCTTCGTTTATTGCATCTACCTGCCTTCCTCTATAATCTGGTTGAATAGGCAAATGTCTGCTGAAACGTCTGTCGATAAGCACTAATAACTCTATGTTTTCGGGTCTTCCGTAGGATTGTAATGCTGTTAATGCAGCCCTAACACTTCTTCCTGAATATAAAACATCATCAATAATTACTACATTTTTTCCTTCTATTAAAAAATCTATTTCAGTTGAGGTAGCTTCAATAGGAGCTTCCCTTCTTCTAAAATCGTCTCTGTAGAATGTAATGTCTAGGAGTCCTAGTTGTACCTCTTTAACCTGGTATTTGTTTTTTAATAAATCAGACAATCTATTTGCTAAATAGGAACCTCTTGGCTGAAGGCCAATTAAAACTGTATTAGAAAAATCGTTGTGGTTTTCAATTAACTGACATGCCAATCGATGTAAAATTATTTCAATATCTTTTGAGTTAAGTAAGGTTTTTTTGCTCATAAGAAAGTTGTCAAAATAGCATGACGCTTATTGAACGTCAAAATTACTGCAAATAAATGTATATGCAAAATTTATGAGTACATAAAATAATCCCCTTTTGAATGTTAATTAAATTGTTGAAAACAAAACATTCTAAATTAAAAGGATCTATTGACTTGTAGTACTTTTAAATTATAATTCAAATCTCATAGTCATGTCTCTATTAAAATTTGAATCCATGCTCAAAACCAATAGCATTTATTTTTTTGATTTGGTTGAGTTTGAAGAAATAATCATTCATTATTTAGATGCTGGTAAACATGCCTTGGCTAAAAAGGCAGTCAAACTTGGGCTACAACAACATCCAGCTTCCATAGATTTAAAGTTACTTCAGGTTGAGATTTATGTCATTGAAGATAAGTTGGATAAGGCCTCCATGACATTGAGGATAATTGAGCGTTTAGAACCTAATAATGATGAAGTTTTTATACAAAAAGCTTCGATTAGTTCTAAAAAAGGGAATCACATAAAAGCGATAGAATTATTTAAAAAAGCACTAACTTTTACAGATGATAAAGCAGATGTTTGGTCTTTGCTTGGAATGGAATATTTATATGTAGATGATTTTAAAAATGCCCGTTTAACTTTTCAAAAATGTATTAAAGTTGATGTAGAAGATTACGCTGCCTTGTATAATGTTGTGTATTGTTTTGATATGGAAAAAGAACACAAAGCTGCAATAGTATACTTAAATTCATATATAGATGTGAATCCATATTGTGAAGTAGCATGGCATCAACTAGGAAGACAATATTTTATTTTAGAAATGTATACAGAAGCTTTAAGCTCTTTCGACTATGCTGTTTTGATTGATGAATCTTTTGTAGGGGGCTATTTAGAAAAAGCAAAAACTTTAGAGCATTTAGCTCAGTATAAAGAAGCTATTGGTAATTATTTAATAACGATCGACCTAGACGATGCAACGGCTTTTGTGTATTTAAGAATAGGAGAGTGCTATGAAAAATTAGAAAATGTTGATGAAGCAATTTCTTATTACAAAAAAGCAGTTCATGAAGATCCTTTTTTAGACAAAGGTTGGATGATGTTGACCAACATACATTATCAGAATAAAAATTATCAAAAAGCCGCTTATTATATTTCAAAGGCTATTAAGATTGAAGATCATAACTCTGAATATTGGAGACGTTATGCAGAAATAAATTTAAAATTAAACTTTTATGAGGAAGCCATTACCGGATTTGAAAAATGTTTGGCTTTAAATGATGCTTCTCTAGAAAATTTCATGGGCTTGTCTGATATATTCTCTTTTTTAGGTGAATTTAATGACGCTATTAATATTTTGATGAGGGCTTTTAAAATTTACAAAAATGCTGCTGAAATTGAATACAGGTTGGCGGGCTTGTTTTTTATTCTAAATAAGGAAAAATATGCAATGTCTCATTTGGTCACTGCTATGAAAATTGATTATGATTACCATATCATTTTGAGGGAATTATTTCCTGTTGCATTTGATGCTTCTGGGGTACAAAAACTTTTAAGCGACTACAAGAAAGCAATGGAGTAATTATAAGCACGTAGTTATAATTTTAACTTGTTATAGTCATTATGAAGAATTTTTTCAGGGGCTCCAAAAAATACCAATATTTTTATAGAGAATTAAATTTACAAAATATTTTTTTCGAATTTATTGTGAGTTGTTATGATTGCTAGTCCAAAAAGAACGGCCACAACAATCAAAATGGTGCTGATCAATCCGCTAACTCCAAATGACATTCGTATTAAAATAGTAGAAATGATAAACCCTGAATTTCTGATAATTTTGTGAAATTGGTTTGTATAGAAAAATGAAATTAAAAGAAGGACTACATCTACTAAAATTAATACTGTAAAAAATTGATCAAAGAAGAGGTTGTTGATACTGTCAAATTCTGGTAATTGGTTGAATGACATTGAAATCCCAGCAGACCAATTTACGAGCGTAAATATGGCCATCCCAAAAAAAAGTGGCACTAAAACGACAGCAATCAATTTTTTCTTTTTAACAAATTTTTCAATTTCAGGAGTGATACTTAAGTTTTGGATTCCTTTTTGTTTTCCTTTTTTTTGAAAAAGATAAATCAAATAAAATAACAATAGTGAAGCAATTAAATCATAGGTAAATTGAAGATCATCTTTGATTTCAAACCAATTTGCGGAAAGCTCTATTGAAGATAAATCTTTAAATATTTTACGGATTATAATAAGTGTAATAATTTCGTATTGTTTGGTTATATAGGTTGTAAATGATCTAGGTAGATAGAAGATTAAAAGATACACCTCATAAACAAGGATAAAGGAAAAAGGGGTATATATTGCAGAAATAGGGTTTTTAAGTAATTCTGAATTTAAATTAAAATCTATAAAATTAAATTTTAAAAAGTAGATAATCGCTAAGTGAATAAAGAAACTAATTAAAGCGACTTTGAGAATCAATTTTTCAATTTTTCCACGGGTTTTATCTGCAAGAATATTTTCAAAAATAAATCTAAATAAGTTGTTTTTTTTAATCATATTTCTATAAAAGTTAACTTTCAGTTCGTTGAGGGTAATTGCAAAATACTCTATTTACGCAAGTTAGCTTTTTAAAATTAAATAAACAATAAACAAAATAATTATAGAATTTAAAAAAGCTCTCTGTATTCAGAGAGCTTTTTTAAATTCTATAATTAAGATGCTATTTAAAACTACTTAAGGATGTGCTTATTTTACATCCATCAATTCTACATCAAAAATTAACGTAGCGTCCGGGGGTATCACTCCTCCTGCTCCATTGGCTCCGTAAGCTAAATCAGAAGGAATAACAAAGCGTGCTTTGTCTCCTACCTGTAACAACAGAATTCCTTCATCCCATCCAGCAATTACTTGACCTACACCCACATTAAAATCTATCGGTTGTTTTCTTTTGTATGAAGAATCAAAAACAGTCCCGTCTAATAATTGACCTTTGTAATGTACAGAGACTCCGGCGCCTTTAGTAGCCTTTTTACCGTCCCCTTTTTGTAATATTTGGTAACGTAATCCACTGGCAGTCTCGTCATAACCAGCTGCAACAGTATCCAATATTGCTTTTTGTTTTGCTTTTTCTTCCGCTTCGCGCTTTTCTCTAGAACCCTCAAAAGTTCTAAAAGCTTCAACGGCATTAAAGTTTTTTGCAGCTTCACCAACTTTAATGATTTCTAATTTCATTTCATCTTCTTGTGCAACAGCATCTACAACATCTTGTCCTTCAATTACAGTCCCAAAAACTGTATGCTTATTGTCTAACCAGGGTGTTGGAACATGAGTAATATAAAATTGACTTCCATTTGTAGCTGGTCCAGAATTGGCCATTGCCAATTTACCTGGAGCATCATGTTTTAAATCTGGATGAAACTCATCATCAAATTTATATCCTGGATTTCCTGTTCCTGTTCCTTGTGGACATCCACCTTGAATCATAAAATCTGCAATTACTCTATGAAATTTTAATCCATCATAGTAAGGAGTTCCTTGAGGTTTTGATGAGTTTTCTAAATTACCTTCTGCCAAAGCGATAAAGTTTCCAACTGTTCCGGGAGCTTTTTCAAATTCTAAATTTACCAAAATATCCCCTTTAGGAGTGGTGAATTTTGCATATATACCATTTTCCATATTCTACTTGTTATTTGTTTTTATTTATATTTCTGAACCTATTTATGATGATCAAAGTTGCTAGTTCGAAGCCTACTTATTTGTTGATATATTCATTAAATATCCTCGAATCTAATTAAATTGTTGATTTTTTTTATTGAAAAAGGATCCCTCGAGTTTTCATTTTTTGAAAACAGTTTGGAGCAGACTAAAAAATAGAATTTTTTCAATTTATTAACTTTTAAATTCACTAACGAAGTGAAGTTTTACAGATGGATACTTACTTTGTGTCATTTGAATTGTAAACTCAGAGTCTGCTAAAAATACCAATTGACCTTGTTTGTCTTTCGCTAAATACCGCTGTTTTACTCTCTTAAATTCCTTAAATTCTTCATTTTTTACATCTTCCGGCTCTACCCAGCAAGCTTTGTGAACCTGTAAATTTTCATAACTACACTTAGCGCCGTATTCATGCTCTAACCTGTACTGAATTACTTCATATTGTAGGGCTCCAACAGTACCAATAACTCTACGTCCATTCATGTCTAAGGTAAATAACTGCGCAACACCTTCATCCATTAATTGGTCTAAACCCTTGTACAATTGTTTTGATTTCATTGGATCTGCATTGTTTACATAACGAAAATGTTCAGGAGAGAAACTTGGAATCCCTTTAAAATTTAATTGTTCTCCTTCAGTTAAGGTATCTCCAATTTTAAAGTTTCCAGTATCATGTATGCCTACGATATCTCCAGGAAAAGATTCATCTACAATTTCTTTTTTTTCGGCAAAAAAGGCATTAGGGCTTGAAAATTTTACTTTTTTACCATTTCTAACATGTAAATAAGGTGCATTTCTTCTAAACACTCCAGAAACAATTTTTATAAAAGCTAATCGATCCCTGTGTTTTGGATCCATATTAGCATGAATTTTAAACACAAAACCTGTTAGTTTTTCTTCTTTAGAATCGACCATGCGTTCCTCTGCTTTCTTGGGTTGAGGTGATGGAGCTATATTTATAAAGGCATCTAACAATTCTTTTACACCAAAATTGTTTAAAGCAGAACCAAAAAAGACAGGTTGTAATTTTCCTTCTAGATATTCTTGTTGATTAAAGTTGGGATATACTTCCTCTACTAATTCTATTTCTTCACGTAAAGTTTCTGCGGCTGTTTCACCAATAACTGTATCTAATTCTGGATTTGACAAATCATCAAATAGAACACCCTCCGAAATTGAGGTTTTATTATCCCCAGAAAAAAGGTTTAATTTTTTTTCCCAGATATTATAAATTCCTTTAAAATCATACCCCATTCCAATAGGAAAACTCATCGGTGTTACTCGTAAGCCTAATTTTTGTTCTACTTCATCTAACAAGTCAAAAGCATCTTTACCTTCTCTATCTAATTTGTTGATGAAAACCAACATTGGAATGCTTCTCATTCTACAAACTTTGACTAATTTTTCAGTTTGTGGTTCTACTCCTTTTGCAACATCAATGACAACAATAACACTGTCTACTGCTGTTAAAGTTCTAAATGTGTCTTCTGCAAAATCCTTATGACCAGGGGTGTCTAGTATGTTTATTTTTTTATCTTGATAAATGAATGCTAAAACAGAAGTAGCAACAGAAATTCCACGTTGACGTTCAATTTCCATAAAATCGGAAGTTGCTCCTTTTTTAATTTTGTTGTTTTTTACAGCACCAGCCTCTTGAATAGCACCTCCAAAAAGCAGTAATTTTTCTGTCAATGTCGTTTTACCGGCATCAGGGTGAGATATGATACCAAATGTTCTTCTACGGGCTATTTCTTCTAAAAAACTCATTTACAAAATTTGAGGTGCAAAGATAGGTTTTACAAAGAGAATTATCAATCTAAAATTTTAATCCTCATTTTTACATCATCAACAGGCCATTCATCA
Organism: Polaribacter sp.; assembly: GCA_018608545.1. GTDB lineage: Bacteria > Bacteroidota > Bacteroidia > Flavobacteriales > Flavobacteriaceae > Polaribacter. Next base: position 71,601 of record JABAZI010000039.1, read on the forward strand.
ACGCCAACCTTGACTCTGGAGATTTTTTCCATGGTATCAAAACCAGAAATTACTTCTCCAAAAACAGTATGTTCATTGTCTAAATGATGTGCACCATTTCTTTTTTGGACAATATAAAATTCAAAAGGGCTTGATAATTTATTTGGATTGTGTTCCCATTGTCTAGCGGCGGCGATTGCGCCATATTTATGGGTCCTCTTTTTTCTGAACTCTGGCTTAAGAAGGTAGTTGCCATATTTTCTCCGTTCTTTTTGAGTATACATCTCGTCGGAATTACCGCCTTGTATGACAAAGTTTTTAGCAACTCTGTAAAAAACAGTAGTATTAAAATAACCAATTTTAGTTAAAAAAATAAAATTAGCTCTGTGAACAGGTACATCTTGAAACAGTTTAATTTTTATAGAACCAAAATCGGTTTGAATTAAAACCATCGTTTCTTGATGCTGTTTCCCGAATTCAGTTAAAAATGCCTCCGTATTGTGACTATTTAAACTGTCCCATTTTTTTGTTGTTTTTTCTTTAATTTTTGACTTGATATTTACAGTTTCAGTTTTATTTACAGTTTCTGGTTGTTCTACTTTACACTGAAAAAAAAGTTGTGAAATGATAAAAAAAAGGAAAATAATATAAATTCTCATGGGCTAAGTTTAATGTAAACACATGCAAATATAAATCATCACAATAAAAAAAGAGAAAATTAGTATCGATTTTGTATTTATTTTAAGATTTATTATTCTTTGATTTTCTTATGTTTGCAGGTATGGAGGAACAAGTTATTCTAGTTGATGAAAAAGACAATCCAATTGGGTTGATGGGGAAAATGGAAGCCCATGAAAAAGCCATTTTACACAGGGCATTTTCCGTTTTTATTTTCAATGAAAAAGGAGAACTATTATTGCAACAAAGAGCTGCAAGTAAATACCATTCTCCCTTACTATGGACAAATACTTGTTGTTCCCATCAAAGAGATGGTGAGACAAATATTGGAGCTGGTAGAAGGAGATTGCAAGAAGAGATGGGTTTTGATACTGAAGTAAAAGAACTCTTTTCTTTCATATATAAAGCTCCTTTTGATAATGGGTTAACTGAACATGAATTAGATCATGTAATGATTGGTTACTATGATAACGCCCCCAAAATCAATAAAGAAGAAGTAGAAAGTTACAAATGGATGACTTTAATCGATGTTAAAAACGATATTAAAAAAAATCCAAAAGAATATACCGAGTGGTTTAAAATTATATTTGAAAAATCTTTAAAAAAAATACAAAATGCCTAAAGTTACAGTTCACAGAAAAGCTCATTTTAATTCAGCACACAGATTATATAGAAAAGAATGGGCCGATGAAAAAAATTCAGAAGTTTTTGGAAAGTGCAATAATCCATATTTTCATGGACACAATTATGAATTAATAGTTTCCGTAAAAGGTGAAATAGATCCTGAAACAGGATTTGTGATGGATTTATCAATTCTGAGAGGACTGATAAAATCTGAGATTGAAGAATACTTTGATCACAAAAACTTAAATGTCCAACTCGAAGAGTTTAAAGACTTGAACCCAACAGCAGAAAATATATCTGTAGTTATTTACAATAAACTTCGTGATAAGATCTCTAAAGATCTTGAATTGTCGATTAAATTATATGAAACACCCCGTAATTTTGTAACATATTCAGGAGAATAGTTCGTATTTGGAGTGCTTTTTAAAAAAAACAGAATTCTAAAAAATAAACATGAATATAATTGCTATGATTCCCGCGCGCTATAGTGCATCTCGCTTTCCTGGTAAGTTAATGAAAGATTTAGGAGGAAAGCCTGTTATATTGAGAACCTATGAAGCGGCATTACACACGAATTTATTTGACGATGTTTATGTTGTAACAGATTCTGATGTCATTTTTAAAACGATTGAAACTGCAGGGGGAAAAGTAATTATGAGTAAGGAAGTTCACGAATGTGGCTCCGATAGAATTGCTGAAGGAGTCAAAAATATTGAAACAGATATCGTTATCAATGTACAAGGTGACGAACCGTTTATTGATAAAATTTCACTTTCAAAATTGATAGATGTTTTTAAAAACGATCCCAAAGAGGAGATAGACTTGGCGTCTCTAAAAGTACATATTACTAAGAAAGAAGATATTGAAAACCCTAATAATGTCAAGGTAGTTACCGATATAAATAATTTAGCCATTTACTTTTCGAGAAGTGTCATTCCTTACCAAAGAGATCAAGATAATCCCGTAAAATATTACAAACATAAAGGAGTATATGCTTTTAGAAAACAGGCTTTAATTGATTTTTATCATACACCAGTTACCCCTTTAGAGGCAGCTGAAAAGATTGAGGCGATCAGGTATCAAGAAATTGGTAAGAAAATCAAAATGGTTGAAACCAATGTTGAAGCTATCGGAATTGATACTCCAGAAGATTTGGATAAAGCAATCCAATTCCTCACATCAGATGAATAAAATAAATAATTGTATTAAAGTCATTGCTTTTGACGCTGATGACACCCTGTGGGTCAATGAAACTTATTTTAGAGATGCAGAATCTCAATTTGTAAAATTACTAGCGCAGTATGAAACCCATAACAAAATAGATCAAGAACTCTTTAGCGTAGAAATAAAAAATCTTTCAGACTATGGGTATGGTGTCAAAGGATTTATTTTGTCTATGATAGAATGTGCGTTAACCCTCTCAAATGGTCAAGTTTCTCAGAAAACAATCCAAACTATTTTGTCCATTGGTAAAGAGATGTTAAATAAGCCAATTGAATTGATAGATGGAGTGGAAAAGGTCTTACAATTTCTTCAAAAGAAGTATACATTAATTGTCGCTACAAAAGGAGATTTATTAGATCAAGAACGAAAATTAGAAAAATCCAACCTGTTAAAGTATTTTCACCACATAGAGGTGATGTCGGATAAAAAAGAGAAAGATTACCAGAAATTAATTCGTCATTTAGAAATTCAACCTTCAGAATTACTAATGATTGGAAACTCTTTAAAATCAGATGTTTTACCATTAATAGAAATAGGTGCCTCTGCCATTCATGTTCCATTTCATACAACTTGGATTCATGAAGAGGTTTCAGATGAAAGTCATTCTAACTCCAATTATCAAACCATAACAAATATAAAAGAAGTTTTAACGCTATTTTAAATAATTAAACTAAATTTGCAACATTAAAATTATAACAAGTTATGGCAAGTATAAAAAACTTAAAAAAAGATATTAATTACGTTCTAGGGGATGTTATTGAATACGCATTAGATGTTTCAATACTAAAAAATGCATCGGAAAAAGGAGATGCAATTATTGATGAGGCGATCAAAATTTTTGACAATTTAATCTCAAAAATAAATGAATCTAAAGTTGAAAACAAAAAGGCTCATTTTAAATCAATTCACCAAGAGTTAGAAGATGAAGCAAAAGGGTTGGTAGAAAAAATCAACAAATTATAGTCTTTTCAAGAAATTTAATAAAAAAACCATCATTTTAAATGATGGTTTTTTTATTAATTATAAAGCGACATACTAAAGAAGTTAAATTCAACGTTATGTACGTATATTTAAATGAAAATAATGGCCAGACAAATATTTGAGTATACCAAAACAGTTCTTATAAAAGTGAGTTTTAATTCAGATTTGTTCTGTAAAGAAGTTGAGAAGGCTTTGAATAGATTATTGCCTCACGAAACGGAAGAACTCCTCATTTGGATCAAACAGTTTATAGAAAATAAGCCAGAACTTCGTTCTTGTAGTTCATTATTTCATTATTAAATAGAAATAAGAAAATATAAATACGGCTTTTTTAATGTCTGCTATTTTTTAATTCTAGATCTTGAGTATCCGAAAAGTCTTTTTTGCTTTATAATATCAGCAATTCCTTTGGGTAGCATTTCCTCCCAACCATTTTCTCCATTTAAAATCATTTTTAGAACAGTTCGTGAGAAAATATCCAAAATCCCTTTATCAAAATCGTCAATATTTACAAGTTTTCCATTCTTTTTGAAAAATTTGTACAACTCTTTCATTCTTGGATGAACTTTTAAGTTTTCACTATTGATGAATTCTCCTGAATCAGCATCAAGATAAGGATACATATATACTTTTAGATCTCTGTAGAATAATTTCCCAAAAGCTTCCAAAATACCACCGCTCAAATTTCTATAATATTTCTCATCAAAGATTTCAACAAGGTTTTGTGAACCCATTGTTAAGCCCATTCTTTCTTTTGTAAATTCACTAAAATATTCTACTAATTTAAAATATTGTTGAAAATTTGTAATGATAACATTTTGACCTAAAGAACATAATAATTCAGCTCTATCTAAAAAATCACGTTCATTAATTTTCCCCTCAGAGGTAAGGTTGCTTAATGTAATTTCAAAAATAATTTGAGTTTTACTTTCTTGAACTTTTTTTTCTGCTAAAAATAATTTTTTTGATTTTTCATACATGTCCATGTTCACTTTAGTAACAGGTCTAAAGCTACCACGAAGTGCCAGAATGTTTTTCTTGTACAATACTTGAGCAGGCAATAAATTGTTTCCATCAGGGCCAAACATTACTGCGTTGGTCATTCCATTTTTAAGTAATTGTAAACTCATTAAACGGTTATCCACATACATAAAACGCGGTCCAGAGAAATTAATCATATCAATTTCTAATTGATCATTGCTTAAATTGTCATAAAATGATTTTACCAAATCTTTTGGGTTGTCATTTAGGTAAAAAGCACCGTAAATTAGATTTACACCCAAAATACCTAAAGTTTCTTGCTGTAAACGGGCATCTTTTTCTTTAAAACGCAAGTGTAAAACGATTTCATTATATTCTTCTAAAGGATCTAATTGAAATCGAATACCGACCCAGCCATGCCCTTTAAATTTTTTTGCAAAATCAATGGTAGTTACCGTATTTGCATAACTAAAAAATAATTTATCAGGATGTTTTTGCCTACTTAAACGATCTTCCATTAAAGAGATTTCATGCCCTAACATTCGTTGTAAACGTGGTTGTGTTACATAACGTTTGTCCTCCTCTAGTCCATAAATAGCATCAGAAAAATCTTTATCATAGGCGCTCATTGCTTTGGCAATGGTTCCAGAAGCCGCACCAGATCTAAAAAAATTACGTGCAGTTTCTTGTCCTGCTCCAATTTCTGCAAAAGTTCCGTAAATATCTGTATTTAAATTAATTCTAAGTGCTTTGTTCTTCGTAGTAGGTACACTACTAATTTCCTGATCTCCTTTTAAAGAAATAGCCATACAATACTTTTTTTTAGTTCTAACAAATGTACTAAAATAGTAGGCTTCCAGTCAATTTTTATGCTATTTTTGTTCTGATGGAATCTATTAAAAAACAGCTTACAATTACCTTCTTAGGTACTGGTACTTCTCAGGGTATTCCAATGATTGCAAGTAATCATCCAGTTTGCTTGTCTAAAAACCTAAAAGACAAGAGGTTAAGGTCTTCTATTATGATTTCCTGGGACGATGTTTCTTATACTGTAGATTGTGGTTTAGACTTTAGGCAGCAAATGTTACGAGAGAATGTACAGTCATTAGACGGAGTTTTTTTTACACATGAACACGCAGATCACATAGGGGGTTTGGATGATTTAAGACCTTTTTGTTATAAAATTGGAGAAATGCCTATTTATTTAAATCAGCGAACTTTAGAGAGTTTACAGAAGCGATTTGAATATATTTTTAGTCTAGAAAATAAATATCCTGGAGCTCCAAGTGTACTTCCTAATGTAGTCCATAAGAATAGTTTTGTAGTAAATGGCTTACCGGTAACACCCATAGAAGTATTTCATGGTAATTTACCAATAACGGCTTATAGATTTGGAGATGTTGCCTATTTAACAGATGTAAAATCTGTTTCTGAAGAAGAAAAACAGAAGTTGCAAAACCTAGATGTTTTGATAGTCAATGCCCTTAGAATCGATAAGCACCCAACACATTTTAACTTAGAAGAAGCTCTAGTATTTGTTGCAGATGTTAGGCCTAAGAAAGCTTTTTTTACACACATTAGTCACAGATTGGGTTTTCATGATGAGGTGTCCAAAAACCTTCCAGATAACGTTTTTATTGCTTATGATGGGTTAAAAATTACAGTTTAGGTTTTATTTTCTTTCTATTTTGGCAAAAATCATCAATACAAAACAACGATTGAAGATTATTTTCTCATTAAAAAATCTTGGAAAGCGTTTTGAGTGATCGCTTTTCCCAAAGAATCTAAGCTTTTGGTATTTTTTCCAGTTTCTAAAATTGTTTTTTTGCCCATATAATCATACACAAAAACTCCGTCTTTTGAAATGGTACCATATCCTTTGTTAAAAATATAGTGAGCATATTGTTTGTCGGAAGAATTGAATATGTTTTTGCTAAAAATAAATTCTCTATTAGAGGTGTTTAAGAGACTTAAGAGGGTAAAAGGCAAATCTACTTGACTTGCTATCGTGGAGATTTCAATCCCTTTATTATTTAAGGCTCCTCCCAACCACAACATGGGGATTTTAAATTTTTTTGGGGAATTAAAAACTCCATCATGTTTTGGGGAACGATGTCCGTGATCTGATAAAATAACGATTAAAGTATTGTCATACCAGGGTTGTTTTTTTGCAAAGGCTATAAAATCACCAATTACTTTGTCTGTATAGGCATGTGCACTCCTAAATTTATTCTCTTCGGTATCTTTTCCAAACTTATATTCCTCAGGAAATTCAAAAGGCTCGTGACTTGTTAAAGTGAGTGCTATTTTAAAAAAAGGTTCTTTTTGGTTTCCCTTCAAGTCATTTTCAAAACGTTTCATGAAAACACGGTCATGAACTCCCCATTTGGAGTTCCAATCTTTTTGATCAAAATCAGTTCCGTCTATGAAATTTGTGATTCCTGCATTTCGAAGGTAGGTATTCATGTTTCCGAAGTTTAAATCTCCACCATGATAAAAAGAAGTTGCATATCCTAGATCGATCATTTTTTGTGGAAACATTGGTAAGCTTCTGGTTTTGTTTGGCCTCTTCATAATGCTCTTCGTCGGTTGTGGATAATAACCACTTAAAATAGCAGGAATTCCTTTATCTGTTCGGTCTCCATTTGCATAAAAATTCGTGAAGAGCATTCCTTCTTTAGAGAGTGTATTGAGGTTTTGAGTAACTGTTGGCTCACCCCCTAAAGAACCGACCACTTTAGCAGTTAAGCTCTCCCAAATGATTAAAATAACATTTGGTTTTGTTGTGTTTAAAACACGATCAGTATCGGCAACTAAAAGAGTGTTTTTTATCTTATTGATCGTATTTTTTGCAACTTCCTTTTTAAAGAATTTGTAAGGATTTTGGCCATCAGATTTGTGTGTTAGTGCGTTGGCAAAATTCCAGGCATAATTAATTGATGCATGGTTTGCAAACATTTTACTAGAAAAATACACATTGCTTTGATTCACAGGGATCGTTTGTAATCCTCCTCTAATTGGGACTATTAATGCGGCAGTTATCAATAGAAATACAATTGATTGCATCCAATATGCTTTTTCAAGTATTTCAATTCTTTTTGTAATTTTTCTCGTAAATATTTTAATAAAAAAGAACGAGATTAAGATCCAAAAAATAACACCAGAAATCAATTGAAAATTAGTGACAGAAGCAATCATTAATTTTGGAGTATTCAAGTATTTAAGAAATGCAGCATCTAGACGAGTTCCCCATGATTGGTATAAACTAGCATCAATCATTAGCAGTAAACTCAATACAATTATGAGAATTATAGAATACCATTTTAAAATTGATTCAATTTTTTTTGACCTTGTAAATACAGAAAAAATAATCAATACAAAAGGAATAAAACAAAGGTATGAAGCAAAAGAAATATCTAATCGAAGACCATAAATAAATGTTTTTAATGTTGTTGATAATCCCAGTTCTTCTGTTTTTTCAAAGTAAAATAGTAAAAAAAAGAGACGTGCAACCACAAAATAAACGATCCATAAAAGAAAATAGTTGCAGTTAAATAAAAATCTATTTTTAAAAGTTTTCATAATTTTATTGAGTAACCTTTAGCCTGGCTTGGGCAGTGACTGTAATATCAGAATAATCCTTTTTTAAATATTTTAAATACCCAGTTACAGCAATCATTGCCGCATTATCTGTTGTGTATTCAAATTTAGGAACATAGGTCGTCCAGCCAAAATGCTTTTCTGCGAATTGTAATTTTTTTCTAATTTCGGAATTAGCTGAAACTCCTCCTGCTATTGCGATATGTTTGATATTAGTATGTTTGACTGCATTTTTTAATTTATCCATTAAAATTTCCACAATTGTAAACTGTATTGAAGCGCAAATATCATGTAAATTTTCTTCAATAAATCTTGAGTTTTTACGTTGTTGTTTTTGGATAAAATATAAAATCCCTGTTTTTAATCCACTAAAACTAAAATCCAAATCACCTACTTTTGGTTTTGTAAAACGAAAAGCTTTCGGATTCCCTAGTTTTGCATATTTGTCAATTAAAGGTCCTCCTGGATAGGGCAAGCCTAGAATTTTAGCTGATTTATCGAAGGCTTCTCCTACGGCATCATCAATTGTTTCACCTAATACTTCCATTTCAAAATGATCGGTTACTTTGACAATTTGGGTGTGTCCTCCACTAATAGTCAAGCACAAGAAAGGGAAAGGAGGTGTTTTATTCAAATTTTCATCAATAAAATGAGATAGAATATGAGCTTGCATATGATTTACCTCAATTAAAGGAATTTTTAACCCCAATGCCAAAGACTTTGCAAAAGAGGTACCAACTAGTAGTGATCCCATTAATCCTGGGCCTCTGGTAAAAGCAATTGCAGACAACTCTTCTTTGGTGATATTTGCTTTTTCAATGGCTTGTTGAACAACAGGAACTATGTTTTGCTGATGAGCTCTAGATGCCAATTCAGGCACAACACCTCCGTATTTAGAATGCACTTCTTGGTTTGCTATCACATTGCTCAATACTTTTGTATCACAAATGACAGAGGCACTTGTATCATCACAAGAAGATTCTATACCTAAGATGTAAATGGGTTTTTTCATAGAAAATCATAATTATCAGCAAAATTAAGGATAATTTTATGTTGAGATACTTTTTTAAGAATAGAAATTTAATTCTTTATTAAATTTGCACGTTCTTTGTAATACATTGACACGATAATTAGCATTCACAGCTGATTTCGTTATATTTATCTTAAACAAAACGAGTTATCAAAAAAGTTAGCAATAAAATATTGAAATGCTTAGGGTACTTTGTACTCTTATTGCTGTTTGTTAGTATTTTATTGTCAATACCTGCTGTGCAAACAAAACTTGGTAGCATTGCAACGACAAAACTGAACCAGGATTTTAATACACGCATCTCTATAAAAAAGATAGATTTATCTTTCTTAGGGAATGTTCAATTGGAAGGAGTAGAAATTAGAGACCATCACCAAGATACTTTGATTTTTGTAAATGAGTTAAATACGTCCATTTTTAAAGTAAAAAAAATTATCCAAAATAAGATTAATTTAGGCAATGTTTCCCTTGATGGTGTATCTGTTTATATGAAAACCTATCGAGGTGAAACTAAAGATAACATGGCTGTTTTTGTTGATTCTTTTGGTGATGATTCTCAAAAAAATTCTTCATCCTCTCCTTTTGTCTTAAGTTCTTCCAATGTATACATAAGTGATTTAAACTATAAGTTGATCAATGAAAACGCTATAAACCCAGTCTCTTTTTCAGCAAAAAAAGGAGGGGCAAGTCTTCAGAATTTGTTAATTGACGGACCTAATTTTTCATCAAAAATAAGAGGATTGTATTTCGAGGATAACAAAGGTTTAGGAATTACTAGTTTATCTACTGATTTTAAGTATTCTAAAACAGCTATGCGTTTTAAGAATACCACATTAAAAACTAGAAATTCAGAGATCAAAGCAACCATAGATTTTTCCTACAAAATAGACGATTTATCTTCCTTTAACGACAAAGTACATATCACAGCCTCTTTTGACAACAGTGTATTATCAATTCCAGATTTAAAGAAATATTACAACGAATTAGACGGGAATGATGTTCTTGTTTTTTCGGGTAATATAAATGGAAAACTCAATGATTTTTCTCTGAATAAATTACGATTAACTTCCAAAGAGGGTTTGGGTATTATTGGAGATTTTGATTTTTTAAATGCAGTCAATTATAACAGGGGCTTCAATTTTAAGACTAATTTAAAGAAATTTTCAGCTTCTTATATTGAGTTAATCAAATTGTTACCCAATGTTTTAGGGAGGGTTTTACCTCTTGAAGCTATCAAGTTAGGGGAATTTACTATGAAAGGTAAAGTAGCGCTTACTCCCAAAAAAATAGATGCTATTTTCGATTTGAAATCTCAAATTGGCGATGTGATCTCAGACATTCATATTGATGATATAGACCTTGCAACTTATAAAGGTAAAATTGAATTAAATAATTTTGATTTAGGGGTATTCTTAAACAATCCCTTATTTGGTAAAACTTCTCTTCGAGGAGATTTAAAAGGGGGTGGGTTTGAGTTGGATCGTGTCAATACTTCATTTAATGCTGAGGTTTCTAAACTAAATTTTAATAATTATACATATAAAAATATAGACATAACGGGTTTGTATCAGTTCAATACGTTTGATGGAAATCTAAAAATTGATGACGAACATTTTAAAATGAATTTTAGTGCTTTGGCAGATTTATCTTCAAGTCTCAATAAATTTGATTTAAAATCTGAGATTAAATATTTAAATTTAAAAGAAACAAAACTCTACAAGAGAGATACAATCGCGATATTAAAAGGAAATGTAAAAATAGATATAGAAGGAAATACGTTTGATGATATGGCCGGAAAACTTATTTTTAATAACATCTCATACACAAACCAATTTGATCAATTTGATTTTAAGCAATTTAATCTTAGCTCTTCCATAAAAGATAATTTAAAAAGAATTGAGATAGCATCGGAAGATATTGCGAATGGATATCTTTCTGGAAATTTTTATTTTTCAGAATTATTAACTCTAGCACAAAATTCTTTGGGAGAAATTTATTCAAACTACAAACCTTATTTTGTAAAACCAAATCAGTTTTTAGATTTTAATTTTACAATTCATAGTCAAATAGTTTCTTTATTCTTCTCGGAGATCTCTATTGACGATAATACCACGTTTAGGGGTAAAATTAATACGAATAAAAACCAGTTAAGATTAAAACTTGCATCCCCTAAAATTGATTTTTATGGGAATGAAATAAAGGACCTCTTGCTGAGAACAGACAATCAAAATCCATTATACAATTCTCATTTAACGGCTTCAAAAGTTCAAACGAAGTATTACAATGTTTCTGAACTTAATTTATTGAGTTTGTATCAAAATGACACGTTGTATTTTAAATCTGTTTTTACAGGTGGAGATAAAAAAAATGAAGATTTTAATCTTGATTTTTTCTACACATTAAATTCAGTTGGTAAATCAGTAATTGGTTTTGATACCTCTTCATTTAAGTTCAAGGACAATATTTGGAACCTCTCTCCAAATGAATCAATTCCGAACAAGATTACATTCGATTTGAAAGAAAATGAATTCAATTTCAGTAAGTTTAAACTTGTTTCTGGAGCACAAAAAATAGCATTCAAAGGAAGCTTGGATGCTGATGTAAACAAAGAGTTTTTAATCAATTTTACAAAAGTAAAATTACAGAGTTTTTTACCAATTATTGATAGTCTGGCATTAAAAGGTTCCCTATCTGGAACTATTGATCTTGTCCAGAGAAATGGTGTTTATAATCCAAAAGCATTATTGACTATTAATGATTTTGATGTGAATGGTTTTAATCAAGGAGACTTATCTTTAAGTTTAAAAGGAGACAATTCGTTCGAAAAGTATGCAGTTGATTTGTCTATTGATAACCGTAAGGTAAAAAGTATTGAAGCCACAGGGTTTTTAGATTTTTCAGAAAAAAGACCCTTGATTGATTTAGAGGTCTATTTAGAGGAGTTTGGCTTGGATGCTTTTAGTCCATTAGGAAAAGATGTTTTATCCTCAATAAGAGGAACAGCTTCAGGTAATTTTTCATTGAGTGGTTTTATAGGGAATCCAGAAATGGACGGAGCTCTTAAACTTAAAAATGCAGGATTAAAGTTTCCCTATTTGAATGTGAATTATGATTTTGAAGTAGAACCCACCGTTAGGCTAACCGAACAATCTTTTGTGTTTGAAGCGTTTTCTCTGATCGATACAAAATACAAAACCAAAGGTTTCTTGAAAGGAAACATTTCTCATAAAAACTTCAATCAATGGGTTTTAGAGATGAAAATCGATAGTGATAACCTGTTGGTTTTAGATACGCAAAACACAGATGAATCCACCTATTATGGAACTATATTTATAGATGGAGAGGCGAATTTTACAGGGCTAACGGATCAATTAACCATTGATGTTAATGCCAAAACGATGCCTCAAACTACCTTTATAGTTCCTTTAAAAGATGTTCAAACTGCAGACAGTTATCGGTTAATTCATTTTAAATCGACCATCACGAAAACAAAAGAAAAGCAACAACAAGTTGCTTTGGAGGCTGTAAAAGGACTTTCCTTAAATTTAAACATGGAAGTTACTAAAGATGCAACTGCTCAAGTAGTGATTGATGAGATTAATGGAAGTCAATTAACAGGAAGTGGTGCTGGAAATCTTATGATAGAAATAGATACTCGTGGTAAGTTCAATATGTTTGGAGATTACACAATAAATTCAGGAGTATACGACTTTAAGTACGGAGGCATCGTAAACAAACCATTTTTAATTCAAAAAGGAGGGGCAATTTCATGGAATGGAAATCCTTTTGAAGCAAATTTAGATGTTACAGCAGTATATAAAGCAAAAGCAAATCCTGGAGTTTTACTGCCAAATTTTAATTCTAACAGAAAAATTGAAGTTGATTTAGTAACGAGGATTACCGGGGGCTTATTCAGTTCTAAACAAGATTTGAATATTCAGTTAACAAATGTTGATCCCATCATTGCAAGTGAGTTAGAATTTGTTTTAAATGATAACAATGTAAATGAGAAAACTACACAATTTGTATCATTGCTTGCTTTCGATAATTTTGTAAATCCAGATAAAGTAGATTTTAATGCGGGGGCTACCATATCAAGCAGAGCTTCTAGCGCACTTGCAGCGGCTTTTTCAAGTTTATTGAGTACACCAGATGATAAGTTTCAATTGGGGTTAGATTATCAGCAAGGTAATAGTGGGAATGATATAGATCGGTTAAACACAGATAACCAAGTAGATGTTTCCGTAACTACACAATTAGGAGATAAAGTAATTATAAACGGAAAAGTAGGAGTTCCTATTGGAGCTCAGACTCAATCCAGTGTTGTTGGAGAAGTAAAAGTTGAAGTTTTACTTAATAAAGACGGAAATTTTCGAGGAGTCATATTTAACAGGCAAAATGAAATTCAATATTCTACAGAAGAAGAGGGGTACACTCAAGGAGTAGGTCTTTCTTATCAAGTGAATTTTAATACCCTTTCAAGTTTATTAAAGAAAATTACTCTTAAGAAAAAAAAGGATACTCCCTAAAAGTGTTGCTATGGATAGAGAAATTATAAAAAATAAAACCAATTTTATGAGATACTAAGTTTTAGATGACAATTTGAATTTTATGAGTCAAAATTAGTCCCATTTTTTACGAAAAATTAGAATCCATAATTCGTTATAAATTTCAAAATAATCAATCTGTTTTTCCACCTATAATTGTATGAAATAGCCTAAAACGATTTCGTAATAATATTATTTTAAATGGTTTTAAAGCAGTAATTTTACACCATAAATATGAATAAAATAAAAAAAATAGCAGTAATGACTTCTGGAGGAGATGCTCCAGGAATGAACGCAGCAATTAGATCGGTTGTTAGAGCATGTGCATTTCACGGCGTTGAATGTATAGGGATCTACAGAGGATATGAAGGAATGATTGATGGTGATTTTATAGATTTAAATGCACGAAGTGTTAAAGGCATTATAAACAAGGGAGGAACTTTTTTAAAATCTGCAAGATCTAAAGAATTTAGAACCAAAGCGGGTAGAAAAAAAGCATATGAATCTTTGAAAGCGGCACATGTTGATGCGCTGGTATCCATAGGTGGTGACGGAACTTTTACAGGTGCAATGATCTTTAATCAAGAATTTAATTTCCCTGTTATTGGAATTCCAGGTACAATTGACAATGATATTTTTGGAACTTCACACACCTTGGGTTATGACACGACACTCAATACGGTTGTTGATGTAATTGATAAAATTAGAGATACCGCTAGTTCTCACAATAGATTGTTTTTTGTGGAGGTAATGGGAAGAGATGTTGGACATATTGCTTTAAATGTAGGTGTTGGAGCAGGAGCTGAAGAAATTTTAATACCTGAAGAAGATTTAGGATTGGATAGACTGTTGGAATCTTTAGTGCGAAGTAAAGAATCTGGAAAGTCATCCAGTATTGTTGTGGTAGCAGAAGGAGATAGAATAGGTAAAAATGTATTCGAATTAAAAGACTACGTAGAAGAGCATTTACCAGAATACGAAGTTAGAGTTTCGGTTTTAGGCCACATGCAAAGAGGGGGTTCACCTTCTTGTTTTGATCGAGTTTTAGCAAGTAGAATGGGAGTGAAAGCCGTAGAAAGTTTGTTAGAGGGAAAATCCAATTATATGGTTGGTCTGTCTAGTGATACAATCCAATTAACTCCTTTAGATAAAGCGATTAAAGGACAATCAAAAATAAATAAAGAATTAATTCGTGTGTCAGATATCATGACCACATAATAACAATTATAAATAAAAAAAATGATTAAAATAGGGATTAACGGATTCGGAAGAATAGGAAGATTAGCTTTTCGTTCAGCTGTAAAAAGAGAAAATGTGCAAATCGTTGCTATCAATGATTTACTAGATGTAGATTACTTAGCATACATGTTAAAGTATGATTCAGTTCATGGTCAATTTGATGGAACTGTTGAAGTAAAAGACGGTATGTTAGTAGTAAATGGAAATTCTATTAGAATTACAGCGGAAAGAGATCCGTCAAATTTAAAGTGGAGTGAAGTTGAAGCTGAGTATGTAATCGAATCTACAGGATTTTTCTTAACCGAGGAAGCAGCCGGTAAACACTTAGAAGCAGGAGCTAAAAAAGTAGTTTTATCAGCGCCTTCAAAAGATCATACCCCAATGTTTGTAATGGGTGTAAACAATACGGAATTAAAAGCAGATCAAAAGATTTTTTCTAATGCATCTTGTACAACAAACTGTTTAGCACCAATAACGAAAGTCTTAAATGATAATTTTGGTATTGTTGAAGGTTTAATGACAACTGTACACGCAGCAACTGCTACTCAAAAAACAGTCGATGGTCCTTCAATGAAAGATTGGAGAGGTGGTCGTTCTGCAATTCATAACATCATTCCTTCTTCTACAGGAGCTGCAAAAGCAGTAGGAAAAGTAATTCCTGCAATGAATGGTAAATTAACAGGGATGGCTTTTAGAGTTCCAACAATGGATGTATCTGTTGTAGACTTAACGGTAAAGTTAGAGAAGCCAGCATCTTACAAAGAAATTTGTGCTGCAATGAAAGCTGCTTCTGAAAGTGGACCAATGAAAGGTGTTTTAGGATACACAGAAGATTTAATTGTTTCTCAAGATTTTGTAGGAGATACTCGTACCTCAATTTTTGATGCAAATGCTGGTATCGCCTTAAATGATAACTTCGTGAAAGTTGTATCTTGGTATGATAACGAAATTGGATATTCTACAAAAATCGTAGATTTAATAGAATATGCTGATACATTATAAAATATCAAACAAATGATATTAAAAAACCTGATAGTTAAAGCTATCAGGTTTTTTATTTTACAGCGATAGCGCTAATTTCTACATTTGCAGATTTAGGTAATGCTGCTACTTCAACGGTCTCTCTTGCTGGAGCACTTTCCTCATTAAAATAGTCTCCATAGACGCTGTTTATTTCTCCAAAGTTATTCATATCAGAAATAAATATGGAGGTTTTGATAACATTTTCAAAGGTCATGTCAGCCGCCGCTAGAACTTCTTTTAAGTGTTCCATTACAAGTCTTGTTTCCTCTGATATTGTAGCGGAAATAACGTTCCCAGTTTCAAGGTTTATTGCTATTTGACCAGAGGTGTATAGTGTATTTCCACTCAATACAGCTTGGTTATAAGGTCCTATTGGTGCAGGGGCTTTATGTGTTTTTATTATTTTTTTCATACGGTGAATTTACATGATTAAAACAACCTTCTATCTGGTGGTTTGTTTTTATCCCATTTTAAATCTGATAAAATAGAAGATTTTACACCAATGAAGAAGGTATATGAAGAATTTGTTCCGAAAGGAACCCAATTAAAATTGAATTGCCAACTGTCTAAATCTCGAGTGAAATTAAACCTAGAAAATGTAAATGCTCCTCCTTTAACATCATAACCAGATGAATATCCCATTTTCCATTTAGGTGATAATTCTACATTCCCACTAAACATAATACTGTGAACACCGATATCACCTCCATCAATACCATTGTTTCTGTAATTTGTAGAATAAGCTAAATTAATAGACCAAGGGATGTCTGCTTTGTATAGTGTTGTTTCTTTATCTTTCTTTCTTTGATTGTCGTTGTTTGTGCTGCTTTGGTTAAGTCTATTTGTGGGATTGATGTTAGCACCAAGAATATCTGTACCATTTTGAGCACCATTTCCATTATTATTTTTAGAATCTTTTTTAGACTTTTTATCAAAATCTGAGCTTGAAATTGAATAGTTAGCTGTCAAATTTGCGTTTGTTAATCGAAGTATGTTTGGGTTAAATTGATTAATTCTTGTAATCCTTCCATTACTAGAAACCACTTTGTAAGGATCTAAAGAACCACTTAAATTAATAGCTAATTTGTCTTTAAATAATCTTGTACCTGCAGAAAAACTTACTGGAGACCATCGCAAACTGTCAGCAGCAATATTATAGGAACTATTGAAATTTAAATTATTTAATAAAGTTATTTTTTCGTCCTCTTCATCACTTTCGGGATCTTTGGGTGCTACTTTTGCTTCCAATACATTATTTAAAGAAATTCCGATAGTGTTGCTTAATCCACCGGAAGGAGCCCCATAGATTCCTTGATCAAATACCGTATAGTCTAGAAAGTCTGTAGCGTCTGCACTTCGTTGTACTTTTTTTAAGTATTTATCCTTAAAATCAGGCCTATATGAATACGAGATAGAAGGTCTAAAAGTATGTCTTATTTTTTTTAATCTTCCTTTTTTAAAATTGAAAGTACCGTAGATATTAGTAGATAAACTAATTCCAGCATTGTATTCTCTGTAGCTTTTAAACCCTCTTAATGTATCTGTTACAACGACGTTGTTCGTAATATCATATTCTTTTTGAATATAGTCAAACTGCCAGGTTTCTTCATAATTTACACTTGGTGATAATGTAAAGTATTTAAAAGCTTTGATATTGGTATTGGTTCCTGTTCTATGTTGTGCGCCTGACCTTGCTGTTTCAAACATTTTACTTTTTAAAAAATCATCATCAGTAGTATTGATTAGATATTGTCCCTGTAAGGTATAGTTAAATCCCATTTTTTGTATGGGTGTTTTTTGAACCCCACCTTTTCCTGCAAAAGGATAAATTCTATTCATGTTTAACGTTAATGAGGGAAGGGTCATTGTAATCTTTTCGGTATTCGTATTTTGCTGATGTGATGCTGTTACATTCATGTTAAAGGGCGTACCAACAAAAGTCTTACTGTAATTTATAGAGGAGTTTAACGTATTTGTTTGAGTTTGAGAAACATTAAACTGATTTTGAGATTCTCTAAAAAATTTACTACTCCCTAAATTTACAGATGCAGTAAATCTGGAATTTGGGCTGGCTTTAGCATCTTGACTATGAGACCATCTAATATTAAAATTATTAGCTTTGCTAAAATCATCAAAACCTCTTATTCCATTGATGTTATTCTCAAAATTAAAATTAAAAGATCCGCTAAATCGATACCTTTTTCGATAGTTTGAACTCAGTCTCATACCCCAGCTTCCATTAGAGTAGGCGTCTCCTAAGACTGTTAAGTCCATATAATCATTAATGGCAAAATAATATCCACCATTCTGAATTCCAATTCCTCTAGAACTACTACCTGTATCAAAAGCAGGGATTAAAAAACCAGAAACATTTGTTTCTCCTATGGGAAAATATGCAAAGGGGAGAAAAATTGGAGTTGGGATGTCTGCTAAAACCAAATTACTAGAACCAACAATGATTTTCTTACCAGGAACTAGTTTTGCTTTGTTGGTTGCAATGTAATAATCTGGTATCTTTTTTTCTGAAGTGGTAAATCTTATATTTCTTACATAAATAGTCGAATCATTTACTCGTTTGGTTTTTTTACCATACGTGTACATTTCTCCCTGTTTTGTTTTTAAGCCATAGATTAAGGCGCGTTTACTTTTAAAGTTATAAAGAATAGAATCTTGTTCAGACTCTTGTCCACCTTGTTTGAATATTGGAAGTTGTGTGTAGCCTATACTGTCAATTATTCCTTTTGCAAAAAGCGTATTTTTTTTATAATCAACAATAATAATTCCTGCTTTTAAATCAATATCTGTGTAGGAAATATTTGCTTCATTGTACAGCGTGACAGTTTTGTCCCTCGCATTCTGAATTGTATAGTCTTTGGCGACGTGTACAATAATGTCTTCAATCGTTTCTTTAGGTTTTATAGAATCTACTGCAATTGAATCCGTTTTTTTAAAGCCTAAAGAATCTTTTTTGTTTTCAAAACGGTTTTCTTTTTTGTTGGCATCAATAAGTTTTTTTTTAACCGAAGAAATTCCTTCTTTTTTTTCAGAAATGGTCTCTTGACAAAATCCTATCCTGATAAAAAATATACAGTAAAATAAAAGAATGTATGATCGGTTTGTTTGCAATGCTTTAAATGCTATTTTTGTATTAGGGTAAAAGTATGGTTCAATAATTGAAGCACCAAATTTACAATGCCAAAATTAGTTAAATTTTATTGATGCTATTTCAACAAAACAACAAAATTAATCTACCGGTAAGAATTATTTTTCTTTTTTTCTTTGCATGTTTTTTTCTGATGAATTCATCAACAGTTTTTTCACAAAAAAAATACATAATAGTTATAGATGCTGGTCATGGAGGTAGAGATCCTGGAAATTTAGGAAATGGATATAAAGAAAAGAACATTGCATTAAAGGTTGCTTTAGCGGTGGGAAAAAAATTGACTATCAAGAAAGATATTCAGGTTATTTTTACCAGAAAAAAAGATGTTTTTATAGATTTATGGAAAAGAGGAGATGTTGCAAATAATTCAAAAGCGGATTTATTTATATCGATTCATTGTGATTCTCACACATCAAATGCCTACGGTGCGGGTACTTTTGTTTTAGGTCTCAGAGGAAATAAAAAGAATTTAGAAATAGCTAAAAGAGAAAATGCAGCCATATTAAAGGAGAATAATTATAAAGACAGGTATAAGGGATTTGATCCAAATTCAGCCGAGTCTGTTATCGGTTTGTCACTTTTACAAGAAGAAAATTTAGATAAAAGTTTAACGATTGCAAGTTTGATTCAAAATAATTTCACTCGTAAACTTAATAGATTGAATAGAAAAGTAAAACAAGATAATTTTCAAGTTTTAAGAGAAACGATTATGCCAAGTGTTTTGGTAGAACTTGGCTTTTTAACAAACAAAAAGGAGGGAAAGTACCTCAATTCAAAAAAAGGGCAGGAGCAAATGGCCACTGCAATTTCAGAAGCAGTATTGCAATATATTCGTAATTTGAAATTAAACACAGTTGCTCCTTCTGAAGCTAAAATTAACGTTGTAAATCCGATTGAATTTAAAATTCAAATTTCCTCTGGAAAAAATAAAATACCAACTAAATCATATAATTTTAAGGGTTTAAAACAAATTCAAAGAGTTTCTGTTGGAAAATTTTATAAGTATTATTACGGAAATACGTCCAATTATAAAGAGGTGAAAGAATCTTTGAAAATAGCCATATCTAAAGGGTATACTTCTGCTTTTATCGTTGCTTTTAAGAATGGTAAAAAAATTACGATTCAAGAAGGAATTAAAAAGCAATAATTTTGAGGCTCTCCATCAAAAATTCATTAATTTAGCTAATAAAAATTTATCTATGTCTAAACAATTAAAAACAGGAATTGTTGCTGTTATAATTATAGCCTTATTTATTTGGGGATACTCTTTTTTAAAAGGTCATAACCTATTTGATTCAGAGACTCGCTATTTTAATGTAGAATATGCTAATATCGCAGGGCTTTCAAAATCTAGTTTAGTTACTATTAATGGATTGAAAGTTGGTAAAATTGACCAAATTAGATTCAACAAAAATCTACAAAAAAAAGGACATTTAGTTGTTCGTTTTTCCGTTGAAAAAGAATTTTCATTTTCAAAGAACAGTATTGTAAAAATATATTCTCCCAATCCTTTAAGTGCATCTAATCTTGCGATTATACCCAAATATGATGGAGAAAATGCAGTCTCAGATGATACGCTTGTCGGAGAAATAGAGTCTAATTTGTTTACCTCTATTGGTGAGCGTTTAGATCCTCTTCAAACAAAATTAGAACGTGTAATTGTGAGTGCTGATTCTTTGTTTAAAAAGGTAAATACTATTTTAGATTTGAAAACACAAAATAGCTTAAGAGCCTCTGTAAAAAATATTGAATACGCTACGGAAGAACTTAACAAAACGATGTTGTCTGTCAATACTTTAATGGATGCAACCTCCCTTGATTTGAAAGAAAGTATCACGAATACCAGGTCAATTACAGAAAATTTTTCTAAAATCTCAGATACCTTAGTCAATGCAAATATTGGTAAAATTCTAAAAGATGCACAAGGAACTATTTCTTCGGTCAACCTACTGATAGATGGGATTACTTCTGGAAAGGGGTCTGTTGGTAAACTAGTTACAAATGACGATTTGTACAACAATATTGCAGCAACTACCAAAGAATTAGAAAACTTACTTAGAGAGATAAAACTACATCCTAAAAGATTTGTTCATTTTTCTTTGTTTGGGAAAAAAGCAAAACAATACACTTCGGTAAAAGATACCGTATCATCAAAAAAATAAATTGATATAATATTACAATACACCTAATCAATATGCAATACTTTCCTAATTTAATTTTTGCATTAGCACTAATAACAGGTTTCGGCTTTTTCGGATTGAATATCCGTAAGTTGTATAGAAATATCAATTTTGGTAAAGATGTTGACAGAAAAGATAGAAAATCTGAAAGGTTAAAAAACATGATGATGATTGCTCTTGGGCAGTCAAAAATGGTTAAAAGACCTTTATCAGGGTTTTTACATATTATTGTTTATGTTGGTTTTGTCATTATAAATATTGAAGTTTTAGAAATTATTATTGATGGATTATTTGGAACTCATAGAGTCTTTCTAGGTGTCTTGAGTACTGAATTGTATGGTTTTTTAATTGGTACATTTGAGGTTTTAGCTGCGTTAGTTTTTATCGCGGTTGTTCTTTTTTGGTTGCGTAGAAATGTGTCTAATATCAAACGTTTTTTAAGCAAAGAAATGAATGGTTGGCCAAAAAAGGACGGAAATAATATTCTGTATTTTGAAATGGTTTTAATGACTTTATTTCTAGTTATGAATGCTACAGACGTCCCTTTTCAGCAAGCAGGAATAGGAAATCCTATTAGTCAGTTTTTTGTCCCTTTTTTTAATAGTTTTTCAGAAGCATCAATCCATCTAATAGAAAGAAGCGCTTGGTGGGTTCACATTTTAGGTATTTTAGTTTTCTTAAATTATTTATTCTACTCAAAGCACTTGCATATTTTATTAGCCTTTCCAAATACTTATTTTGCAAATCTAAATCCGAAAGGACAATTTAATAATTTAGAGTCGGTTACAGCCGAAGTTAAACTAATGATGGATCCTGACGCAGATCCTTATGCAGTTCCAACTGAAGAAGAGTATGCCTCTGTTCCAGATAAATTTGGTGCTTCGGATGTAGGAGATTTGAATTGGGTTCAATTACTAAATGCATATACCTGTACAGAATGCGGAAGATGCACCTCATCTTGTCCTGCAAATTTAACAGGTAAAGAGCTGTCTCCCCGAAAAATCATGATGGATACGCGTGACCGACTAGAAGAAGTTGGTAAAAACATAGATGCTAATAATGGCACCTTTGTAGATGACGGGAAACAATTGCTAAACGATTATATTACTCCAGAAGAATTATGGGCCTGTACAAGTTGTAATGCTTGTGTTGAAGAGTGTCCTGTAAACATAGATCCGTTGTCGATCATCATGGACATGAGACGATACTTAGTGATGGAAGAAAGTGCTGCACCTCAAGAATTAAATATGATGATGACCAACATTGAAAATAATGGTGCTCCTTGGCAGTATAACCAACAAGATCGATTGAATTGGGTTAATGAATAATGTTTGATTTTTAAATTATTCTTTTTATTATAAACGGTAAATAACAAAAATATGAACGTACCAACAATGGCAGATATGATGGCGAAAGGAAAGCAACCAGAAGTGTTGTTTTGGGTTGGAGCAGCTGGAAGTTATGATGATCGAGCTAAAAAAATATCGCGCGCATTTGTAAAGATATTACACCAAGCAGGTGTTGATTTTGCTGTTTTAGGAACGGAAGAATCATCAACAGGAGATGCTGCAAAACGAGCAGGAAATGAATTTCTATTTCAAATGCAAGCCATGATGAATGTAGAAATACTGAATGGTTATGAAGTGAAGAAAATTGTTACCTGTGATCCACACTCATTCAATACCTTTAAAAATGAATATCCTTCTTTAGGCGGAAAATATGAGGTTTTTCATCATACGCAATTCATTCAGAATTTAATTTCGGAGGGACGTTTAAAACTTGATAAAACAACATTTAAAGGGAAAAGAGTTACATTTCATGACCCGTGCTATTTAGGTAGAGCGAATGATGTTTATGAATCTCCAAGAGATTTGATTAAAAGATTAGGAGTCAATTTAACAGAAATGAAACGCAATAAAGCGACTGCTTTATGCTGTGGAGCAGGAGGAGCACAAATGTTTAAAGATGCAGAAAAAGGAGACAAGGAAATTAATATTTTAAGAACAGAAGATGCTTTAGAAACCAAGCCAAATATTATAGCTACTGGTTGTCCTTATTGTAAAACCATGATGACAGATGGAATTAAGTTTAAACAAAAAGAAACTCAAGTAATAGTGAAAGATATTGCAGAATTAATAGCTGAGGCGAATCATTTATAAAAATGATTCAAAATTACATAAAAGCCGCTCGTTTAAGAACCTTACCACTATCGGTCTCTGGAATTATTCTTGGGAGTATTCTCGGAAATCAGTTTTTTTATGAGAATTCACATATTCACCAAAGGACCTCTTTGTTTTTATCAGATATTTTTTGGTTGGCAATTCTAACAACTGTAGGTTTTCAAATAGTATCAAATTTTGCAAATGATTACGGTGATGGTGTAAAAGGTTCTGATAATAATAGGAAAGGAGAAACACGTATGGTAGCCTCTGGTGCTATCACGCCCAAACAGATGAAATCGGCAATCATAATTACCACTATTGTTACTTTAGTAAACGCATTATTACTAATCTATGTTTCATTTGGTACAGAAAATTTTGCTTTTTCCACCCTCTTTTTAGCTTTGGGAGTTGCTTCAATTGTTGCTGCTATCAAATACACCGTTGGAACTTCTGCATATGGTTACAGTGGTTTTGGTGATCTCTTTGTATTTGTTTTTTTTGGTTTATTAAGTGTTGTGGGAAGTTATTTTCTATTTACCAAAGAGATAGAGATGAAAATTTTTTTACCAGCCATTTCTATCGGATTGTTAAGTACGGCTGTTTTAAATTTGAATAATTTAAGAGATAGAGAACAGGACGAAAAGAATCAAAAAAATACTTTAGTCGTTAAGATTGGAGAATTAAAAGCAAAAAAATACCATTATTTTTTAATCTGCGGAGCCTTACTTTTTAGTCTACTATACATATGTTTAGACTATAGGTCTGTTTATCAATTAACTTTTTTAGTGGCATTTATTCCTTTAATTAAAAATATTAAAACAGTTTCAGGAAATAAAACACCTTCGAGTTTAGATGGTGAATTAAAGAAAGTAGCTTTAAGTACCTTTTTATTTGCAATTCTCTTTGGTATAGGGCAATTGTTTTAGCATTTATTTATGAAAAAAATAAAAATAATTTTAGGAGTCATATCATTTTTTGTAGGGGTTTTCTTTCTCACGGGCTTGTTTGTAAAAAAAACAAGTTACAAGACTCAAGTCTCTATAAATAAACCTATTGAGAATGTTTTCGAAACCTTTACTGATATATCAAATAGGAAGTATTGGATTCCAGAATTACATTCCTACGAGGTTGTCAATCAGAATCCAGGAAAGACAGGAAGTGTGTACAAGCTTGTTGTTCAAAACCAAGGACAAGAAATAATTAGTACAGAAAAAGTAATGGCGTATATTAAAAATCAAAAATTCACTTTATATTATACTGCTCAAAATATGCTAAAGAGAGACGATTACGTTTTCAATCATAAAGAAGGGATGACTCAGATCATTTTAAATTCTAGTTGTCAAAGTGACTCTTACATCATGGCTTGTATATTTCCATATTTTAAAGGAACTTTTCAAAAGCAAGACCAAATATATTTGAATAACTTTAAAGCCTTTTTAGAAAAATAAAACATTTTCCTTTGATAAAAGCTACCTATAAAAAATACAACCTCAATTTTAAAACTCCAAGTGGAACTTCTCGTGGAATACTAAAAATCAAAGAGACTTGGTTTTTTATTTTAAAAGATAATGGTCGGGTTGGTATAGGAGAAACAGGGTTGTTTAGAGGGTTGAGTATTGATGATGTGGACCATTACGAAAACAAACTGAAGTGGGTTTGCAATCATATCGATCTTGGTTTAGAACTTTTACGAAAACAGCTTTATGAATTTCCTTCGATACAATTTGGATTAGAACAGGCTTTTCTGTCACTAAAAAGCGAATCTTCGTTTGAGTTATTTCCTTCCTCATTTACCAGAGGAAAAAAATCAATTCCAATAAATGGTCTGATTTGGATGGGAAATAAAAGCTTTATGAAAAATCAAATTCAAGAAAAACTAAAATCAGGTTTTTCCTGTCTCAAAATGAAAATTGGAGCTCTCAATTTTGATGCAGAAATGGAGTTGTTAAAAGAGATTAGGAAAGAGTTTTCGTCCAATGAAATAGAGTTAAGAGTTGATGCAAATGGCGCTTTTAATCCCAAGAATGCGCTAGAAAAACTTCATAGATTGTCAGCATTGGAAATTCATTCAATTGAACAACCGATCCAACAAGGTCAAGTTCAAGAAATGGCAGAACTCTGTTCTAAAACACCCTTACCAATAGCACTGGACGAAGAGCTAATAGGAGTATTTTCATCTGAACAAAAAAAGAAATTAATTGCTACGATAGCACCTCAATATATCATTTTAAAACCCAGTTTAATTGGGGGTTTTGCTGTTAGTGAAGAATGGATTAATTTAGCACAACAAAACAATTGTGGCTGGTGGATAACTTCTGCTTTAGAAAGTAATGTTGGTTTAAATGCGATAGCTCAATTTACTTATACTTTACAAAGTAATTTGCCACAAGGTTTGGGAACAGGAGGACTGTTTACTAATAATTTCACAAGTCCATTAGAGGTTAAAAACGGAACCTTACAATACGATCCGCTACTAAACTGGAATTTAAATTTATTATAATGAACTACATACAACAAGCATACAAAGGGAATAATCAATGGTATCATTGGATTTTTACTTTGATTTTAGTATTTTTTGGTTGGCAAATAATAGGTGTTTTTCCCTTAACTGGCGTTGCTATTTCTTATTCCTCAGATATGAATGAGTTTGCAAACGCTGCTCAAAATAATTTCATGACCTTAGAAATTGATAAAAATTTATTTTTATTTTTAATCATTATTAGTTTTATTTCTGGGTTGTTGACACTTATTCTTGGAGTAAAATATATACATAGAAGAACCTTTAAATCGTTAGTTACGAGTAGAAATTTAATAGATTGGAAACGTTTTTGGTTTGCTTTTTTTACCTGGGGTATCATTGCTATTATATTAACTATTGTTGGAATTTTTATGTCCCCAGAAAATTACATATGGAACTTTAAACCCATTCCTTTTTTTACATTACTTGCAGTATCTTTTTTATTTCTTCCCTTTCAAACAACATTTGAAGAATTATTATTTAGAGGGTATTTGATGCAGGGTATTGGAACGGTGGTAAAAAACAGATGGTTTCCACTTATTTTTACTTCTGTTTGTTTTGGGTTGCTTCATGGAGCAAATCCTGAAGTAGAGAAGTTAGGAGCTATCTCTATGGTTTTTTATATTGGTACAGGCTTTTTCTACGGAATTATAACTTTAATGGATGAAGGAACCGAGTTAGCTCTTGGCTTACATGCTATCAATAACATAATAGCTGCATTTTTTGTGACTACAAATTGGACTGTTTTTCAAACAGATGCATTATATGTCGATATCTCTGAACCTTCAGTTGGTTTTGAAATGTTTTTTCCAGTATTGATTCTTTATCCGTTTTTATTGTATGTTTTTTCTTCAAAGTATGGGTGGAACAATTGGTTAGAAAAGCTAACAGGAAAGATAGAAGCACCACTTGACGTTGAATAAGAGTTATAGAATTTTAAAAGTTTGAAACTAGACAGGCATCATAAGAAATTTCAATTAAATGGAAATTCTTTTTCTTCGGATCAAGAACTGCTTTCCTATGCCCATGATTTTTCAAAGGAACTGTATGATTTTTTTGAAGCCTGGTTCTCTAAGGATTCTTTTATTTTGGTAAACACATCAGGATCTACGGGCGTTCCTAAAGAAATAATGTTGCAAAAAGAGCAAATGATACATTCTGCTTTTGCCACAGGTACATACTTTGACTTAGAAGAAAATACCACTGCATTATTATGTTTGTCTGCCAATTTTATTGCAGGTAAGATGATGCTCGTTAGAGCTTTGCATTTAGGTTGGAAATTAGATGTTGTATTGCCAGATGCATCCCCGTTAAAAAATATTCAAAAAGAGTATGACTTTTCAGCAATGGTTCCCTTGCAGTTAGAAAACTCAATTCATTCTTTACATTTAATAAAAACGTTAATTGTAGGCGGAGGTGTTGTTTCTATAAATTTACAGCAAAAAATACAGCACACTAGCTGCACTGTCTTTGCTACCTATGGAATGACAGAAACAATAACTCATGTTGCCGTTAAAAAATTAAATAAATTTAAAAGCATTTCTTCTGGAGAAATAGAGACTTCCTATTATGAAGTGCTACCTGATATTGAAATTTACAAAGATCAAAGGGATTGTTTGGTCATACGAGCGCCAAAAATTTCAAATAACAGTGTTTTTACCAATGATATTGTTCGTTTGATATCTGATAATCAGTTTGAATGGTTGGGGCGCTTTGATACGGTAATAAACTCTGGAGGGGTAAAATTACATCCAGAAAGAATTGAGGAAAAATTATCAAAAGGAATCACTACCCGTTTTTTTCTTGCTGGAATTCCCGACTCAATATTAGGAGAGCAACTTATTTTAGTAGTTGAAGGAGCATTTCAAGCTATAGATACAACTCAGTTAAACTTGTCTAAATTTGAAATTCCAAAACAAATTTATTTTGTAGATGAGTTTGCACAAACCCCCACAAAGAAAATAGCTCGTAAAAAAACGCTAGCGTTACTTTCCTTTTGATTTTTTAAAGATATTTATTTCTGTATTGTCCGTACATATTATAATTTATTATAAAATAAACTTTTAATAATACCGTCTGAAAGTCCAATTTTTGGAACATAAATTTTTCTAGCACCACTCCATTTCATAGCAGATAAATAAATTTTGGTTGCAGGAATAATAACATCTGCTCTGTCTGGATTTAGACTGAGTTCCGAAACCCGTTCATTAAAAGACATTTGTTTTAAAAACTGATATTGAGCATTCAGATAAATATAGGAAATTGGTTTTCCTTCTGTTCTACCCGACATTTTAAATAATTTATTAATATTACCACCAGAACCAATTAAACACACTTTTTTTAAATCTTTTGTGTTTTTTTTGATCCATTTTTCTACGTTAGAAAACATCTCCTTATTGGTAGATTTTTTATTATTAAGGAGTCGAACAGTACCCATTTTAAAAGATTTCGAAGTAATTATATTCCCTTTTGAAAATATGGTAATTTCTGTACTACCTCCTCCAACATCTACATATAAATAAGAATTATTTCCTTCTATCAATTGATTTAAGTTTGTAGAGGAGATAATTTTAGCCTCTTCTTTTCCTCCAATAATATCAATCTGAACAGCTGTTTTACGATATATTTTTTCAACAACTTCCTTTCCATTTGTAGCTTCTCTCATCGCAGAAGTAGCACATGCTTTGTATTTTTCTACTCCATGAACTTTCATTAATAATTTAAAAGCTTCTATGGCATTAATCATTCTATTCGTGTTTTGTTCGCTAATGATTCCACTTACAAATGCATCAGCTCCCAATCGGATAGGAACACGTACTAAAGAAGATTTTTTAAATTGAGGTTCCTTGTCTTCAGAGACAATAACATTAGAGATCAGAAGCCTAATCGCATTTGATCCAATATCGATTGCACCGTATTTTTTAATTTCTAACAATTGATTCTATTTATGATTTTTAGGAAATTCTATCAAAAAAGTTTTTCCCTTCTTAATGTTTTTCCAATGTTTTTCTTGAAATTGAATACCAATAACTCCACAAGTTGTAACATGTGAAATAGGAGTATTTCCAAATTTATTTACAAATGAATTGATGCCGTGATCATGACTGAAAATAATAGCAGAATTAAAACCATCATCTAACGCATTTACAGTTTTAACTAGGTAACCATCACTAAAACTGTATAATTGTTTTTTTATTTTAAGATTAGATAATGGGTATTGTAAATTTTCGCAAAAAATAATGGCAGTATGAAGGGCTCTATTGGCACTACTTGAGACAAAAACATCTGGTCGGTCTATTTTTTTTGATAAAAAAGATGAAATCAAATGAGCATCTTCTATTCCACGTTTTTTAAGGGGTCTGTCAATATCTTTTATTCCTTGATATTCCCAAGAGGATTTGGCGTGCCTAACAATATATAAAGTTTTCATCAAAAATTTTAATTGTTCAATTGTAAATATAAAAATTTATGGAGCTAATCTTTCTATTTTCCAAGAAAAATCTTTCTCTAAACGATATCTGATTCTATCGTGCATTCTATTCGGTCTTCCTTGCCAAAATTCAATGGAAATCGGTTTTACATTATACCCGCCCCAATGTTTTGGTCTGAGAATTGGAGTGGCTTTAAATTTGTTTTTAAAGGTCTTTAAATTATTGTCTAGTACTTCTCTCGAAGAGACTACTGAGCTTTGATTGGAAGCCCAAGCGCCTAATTTACTTCCATCAGGTCTTGACTTAAAATAGCCGTCAGACTCCTCTTCTGATAGAAATTCTGCTTTTCCTTTAATAATAATTTGTTGTTCTAAAGCTGGCCAAAAAAAAGACAAACAAATATGATTATTAAGGGCTATTGCTTTCCCTTTTTCCGAATCATAATTTGTATAAAAAATAAAACCTTCCTCAGTGTATTTTTTTAATAAAACAACTCTGCTTTTAGGAAACCCGTCTTTTCCAATGGTAGAAATTGTCATGGCATTTGTCTCTTCTATCCGATTAGATTCATCAGCATTTAAAAACCAATTTTTAAATAATTCTAATGGTTTTTTTGGGCAATTACTTTCTAAAAGTTCTTGCTTTTCATATGATTTTCGGTAATTACTTAAGTCTTTTGACATTTCGTTGGTTGAATATATATATCTAATTCCTAGAAAGTTTCTAATTTATTTAGGAGTAGCCATGTTCGTTCAGTGATCATTAGTTTTTAGTACGATACCAAAACTCCTAACTTTGTAATTATTTTATGCACTTCGACTCAAAAGAAGGTTTATGATTCCTTTTCTTGTAACAAATATAATCCAATAAAAGTTAAAAATCCATTTAAAACCAATACAAAAAAACCAAAATCGAAACCGAATATTTTATGACTATAATGGCTAATTAAAAAGGTTGAAATTGGAGCAATAAGACACAATAAAGGCACCCACTTGTCTTTTACTTTTCTGGATGTAAATAATCCAAAAGCATACAAACCTAGTAAGGGTCCATAGGTGTACCCAGCCGCTTTAAATATATTTGCAATGACACTTTGGTCTGCAATAAAATATTTAAAAACAACAATGGTAGCAATCAATAGTATAGAGAAAAGAATGTGAATTTTTTTCCTGATTTTTTCTTGCTCATCTTTAGTTGTTTTTTTATCAATTTCTAAAATATCAATACTAAACGAAGTAGTTAAAGAAGTTAAAGCTGAATCCGCACTAGAGTATGCTGCTGCAATTAAGCCTAATAAAAAGAACAGTGCTGTAGTTGTTCCTAAATTTCCCTGAGTGGCAAGAATAGGAAAGAGTTCGTCTTTATGTGCATCAATTCCATTGCGTTGGGCATAATCAGTCAATAATACTCCTAGTGCTAAAAAAAAGAAGTTTACAATAACCAAAACAATGGTAAACCAAAACATGTTTTTTTGTGCATCTTTTAAGTTTCTACAAGTTAAGTTCTTTTGCATCATGTCTTGATCTAGTCCAGTCATTACAATGGCAATAAAAGTACCTGCTAAAAATTGTTTCCAAAAATAATTACCAGCATTTACATCATCGAAAAAGAAAGTTCTTGAAAATTCACTCTCTTTAACATAAGAAAATAAATTACTGATTTGCATTTCTTCAGAAATGGTGTAAATACAAACTCCAACAGCGATCAACATAAAAAGTGTTTGTAAGGTATCTGTCCAAACAATAGTTTTAATTCCCCCTTTGTGCGTATATAGCCAGATTAATAAAATAGTGATGGATACGGTTACCCAAAATGGAATTCCATAGGCGTCAAATAGGATTATCTGCAATACATTTGCCACTAAAAATAATCTAAAAGCGGCTCCAATTGTTCTGGAGAGTAGGAAGAAACTTGCACCTGTTTTATAAGAATATACGCCAAACCTATCTTGTAAATAGCTGTATATCGAGGTGAGGTTTAATCGATAATAGAGCGGGAGTAGTATGAGACCAATCACGGCATACCCAACTACGTATCCTAAAACCATTTGAAAGTAGCTCATATTAGCACCTTCTACCCATCCGGGTACAGAGATAAAGGTTACACCAGAGAGTGAGGCTCCAATCATTCCAAATGCAACTAAATACCAGGGAGAAGTATTGTTTGCTTTAAAAAAAGTTCTGTTGTCAGCAGATTTACTTGTGTAGTAGGAAATAAAAATTAAGACACTAAAATAACCGACAATTAAAAAAAGAATATGTGCTGGTTTCATTTTTAAATTTACATTTATAATGTACGAATATATGTTTTTTACTAGATAATTATTAGATAAATAAAGAAGTACTTCTTTTTTCTTTTTTTATAGGATTCTTTTCTTTTTAATGAGTTAAATTTGTAGGAATGGATTTTTCTTCAAAATTATTAGAAAACGCAGTAAATGAAGTTTCCCGTTTGCCCGGAATCGGAAAGCAAACAGCTTTGCGTTTGGTGTTACATCTTTTAAAGCAGCCCTCAGAGAATACAAAATATTTATCTGAAGCTTTGCTACATTTAAGAAATGATGTGAAAACATGTGAAAAATGTTTCAATATTTCAGACCTTATTTTGTGTGATATTTGTAGTAATCCAAAAAGAATCTCTGAAATAGTTTGTGTAGTAGAGGATATTAGAGACGTAATGGCGATAGAAAGTACCTCTCAGTTTAATGGACTGTACCATGTGTTAGGAGGGAAAATTTCTCCTATTGAGGGTATTGGACCCCAAAATTTACAGATAGAATCTTTGGTGCAAAAAGTAGCTAAAGGAGAAATAAGAGAGCTTATTTTTGCTTTAAGTTCTACCATGGAAGGCGACACAACAAACTTCTATATATACAAGCAAATAGAGAAATTTGAAATAGAAACCTCTACGATTGCTCGTGGAATTTCTGTTGGTGATGAATTGGCGTATGCAGATGAAGTTACCTTAGGAAGATCGATACTAAACAGGATCCCCTTTTCTCAATCTTTAAAAGTATAAAATAAGCTCACTCTATAAAGTATCTTTTTGATGATTTTTAGGGTGTTATTTTTTTTTGTAAGTATTTTCATTACCAAAAAGTTTGAAAATACATTCATCAACTATATTTTTACTTTTCATTACTATGGTAGTTTTTTTATCAGAAAATTTTACAATCTTTATACTATTATCAATAAGGTAGTCATTATTTGAGTTGTCAATATTTTGCCAAGTTGAATTGACTTGTTTCTCGAAACAATTTCCCCCCAATATCTTCAGTATATACGATTCCTGTAATTGAACCATCCTCGTTGAATTTATAGGTTGATTTTATTTGACATTCTGAGGCAAGATTAGTACCTGTTTGTTTATAAATGATAGATTGTAGTTTCCATTCTCCAACTATTGGATCTACTTGATTTTTTGGGATAGTATCTTTATCTGTACAAGAAAGAATACCCGCAATTGCGAAAAATAATAAAATTGTCCTTTTCATAGTTTAGGGGGGTTAGTTTTTTATACAACAATAGAGGTAAAATTTTATAAAAAAAAATAGTTAACTCAATTTTAGATAGAGCTGATAATATATACTGTAGAATAACGAATACGTTATAAGTTGCAATACATTTCGTTTAGAATTTCTATGGTCATGATCAGCAATATGAGGCAAAGTTTTGCTCAGAAGTAGGGTATGTAGAATCTCTTTTGTTACAATTTTAAAAGCATAAAAAAAGCCTACTAAAAAGCAGGCTTTTGATCTGTTATAAATTAAAATTATATTTTCTTAAAAACAATATAATTTGAAGTATCCTCTGGATCTATAAAGTTTAAGGTATTAAAATCTTCAGATAAAATTATCGAAACATCAGCATCATCCCAGTCCCAGTCATCACCGTCTAATTTTATTTCATAAATACCATCATTATTTTGCCAACTTCCTATTTCATTATCTACAAAACAACTGTCTATGGCAGGTTGACGATCAGAAAACATTTCTAGTGTAAGATCACCTCTTTCGCTAAATTTAGCGGTTGATTTCTTGTTGCATTCAGTAGCAAAATCAACTCCATCTTCAAATATAGATTGAACTTGCCAAGTACCAATAATTGGATCTACTTGAGTTTTTGGGATAGTATCATTCTCTGTACAAGAAAGAAT
This sequence comes from Polaribacter sp., assembly GCA_018608545.1. Lineage (GTDB taxonomy): Bacteria > Bacteroidota > Bacteroidia > Flavobacteriales > Flavobacteriaceae > Polaribacter. Next base: position 105,116 of record JABAZI010000039.1, read on the forward strand.
ACCCGCAATTGCGAAAAATAATAAAATTGTCCTTTTCATAGTTTAGGGGGTTTAGTTTATTATACAACTATAGAGGTAAAATTTTATAAAAAAAAATAGTTTACTCAATTTTAGATAGAGCTAATAATATATACAGTAGAATAATGAATACCTTATAAGTTGCAGTACATTTCGTTTAGAATTTCTATGGTCATGATCAGCAATGTGAGACAAAGTTTTGCTCAGAAGTAGGGTATGTAGAATTCTTCTCGAGTAGGGTATTGTAATTTATATTTTAAATATCTTACAACTCTTCATTATTTAAAACGTTAGTTTCTTCTTTTTCCCAACTATTTTTTTCTCTTATTTTTTTGTAAAGCTTGATCGAGAGCATCATTAAAAGACCGAAGAGAATGATTCCAACAACCCCCCAAATCCAATTGATTGCGTTTTGTAGCGTTACTAAAAACACAATGGAAAAAAGAATAATAGTCGCTACTTCATTCCAAATACGGAGTTGTAAAGCAGTATATTTTATGATGTTATTTTGTAATTGTGTAAATATTTTATGACAAGAATAATGGTAAAAATAGAGCCCTAGAACAAATGTTAATTTGATGTGCATCCATGGCATTTTTAAGTAATAAGGGTTTTTGTATAACATCCAAAAAGCAAAGATACTCGCAAGAATTGCCGAGGGCCAGGTAATAATGTACCAGAGCCTTTTGCTCATCAATTTGTATTGTGTTTGTAAAATTTCTTTAGCAGGTTCTTCTTTTTTCTCTGCTTCTACATGGTATATGAATAGGCGAACGATATAGAATAACCCAGCAAACCAGGTAACTACAAAAATAATATGTAACGACTTTACGTATAAGAAATCCATTTTTTTAATTTAATTAGATGGTTTTAAAATCCATGAGTTTTTACGAATATAAACACATCCTGTCAATTCAATTAGTTGTTTACTTGTTTTTCCAGTCATTAATCCAAGAAACCATTACGGCTACCCAATCATCATTGTCATTCATGCAAGGAATGTGTTTGTAGTCAGTACCGCCAGCTTCCATGAAATCTTCTTTTCCTTCCATGGCAATTTCTTCCAATGTTTCCAGGCAATCTGAGACAAAAGCAGGAGTAATTACGGCTACTTTTTTCTTGCCTTCTGATGGGAATTTTTCCAATTCGAAATCTGTATAAGGTTTTAGCCAAGGGTCCTTCAATAAACGAGATTGAAAAGAGTTGCTATAGGTTCCTTCTTTTAAATCTAAGTATTCTGCAATCCCTTTTGTAGTCTCAAAACATTGATGTCTGTAACATGTGTAATGAGCTACAGAATTTCGTTCACAACAAGAACCATCTAATTTGCAATGATTTTTAGTAGGATCTGATTTTTTAATATGTCGTTCTGGAATTCCATGGTATGAAAATAAAATATGATCGTACTCAAACCCATTCAGATGATTTGCAATATTGTTGCTCATTGCTTTAATATAATCTGGTTTATTATAAAAAGGAGGTAAGGTATCTAATTGTACTTCTGGATATTTTTCAGCCAAAATTTCTTCAGCTTGAACAACAACTGTTTCATAAGATGACATTGCGTAATGGGGATAGAGTGGGGCTAGGAATATTTTTGTAACCCCTTTGTCTATTAAGTTTTTAATACCCTTTTCCATACTCATAGAGCCATATCGCATGGCTAATTCTACAGGGATGTCTGTTTTTTCAATTACTTTTTCTGTAAATCTTTTAGAGATTACAACCAACGGAGAACCTTCTTTCCACCAAATTTTTTTGTAGGCTGCACCAGATTTTTTTGGTCTTATTTTTAAAATGATTCCTTTGATGAGTATCCAGCGTTTCCAGAATGGAATGTCAATAACGCGTTCGTCCATTAAAAATTCACCTAAGTATTTTTTTACATCTTTAGTTTCTGTTGAATCTGGAGATCCTAAGTTGTTCAGTAAAATTCCTTTCATTTTTATATTAGTTTCAATATTGTTGGTCTCAATGTTGAGATTAGACTCTTTTATTTTCTGTTCCGATTTGATTGGTTACTTCATACAATGTTATGGCTAAACTATGGATGACATTCATGGACGAATTTCTTCCAAACATTGGTATTGCAATTGTTGCATCTATGAAGTTTGTATTCTTAATTCCGTTTCTTTCACTACCCAAAAGTAAAACGATTTTTTCATGATTTGTAAAATTAAAATCTTGAATATTGATGCTTTGATCAGTTATTTCTATGCCTATAATCAGGTTGTCTTCTTTTTTAAGTTGCTTCATGAGTTTTTCAAAATCGGAATACACACAATGCGATGTCTGCTGGATGGTATTTCTAGCAGTTTTTTTTACGATTTTATTTTCGATGTTTGGAGAGTTCTCATGAAAATAGATTTTCTCTACCCCAAAACTTTCAGAAATTCTGAAACACATTCCTATATTTTCCGGTGTTCTAATAGCATCACAAACAATAGTAATTGGAAATTCCCTTTGATTATTTTTGACATCGTCGTGTGTTAATTGTTTCAAAGCGCCGTTATTTATTTAAACTCATTACGTATTTCTTTGGAGTCGTGCCAAACTTTTTCTTAAACGCAGCAATAAAATGACTCGCGGTACTATAGCCAACTTGTAATCCAACTTCATTCACATTAAATTGATTGCTTTCTAATAATTTTCTTGCAGATTCCATCTTATAATCAAATAAAAAGCTATACACTGTGTCTCCATATATTTGTTTAAACCCTTCTTTTAATTTTTTTAGATTTAATCCAATCTCATTTGATAATTCTTGTAAACTTGGGGGTTCAGACATTCTAGAAATAATAATTTCTTTTGCTTTTCTAATTTTTAAAACATTTTGTTCATCTACTAGGAAAGGACAGTATTCACCGTTCGTGTTTTCTTCTTTCTGAAAATGAAGGCTTAGTAATTCGTATGCCTTTCCTTTTATGTATAAATCCCTAATTGCGCTGTTGCTATTAGAATTAATTATTTGTTTTAATACGAGTGAAACACTCGTTTTAATTTTTGTATCGTCATAATATTTTTTATTGCTGTTTTCATCACTTAAAAAAGGAATGTATCCAGATTCTTTAGAAAACAATGAATGAAATTTTTCAATTGAAATTAATAAAGAAATTAAGGTTGTTTTTGGTTGAATTTCTAGATTGATAGGCAATACCCTTTGAGGATTATACAATAAAATAGACCTGTTATCCAACACATCAAATGAATAGTTTCCGTTGTTAAATAAAAACTTTGAATTTCCTTTTAAACAAAAATGAATTTGAATATAACTACTATCGATTTCTCTTTCAAAATTTTCAACTGCATTGCTTTGATTCTGAAAATGAAGTATATAAAACCCTTTTTCTAATACAAATTCTTCAAAAGTACTTTCTCCGACATTTTTTATCATTTTATTTCATTTAATTTGGATTTCTTCTATTTAGAATCATTCTACATAAAAGACAGATAAAAGCCCAATTAGGCTGTAAAAATACTCATTTTGATTTATTTTTTTTGTTAAAAACTATATAAAAATCACGGAGCGTTATAAAAAGTACTTTCAGCGACATTTTTATCTAAAGGAAGGTTTTACTTTTGACAAACTTTAAGAAATTTAATGCAAGAAGAAAGACAAGAGCACTTTTACAATATTGGAGTTAGTTATAAAAAAGCAGACGCAAATACTCGCGGAAAATTTTCTTTATCGAAAGAAAATCAATCCTCTTTGTTGAAACTTTCCAAAGAGAAGGGGTATAAAGGGGTTTTTGTTATCTCTACCTGTAACCGAACAGAAATAAGTGGCTTTGCTGAACGACCTTGTCAGTTGATTGAATTATTGTGTGAATTTTCAGAAGGAACCATTCAAGAATTTGCAAAAGTTTCTACGATACATAAAAATCAAGAAGCCATTCATCAGTTATTTAGAATTGGAACTGGGTTAGAAAGTCAGATATTAGGAGATTATGAAATTGTAGGTCAATTACGTCAGGCATTCAAACTTGCGAAGTCTCTAAAAGTTACCAATGCGTACTCTGAGCGTTTGATCAATTCGGTACTTCGCGCAAGCAAGATGGTTAAAAATGAAACAAAATTGAGTTCAGGTACAACTTCTGTTTCATATGCTGCTGTTCAATACATCATAAAAAATTTACCAGACTACAACTCAAAAAATATTTTGGTTTTCGGTTTAGGGAAAATGGGCAAACATACTTGCAAGAATTTAGCGGAATACACACAAAATAAATCTGTTTGCTTGATCAATAGAACAGAAGAAAAAGCTACTGAATTTATTAAAGAACACGCTTCTATTAGGAAATCTGTTTTTACTAATTTATCAGTAGAAATTGAAAAAGCCGATGTTTTAATCGTTTCTACAGGATCTGATAGACCGACCATTACCAAAGAACATATTGGAGTTGATAAAAAACTTTTGATTTTAGACCTGTCTATGCCAGAAAACGTTTCAAAAGAAGTAACCGATTATCAAGGTATTTCTCTTGTAAATATTGATGAACTTTCTAAAATTACAGATGAAACGCTAGCAGCTCGACAACAAGAGGTGCCTTTAGCAGAAGCAATTATAGAAACACACAAAGCAGCGTTTAATGAATGGTTGAATCACAGGAGATTTACTCCAGCGATTGCTGCTTTAAAAAAATCATTGGAAATTATTAAAAACGATGAAATTGATTTTCAAAAGAAAAAAATAGCTGGTTTTAATGAAGATCAAGCAGAAATTTTAACGACACGTTTTATCCAAAAGATAACGACACAATTTGTGAAACATTTAAAAGATGAAGAAACTTCTGTTTCACAAAGTCTTCAGGTAATTAACAAGGTTTTTCAATCTTAATAAAAACTCAATGCAGAAAATAATAAGGATAGGAACACGCGATAGTCAACTAGCGCTTTGGCAAGCCAACAAAGTAAAAAAAGAGTTAAAAGAGTTAGGATATGAGTCTGAATTAATTCCCATTAAGTCTTTGGGAGACCTTGTATTAGATAAACCTCTTTATGAGTTGGGTGTTACAGGTGTTTTTACAAAGAGTTTAGACATTGCCATGCTGAATAAAGAAATTGATATTGCGGTACATTCTTTAAAAGATGTTCCTACAGTTTTACCAGAGGGAATTATACAAGCGGCTGTTTTAAAGCGTGCAAATTATACAGACTTGTTGGTTTTAAAAGATACAGAAGAGTTTTTTGGACAACCCAATGGAGTCATTGCAACAGGAAGCTTGAGAAGAAAAGCCCAATGGTTACACCGATATCCAACTCACAAGGTGGAAGACATAAGAGGTAATGTAAATACCCGTTTAGAAAAGTTAGCCGATAGTGAGACTTGGAATGGAGCAATTTTTGCTGCTGCCGGTCTGGAGAGGCTAGGAAAAAGAGATAAAGGAGCCATTCCTTTAACGTGGATGATTCCTGCGCCAGGACAAGGTGCGATAATGATTACAGCTTTAGAAGAAGATGATTTTGTAATCGATGCTTGTGAGCAATTAAATCATCATGAAACAAAAGTTTGTGTAGGTATTGAAAGAGAGTTTTTACACCTTTTAGAAGGGGGTTGTACGGCGCCAATAGGAGCGTTGGCTTATGTAGATGAAAAAACTGAAGAAATCAATTTTAAGGGTGTCTTATTAAAAAGAGATGGATCTAAAAAAATTACTGTAAATAAAACTGCAAAAATTGGAAGCCATCGTTATTTAGCAAAAGACTGTGTAGATTATGTGATTAATAGAGGAGCTAAAGAGTTGATCTCAGAAGATAAAGAAACTGCTGTAAAGTTAGCAACAGTATACTCGACAAAGAAACTTTCTGAACTACAAAAAGAGAAAGTGTCTCCGGTAATTGGTATTGAAGACAGTGATTTTATTAAAATTCGTTTTAATAGAATTCCACCTAAGTTGATAAAAAATCAACTAGAGAATGTCATCATCACAAGTCAAAACGGAGTGGAAGCATTGTTAAATTCTTTTACAAAAGAGCAGTTAAATTTTAAAAATATTTTTTGTGTAGGCAGAAGAACTAAAAAATTAATTGAAAAAAGAATAGGTTCCGTTGTTCATGCTGCAAAAAATGCGGCTAAACTAGCAGAATATTTAGCAACTGAGTTAAAAAATAAAGAAGCAACTTACTTTTGTAGTGATCTTAGATTGGATGTTTTACCTTCTTATTTGAAAGAAAAAGGAATTCTTTTAAATGAAGTTGAAGTCTATAAAACAATGTTGAGTCCCGTAAAAATCCATGAGGATATTTCAGGAGTGTTATTTTTTAGTCCTTCTGGGATTGAGAGTTATTTAGAAGTTAACGATACAAATAAAATAGCTTTTTGTATTGGTGAAACTACAGCAGTGCAAGCAAGGAAGTACTTTGAAACTGTTCATGTTGCAAATTTACCGAGTGTAGAGAATTTGCTTGAATCACTAAATACGTATTTTTCAAAATAATTAGATAATGTTTAGAACTCGAAGATTAAGAAAGTCAGAAGGAATTCGAAGATTGGTTCGAGAAACGAAATTGTCTGTAGATGATTTAATTTACCCACTTTTTATTGAAGAAGGTACCAATATCGAAACAGAAATAGTATCGATGCCAGGAATTAAGCGTTTTTCTTTAGATCGAATCTCTAAAGAATTAGAAGAGGTTGTCTCTTTAAAAATTCCTGCAGTCTTATTATTTGGAATTCCATCAAAAAAAGATGATGAAGGGACAGAAACATGGAATGATACTGGAATAATACAACAAGCAATTCGTTTTATAAAGAAAAATTACCCGAGCTTATATGTTATTTCAGATGTTTGTTTTTGTGAATATACTTCGCATGGTCATTGTGGTATTCTTCATGGGAATGATGTAGATAATGATGCAACTTTAGTAAACATAGCAAAACAAGTTGTTTCGCATGCAAAAGCAGGTGTAGACATGGTCGCTCCCTCAGGAATGATGGATGGTACTATAGACATGGTACGTCAATCTTTAGATCAAACAGGTTTTTTGAATTTGCCAATTATGGCCTATTCTGTAAAATATGCATCTGCCTATTATGGTCCTTTTAGAGATGCTGCCGATTCTGCACCAAGTTTTGGTGATCGAAACACCTATCAAATGGATCCGTCAAATAGAGATGAAGCAATGCGTGAAGCAACCTTTGATGATCAAGAAGGAGCAGATATTTTAATGGTAAAGCCAGCCCTTTCTTATTTGGATATCATCAGAGATTTAAAAAATAATTTTGATAGACCCATTGCCTGTTACAACGTAAGTGGAGAGTATTCTATGGTAAAAGCAGCTGCAGAAAAAGGGTGGATTGATGGTGAAAAAGTTATGATGGAAAGTTTACTCTCTATGAAAAGAGCTGGAGCAGATATCATCATCACTTATTTTGCAAAAGAGGCAGCAAGGCTTTTAAATCCTTCATGAATGTCTTATCCTTGCTAATTTGTATTTAAAAAGAATATAAAATTAGAGAGTTGATACCCTTATGAACATTGAATGATCAAACAAGATAAACCGAACAAATGAATTTTAAAAACTCAAAAGAACTATACAAAAAGGGATTGGTAAACTTGGTAGGAGCTGTGAATTCTCCTGTGAGAGCTTTTTCTTCAGTTGGAGGAAATCCTTTGTTTATTAAAAAAGCAAAAGGAAGTAAAATTATTGATGTAGATGGAAATGTGTTCATAGATCTAGTCGTTTCTTATGGGCCAATGATTTTAGGGCACCGTCATAAATCTGTTGAAAAAGCAGCTAAAAAAGCATTAAAAAATGGGTATTCATTTGGTGCATCTACAGAAAATGAAATTAAACTCGCAAAAATAGTTTGTGATGCTTTTCCGGAAATGGACAAAGTTCGTTTTGTAAATTCGGGAACAGAAGCGGTTATTAGTGGAGTTCGTTTGGCAAGAGCATTTACAGGAAAAGATAAGATTATTAAATTTTCAGGTTGTTATCATGGACATCAAGATGCTTTATTAGTCGCTGCAGGATCTGGTTTAGCAACTTTAAGTCTTCCAGGTTCTAAAGGAGTTCCAGAGGGAGCTGTACAAAATACTTTAATCGCAGAATACAACAACTTAGAAAGTGTAAAAGCACACTTTGAAGCCCATGACGATATTGCAGGGGTTATTATTGAGCCTGTTGGAGGGAATATGGGGGTTGTAATTCCTCAAAACAATTTTCTAAAAGAATTAAAAGACTATCTAAAAACAAAAGGTGCACTCTTAATTGCCGATGAGGTAATGACTGGGTTTCGTTCTAAATTTGGAGGTGCTCAAGAAGTTTTGGGGGTGACTGCAGATATTACATGCCTTGGTAAAGTAATTGGAGGGGGATTTCCTGTTGGAGCCTATGGCGCTAGGAACGAAATTATGGAGCAGGTGGCACCTCTAGGAGCCATGTATCAAGCAGGTACGTTATCGGGTAATCCTATTGCTATGGCAGGTGGAATTGCTACATTGTCAGAGTTAAAAAAACAAAATCCGTATGACAAATTTGAAAAAATAGGAAATACCATCGAGGTTATTTTACTTACCGCAGCAAAAAAATACAATGTAGCTTTAGTGGTTAATCGATTTGGTTCCATGATGAATCCTTTTTTTACTAAAAGTAAGGTTACTAATTTTGAAGAAGCACAAACATCTGATACAGAAAAATTTGCTGTTTTCTTTTGGGAGATGATTAAGAATGGGGTGTTTTTACCACCAAGTCAATTTGAAGCTTGGTTTTTAAATTCTGCAATTTCAGACAAAGATATCAACGTAATAGCTAAAGCAACTGATAAAGCAATGTTAGCAGTTTCAAAAATATAATTATGATAAAAAACGATTTATTTTTAAGAGCATTAAAAGGAGAAACTGTAGATAGACCCCCAGTCTGGATGATGCGTCAAGCAGGAAGGTATTTGCCGGAATTTATGGAAATTAAACATAAATACGATTTTTTTACACGTTGTAGAACTCCCGAATTAGCGTCTGAAATTACGGTTCAGCCAATCAAAAGATATGGAATGGATGCTGCTATCCTGTTTTCAGATATCCTAGTCATTCCACAAGCAATGAATATTGAGGTGGAGATGAAGCCAAATTTTGGACCTTATTTGCCAAATACTATTCGTTCACAAAAAGACTTAGATTCTGTAATCATTCCAGACATTGAAGAGACTCTTGGATATGTAATGGACGCTATAAAAGCGACCAAAGAAAAATTAAATGATGAAATTCCACTGATAGGTTTTGCTGGTTCACCATGGACAATATTATGTTATTGTGTTCAGGGTCAAGGGTCTAAGAACTTCGATAAAGCCAAAGAGCTATGTTTTACAAACCCTGTAGTCGCACATTCATTATTACAAAAAATAACAGATACTACAATTGCGTATTTAAAAGCTAAAGTAGCAGCTGGTGTAAATGCTGTTCAACTTTTTGATTCTTGGGGAGGAATGTTGTCTCCAGTAGATTACCAAGAGTTTTCATGGCAATACATGCAGCAAATTATAGACGCTTTAAAAGATATTACACCAGTAATAGCATTTGGAAAAGGCTGTTGGTTTGCTCTAAATGAAATGAGTAAATCTGGCGCTGCTGCTCTGGGTGTCGATTGGACATGCTCTGCAAGAAATGCTCGTTATTTATCTGGAGGTAATATTACTTTGCAAGGAAATTTTGATCCGTCAAGATTGTTGTCTCCACCAAATGAAATTAAGAAAATGGTTCATCAAATGATTGATGAATTTGGAAAAGATAGATATATCGTAAATTTAGGTCATGGAATTTTACCAAACATACCCTTAGACAATGCAAAAGCATTTGTAGATGCAGTAAAAGAATATAAAGTTTCTTAAGTGATCTTTCAAGTGATCTTTCA
>JABAZI010000039.1:115085-119185 GCA_018608545.1 Polaribacter sp.
AAGTGATCTTTCAAGTGATCTTTCAGGTGATCTTTCAAGGAGTGTTTTAAATTGATTATTCCACTTGTCTTTTAAAGAAAAGAACTAAGTAAAAGGTGGTTGTAAATTATCATAGATGATTAAACAAATATTTTCTGGAATAAGTGCCTACAAAGAGGCCTTTGTTTTGTTGTCAAAATTAAAACTTTGGAACTACTTTGTAATTCCAACAGTACTAAGTTTGTTGACATTTTTATTTATTGTTTACATAGCTTTAGGATATTCAGCAACCATTGGACAATTATTAGCCGAAATTTGGATTTGGAACTGGGGAAAAGAAATTGTTATGACGCTAAGTTCTTTTGGAGGTGGACTTGTTATTTTGGTAATTGGTTTGATGTTATACAAGTATATCGTTTTGGCCATATCAGCACCTTTTATGGGGGTGGTTTCTGAGAAAATAGAACTTCATCTTAATGGGGGTTTTTATGCTGATTACAAAAAGACAACTTTTATAGCACAATTACGGAGAGGGGTTCAAGTTAATGTTAGAAATTTAGGAATGGAATTATTTATTACATTTCCTCTTTTATTATTAAAATTTATTCCAGTGGTAAACTTGTTTTCTACTGTTTTATTATTTCTAATACAAGCTTATTATGTTGGTTTTGGAAATATGGATTATACCCTAGAAAGGTATTTTAGTTTTAAAGAGAGCCTTGGTTTTGTTAAAAAGAATAAAGGGTATTCTATTGGAAATGGAATTGTTTTTATTGGGTGTTTGTTCCTCCCTGTTTTGGGAGTTATTATTGTTTTACCTTTGTCTGTAACTGCAGCGTCCATTCAAACAATCGCGTTATTAAATAAAGAAAATGAAAGATCAATTTTATAAATACATAGAAGATTTACAAGAAACGATCACTTCTAAGTTAGAAGAGGTTGATGGGGTTGGTAGATTTAAAGAAGACCTTTGGGAAAGAGAAGAAGGAGGAGGAGGTCGAACTCGTGTTATTGAAAACGGAGCTGTTTTTGAAAAAGGAGGTGTAAATATTTCTGCTGTTCACGGAGAATTACCAGCCGCTTTAAGAAATCAGTTTCAAGTAGAAGAGGGTAATTTTTTTGCATGTGGATTGAGTTTGGTATTGCATCCAAAGAATCCTTTTTTACCGACAGTTCATGCAAATTGGCGCTATTTTGAAATGTATGACGAGTCAGGAAATATCGTTACACAATGGTTTGGTGGGGGGCAAGATTTAACTCCGTATTATTTATTTGAAGAAGATGCGATTCATTTTCATTCAGTGTGTAAAACGTCTTGTGATTTGCATGATTTGAGTTTTTATCCAAAATTCAAAGATAACTGTGATACTTATTTTTGGAATTCACATAGAAATGAAGCCCGCGGAATTGGGGGGTTGTTTTTTGACTATTTAAAGGAGACCGATGAGTTTTCTATACAAGATAGATTTAATTTTGTGACTGAAGTCGGAAATCATTTTTTAGAAAGTTATGTACCTATCGTAGCACTAAGAAAAGAAGTTCCATTTACGATAGCTCATAAGAACTGGCAAGAAATTAGACGTGGACGTTATGTCGAATTTAATTTAGTTCATGACAGAGGAACCTTGTTTGGTTTAAAAACAAACGGACGAATAGAAAGTATTTTAATGTCCTTGCCTCCAAATGTTCAGTGGGTCTATAACCACCAGCCAGAAAAAAACTCTAAAGAAGCAAAACTAATACAAGTTTTATCAAAACCGATAGACTGGATTTGATTATTTATTATATTCTCAAATAAAATACTAATAATTAGTTTTATTAATAAAGTAAAACAATATAATTACATGTTTGTTGTGAATAAATCAATATTTGTCTTTTTGTTTGAATATATTAGAAGATAAAATTGTAACGAATATCAACGATTTTTAGTATTTTTGCAATCGTTAAACCAAATACAAATGGCTAGATTTGAGTTAAAGTTACCAAAAATGGGTGAAAGTGTTGCTGAAGCAACCATCACAGCTTGGTTAAAAGATGTTGGAGATCTAATTGAATTAGATGAAGCTGTTGTAGAAATAGCGACAGATAAAGTCGATTCTGAAGTGCCAAGTGAAGTAGCAGGAACTTTGATAGAAATATTTTTTGAAAAAGATGATGTGGTTACGGTTGGAGAAACAATAGCCATAATAGAAATTGAAGGCGAAACTTCTCTTGTTGAAACAGTTGTTGATACTCCTATATCCATAGAAGAGTCAGTTAGTAACGAGGTAGAAAAAACGATTGAAAATGCCGAAGAGATTATTTCAGTTCCAGTTTCAAAAACTTCCGATTCAGGAAAGTTTTATTCACCGTTAGTTAGAAGCATTGCACAAACAGAAGGTATATCTTCCCAAGAATTAGAGACTATTTCTGGTTCTGGTAAAGATGGAAGAGTAACCAAACAAGACATTCTTACCTATATAAATAACAGGAGTGAATTTTCTGAGTTGCCACCCTCTACAATTTCTTTAGACAAGCAAGTTTTAGAGAACTCTATACAGAACGTTACACCCATTTCTGTAAATGGAGGTGATGAAATTATCGAAATGAGTAGAATGGGTAAATTGATTGCAAAACACATGGTTGATTCTGTTCAAACATCTGCTCATGTTCAATCTTTTATTGAAATCGATGTGACCAATATTGTAAAATGGAGAGATAAAGTAAAAGATGCTTTTTTGAAACGAGAGGGACAAAAGCTAACCTTTACACCGATATTTATGCAAGCAATTGCAACAACAATAAAAAAATATCCTTTAATCAACATTGCTCTTAATGGTACTACAATCACTAAAAAGAAACATATTAACTTAGGGATGGCTGCTGCATTACCAGATGGTAATTTAATCGTTCCTGTCATTAAAAATGCAGATCAGTTAAATCTAGTAGGCATGACAACAGCAGTAAATGATTTGGCTAATAGAGCGAGAACCAATGCTTTAAAACCAGATGAAATTCAGGACGGAACGTATACTGTAACTAATGTTGGTGGTTTTGGGTCTGTGATGGGGACTCCTATTATCAACCAACCACAAGTTGCTATTTTAGCCCTTGGAGCCATAAGAAAAGTTCCTGCAGTTATTGAGACCTCTGAAGGAGATTTTATAGGAATAAGACAAAAGATGTTTGTTTCACATTCGTACGATCACAGAGTCGTTAATGGTGCGTTAGGAGGGATGTTCATCAAAACATTAAAAGAAATTTTAGAATCTTGGAATGTAGACCAAGATTATTAGTAAATCAATACATTGTTTCAATTTTTTTTAAATTTTAATCATTACTTTTAAACAACTTAATATATAATCAATAAAAAAAAATAAAATGAAAAAATTACTACTCCTTTTTTTAGTCATTTCAGTAAATATGAGTGTAGCACAAGAAGGTGTGTTACTCCGATTAAATTATGAAAATCAAGCAACCTATACTGTTGAGATGACCATGTCTCAAGAAATGGGGGCGATGATGTCTATGGAGATGTCTACGAATATGGAGATGCAAGTATCTGCTGCAGAGTCCGAAAATTATGAGATCAAAACGAAGTTTACCAAAATGTCCATGGAAATGTTACAAGGTGGAAATTTAATGAGTTTTGATTCGTCCAAAAGTGACGAAGAATTAGATGCAACTGGTAAAATGATGAAATCTCAAATGGGACCGATGTTAGAGGCAATGATATACTCGAAAGTAAATACCTTAGGTGAGACTTTAGAAACAACAATTGAGCCAAATATTCCAGGAATGGATGATATTGCAAAACAGTCTAGTAGCGTTGTTTATCCTAAAGAAGCCGTGAAGGTGGGAAGTACTTGGACAATGTCTAAAGAAGAAAAAGGAATGAAAATGGATTTTTTATATACTGTTAAATCAATTTCAAAAGAGAATGTCTTAGTAGATTTATCTGGTGAAGTTTCCGGAATGGGTTCTGGAAAAATTACAGGAAATGTTACTATTAATATAGCGTCTGGAATTCCAACCAAGTCTTTAATAGAAATGAATTTATCTGTTGCTGAGCAGCAATTAAAAATGAAAGCTGTCACGGAGATCGCTAAAAAGTAATATGATCCTATTCTAAATAAAAAAAA
>JABAZI010000001.1 GCA_018608545.1 Polaribacter sp.
ATCTCTTAAGATTATTACAAACCTATACTAGGGATTTTAAATTAATATTTTCTTTGTGTTAACAAGCTGTTAATTGTTTTTCCCTATTTAACAGTTACTTAATATTTCCATAATCTAATCATAATCTACAAATAACACAAAGTTTACAATTTCAATAGACTTTTACATCTTATATAGATATTCAATAATGAAGAAATTTTTAAGTATTATTTTTTTAGTCATTGCTCAAGTTGTTGTTGCACAGAGCAAAGGAACAATAAAAGGGTTTCTCTCCGACAAAGAGACAAATAACGAGCCATTACCGTTTGCTAATATTCAAATAAAAGGAACTACCATCGGAACTACCACTGATTTTGATGGTAATTATACGATAAGTGTACCCGCAGGTGATCAAGTGTTGGTTTTTAGTTTTTTAGGATACAAAACAGTTGAAAAATTAGTTACTGTAATTGAAGGTGAGCCTATGACAGTCAACCAAGTAATGTCTGCAGAAGAGGGAGTTTCTTTAGAAGAGGTGGTTATTAAGTCTTCTACCTCCAAAGAATCTGTATCTGCGTTATTGCTAGAACAAAAAAAGGCAGTTGTTATCAAAGAAAGTATTGGAGCTCAAACATTATCAAAGATTGGCGTTTCAAATGCGGCAAATGCAACCACTAAAATCTCTGGAGTTACTAAAAGTGAAGGTTCTGGAAACATATATATAAGAGGGTTAGGAGATCGATATCTATCAACTTCGATGAATGGGTTGCCAATTCCTTCTGATGATGTTGAAAATAAAAATATAAATTTAGATTTATTTTCAACAAATAGTATTAAAAATGTAGGAATTAGCAAAACCTATGCTACAGCAAATTATGCAGATCAAGGTTCTGGTAATGTTGATGTAAATACAAAAGAATACACTAAAAAAGGATACTCTATTTCCTTAGCGAGTGGATCTAATACGAATGTTTTGGGAGTTTCAGATTCCTTCAGAAGAACCGTTATTAGTAATGACGTAACCTCTGGGTTTCATCAAAAAAAATATGCATTACAAAATTTAATAACCTTCCAAGGTTGGGATACCGAAAAAGTTGCAACTCCTGTTAACTATAATGGTTCTTTTTCTGCCGCAAGAAAGTTTGATGTTTTTGAAAAAGAGGTCTCTGTTTTTTTTATGGGTTCTCACTCTAAATCTTTTGAACATCAAGAGGGTGTGTTTAGAGCATTTAGATCGAATGTATTAGACAAAGCCTTTCCTGCTGTTTCGAGACCAATAAGCCTTTCAAATGGAGTTACAGCCGCTTCAAATGATGTAGAAAGTTTTATTACTAAAACAAATACTACTGGATATATCAATGTTGGAATCAAATTAAATGATACTCATAAAATTAGATACAATACCCTTTTCGTAAATAAGTCTGAAGACAATTTATACGAACAAGGTAGAAATGGATTTGGATATGTTTTTGACCAAGACCCACAAGAAGATGGAGCTTTTGTAAGGGATCAAAACTTTAGACAAACCACCCTGTTTGTGAACCAAATTTTAGGAAAACATTCATGGAATGAAAACAATACTTTAAACTGGGCAGGGGGATATAATTTTGTTTTGGCGGAAGAACCAAATAGAATAAGAAATGAGGTAAATATTTTAGATACTACTAGCTCGCCAACCATTCAATATGCCCATGTCGGAGATTACCAACAAAGAAAATCTAGCCAAAAGATTCAAGATACAGAATACAATGGTTTTATAGAGAACAAGTGGGTCTTAGGGATAAAAGATGAAGATGATAACAAACCGTATTCTTTAAACTACGGAGTAAATTATAGGTATAAAGAAAGAACTTTTAAATCGTTATTTGTAGGGGTGAAAGCAAAAGGAATTACGGCCCCATCTATAGATCAACTGTCATCAACATTTACTTCAACGGGCTTTAATAACGGGCTAATTTTAAGAACTTCTCCAGCAGATAGATTTGAAGCAGATTTATCGATCATGGCTGGTTTTGTCAACTTTGATTTTACATTAGATAATAAGATTTCTGGTAATGTTGGTCTGCGTTTTGAAAGAGATGAAATCAATGCAATCTGGGATGTTGCTAATTTCTATGACCAGGCAAATCAACGTGGAAGAATTGGGTCTTTGAATAGAGTTTATCAAGGAGTATACCCAGGTGTAAATTTAAAATTTGAAGTAGCAGAAAATACCTATTTACGTTTTGCATCAAGCATCACTCAAACCTTGCCAGAATTCAAAGAATTATCTCCTTTTGAATATGTTTCTCCAACTGGGCGAGTTACGAAGGGGAATCCAGATTTGAATAGATCAGAAATCTATAATTTTGATCTTAAATATGAAATGTTTCCTCAAAGAGGGCAAGTATTCTCTGCAACAACATTTTATAAGCAAATTAACAATCCAATAAATTTAACACAAACAAGAGGTTCTTCGGGTTATTTTTTCTATGCGAATACAGGTGAAAAGGCAACGGTATATGGTGTAGAACTAGAAACAAAAACAGCCTTGTTAAAAAATGAAGAAGAAGAAAGTATTCTAAATATCACAGGGAATATTACCAAAATGTGGTTAAATCAGGATTTGTTAAAAGATTTTCAATACAAGAATAGCACATCCTCTAGTTTACAAGGAGCCTCAGATTTTATTGTGAATGGCTCTCTAAGTTACACTAATAATCAAGAAAAAGAGTTTGCAGCATCGTTGACGGGAAACTATGCTTCAGACAAAACATTTGCTTTGGGCTCCCCAGAAGATTTTTCTAACAGCGCTACCTTATATAATGATGAAATTATAGAAAAAGGCTTTGTAACATTAGATTTAGTAGTTAGCAAAAAATTGTCTAAAAACTTGCTAGTAAAATTGGTGGGACGTAATTTATTAAATCCAGAAATAAAACAAACCCAATTGGTTAGAAGTTTAATTACAAATGAGGAAATCAATCATACAGTATTATCTTATAGGAAGGGAAGTCAGTTATTATTGAGTGTAAAATATACTTTTTAACCGATTAACGATTTCTTAACAAAAGAGTCAAATTGATTAAAAAAACTAACATATTATTCATAATCAAGTAAAGAAAACTAAACAATAAGGTAATTTATTTGTAAAATAAATAATAAACATATAAAAAAAATGAAAAAATTAATTTTTAAATTTTTAAGTACAGTAACATTTTCATTCGTACTAATTTCATTAACTACCAGTTGTGGAAGTGATGAACCACCTATCATTATAGAAGAACCGGTTTCGGAAGTTATCAAAAACTTAAATTCTGGAGTAATGAATGGAAGTTTGAATGAAAATTTCACTTTGAATGCGAATACAATTTACAACTTAAATTCTTCTTTTATCATAGAATCAGGAGTTACACTAACCATCCCTGCAGGAACAACAATTCAAGCATCAAACGGTGGAACCGATGTATACATTGCTGTTCTTAAAGGCGGTAAAATAGATGTTCAAGGAACCGAATCTAGTCCTGTTCTTATGTCTTCAGCTTCGGGAAACCCTGGTGACTGGGGAGGATTAACGATTTGTGGAGATGCTACCACATCTGCCGGTGTAGATGCACAAGCAGAAGTAGGTGGTTTTATTTATGGAGGCTCGAATGATGCTGACAATTCAGGATCCATCAATTATTTAATCATAAAGGGAACAGGAGCTCAGATTAATGCAGATTCTCAATACAACGGAATTTCTTTGTATGCTGTTGGTTCAGGAACCTCAATAAGTAATGTAGCGGTTATCAATGGATCTGATGATGGAATCGAATTTTTTGGAGGAACTGTTTCAGTAACAAACTCATACTTAGAAAATAACGAAGACGATTCTATAGACTGGACAGAAGGATGGAATGGTTCAGTAGATAATGCCTATATTTCTCATACCATTGCAGGTTTTTCTACTGTTTTTGAAGGAGATAAAGTGAATGGGAATCCAAAATTCAATAATATTACCGCAATTTCTACTGTTGGTGGTACTGCCTTACAATTTAAAAAACAGTCAGGAGCGACGATTACAGGTTTGTCTTTAACAGGATATGACACCTCTATAGATATGAAAGATGGTGGACCTTTAGCCAATGTTATTATTGAGGGTGTCCCTGCCGATCCTTCTTTATCATATACAAGTACTGCGGTTGTTACTGCAGCAGATTTTGGATGGGTAACTTCTGACGTTTCTATCACAACGTTACCGTTACAGGGGACTATTGCGAGTAAAGTTACTTTAGATCCCTCCATATTATACATTCTTAGTTCTTCTTATATTGTTCAGGCAGGAGGAGAATTAATCATTCCTGCAGGAACAAAAATACAAGCAGAAGCTGGAGGAACAGATGTTTATATCGCAATCTTAAAAGGAGCTAAAATAGATGTTCAAGGAACAGCAGAGAATCCTGTTGTAATTTCATCTACTTCAGCTTTAGGAGGAGATTGGGGAGGATTAACCATTTGTGGTGATGCTTCGACATCAGCGGGAATCGATGCGCAAGCAGAGGTAGGTGGTTTTATTTATGGAGGTTCAAATGATACCGACAATTCAGGAGCTATCAAATATTTAGTCATTAAGGGAACCGGAGCTCAAATCAATGCAGACTCTCAATACAACGGAATTTCTCTATATGCAGTTGGTTCTGGAACAACGATAGAAAATATTTCTGTAATTAATGGAGCAGATGATGGTGTTGAATTTTTTGGAGGAACTGTTTCTGCGTCAAATTTATACTTAGAAAATAATGAAGATGATTCTGTAGATTGGACAGAAGGATGGAACGGAACAATAACAAATACCTATATATCTCATACAGTTGCAGGTTTTTCTACTGCCTTTGAAGGAGATAAGGTAAATGGGAATCCACAATTTGTAAATTTAACAGTAATTTCAACTGTTGGCGGGACTGCCTTACAATTTAAAAAACAATCTGGAGGAACCATTACCAATATTTGGTTGGAAGGATATGACACCAATATTGATATGAAAGACGGTGGTGCATTGTCTAATGTTCAAATAGATGGAACAGATGCTTCCACTACTGCAGATTACAAAACTGGAACAAAAGTAGCGGTTAGTTCTTGGACTTGGAAAAGTGCAGGCTTATAGTCGAAGTTCATAATTTCTGAAATACAGCATCCCTAACATAAAAAATCTCTTGTAAGAATTTCTTTCAAGAGATTTTTTTTGCATTCATACGAATGTAATGGAGTATAGAATCTGTTCTTAGAACCTCCAACCGATATTAAAGCCCACTCTTGGGACTAACACAGGAGAATTCGATCCAAATAAATTCCTTCCCACTCCGGCATATACATCAATGATTA
>JABAZI010000017.1 GCA_018608545.1 Polaribacter sp.
ATTGTGTGATAAAACCTTGTGTGGGTGATCCTGTGGCGAACGTTGAAATTGCACCACAACTAGGAGCTTCGGGAATGCAGGGTGCATTGCACGATACTTGCGCTAGATATGACAAAGATTATACATGTAGAGGAGTAAGAGGAAGGAAAAAGCATGATGGTGTAGATTTAAAAAACCCTTACGGTGCTCCAATATTCGCATCTTATGATGGAATAGCAAAAAAGGGTACACAACTAAAAGAGGGTAAATTAGATGGAGCGGGACACTATGTGGGCGTTACCTCAAGAGTGAATGGAAAAAAGATACGGTTGGTTTATTTTCATTTGCAAGAAGACAGAAGGACTAAGGGAACTATTAAAGCAGGTGATATTATCGGATATCAAGGCGATTCGGGTAATTTAAAATCAGCTATTGAAGATAAAAATACAACATCTCATGTACATGTAAAAGCTCAGGAAAACGATAAACCTGCCGAACCTTTAGATCATTTTAAAACAAAAATAAACCCCAAAACAGGTCAACTAATAAACCCTTGTAATTAATTTTAAAAATATAAAATCATGAAAAATATAATTTTAACAATAGTCATTTTATTTGCGGGAATTTCCTGTAAAGCTCAATTCAATTATCTAAATAGTACTGAAGTGTTTGATGGAATAAAATTTAATAATGTTCCTTTAGGAAATATTATGACTGCATCAGGTGATTTAACCAAAATGAAAACTTTTTTTGGAAGTGATATTCAGGAAACCCCAAATAATACAGGTATTTATATCGGTAAAAATATTTTTAATACAAATTTATACTTTCATTTTGAAGATGAAACTGATACTGGTAATAATTACGATTTAACATACATAAGAGTAAAAAACTCATCGGTAATTGTGAATGTAAAAGGGTTATCTGTAAAAATCGGTGATCATAAAAGTAAATTTATGGGCTTTAAACTTAACTCAAATAATAAGTATAACTTTACAGATAAAGACACAGGAAGTACCTCATTATTTTTTAAAATTGATAAAAACGATAAAGTTTCAGAAATTAAATATATTTCTTATTAATAAATTATTAAAGTAGAGTAGAATTTTTTCATTTTTCAAACGGACTTGCTTAAATTATAGAAATTATGAAAAATATAATTTTATTAATCACTCTAACTATTGCCTCTTTAAGCTGTAAGGCGCAAAACACAATTAACCGAGATGAAATAACAATTAATGGTCATGTTATTATCGGAGAAAACAAATCTGTCTTAATCTCTAATTTTGGGCAACCTTTAGAAATTGAAAAAGGATATTCTGAAATGGATGAGGTGGATATGTACATCTATAAATACGATGGAGCTGTTTTTTATGTTATGAAAAATTTAATAGACTCCTTTTCCATAATAGGAAGTGAGTATAGTTTAACAAAACATGATATAAAAATAGGAGATAATATAGAAAAACTAAAAGATATTTTCCCTTTGAGTTATGAGAAAAAAAATAAAACCAATCTGTCATTAAGCATAATTAATCCCGACTATAAATTCTTTGGTTTTTCATTCAATGAAGACAATAAAATTAAAAGTATGAGTGTAGGAAGTTATTAAAGTAGAGTAAACCTTTTTTTCTTTTTTTAAACGGACTTGCTTAAATTATAAGTAGGTTCGTTTTTCTTTTGTTGTAGATAAGTAATCTAATATTGGTACTTATCTATATTAATGCACGAAATGAAAGAAATGAAGCCTTAAAACAACTTTATTTTTTTTGCTTATTTCTAATCTATAAGTGTTAGCAGTTATCCCACAATACAAAAATCGTACAAATTTAGAAACTAAAAAACCTCAACTTATAGAAAATCAATAAGATGAGGTTTTAATTTGAGGTGTCGAGCGGATTCGAACCGCTGTAGATGGTGTTGCAGACCACTGCCTAGCCACTCGGCCACGACACCTTGATGATTTAAGGTCTGCAAATTTACGTAAAATTACATGTATTGCAAGTATTTTTTTAGCTTATCGTTTTTTTGTGAGAATTACAACAACCTCTTCGACGTTACCACCAATTGGAGGATTTAATTTCGCTACAGAAACTTTCGCTTTTTCAACCATCGAAAGCTCCTTGAAAATACGATTTAAAATTCTTTTTACCACCTCTTCTAAAAGTTTAGAACGAACGGCCATTTCTTGTTTAACAATATGATTTAGATGGACATAATCTACGGTATCTATCAATTCGTCTGTTATCGAAGACTTTTTTAAATTGGCTTTTACCGAAACATCAACTCGATATTCACTCCCTATTTTTGCTTCTTCCTCTAAACAGCCATGATATGCATAAAGTTTGATATTATTAACTTGAATAACTCCCATTCTAATCTTCAGTGTTTGATTTTAAATCTAATTTTTCCCACATTTTGTCTGTATTCAATCTAAAGGAACCTATGTACTCAAAATTACATTGTTCTGGAGATATTATAGATAAAAAAGGCTCTTTATTTTTTGTAGTGTATAAATGATAATTTTCACCAAATATTGGCTCAAAATTAAACTTTGCATTGTAGATTAAATCGTTATAATGAAACTGTTGCATTAATGTTTCATATTCTTTTTTTACCTCGTCAAACTTAGATTTAAATTGTTTGTTTACCCGTTGTATTCCATCGTTTTTCCAACTTGCAGTATTTAGTGGGGTAATTACAGGAGAGCTTGCTGAAGTACCGTAAGGCTTTATCGCCGCGTCATATTGCTGACTTTCCTCGTTAAAAACGACTAAATCTGGTTTTTTTTTTGCGTCTTTCTTCATTTCTACAAAATTACGACAAAAAATTACGACAAAACTGGCTTTAATAAAACTTTAACGAGCAAAAAAGGGTTCTTGTATTTTATAATTCCTATTAAAATACTACGTCCTGTATATTTAAAGTTCTATCCTTTTTATTTTTTTGACCCCAAAGAAATTTGAATTATCCATTTCGATAACTCCAAACGAATCTTCATATCTCCTTCCTCAAAAACAGTTGAGTAACGAGTGAAAATTTTATTTATAAAATAGTTGAAGACAAAAAAACAGCTACACGATAATAGTATAAACGTTTTATTGTTTTGAGTGACGACTCCATTGAAATGTCGAACAGCAATTTTACTCCAAAAGGTTTTATGCAAGTTTATAATTTAATGTCTTCAAAAAAATCTATTTTTGACCTATATTTTTTTGATATGAGATTTTTAACTTTCATTTTATTGTTTTTTTCGTTGCAAATTGGTTTTGCTCAGGAAACTTTTTCACCAACTAAAATAAACAAAAATCAAATTATCTTAGACGGATTATTGTCTGAAAAAATCTGGGAAAATGCTACAAAAATACCGTTGGATATTGAATTTAATCCAGCCAACAATTTTGAAGCACGAAAAAAAACTACTGCCTACATAACTTATTCTGACACCTATTTATTTATTGCCTTTCGCGCAGAGGATGACCCAAAAAATATCCGAGGATCTGTTCGCCCGAGAGATGATTTTAATATTTGGAATGATGATCTTGTAATGGTTCGTTTGGATCCTTTTGCAGACGCAAGAAACAATCTGGGTTTAGCGGTTAATAGTTTGGGAAGTCAATTTGATGTCAAACAAGTAAATGCTTTGTCCGACTCAGATCGATATGACAGTACTTTTAATATAAATTTTGAATCTAAAGCCGCCATCATAAATGATGGATACACCGTAGAAATGAAAATACCATTTTCTGAAATTCCTTTTCCTAACGGAACAGATCAAGAATGGCACATAAACTTTTACAGACGATACTTCGAAAATGGAAATGAAATAGAGGTTAGTAGCCAACCTAGAGATAGAAATAATAGTTGTGTCGTTTGTCAAACTTCAGATAATCTAATTTTAAAAGACATTGTTATTGATAAACGGTTGGAAATTCTCCCCTATGTTTCAAGTAATATTCAAGGAGATAGAAACAAGCCTGATGAAAAAATTTCTTATGAATCTGTAAAAGGAAAAGTGGGTTTAGGGTTTAATATAGATGTCAATAAGAATACTAGTTTTGAATTAACACTTAACCCCGATTTTTCTCAAATTGAGGCTGATGTTACTCAAATTGATGTAAACTCTTCTTTTTCTTTACAATACCCAGAAAGACGTCCATTTTTTAATCGAGGGACAGATCTTGTAAACTTTACAGATGGGGCGTTTTACTCGCGTTCTATTGTAAACCCTTCTATAGCAACAAAATTATTGAGTCAAGGAAAGAAATCACGTTTATTTTTACTGAACGCACTTGACCAAAACTCAGTCTATCTAGTAGGTGGTGAAGATCGATCATACATTGGACAGGGAAGAGAAAGTTTGATTAATGTGATTCGCTATCAACATCTATTGAGCCCTAAATCTCGATTTGGCGGGGTAATAATGAATCGTTTCTATAAGGGTGGTGGCTTTGGTCACCTTATGGGTTTTGATGGGCTTTTCCTTTTGAATCAAAATCTGCGTTTGAGTTTTGAAGTTTTCAAAAACTTCAATGAAGAACCTATAAATGATTGGATAGATACAGATGCTACTATTAATGGAAAAACAATTGCGTTAGATGGTGATAAGATTAATGGTGATGCTCTTTATTTACAACTTTACAGAAAAACTGAGCATTGGCAAAGTTACCTCTACTATAGAAACATTTCTCCCCAATATAGATCTGACGTAGGTTTTGTCGTTAAAAACAATCGTCGTTGGGGAACTTTTTTTCATGAATATATCAATATTATAAATAAACCTGCTGTTCAATCTTTTGGCTTTGGAACTAAGGTAGATGTCGTGTATACTTTTGAAGATTTATATAAAAACTTTAGTATTGACTTATTTGCCTCTTTAAAAACCTATGGTCAAACAGAACTATCATACACATTAGATTATGATGCAGTAAAAACTTTTTTAGGAATTCGTTTCAATAAATTAGCTACACATTCATTTTCTATCAATGGAGCTCCAAGTGAATCCTTTAATTTTAGAGTGAATTTAGACAGTGGAAAAGACCTATCTGTTAACGAAGAGATCCCTGAAATCGGAAACCTTACCTCATCTTTTATGACCTTAAACTTTCAAGTGAATGAAAACTTTACGATCAACCCATCGTTAAGATATTCAAGATTAGAAAAGACAAATGGTCAAGGAAATTATTTTGAGGGGAGTATTGCGCGTTTAAACTTAAGATATCAGTTTAATAATGAATTTAATATTCGGTTCGTTTCTCAAAAAAACACCTTTACGAATCAATTTTTTATTCAACCTTTAGTTCAATGGAATCCGAATCCATCTACAATTTTCTATTTAGGCGGAAATCAAAATACCATTGAAGAAATTGAAGGGGCTCACTTTCAAATCCTTCAATTCAATCAAACACAATTCTTCTTTAAGTTTCAATACCTTATTGGACTTTAAAAAGGCATTAAACTTTATTCAATACAACTTTGGTATGAGCAAACAAAAGATGTTCAGTTGCATCTTTACTGAAAAAATTGATTTTGAGAGTGGCAACCCTATTTTTACTTCAGAGATCGAGTCTATTATGTTGGCCAGTAAAGGAGTAAAAAGTCGTAAAAATAAAAAGGAGGTCAAAAATGACCTCTTGTCTAATATGGCTCCCCTCAAAGGACAGATCAAAAATAAAAATATACAAGTTATTTTATGTAATTTTACAGCTTAATTTTTTCGTATAAATTTATGTCTGAAGAAAAAAAATCACTCAATTTTATTGAGCAAATTATTGAAGAAGATTTGGCCAACGGAATGCCAAAAGAAAATTTACGTTTTCGTTTTCCTCCAGAACCAAATGGTTATTTACACATTGGTCATACCAAAGCCATTGGAATTAGTTTTGGTTTGGGAGAAAAATATAATGCCCCTGTAAACCTTCGTTTTGACGATACAAATCCTGCAAAAGAAGAGCAAGAATATGTAGACGCTATCAAAAATGATATAACCTGGTTAGGGTATAACTGGGCAAATGAATTGTATTCTTCAGATTATTTTCAACAACTATATGATTGGGCAATTTTAATGATTAAGGAAGGGAAAGCCTATGTAGACAGTCAATCATCAGAACAGATGAGAGAACAAAAAGGAACACCAACCGAACCTGGAACCAACAGCCCTTTTAGAACTCGTTCTGTAGCCGAAAATTTGGAATTATTCCAAAAAATGAAAGATGGAAAATTTAAGGAAGGAGAACACATCTTACGGGCTAAAATAGACATGACGAGTCCTAATATGTTACTCCGAGACCCAATCATGTATCGTGTTTTATACAAAGAACACCACAGAACCGGAACCGACTGGAATATTTACCCAATGTATGATTGGACGCATGGAGAGAGTGATTATATAGAGCAAATATCGCATTCTTTGTGTTCATTAGAATTTAAACCTCATAGAGATTTATATGATTGGTTTAGAGATCACGTTCACGAGTATGGTAAGGAACAGTTTCCAAACGCTCCAAAACAACGTGAGTTTTCACGTTTAAACTTAAGTTACACCATTATGAGCAAGCGTAAATTAATGCGTTTGGTTGAAGACGGTGCAGTTTCTGGCTGGGACGACCCAAGAATGCCAACTATTTCTGGATTGAGAAGACGTGGGTACACACCAGCATCAATTAAAAGTTTTATTGAAACTGTTGGAGTTTCTAAGCGAGAAAACATAATTGACGTTGCATTATTAGAATTTAAAATTCGTGAAGACTTAAATAAAACCGCCAAAAGAGTGATGGGCGTTTTAGATCCTGTAAAAGTGGTCATAACCAATTACCCTGAAGATAAAGAGGAGGTTTTAGACGCAAGTTATAATGATTATGAAGAAGGTTTTGGAACTAGAGACGTTCCTTTTTCAAGAGAACTCTATATAGAAAAAGAAGATTTTAGAGAGGAAGCAAATAAAAAATTCTTTCGCTTAAAATTAGGCAAAGAAGTGCGTTTAAAAAATGCTTACATCATTAAAGCAGAAAGTTGCACAAAAGATGCAAACGGTCATATTACTGAAATTCAATGTACCTATGATCCTTTGAGTAAATCTGGAAGTGGAACTGAAGAAAGCACACGGAAGGTAAAAGGAACCTTGCATTGGGTTTCTATAAAACATGCTGTGAAAGCTGAGGTAAGAGCCTATGACAGGTTGTTTTCTGACGAAGCACCAGACAGTCATAAAGACAACGATTTTATGGAATTTTTAAATCCTACTTCTTTAGAAGTCATTAATGCCTACTTAGAACCTAGTTTACAAACAGCCACCATAGGGGAACGATTTCAATTCCAACGCCTAGGGTATTTTGCTGTTGATCGTGACACAACATCTGATACTTTAGTTTTTAATAAAACGGTTGGATTAAGGGATTCCTGGGGGAAAAAATAATCATTCCTATATGATAAGAAAAACACTTATGAAAAAAGCAGTAATCATTAGCTTTCTAATTATAGCCTCTTGCAGCAATCGTAAGGAAATCAACCAAGTTGCAGAAATTTCTTGCGGACAATGTCAGTTTGAAATAAAGGAACCTATGGGTTGTGATCTAGCAATTCGTGTAGACAATCGCACCTACTTTATTGATGGAGCAAATATTGACGATTTTGGGGATGCTCACGATAAAAATAAGGGTTTCTGTAACATCGTTAGAAAAGCAACTGTTGTTGGTGTTTTCAAGGACGGGCGTTTTAAGGCAAGCTCCATAAAACTCATTGACAAAAAATAACTATAAATTCCCCCTTTATCAAAAATGACAAAGGGGGCTATTTTTGTTTTTGTTATGGCGCAGGGTTGGGGATCATCGCATGTACCTCTTGAATCTCTTGTAGGGTTTCTTTAGACAATTCTATGTGAATACTCCCTATGTTTTCTTTGAGCTGACTCATTTTGGTCGCCCCAATGATATTACTGGTTACAAAGGGTAATTGATTCACAAAAGCCAACGATAATTCTGTCAAGGTAATTCCATTTTTCTCTGCAATTGATTGATATCTTTTTACGGCTTCACTAGAACCATCTCCCATATAACGTGCAATGAATCTTGGAAATAAATTCCCTCTAGACCCCTCTGGGCTTTTTCCATCCAAATATTTACCAGAAAGCACCCCCTGCGCTAAGGGTGAATATGCTAGTAAACCAATATCTTCTCTCATCGATACTTCAGACATTCCAACTTCATAGCCTCTATGAATCATAGAATACGAGTTTTGGATGGTCACAGGTCTTACAAGGTTCTGAGCATTTGCGGCTTGTAAATATTTCATTGTTCCCCAGGGTGTTTCGTTCGAAAGACCAATCGCTCTCAGGGTTCCTGCTTTTACAAAAGCAGTAAGTGTCTCTAGAATTTCTAAATGATTTTCTGCTTCTTTTGTCGCTGTTTGGTATGGATAATCTCTTACGCCAAAACAATTGACCCCTCGAGATGGCCAATGCAATTGGTATAAATCTAAATAGTCTGTTTGTAATCGTTGTAAACTACCTTCTATGGCTTGTGTAATATTTTCTTTGGAAAAACCACCGGTTCTAATGTGTTTCGTATAATCTCCTCCACCAGCAATTTTACTAGCTAAAACCACCTTTTCTCTATTTCCATTTTTCTGAAACCAATCTCCAATAATTCGCTCTGTATCTGCATACGTATCTGGAGTCGCTGGCACTGGATACAGTTCTGCCGTGTCAAAAAAATTAACCCCTTGATCTAGTGCATAATCCATTTGTTCAAAAGCTTCTGCTTTTGTATTCTGGTTTCCCCAAGTCATGGTGCCTAGACAGATTTTTGAAACTTTTATATTCGTATCCGGTAATGTGGTGTATTTCATTTAAATAAAATTTTTAGGAAAATCAAAAATAAGGTTTATTTGAACATAAAATAGTGCCAAAAAAAAAGTTCTCATAGAATGAGAACTTTTTAACAACCTTTTTAATTTTTTATGATTTTAAAATAGCCTGTATTCCTGGTAATGTTTTCCCTTCTAACATTTCTAACATTGCGCCACCTCCTGTAGAAACATAACTCACCTTATCTGCAAAACCAAACTGCTTCACTGCGGCTACAGAATCTCCTCCTCCAACTAAAGAAAAGGCTCCGTTTTTTGTCGCGTTATCTATTGAGTTTCCAAGTGCAATAGTTCCTCCTGCAAAAGATTCCATTTCAAAAACACCTAAAGGGCCATTCCACAATATGGTTTTACATTGATTGACAACAGCATCAAAATTTGCTCTTGATTTTGGTCCTGCATCAACACCTTCCCAACCATTAGGAATTTCGGTGATATCGATCGTTTGTGTTTTTGCATCATTAGAAAAGTCATCTGCTGCAACAACATCTACAGGAATATGAACTGCTACTCCTTTTGCTTTTGCTTGTTCTAAAATATCTAAAGCCAACTCCATCTTGTCATCTTCACAAATAGAATTTCCTATTTGACCTCCTTGTGCCTTAATGAATGTAAAACTCATTCCACCTCCAATTATTAGGTGATCTACTTTGTCTAAAATATTTTCAATAACCGTTATTTTTGAAGAAACTTTTGCTCCTCCTAAAATTGCCAATACTGGTTTTTCAGAATTATTTAGAACCTTGTCTATACTCTCAATTTCTCTTGCTAATAGGTTTCCAAAACATTTTTCCTCTTGAAAAAATTGGGCAATAATTGTGGTTGATGCGTGGGCTCTGTGTGCAGTACCAAAAGCATCGTTAACATAAATATCTCCAAATTTTGATAACTTTTCAGAAAAATCAATAGCCCCTTTTTTCTCTTCTTCGTAAAAACGTAAATTTTCTAATAATAAGATTTCTCCAGCTTTTAAATTAGCCACTGCCTCTTCTACTTTAGGGCCAATACAATCTGAAACAAATTTTACTTGAACTCCTAAAATTTCAGAAGCAACATTAACAATATGACCTAAAGAAAATTCTTCTTGAAATCCCTTTGGACGACCTAAATGTGACATTAACACACAACTCCCTTCTTGGGCTAGAATAGATGTAATTGTAGATTTTGCAGCTTGAATCCTTGTCGCGTCTGTCACCTCAAACTGGTCATTTAAAGGCACATTAAAATCTACACGAATTAGTGCTTTTTTGTTCTTAAAATTAAAATCTTTTAGTGTTTTCATCTTTTGTTAAATGTATTTCGAACAAAAATACCTTTTTATTTAGTTTTTTTAGAATGGAAAACCTAAAAATTAATACATCGTTTGCGTAATTATTCACTTATATTTGTACATGCTTTTCAACCAAATTATCGGTCAAGAATACCTAAAAAAACACTTGAAAATTTCTGCTGAAAACGGTAGAATTCCGCACGCGCAGTTATTTGTAGGAAAAGAAGGAAGCGGTGCTTTACCAATGGCCATCGCATATGCCCAGTTTTTGCTCTGTAATTTTTCTGATAACGTTGAAATCTGCGACTTAAAATGTGAAAAATTACAACATCCAGATTTGCATTTTGCATTTCCTGTTACCTCAAATGAAAAGGTAAAAAAACACCCTGTAAGCAGTTTGTTTTTAGAAGAATGGAGAAGCTTTGTTGCAACGCAACCTTATGGGAACTTATTTAATTGGTTACAACACATCGGAGTAGAAAAAAAACAAGGAATTATTGGTGTTGATGAGGCGGAAGAAATTGTAAAAAAACTGACCTTAAAAAGTTATGAAGGCGGGTTTAAAGTAATGATTATTTGGATGGCAGAAAAAATGAATATTGCCGCTGCTAATAAATTACTAAAACTGATTGAAGAACCTCCTCAAAAAACTGTTTTCCTATTAGTTACTGAAAATGAAGAACAGCTCATTAATACAATAAGGTCGCGATGCCAGGCACTTCATTTTCCTGCTTTAAGCGATCAAGACATCTCCAATTCATTAATTGTAGACTATCAAATTTCTGACAATAAAGCGTCCCAAATTGCTCATCAAGCAGAGGGGAACTTTAACAAAGCATTGCGTTTGATTGAAGAAGATTCTGATGACCTGGTCTTCGAAGAATGGTTTGTATCCTGGATTAGAACTGCTTTTAAAGCGAAAGGAAATGTCGCTGTTGTACAACGATTAATTGAATGGTCTGAAACGATTGCAAAAACAGGACGAGAAACTCAAAAACGTTTTTTAGCCTATTGTTTACAGTTTTTTAGACAATCGCTCTTACTAAATTATAAATCCAATCAGTTGGTTTTTATGGAAACTAAAACAGGGTTTGACCTTTCTAAATTTGCGCCCTTCGTTCATGCTGGAAATATTTTAGCCATTGAAAAAGAATTGAATGAGGCAATCTATCACATCGAAAGAAATGGTAATGCAAAAATTATTTTATTGGACCTTTCGATGAAATTAACTCGGTTTTTACATCAAAAAGAAGAAAGCATTTGATGTTACATTTTAAGCCTCTTTAAAAGGAGTTTCTTCTGTTAAAAAATCAAACCCCTTTTGAAATCTTTTCAGCCGCATACAACTGAGCGATCGTTGGGTTTTCTGGACAGGTTTTTATGGGAATAAATTCATCTCCAGAACTCACAAATCCTGTTTGCAATACTTTAAAATAGATTCCGCAAAAAGTAGTATTCCAAAATTGCTTTACAATACTCATGTCGTTGAAACGAACTCCTAGTTTCATACAAGGGTTTCTTTGAACGGTAGCCTCAAGAATCGATTCGCCAACTCTAAAAGTATCTCCCTGATGAATGGCTGTTTCATCTAAATCATCGATTGTTAAGTTCTCTCCAAAAATTCCCATTTGAAAATCTAGTTTTGGAAACAAGTCTTTCCAATATTCATAATGCTTATAAGAATACCCATAAACTGCCTGAAGGATTCCTCCATGGTGATCTCTATTACAGATCGCATCTCCTTTTACATCTTCTTTATCTAAAAAAATAGGTTGTTGTACAGAAAATTTAAAAATCCCTGTGGTGACTATTTTACCTTTCCAATCAATCTTTTTGGCCGCTCCTATATTTGTTGAAATAATTCTCATTTTTGTCGCTTAAAATTTATAATTACCAAGATGTAATAGTGCTATTTTTTAAATTTTTGCAATGCCTTTTTTGTAAATTCAGACACCACTAATTCTCCGGAAACTGCAGCTCTTTCCGCCAACAAAGTATTCCAATTTTCTGTCCCTTGCCACAGGGTTTTTTTCATTTTTAGCAATGCATCTGGATTGTATGAAGCGAGTTGTAACGAAAGGGTTTCGAGCGCAGCATCCAACTCGTTAATTGTTTCAAATACCTTTGCATACAGCCCTTTTTCTTTTGCCCAATAAGCTGTTTTCCAACTGGTTGCATCTATGGTAAGTTCAGCAACTCCTGAAACGCCTATTTTACGTTTTACAGCAGGTTCGATCACAAAAGGGCCAATCCCAATTGTAAATTCTGAAAGTTTAATTGCCGCTTGTTTGGTGGCCAATACATAGTCACACGCTGCAGCTAAGCCGACACCTCCTCCAACAGTTTTCCCTTGAAGACAGCCAATTATTAATTTTTCGCAGGTTCGCATTGCATTGATCACATTTGCAAACCCTAAAAAGAATTGGGTCCCTTCTTTTAAATTTGATATCGCCATTAATTCATCAAAAGATGCCCCAGCACAAAAAGCCTTCTCTCCTTGAGATTTTAAAATAATAATGGCAACCGAAGAGTTCTTTCCAACAGAAATCAGTTCGTTTGTGAGTCTCTCTAGTAATTCACTTGGAAAGGAATTACTTGCAGGATGACCAAACGTAATCGTTGCAATATTGTTTTTAATGGTTGTAAACAAACTACCAGTGGGTTTTGGAGTCATCATAAAGGGTTCTTTTCGTAAAAATAAGTTTTTATCTTGAATTATATTTCAAAATAGGACTTTTTAGTTCCGTAACAGGCTTTCATTGGTTTTGTGAAAATATTTAATGCCCCGATAAAGTCGCTTCTCTTGCAAGGGGTATAAAAGTTTTTCTAAATTTAAATAATAATGGTATTCCTCTTGCAATAATCCAGAGTGTAAATGCAATCCAAATAGCGGTTAACTTTAAACCAAAAGCATCAAAAATTAATAATACTGGAATAAAAACCAATCCTGTTGAAAAAATTAAAAGGTTCCGTAGGTATTTCATTTCTCCCATTCCTTTGAACATTCCATCAAAAATAAACGTGATAGCACTAATAGGTTGAGACACTAAAATAATCCAAAAAACAGTATAAAATTGATCTAGAACCGCAAGGTCTTTTGTAAAAATCTGTCCAATAAAATTATAAAAAATAGCCCCTAATAGAGCAATACTTGTTCCTATTACCAAACCGTATTTAAATAGTTTGTTACTCAACATAACCAAAGATTTATAATCTTTTGCTCCAAGAAACTTTCCTGCCAAAATATTTCCAGCACTGGAGTATCCATCAATCATAAAAGCCCCTAAAAGCCATATATTGATCCCTATTGTATAGGCCGCAATGTATTGGTCTCCGTAATGAGTTGCATAGGAGGTTGCAAAATACAATGCAACATTTAAAGCAATTGTTCTTATAAAAAGATTTCCTACCATCGCTAATAAGCGTGGAATTTCTTGGTGAAATTTTATCCCTATTTTTAAAGAAATAGCGGTTTTGTTTATCAATAAAACAAAGGCGATAATTGCCATTGTAATTTGTGCAATTACACTAGCATAAGCGGCTCCTTTAATATGCATTGCAGGGATGAAGCCTTCAATTCCATATACAAGAATAAAATCCAAGACAATATTTAATAACGCTCCAATGATTGCAATAATCATCGGGTAATAGGTGTTTTGTAAGCCTCTAAAGATTCCAAAAACAGCAAATACAAAAAGAGAAAAAGGAAATCCAAAAATTCGTATTTTAAAATACGTTATACAGTAGGTTAAAACGACCCCTGATGCATTGTAAAATTGAAAAATTTGTTTTGAAAAAGGATATGAAATTGCCATTACAAAAAAACTCCCTAAAACAACAATGGAAATCGCTTGAGCTGGTAATGTTGTAACTTGATCTTGTTTGTTGGCCCCAACATATTGAGAAATAATAGAGGAGATTGCACTTCTGATTTGACCGAACACCCATATTAACATTGAAATAAACGCCCCAACAATTCCAACAGCCGCCAGACTTTCTGTTGCTCCCTGTTCAATATTACCAATAATAGCCGTATCGGTGATCGACAATAAAGGCTCTGCAATACCAGCTATTAGTGCAGGTATTGCTAGTTTATTAATTGTTTTAAAGCTGCTATTTGTTCCCAAATAAATTTTTTATCAAAGGTACATATCTAAAATGCGTAAAAAGAAGGGATTTATTGAAAAAAAACTAAATTTGCATTTTTAAATTACAGGATGATGAAAAATATTTTAGTCCCTATTGGATCTACTGAAAATGCGCAATCTACATTGCAATATGCAATTGATTTTGCTGCAGAAATTAATGCTAATATTATTGTTTTTAGAGCTTACAAAGCAATAGCAAAAGCTGGAATTATGGTAAATATGAGCGCAATTATAGAACGAGAAACAAATTTGTATTTGCGAGCAATTGTAAAATCTGTGGATAGAAAAAAAGTGGATATAAAATTAATTTCCTCCAAAGGAAGTGTTATTGAAAGTGTTGAGGCAGTGGATCATGAAATTGGTATTGATTTGATTATTGTAGGAGCCAAAAGTAATTCAATCAAAGAAGAAGTGTTTTTAGGAAGTACAGCCGGAAGTTTAGTGAAAAAAACAAATTTACCTGTTTTAACGGTTCCTGAGGCCTATATTTACAAACCAATCAATACAATATTATTAGCATTTAAATCTGGAATAATAAAAAGCAAGACCGCTTTAAATCCTTTAAAGTTTATTGTAAAGCATTTAAAACCCGAAGTAAACTCTTTATTAGTGAAAACTGTTGGGTATAAAGAAGAAGATTTGGTCTTAGACCCTCACTTATCAAAATTGCAAACCACTTTTACTGTTACTGAAAATGCGACTACTTTTCAAGGGGTATTGGAGCACTTTAAAACCCATAACCCCGATATATTGTGTGTTTTTAGACGTAAACGAGGGTTTTTTAAAAAATTATGGGAAAAAAACACCATTTTAAAGCAAGAATTTCACACTTCGATTCCTTTGTTAATATTAAAGGGAAAATAAATTAATATTTCAAATCAGCAGGTGCTGTAAAATCTTCTTGAAGCGTATAAATTTCTTTAAGGTATTTTTTTATTTCAAAAATAAATTCTTCTAATTTTTCAGAAGTGATTTCCACTGCTGGGTTTCTGTAATTTGAAGAAAAATCAACAGGTAAAAAACCACTCTGTAAATTTTTAAAAGAATAAATTCCAGCTTGTAAAGGTTGCTTGAAATGATATTTTTTACTTTTGGTATATAAGTATGCATATAGTAGTACCTGAATCGCTTTGTACTGCTCTTTTTCTCGAAGCCTTTCAAATGCTGCAACCCGTAAATCAGAACTGCTTACCATTCCTGTCTTATAATCTATAATTCTCAAAACACCATTTAATTCGTCTACTCTATCTACTTGACCATGAATTTTTACAGGATAATCAATCCCTTCAATACGGAGTTCTGTTGCCAGAGTTTCTTCTGTTGCCAGAATCTTTAATTGATTGTTTGTATCTGTTAACAATTCTTTTTCTTGGGCTAGAAAATTATTCACAAACCTAACAGCTACTTCAAAAATTAAACGATTTTTGCCTGTTGTAATGTCTCCATTTTTAAATTCATTTCTAAAATGCTTGACCACTAATTCTTTTACTTTTCTCTCCATCTGTGCGATGTTATCAATCAATAAAAATTTGCCAATAAACGGGGTGTATAATTCATCTAATGTTTCATGAACAACAGTCCCTAAAGTGTTATAAGCTATGGTTTCTTCAACAACTTCAAACTCTTTTAGCTTGAGTATTTTTTGTTTATAAAATGAAATAGGATTGTATAAATAATTGGTTAACGCAGATGGAGAGATCCCTTTTGTTGCAAGTTCTTTCAATCGTTCTATGACCGCTTCATTTTTTGGTATATTCTTTAAACTTTCTTTTTGATTGGATACTTTTGGAGTGACAATTTTCTGTGCAACATCTGTTCTCATCATTTCTAATTGACTAACGAACCTGCTTTTTTCTCCACTCCCAAAAACATCATGTTCCGTATTATAAATAATAAAAATATTTTTTGCTCTTTGCATTAATCTAAAAAAATGGTATGAAAAAATGGCGTCTTTTTCTTTATAGGTTGGAATCCCAAACGCGGTCTTCACATCAAAAGGAATAAAGGAATTTTGTTGGCTACTTAGTGGTAAGACACCTTCATTTGACGAAACGAGAACTATGTTCTCAAAATCTAAAACACGTGTTTCTAACATGCCCATTAACTGAAGTCCTTTTAAGGGTTCTCCTTGAAATGATAAGCTTTCAGCGGAAATTAATTGTCTAAAGAAAAGTGATAAGGTTTTTAAATCGGGAAAATATTTGTACTCATTTTGGAGGGTTTTTAATTGCGTAAAAGTGGTGTAAAAACGAAATAAGTATTCTTTTTCTAAATCACTTACTTTTTCTTTTAAGACCTTAATTAAATGTACAATTCTGTCAATAAATTCTTCAACAGAGACATACGAATTAAAAATTGACTTTATCATTACCCCTATTTCACCCTCGGTATTTTCTAATAATTTAGCAAGCTGACCTTGATTGATAAATGTCTGATTTTGAATGGCAATTTCATCAGTAAAAAAATGGATGTCGGAGATGAGTTTATAAATTGATTCATGTTTTAAAAAACGAAGAACATCCTTATAGTAAAACTCATGTACACCTATTTTTTGAAGCTTCTCTTGAGAGAGAAATAATTGAAATATTGATGCTATCAAATTAGTTGTTGGTAGGTCTTTTAAAGGGTATCCCATTGTAATGTTAATCGCGTCAATATTTTTTGGTAAAGAGCTTAACATAATTGGCAACAAAGTTTCATCGGCTAAAATCAATGCTGTATTACTAAAATCCGAAAAATTTTCTAAAATTTCTCCTGCATATTTTATTTGGGTAGTGTTCTTTGACGCTCCAATAACCTCAATATTTTTTGGTTTAGCAAATGAACTTCCTAATATTTTTAGATCATTTTTCTCATAATGACTCCATTCGGCTTTGTATTTTCTAATGAATTTCCCTGCTTGATGATTCGAATTATAAAAAGCAGTGTCTATGTCCCAATAAATCTCTGAACACTCATTTTCTAAAACTTTCTGAAACAAAAATTCTTCTGCTTTATTTAAGGCATTAAAACCAATTAAAAAGAATGTTTTATGAGTATTTTGTTCTAAAAAGTCATCTATTTTTTTACATGATTCTCTAAAAATTAGCCCTTGATATCCAATCTTTTTTTCTTTTAAAAATTCATAAAAAGCAGTATAATAAATAGTGAGTTTTTCTAAAAATGAATAATGATCTTTCATTAATTCCGTTTCTTTAAACTCGCCTTTAACAGACCATTTTTTTAATCTTTGTATATCTCTTAAATAAATAAAAATATCGTTTGAATCTATTAAATGTTGGTCTATATCGTTAAAGTCTTGCATGACTGTATATGCCCAAGAAGCAAATACATCAAAAGAGACAGGTGTTTTTTCTATGCTTTTATAAATGGTGTAAAAATGAAATAATAATTGGATACTGTCTGCTTTTTGTATTCCTGAAACTTGATTGATAAACTGCTCAATATTTAAAGTCTCTGGTAAAAAACCTATCTTAATTTTATCTTTAAGTGTCTGTTTGACAAACACTTTTGCTCTTTGTGATGGAAGAATAATTACAACATCTTCAAAAGAAGGTGTTGTTTTTAAAATATGATCAAAGGTCTGTGAAATGAAAGATTGCATCTATTTTTTTAAGAATCTATTTTGATTTCTAAATTACAAAAACTTACATTTATACCTCTTTAATCATTCAACTATTTTTTTTAATGCCTACTAAATTACATATTGTCGGGATTCAAGCAGACTTAACTTGGGAAAACCCAATCAAAAATCTTGCTTTTTTTGAAGAGAAAATACATGCGCTCCACAAAGAGGCAGATCTCATTATACTGCCAGAAATGTTTAGTTCTGGGTTTACAATGCGTCCCAAAAATATCGCAGAAAAAATGACAGGAAATACTGTTTTATGGATGCAAAGAATGGCAAGAAAACAACGAATTGCACTGGTAGGAAGTCTCGTAATAGAAGAAAACAAAAATTATTACAATCGGTTGTTATTTGTACATCCTTGTGGAAAAACAGAATGGTATGATAAAAAACACGCTTTTACCTTAGCTGGAGAAGATAAGGTCTATACCCCTGGATCAGAAAAATTAATTGTAACCTTTAAGGGATGGAAAATTTGCCCGTTGATCTGTTACGACTTGCGGTTTCCTGTTTGGTCAAGAAATGCAGAAAACTATGATGTGTTAATTTATGTTGCCAACTGGCCTGCTATTAGAATTCAAGCATGGAAAGCTCTTTTAAAAGCTCG
This sequence comes from Polaribacter sp., assembly GCA_018608545.1. Taxonomy (GTDB): domain Bacteria; phylum Bacteroidota; class Bacteroidia; order Flavobacteriales; family Flavobacteriaceae; genus Polaribacter. The sequence goes on from JABAZI010000017.1 coordinate 18,495, forward strand.
AGCAATTGAAAATATGAGCTTTACTATTGGAGTGAACAGGATCGGGATAGACGCAAATAAGTACGAATATTCGGGAGATTCTTCAATCCTAAATTGTATGGGAGAAGAACTTTCTACCCTCAAAAAAAATGAAAATGGAATTATAAAAGCTACTTTAGTAAAAACTGAACAAGATAGGATTCGAGAAAGATTGGGTTTTTTAAATGATCAAGAAGCCTTTAAAATTTTATAAATAACAACAATGACAATTAAAAATGTTTCTATTACAGATATTGATGAAGTCTTTCGGCTTTATAAAATTGCCTCAGAGTATCAAAAAGAAAAGAAAAAAGTAATTGTCTGGCCGAATTTTGATCGAAATATGGTTGAAAAGGAAATTACTGAAAATAGACAATTTAAGATGTTAATTAAAAATGAAGTTGTCTGTATTTGGGCAATAACTTTTAGTGACGCTCAAATTTGGGAGGAGAGAAATAAAGACCACGCAATCTATATTCATCGAATTGCTACAAATCCGAACTTTAGAGGAAACAATTTTGTTCAAAAAATTGTGGATTGGGCCAAAATATATGCCGAAAAAAATGATCTCCAATATATAAGATTAGATACTCTTGGAAACAATACTAGATTAATTCAACATTATAAAAATGCGGGATTTGATTTTTTGGGGATGTATGCACTTGAAAACACTTCAAGTTTACCCGAACATTATAAGGAAGCTCCCGCATGTCTTTTTGAAATAAACCTTAGATAAAAATCCTTAAACTCTAAATAGAAGAGTCCCAAAAAAAATAAAACCTCAAAAATTGTTTTTAAAACTATGTTGGATTTATCATCCACTTGAATTTAAAATCAGTGTCTGGAATTACAATTCGTTCTGTAATTCTATACATTCTATCTGGTAACTTCATTAAATAATCTCTTGCTTTTTCTGCCTCCGGTGTAAGGTTTGTAACCTTATCAATTTCCCACATAGTATTTAATTTCTTCAAAATATCTACATAATCAAAACCCGTATAGACTCCAATTCTTTGTGCTACAGCAGAAAAATCATCAAACGCAGTTCCTTTAGCTCCAAATGATTCTCTTAAATGCAATGCAGGCATTATAATTTTATGTTTCATCATGTGTTGAAAAGCCAACATCATTTCACTTGGGTCTATCTTAAAAATTTCTTTTACAAAATGCGAATATGCCTGGTGATGACGCATTTCATCTCCTGCAATAATTTTAGACATCTTGGCAAGCGCTTTGTGTCCTTTTTTACGAGCAATCTTAGCTACGTTGTTATGAGAAACATAGGTTGCTAATTCTTGAAATGTAGTGTACACAAAGTTTTTATAAGGATCTGTCGAGGTACCAATATCAAAACCGTCTGCAATTAGATGTTGTGTAGAAATTTCTACTTCACGCATATTCACACGGCCAGATAAGTATAAATACTTATTTAAAACATCTCCATGTCTATTTTCTTCTGCAGTCCAAGTTCGTATCCATTTTGCCCAACCATTGTCTGGGTCTTGATTTATACCATCTAAATCTAATAACCAAGATTCATAGGTTGGTAAAGCTTCTTCTGTAATGGTATCTCCCACTAAAACTACCCAAAAATCATCATGTAATTCTTTAGAAATTTCCCTAATCTCTTCTACTTCCGTTATAAATGAATCTTTTTGCGAATTCGGCAAGAAATCTGTGGGCTGCCATATTTTTTCTGCAGGAATTAAATATGTATCCATAAAGCTCTGCATACTTTTTTCTAATGTTAGCATTACTTCTTTTCTAATGTTTTTAATAGACATATTGTTATTTTATGTGTGTTGTTATTGCTGTTTCTGTTTGTTCTAAGAGCTCTTCAAAGGGTAAAGAGTTAATTTTTATGGGTTTGTGAGTCGTAATTGTTATTGGACTTCCAAGACCTAATGGAAATTTTCCGTACTTAAAAACTTTCCATGAATTGTTAATCGTTAAGGGTACAATGTATCCCTCTTTATTATACTTTGATATTACTTTTAAGCCATTAGTAGCGAATTTCTTGGGGGAACCATCTCTACTTCTTGTCCCTTCAGGGAAAATAATTGCGCCCCATTTTTTTTCATGTATTCGTTTCGAAAAACGAACTAATTCTGTGATGGCTTGTTTTGGATCTTTCCTATTAATTAAAGCTGCACCTCCATATTTTAAATTATAAGAAACACTTGGTATTCCTCTTCCTAGTTCTATTTTTGCAACAAATTTAGGAGAATGTTTTCTAAAAAACCAACCAATTGGGGGAATATCAAAAGTAGATTGGTGGTTAGAAACAAAAATAAGAGAAGCGTTCTCGGGGAGTAGGTGTTCGTTTACTGTTCGAACACGGACCCCTATTATTAACATTGACTTTACTAAAAAAAAATTTAACCAATCAACCACTTTTCCATGAGCTTTATGACCCACAGTATTTAAACTTACCCATTGCAAAGGATGAAAAATGAGTAATATTAAAAAAAACACTCCAATGAAAATTGGCGACAGTAAGTAACTTAATCCTTTCATTATTTACAGCCAGTTGTTCCAAGGAATTCTCGAAAGGATCAATAATAACGCAAGCCCATAAAAAACAACAAATGTCTTAAACTTTGCAGTGTCTGAAGTCCTTTTTTTGTGTTTGGACCAACCTATTGTAATAAGCACAATTGCTAAAATCATGGTGATTGGGTGTTCTATTGCCAATAGCCTTACCCCTTTATCAGACATCACTTCTGCTCCATTTGTTTTTAAGGATTTAAACCATGGAGACATAAAATACCAACCAAGCCCTATTAATAATTGAATGTGCGATACAATGAATGTAAATAAACCAATTCGTAAATCTCTATCTGTAAACTCTTTTTTCTGAAGGACTCCTCTAACTGCATTGATAACTGCAATAATTAGTATTAAAAGAACTAAATAAGCCCAATACGAATGAATTTCTTTCATGATTGATAGTTGTTTGTTATTTATTATATAGGTGTAAAGTTAATCATTTATAAACAAAAAAAACCACCTCTACTGAGGTGGTTTTAATAAAAATTATTACTGTGGTATGTTCTTATTGTTTAACATATGCATTTCCTTCTTTGATAACTGCAAGTGACCAAATACCAGCTGCTCCGTTATAAATGTTATACGTAACAATGTATTTTTGTCCTTCAGCATCTGAAGGGAAGTTATTTAGTAAAATAGTACTTATTTTGTCTACACGAACAGCCTCTGGCTCTTCAACTTTACCTGCTCTTACGTCAAAGTTCCCGTAATTACCATTCCCAACTAATTCGTAATCAGCAGCCGTTAATGTATATTTAATGGTATTGTCTGGTACCCATGAAGTCCCATCATGACCAAACTTAATAGTTTCATCAATTACATTGTTATATTTTGACCAAGAAGCACCGTCATAAATGAAATTAGCGATGTAACTTTTAACAGAACCACTTTTGTACAATTTGTACATGATTGCTTCTATATCACCAGCAGACTTGTCAACATATTTGAACTTGTCTTTTAAAAACACAGGTATTTTGGTTAAAGCCTCATCTTCACTAGAAAAATTAGAGTATCCTTCTCCCATTGCCGTGTATTCATCATCAGTCATTCCAGTTGCTTTTTCCCAGGATCCGTTTACATATAGGAAACCGTTATTAAGTGTTGAAACACTTCCGGAATAATACTTGTAAGTCAAAGAAACCAACAACCTGTTTTCTGGATCTGGATATTTAATATCTAAAAAATCACTTATGTGAGAGCTCTTAGAAAAGTTTCCATAGCTATGTCCATTGTCTGCGTAATCAGCAGCAGTCACAGTATACACTTCTAAACTTTTTTCATCATATTTTGGAGAATATAACTTAAACGTAACCGTAGCTAAAGAAGATGCTCCCCATACTGGATATTTGTCTGATAAAAAGACAGGTAACTTGCTTTTTGCATCATTTACAGAGCTAAAATTACCATAACCTTGGTCTAGATCATCATAATCTGCATCTGTTAATGTAATTGTTGCTTCACCAGATATTATGGTTTCTATTGCATCAATCTCCTCATAAATGTCTTCCATTGGACTATTACACGAAGTAAACAACAAAGAAAGTATTGCGAAAGAATAAAATATTTTTTTCATTTGTAAGTTTTTAAAATTTAATTTTTGCGCTTAAACTAAATGTTCTACCGAAACCGAAGTATACTAGTGGGTCGGAAGCGTCTATAGCATCAGCAATGTAATCTGTATCTAATAAGTTATTTACACGGACCGTAAGTGTTGTGTCAAAATCACCAACTTTAAAGCCATGACGTAAACTAGCATCCATAGTACTGTAATTAGGTGCTTTCCATGAATCTGTTGGTCTTGTTGAAGCATTCGCGTAATTTAAAACATCTATTCGAGCATATAAGTCTGCAAAATAGTTATAATCTAAGGTAATACTTGTTTTGTCCCAAAACTTATATAACATTCCTAAAGCAGCGGTCGTTTGTGCAGCATCAGAAACTCTCAAGCCCTGAATTGGAAGAGAAATTCTGTCTACCTCATTTTGATTTTCATCAAAAACAGGTACATCATCTAAGTCGTTATCCCATTTCCAATCTCCCAAAGATAACATCCCTGTGAAGTTTAATTTATTGGAATACTTGTAGGTAAAATCAAACTCTACCCCTTGGTGAAGGGCATTAACTCCTAAAAGGTTGGCTGTATAATCCTCAGCTCCAGGTTCAGTAGCTCTTATGTTTCTTGTAAAGGTTCTGTCATTCCACTGCGTTCTGTATAAATTTACATTCGCTGCAAATTTTTCTCCTCTAAGACCATATCCTAATTCCATACTGAAAACTTTTTCATTTTCTGCATCTGCATTGACCTTTGTGTTGTTGTACCCATTAAATACAGCTGTAAAGATTGCTGGTCTTTCAAAATAACCAATATTTGCAAAAACATTTTGTACATCGTCCAATTTGAAGTTTGCTCCCCCTTTAATACTATATCCGTTTAGGTTAATTTTATCAGATGTTGCAAGGTCTCTACCAGCCTCTGTACTTATGTCGTATAAGAAATATTCAATTCTTTGATAAGAGGTTTTTTGAACAGAAGTAGAAACAAAAGCATTAAAATTATCCGTTCCATATTCTAATTGACCAAAGAAACCACACCAGCCTACTTGACCATCGTTATTATAACCCATTTTATCTCCAACAGATAATGCTGCATTTGGATTATTTACGTTGTTATCATCAAAATAATATTGCCCTCCTAATAAGTCTGTAACTTCTCTAAAATGTTTTCCTGTATACGTTCTCAAATCTAAACCAGCAATTAGGTCTAAATTGTCAGAAATTTTAGTTTTTAATGTTGATAAAAGACCATACCATTCGTGATCATTTCTTGAAGCTCTTAAAATTGCTTCAGAACCTAAAGCTCCGTTTGCTCTGTTGATCTCAACAATATTATCTAAATCTACTGGTTGATCAGAACCTCCTAATCTAACACTAAATAAATCTCTGTTAGTTCCTGCGGTTCCACCTCCACCACCAGTACCAAAAGAGGCGTATACTGCAGTTGATAAAGAAGTAACATCGCTCATTGTCCAATAATGATTTAAAGATGTCTGAGATTTGTGATAGAAATTATCCTCTATATGTGTAACTTGTCCATTCTTGTAACCCCAGTCTGGATTAAAACGATTTCCAGACTCAGAATTTCTGTATGCATCTATGGTGCTTCTGTTTTGTCTTTGACCGTGTCTTTGTGGAGCTCCAAATGATGTAAAAGACAATTTATGGTTGTCGTTGATTTCTTTAGAAAGATTTACAAAATAATTAAACCCTTTAAATTGTGTCCCATCTATATATCCTTCTCCTTCAATTTTAGCAAAAGAAACGGTAGCAGCTAGTCCATTATCCATAAGTCCTGTAGATAAGGTAAAGCCATATTTTTGGTACCCATCATTCCCTGTTGAAGCGATGATGTTTCCTCCCTTCTGAACATCAGAAGTTTTAGATAAAATATTAATAGTTCCTCCAATAGATGGTACCGCTACCTTAGAAGCACCTAGACCTCTCTGTACCTGCATCGCAGATGTTACGTCTGACAATCCAGCCCAGTTAGACCAGAACACTCTTCCGTTCTCCATATCATTAACGGGAACTCCGTTAATCATTACAGCTACGTTTTCAGAATTGAACCCACGTAAATTGATACGTCCATCTCCAAAACCACCACCGGATTTTGTTGCATATACTCCTGGAGTAGATTTTAAAACTTCAGGAAATTCTTGAGACCCTAACTTTCTCTCAATATCAGCTGATTTGAGTGTAGAAACTGCAACAGGTGTTTTTCTATCAATCGCAAATGATGTTGCTGTTAATATTATTTCATCTAAACTATCATCTTCTTGCAACTGAATCGTTCCTAGTTTCCCGTTTGAAGAAGAAAAAGACACTTCTTTTGACTGGAATCCGATGAAAGAAATAACAATTGTACCAGAATTAGCTTCTGTTTGCAAGGTGAATTTACCATCAAAATCAGTTGATGTACCATTAGTTGTTCCTTTTACAACAATACTAGCTCCTGGTAATGGTTGGTTTGTTTCATCAACAACCTCCCCAGTAATTTTAGCTTGTCCTAATACTGAAGCGGATATAAATAATACCGCTACAAATAATAAGTTTTTAAAATTTTTCATTGTTTAATTTTATGTTATTAAATTGTTTTCAAAAATTCCTTTTTTAGAAATTTTTAAGCGTGAACTTAATGTTAGTATTTAACATTAATTTAAGAATTCGAAATTAAGAAAAATAAAATAAATTCTCCAAAAATGATCCTATTTTATATCAACAGTGTTATTAACAACAGTGCTGTTAAAGTTAGATAAGCGGAACACCTATAAAGAACCTCGTTTTGTGCTATTGAGTTTTTAACAATTTTTTAGCCAATTCTTTTCCAAGTTCTACTCCAAATTGATCGTAACTGTATATGTTCCATAAAACTCCTTGTGTAAAAATTTTATGTTCATACAATGAAATTAACTTTCCCATAGAGCGGGGTGTTAACTTTTCAAAAAGGATTGCATTACTAGGTCTATTCCCCTCAAAAACTTTAAACGGCAGTAATGTTGCTATCTTTGCTTCGTCGCCCGCAACCTTCAGTTCTAAATGAACCTCTTCTTTCGTTTTTCCAAAAGCCAAAGCATCCATTTGCCCATAATAATTGGCCATTAATTTTTTATGATGGTCATCCAACCCGTACAAAGACTCTTTGTATCCAATAAAATCGGCTGGAATCAATTTGGTTCCCTGATGGACCAATTGCATAAATGCATGCTGCATGTTTGTCCCTGTACTTCCCCAAACAATCGTTCCTGTTTGATACTCAATAGCATCTCCATTTCTATCTACTCCTTTTCCGTTACTCTCCATAATGGCTTGCTGCAAATAGGCAGGAAGCTTAGATAAGTATTGAGAATAAGGTAATACCGCTTCCGTTTCTGCTCCATAAAAATTATTATACCAGATACTTAAAAGAGCTAAAATTACAGGTATGTTTGTGTCAAAATCTTCATTTTTAAAGTGTAAATCCATTTCTTCTGCCCCTTCTAAAAGAGCTTTGTAATTGTCATACCCCACTGACAGGCTTATTGACAAACCAACTGCAGACCAGAGAGAAAAACGACCACCAACCCAATTCCACATTGGAAACACATTGGCTTTGTCTATTCCAAAATTATCAACTGCTTCTAAATTTGTGGATACTGCCACAAAATGTTTTGGTATGTCAAAAATAGTTGCAGATTTTAAAAACCAATTTTTAATAGTCTCTGCATTTGAAATGGTTTCTTGCGTTGTGAACGTTTTTGATACAATAACAAACAAGGTAGTTTCAGGATCTAAATTTTTAATCACTTCTGAAACGTGGTCTCCATCTACATTTGAAACAAAATGAGTTGTTAATTGGTTTTTATAATATTTCAAAGATTCTACCACCATGTCTGGCCCCAGATCCGAACCTCCAATACCAATGTTTACAATATCCGTAATCGATTTACCCGTATATCCTTTCCATTTTCCAGAAATAACTTTGTTACTAAAGCTTTTAATTTTTCTTAAAGCAGCCTGTATTTGTGGTTTGATATTTTTACCACCAACCAACAAAGGTTCATCAGAAGTGCTTCGTAAAGCAGTGTGTAAAACCTCTCTACCTTCTGTAACATTGATCACCTCCCCTGAAAACTGTTTTTCAACAGCGTCTTTTAAATCGACTTCTTTTGCCAATTCAACCAATAGATTGAGCGTCTCTTTAGTAATCCTATTTTTAGAAAAATCGACGGATAAATCATTCAGTTTTAAAGAAAACTCCTCTTTTCTATTTGGTTCTTTATCTAAATCTTTAATGTTGATGTTTTGAATATCATTAAAATGATTTGTTAATTTACTCCAAGCATTTGTTTTCGTTGGGTTGATGTTTTTTAAAGCCATTTGTTAATTTTGAACAATCATTTCTTTAGTTACTTCTGATTGTTGGGTTTGAATTTGTTTTTGATCTAATTGATATTTAAGGGGTTTGATAAACGCTAAATATTCGGGTTTTAAACTTTTCTTTAAAGGAGCTGCTTCAGGTAATTTTAACCGAGGACTTAAAGGATCTACTTCTTTACCGTTCTTCCAGAAACGGTAACACACATGAGGGCCACCTGTATTTCCAGTCATTCCAACCCAGCCAATGACCTCTCCTTGTTTAACATATTGTCCTTTTTTAACCTTTCGCCTTCGCATGTGTAAATACTGGGTAGAATAGGTGTTGTTATGCTTAATTTTAACATAATTTCCATTCCCACCCCTTTTTGCAGATGCTGAAACGGTTCCACTTGCAGTTGCTAGAATAGGCGTCCCTATCTTTGCGGCAAAGTCGGTTCCTCTATGAGGTCTGACTCTGTTCCCATAATACGGGATTTTTCTTCTTAAATTATATCTAGAGGAGATTCTATACTGAAATTTTATCGGCGATTTTAAAAACTGACTACGAAGCATATTTCCTTTATCGTCATAGTACTCTGGAATTCCTAAAAGAGCATCTGCAGTGTATCTAAAAGCATATAAATTCTTCCCTTTGTGTTTAAAAACAGCAGACTTTACCGCTCCATAACCAGCAAAAATAGTGTCATCTATAAATTTTTCTTCATACAGAAACTTAAAGGAATCTCCTTTTTGAAGTTTATAAAAATCTAAGGTCCATGCATAGATATCTGCAATCGTCCAAGTTAAATTGGGAGATAAATGTAAACTGTCCAAGGTGACAGACAAGCTAGAATTTATGACTCCATTAACTGTTTTTAAAACAGTCTTTATTGGCTTTTGATATCGAACGGCTGTAATTATTGAATCTTTAAAATCTACAATCGTCGCATTAATTTTGTCGTGTTTGTATATAAAAACTTGTGCTTTTTCCAGTGAATCTTTACTTGCTAGAACAGTATATAACTTTCCAGCCCTGACTCTTCTTACATCAAAAATTTTTTTTATGGTGCTTGCTATTTTGTTTATTTTAGGATAAAAAACATGATGTCTATCTAAAATAATCCCAAAACTTTCTCCACTTTTTATGGTGTCTTGCACTACTTTAAATTTATCTAAATTATAGCCATACTTGAACACGGGTTTCGGTACTGTTTTTTTAGGAGAAACCACCACCTGATCAGAATCCTTTACACAGGACGAAATGGATGTAATTAACAGTAAAACGAGTATTATTTTTTTCAAAAAATGAGAGCTATTACAGATAGTGTTCAAAAATACAAATAAAAAAGTTTTTGCAAGCCTCTATCTTAATGAAGTTCCTAAAACGGTTTCGTTCCTTGTCTAAAAGGGATTCGCCAAACCTTTATACGCCTCTAACTCAGCCCTGAGAGAGCCTACAGAAAGATCTGCGCTTAGTTTTATAGGTATTTTGTTTGCATCATCAGTAATCCAAAGGGTAACACTTTCTTGCGCTTTAAAAACCCTTCCCGACTGAACTAATGGCCTAAATATCATTGTTTTTATAGTTCCAAATTTTGTTTTTAAGGTTTCTCTACCTAAAAACCGTAATTTAAATGGATACACCTGTGAATCCATAAACATGTCAATTGCGATTTCTTCTCCTTTTTTCATGTTTTTAACGTCTCGATTTCTTAAATAATAAAAAGAAGAGAGCATGTCTTGTACCTTGGAAAAAACGATGGAAGTATCTTTTTGTAAAATAAAGTCTTGAACATAGGCTTTATTCGATTTATAATTGAATGAAGTATTTCTGTTTTTTTTATACCCTCCTTCATTAATCTTTCTTTTAAAAAGATAAGGCTTAATAGTGTCTTTGTCAAAATAAGATTCGTAGTGGTCATCTACTTCAAAAAACCACTTTACAGCTCCAGAAGTCCATCCAGAACCTTTTGTGTAAAATACTTTCTTACCGTTAAAATCTTTTTCCTTTAGTTCTAAAACAGCTGTTCCTGCTCTAAGAAAACCACTGTAACTCATTTTATATCGAAGCAATTCACCGCTTTTAAAAACGGTTGGTTTTTGTTGACCAAGCATCGGAGTTAAAAAAAATAAACTTAATAATAAATTGTATGTTCTCATCAGTATCAAACTTATAAAAAAGGATTGACAATTCCCTTACCAAAAAGTTAAAAAATAGTTTACAAACTTAGTTTACAATGATTTTAGAGCTCCAAAATTGGAATCTAAACTGACCCCCAGTTTTTCAACTCTTCTTCACTCCATAAATAGGGGTAAAATATTCTTCTTTGGTACTTTGGATGCATGTACTTTCGCCAGCTAGATCCTCCAGTTGCTTCCACATCTTTGTCCTCTCCCCCCAAATACTTTCCTGCTGCATTGTAATGAGCCATTACCCACTTGACATTTACGGTATAATCATACTGACGCATTGCCTTGATCAACTCCTTATTTTCTTGGACTTTTTTGGGTAATTCTTTGAATTTTTTAGAAAGATTGATGTTGTTATAATCTTCCATAAAATCAATAAAATCCCCTAAATATTTTTTTTCAAAAAGAGTTAATAATGTTGATTTTTGTCCGGTTGTATAATTTTTTCCTGCTGCTTGCCAGTACAAATGATTGTATGCGTTTTTAAAAGACGATGCTCTATTAATCGTGTCCCTATAACGCACGTCAATCAAATTGATTAACTCAGTAGATGCAAACTCAATTTTTCTATACTGTGCGCTTTGAAAACCACTTGCTGGGGTTAATGTTTTTCTAAATTTTAAATATTGTTCTTTTTCCATGCCCTCTGCCATTACCGAAAAAGAGCTGCACAGCGTGTCAAAATACCTGCTAATTCTATCGAGGTGCATGGTGAATTTATCCGCCGTAATTTGGGTAGATTTTGCAACTTGATCAATTTCCCACAAAATCATTTTAAAAAACAATTCATTAACCTGATGATACATGATAAAAACCATTTCATCGGGTTGGGTTGTTCTAGGTGTTTGCAATCCTAACAATGCATCTGTTTGAATATAATCCCAATATGTAATTGGTGTGCTCCAAAGCAACCCCTCTAGCATGGCGTCTACAGGGACTCCCAGATGATCATACTTTTCCTCTATTGCTTTTAAAATTTCTTCTCTTTTCATTTTAAAGATTTATAAAGTCCCTCTTTTAGCTTGTTCTCTCTCTATAGACTCAAATAAAGCTTTAAAGTTTCCTGCGCCAAAACCTCGAGCTCCCATTCTTTGAATAACTTCAAAAAATAAGGTGGGTCGGTCTTCGACGGGTTTTGTGAAAATTTGCAATAAATACCCTTCCTCATCGGCATCGATCATAATTCCAAGACGTTTTAATTTTTCAAGATCTTCTCTTAACTCATGACTAAATTCTTCTAAACGCCCAGGAACTGCTTTGTAGTAGGCTTCCGGAGGTGTTGACAAAAACTCGACTCCATTTGATTTTAATTGATGAACTGTTTTAATGATATCATCTGTTGCAACTGCTATGTGCTGTACACCTGCCCCTTCGTAAAAATCTAAATATTCCTCTATTTGAGACCGTTTTTTCCCTTCTGCAGGTTCATTGATTGGGAACTTAATTCGACCATTTCCATTCGACATTACTTTACTCATTAATGCCGAATATTCTGTATGAATTTGTTTATCGTCAAATGATAAAAAATTTTCGAACCCCATGACATCTTCATACCATTTTACCCAAATATCCATTTGATTCCAGCCAACATTCCCAACCATATGGTCAATATATTTCAACCCTGCCGCTGGCGGATTATAGGCGGATTCCCACTTTTGAAACCCTGGTAAAAAGGGCCCTTTATAATTTTTTCGCTCCACAAACATATGGACCGTTTCTCCATAGGTATAGATTCCAGCCCTAACAACCTCTCCGTACTCATCTTTTTCTACTATTGGCGAAAGATACGATTTGGCTCCTCTAGAGGTTGTTTCTTTGTATGCTTTTCGAGCATCCTCTACCCAAAGAGCCACTACTTTTACCCCATCACCATGTTTTACTATATGATCATTTATTGGAGATTTACTAGACAAGGGGGTCGTTAAAATAATTTTAATTTTATCTTGTGTTAACACATAACTCACAGCATCTGTAGCACCTGTTTCTAATCCTTTATAGGCATAGGATTGAAAACCAAAGGCTGTTTTATAAAAATGTGCCGATTGTTTTGCGTTTCCTACATAAAACTCTACATAATCTGTCCCTAATAAAGGGAGAAAGTCTTGAGCCCCTTCAAATATTTTTTCTAAACTGTAGTTCACTGATTTTATTTCTTTTTTACTCATCGGAATGTTTTACTTTCATACTTTATATTACTCTAACCAAGATTTATAGTACTCTTCGTCTGCAATTTTCATTGCTTGTTCTGTTACCTGTAAAGGCTTAAAAGTATCGACCATTACTGCTAATTCTTCTGTTTTTGTATGACCAATACTACGTTCTGTTGCGCCTGGATGAGGGCCGTGTGGAATTCCTGCTGGATGCAAAGAAATATGCCCTTGTTCAATGTCGTTTCTACTCATAAAATCACCGTCTACATAATATAAAACCTCATCTGAATCTATATTGCTATGATTGTATGGTGCCGGAATTGAATTCGGATGGTAATCGTATAATCGTGGAACAAAACTGCAAATCACAAATGCATTTGTTTCAAAAGTTTGATGAACTGGTGGGGGTTGATGAATTCTCCCTGTGATTGGCTCAAAATCGTGAATAGAAAATGCATACGGAAAATTATACCCATCATATCCAATTACATCAAAAGGATGTGAAGCATAGGTCATTTCTATAATTTCATCTTGCTTTTTAACTTTAATTAGAAAATCTCCCAACTCATTATGTGTTTCTAATTCTTGAGGCCTTCTTATATCGCGCTCACAAAAAGGTGCATGTTCTAACAACTGACCAAACCAATTTCTGTAGCGTTTAGGGGTATACACTGGTGAATAAGATTCAACAATAAACAATCTGTTATTTTCAGTATCGAAATCTAGTTTATAAATAGTTCCTCGTGGGATCAGCAAATAATCTCCATATTTAAAATCAATATTCCCAAGATGCGTTCTTAATTTTCCGGTTCCTTTATGAATAAAAATTACTTCATCTGCATCTGTGTTTTTGTAAAAATAAGAGGAGGTAGGTGCTTTTGGAGCTGATAAAATAATATTACAGTCCGAGTTTGTCAAGACCACTTTTCTGCTCTCTAAATAGTCCTTTTCTTGTGAAACTTGAAACCCTCTAAAACGATAAGATTGGAGGTTATTTGCTTTCGCAATTTTAGGTTTTACAGAATATTGTTTTCCTATTTTTTTGACCATAGTAGGCCTATGTTCATGATACGAGTTGGTTGACATTCCGTCGAAACCGATGGTTCCAAACAATTGCTCATAGTATAAGCTTCCATCTTTTTTACGAAATTGTGTGTGTCTTTTAGGCGGAATTAGTCCTAATTTATGATAAAAAGGCATGTTTTATGAATGTATTTAATGAATTTATAAGAGTAATAATACTTAAACTGAAGTATCACATTCCTTTTTTAGATTGAAAAAAAGGACCTAAAAAATGATCATTCAGGGTTGCGTTTCAGTAAGAATTTTAAAAAGATAAGTAATTCTAAATACATCTATATCGATTTCGTAGTTCTTACAAATATAGGAAAAACTCTGTCAGAAATAGAAGAATTTATTATTCTATCTTCTTAATAACTGCTTTCGGTGCTTCTTTTCTAGTGCCATCAAAACCATCTACTCCTCCAACGGTGGTGTACTTCATTACATACCTTTTATTCG
>JABAZI010000024.1 GCA_018608545.1 Polaribacter sp.
ATTGGAATATTTGTGTCAAAAATAGCAGCTCTTAAGGTCACCTCTTTAGATAGCTTTCCTGTTATTTTAAGATCTAAAGTAGCATTTGCTACTGCATTCTGATTGTTTCCTGAGGTAATGCCTCTTGTAATATATCCATTGGTTTGTAGGCCATCAAACAATTTAATTTCTGATCCTTTTTTATTGGTCGTTAAGCTGTATAATTTATCAGTATTTGTACTAGAGGCAATGATAAATTTTTCATCAAAAGGGGTGTATACTTTTGTAATAAAATCAGGGATTCTAAAATATTTGACCGTAATTTCAGAATATTTCTTTGAGTTAATTTTTAACAAAGCATTGCTGAAATCTACACGGTATTCCGACGAAGGAATTACTTTCAATAAAGAGTTGAATACATTGAATTTATCAGGATTGATTGCGACACTATCTAGTTGAACACTGTCTTTTTCAATAAAAAGAGTTTTCATTCTAAAATCTTTAGATACAGTTTGAGATTGGGCAGTCCACCCAATAGCGAAACACAATAAAAAAAGCAGCCTATTTTGCATATATCCGATAGGTATAGAACGTAAAAATAGTTTTTAAGGTATTAAAAAGGGTATTTTTAAAAAAGAGATTGTTGTTTTAGTGGGTTTTCGTGAGCTAGTAACCATTTTTTTCTCCAAATTCCACCAGCATATCCTGTTAAAGAACCGTCTGAACCTATAATTCTATGACAGGGAATGATAATTAAAAGAGGATTTTTACCATTTGCTGAAGCAACTGCTCTAACCGCCTTAACATCACCCAAAGCCCTGCTTTGCCCTAAATAATTACTAGTTTTTCCATAAGGAACTTTTAATAACTCTTTCCAAACTTTTATCTGAAAAGAGCTTCCTTTGGGATTGACTACCAAATTAAAACTTGCTCTTTTCCCGTCAAAATATTCTTTTAATTGTAACACACACTCTTGTAAAAATTCAGGAGTTTCCTCATGGAGTTTTTCATCAGAGACTGCATCATCATCAAGGATAGAAACCGTATGAATTCCATTTTTATCTCCAACAATTTTTGCAATACCAATCGGTATTTTACAATAAGTAGTTTGTATTTCAGTCATTAGATTCCAAAAACAGCTTTAGAGTTTTGAGTGGTTGTCGCCACAATTTCCTCGAAAGGAACTTTATAAATTTCCACCAATTTATCTATAATATTTGTAATGTATGCACTTTCATTTCTTTTGCCTCTGAAGGGAGTGGGAGCTAAGTAGGGAGCATCGGTTTCTAAGACAATATGTTTGAGGTTAATTTCATTTAAAAACTTATCAATCTTCCCATTTTTAAAGGTAGCTACTCCTCCAATTCCCAATTTCATATTGTAATTTATTGCTTTTTCAGCTTGTTCTTTCGTCCCAGTAAAACAGTGAAAAATGCCCCTTAAGGAATCTCCTTTTTCTTGTTCTAGTATTTCAAAAATTTCATCAAAAGCATCTCGACAATGAATAACAATAGGGAGTTTTTTTTCTTTTGCCCACTTTATTTGTGTTCTAAAAGCCTCTTGTTGTTGTATTAAGAAACTGCTATCCCAATACAAATCAATTCCAATTTCTCCAATTGCAAAGAATTTTTTTTTATCAATCCATTCTTTCACATGGGCAAGTTCTTCTAGATAGTTTTCTTTTACCGAAGTAGGGTGTAAGCCCATCATCAAAAAAACATCTTTTGGAAAGTTTTTTTCTAGTTTCATCATGCTTTCTGTATAGGAAGAATCTATAGCAGGGATAAAAAATCGCGAAACACCTGCATCTTTTGCACGTTGAATCATTGCCGATTGGTCTTCTTTAAACTGACTAGAGTATAGATGTGTATGCGTATCTGTAATCATTGAACCTAAAATTTCTGATGCAAAATTACTAAATATTCCTTCTGCAAACAGATATTGCTGCTCGTTTTATAAAATGTACCTTTGCAAAAAAATAGTACAAATGACTTTTGAAGATTTAGGTATCTCTAATCAGTTACAATATGCGATAGACGATTTGGGTTTTGTAAATACAACCCCCATACAAGAACAAGCATTTTCAGTAGTAAGATCGGGGAAAGATGTTGTAGGAATTGCACAAACAGGAACGGGAAAAACGTTTGCATACATGATGCCTATTTTGCAGGATTTACCATTTTCTAAGCAGCAACATCCCAGAGTTTTGGTGTTGGTGCCCACTCGTGAGTTGGTTTTGCAAGTAGTTTCTGAAATTGAGAAGCTTTCAAAGTACATCAATACGCGTGTCTTAGGAGTGTATGGAGGTGCAAACATAAATACTCAAAAACAATCTATTTTGCAAGGCCAAGATATTATTGTGGCCACTCCTGGAAGACTTTATGATTTGGCATTGAGCAATGCGTTGAAATTAAAGTCTATCCAGAAATTAGTGATTGATGAGGTAGACGTTATGTTAGATTTAGGATTTCGTTTTCAGTTGATGAATATTTTTGATGTGATACCTGAAAGAAGACAAAACATCTTATTTTCAGCTACCATGACCGAAGATGTAGATGCGTTAATTTATGATTTTTTTAAAAATCCTACTAAAATTTCTGTAGCAGTTAGTGGAACTCCGCTTGACAATATTGAACAAGTATCTTATGATATTCCTAACTTCTTTACCAAGGTAAATTTATTACATCATCTTTTAAAAGACACACAGACTTTTCACAAAGTATTAATATTTGTTGGGTTTAAAAGAAGTGCCGATTTACTTTTTAAACATTTAGAAGAGATTTTTGGAAGTGAAACCTGTGTCATACACTCGAATAAAACACAAAATTATAGAATACGTTCCATTAGGCAGTTCGATGAAGGAAATAATCGGATTTTAGTGGCTACAGATATAATGGCTCGTGGGTTGGATTTTGATGAAGTATCTCATGTTATTAATTTTGATACCCCAGATTTTCCAGAAAATTATATGCACAGAATAGGTAGAACAGGTCGTGCAGAAAAAGCTGGAAAGACGCTACTTTTTTCAACAGAGAAAGAACAAGAGGCTAAAGGCAGTATTCAAAATTTAATGGGGTATGAAATTCCTGTTTTAGAACTACCTGCAGAAGTTGAAATTTCTGAATTGTTAACAGAAGATGAACGTCCAAAGGAAGATCAAGGAATTTCTAAAAACAGAACCTCTTTAGAATATGTGCCAGGTCCCGCTTTTCATGAAAAGAGTGAAAAAAATAGCAAAACCAATCAAGGAGGGTCTTATCGAAGAGAAATTGCAAAAAAGTATAAGAAGCCAAAAACAAGAGGAGATAAGAACTATAATCGTAGAAATAAAAAATAACAATGCAGATTTTAACAGCACAAGAATTGCATAATTTAGCAATGAATATTGTTGGGGAGAAGCTTCGTGAAATGGGATACGAGTTTCAGGCGATTAATAGCCAATTAAAAAGGCACCCTCAATTTGTGTTATACAAAAAAGGGGAGCCTACTATCTTTGTGTTGGTAAAAGCAACAAATAACATTCAAAAACCAAATGAATATGATGTACTTTGGATGGAGACGTTTAAAAATCATGCCCTTAAACAAAACGCAAAAGTTTGGTTTGCAGGGGTTGGAATCGCCAATGCAGAGAGTGTTGAAAATCCTGTTTTTAAAGACCAGCCTTATTATATTGCTTTTGAAGATTTTATAAAGATCCTGGACTAGTATTATTTAATCTAAATCTTATTTTTTTGAAAACAGGTACTTAGACAAGGCTTTAGTTCATCATGAATTTACTTATCTTCTAGTGCTTTTACTCGCTTAATTAAGCTAGTTATTTGATCTTGTTGCGCTTCATTTTGATGTTTGAGTGTCTTAATGGCTTCAATTAATGGGGCAACGATATTACTGTATTGTACCGACTTATATCCCTTTTTATCTGTATGGACTAACTCTGGAAATACGGCCTCAATCTCTTGGGCAATCACCCCGAGCTGTGTGCCATCGGAAAAGTTCTTATTGGGGAAATCATCCACTCTCCATTGATAGCTCACTCCTCTTAAGGCAGCAATTTTATCAAGGCTATTATCTAGAGTTTGAATATCTTTTTTCCAGCGTCGATCAGAGGTA
The DNA here is from genome assembly GCA_018608545.1 of Polaribacter sp. Classification (GTDB taxonomy): domain Bacteria; phylum Bacteroidota; class Bacteroidia; order Flavobacteriales; family Flavobacteriaceae; genus Polaribacter. Next base: position 4,090 of record JABAZI010000024.1, read on the forward strand.
CTAGTCCAACTATTTGCACTTCCATTTGTTGCATGAATTTCGCCATTAACCTTTAATTTATAACCTTCACAATCAGTGGTCCCAATTCCTACATTGCCATTGGCATCAATACGCATTCGTTCGGTATCATTAGTATTTAGAACCAATGGCGTGTTGTTTTTGGTACCTACAACAAAATTATTTTGAAATGCTGGGTTAAGTACATCAGAACCTCCTGTTCCCAGGTATCCTATAGCAGTATCTAATTCACCTTGAGTAAACAGGACTATATTATAGAGGTCATTATCGGTCTTACTGTTTTCAAATTTAGCTGCGTAAATTTCATCCTTACTCCTATCTTCGGCATCAAGATGAAAGGGGTATTCAGGGTTAGTCGTCCCAATCCCGACCCTGCCAATAGTATTAATACGCATTCGTTCGGTATCATGAGTATTTAGAACCAATGGCGAGTTGCTTTTGGTACCTACAACAAAATTATTTCTAAATGCTTTGTTAGGTACATTAGAACCTCCTGTTCCCAGGAATCCTTCAGCAGTACCTGATTCACCTTGAGTAAACCTGACTATATTATAGATGTTGTCATCGGTTGCGCTATTTGTGAATCTAGCTGAGTAGGTAGAACTTCCTTTATCCTTTGCATCAACATCTAAAGCATAGAGTGGAGTCGTCCCAATCCCGACCTTTCCATTAAATACACCACCAGTAGAGGCAGCCACAAAATCGTTCAGATCTTCCCAATTACTAGCGTTGTATACTTGAATTACTCCTCCACCGCTAGTAGCACAATCAGTACAATATATGGTAAGTCCGGTGGCTGGGTTGTTAATAGCATCACGTTCTGCTTCGGCCATTCTTGGAAATAAAAAACCTTTAGAAGTACTTTGTATTTCTAAAGCTGCAGAGGCATGTGGATTTGAAGTTCCAATACCTACTTGCGCTAGAGAGTTAAAATTTAAAGAGATAAGCATGATGCCAAACAGTATTTTACTAATTTTTTTCATTTTTTGATATTTAGGGGATTATTGAAAATAATT
>JABAZI010000037.1:0-27914 GCA_018608545.1 Polaribacter sp.
CGGACTGTAGTCTTGAATTAATTATAAGTAATTGATATTTAGTTTTTTAATTTTTTGAAATCCTTCAATTGCCATGAAACGGCCATGAGATTTTAAAAATTACAGGTTTTTTTATGGGTTTTGAACACCTATTCTCCCTCATTTCCCAATCTCCGCAGTCGTTCCATAAACACATCTGCAACAGCTTTTTCATATTTATTACTTTTAATTTCTTCCACGGGTTATCTTCAGGATTCACTGAGAAATATAAGTGCCGATTAGAATCATTGAATGGGCCTGATGGTAAATTTTAGAGGTTATTGAAATTTCTGTTTGCCGATTAGTATTATATGTTAATAAGGTCCCACGTGGAGGAGATACTGCCTTTCGGTTATCTCCTTACAATTAAGATGAACTAAAAATCCCAATGAGAACCATCTTCTAAATTTTCTAAAAAATTTCATGAATGACTATTGTTATAATCTTAAGACCTTATGTTAAATATAATAAATAGTATCCTAGCACTTATATTCATTAAAAAGCATAACTATTAGTGAATACAATCTAAAATAGTATATTTGTAAAAAAAAGACAATGTACAACCGAGACCTAAAAAAAACTATTGAGGGTAAAATAAACAAAGGGAAAGCTATTATATTAATTGGTCCCAGACAAGTAGGGAAAACGACGCTGCTTAAAACGATCATAGATACCAAAGAACATCTATTTTTAGATGGAGATGATCCTACAGTAAGAAGTCTATTAAACAATCCTAACACAACACAAATTAGAAGTATTATAGGGTCTAACAAAATCATTTTTATTGATGAAGCTCAAAGAATAGCCGGTATTGGGCTAACATTAAAAATAATTATAGATCAATTTAAAGAAGTACAATTATTTGTAAGTGGCTCGTCATCTTTTGATTTATCAAATGCAATTAATGAACCTCTAACAGGAAGGAAATGGGAGTATGAATTGTATCCAATAAGTTGGGAAGAGTTGGAAAATACAGAGGGTTATGTGTCAGCAGAACAACAATTAGAAAACAGGATATTATACGGTTTCTATCCAGATATATTAAACAATCCTGGGGAAGAAAAAGAACTATTAAAACAACTGGTAAATAGTTATCTATATAGAGATATTTTAGCCTTTGCAAATATTAGAAAACCAGAAGTATTAGAAAAGTTGGTACAAGCTTTAGCGCTTCAAATCGGAAGTGAAGTAAACTACAATGAACTGGCTCAAATAGTCGGTGTAGATAAAAATACTGTTGCTAACTATATAGATATTTTAGAAAAAGGATATGTAATATTTAAGTTACATAGTTTTAGTAGAAACTTACGTAATGAAATTAAAAAAAATAAAAAAATATATTTCTATGATAACGGAGTTAGGAATATAATTATTGGAAATTTTAATCCTTTAGAATTAAGACAAGATACTGGTGCTTTATGGGAAAACTTTTTAATTTCAGAAAGACTTAAACAAAATAAGTATAAGAGTACAAATGCTAAAATGTACTTTTGGAGAACCAAACAACAGCAAGAGGTAGATTTAGTAGAAGAACATAATGGTATGATCTCTGGTTTTGAGTTTAAATGGAATAACAAGAAAAAAGTAAGATTACCAAAAACTTTTGTAAACGAATACGACGCCAAGGAAATCGTAATTGATAAAAATAATTTTAGAGAATTTATTAAAATATAGTTTACAAAAGAAATCAAATGTTTAATACATCTTATGCCAATTAAAATTGAGCTTTTTGGTTCGGCTTTAAAAATCTCATTGATTAAATTTAAAGTTAGTTGGGTGCCCCCCTGGAGGACTGCCCGTAGGTATCCCCCCTTATATACCCCATTTTTCGATGTCTTTAGAGGGAGGTCAATTCTCTCGATCAAATTTTTGGGCAATTTTCCAAAAAATCAACTTTTTTAAAAATAAAATTTTCTAGAATTTTTCTGAAAATCAGTTGTTATCCTCCTAAAAAAAATAAAATATTTTGCATTTGTATAGGTGAAGCTTCCAGAGAAGTCAATTTCACCTTAACTTAAGTTAGGATAAAAGAGAGGATTTCAATTTGATTAAATAACAATAACTAATTTAATTGAATAACTATTTTTATAAAATATCAAATAATTCGTGATTACTATAGTAATTCGTAACGCTTAATTTTTTTTATTATCTGTTTATTGAACGTAATAATTACATCTATTAGTAGAATAAAGGTAAATTTTTAGTATATTTACCCTCGTTAAGATTACGTGAGTAATATGTACCCTTATTTAAAATGACAAAATTTAATAGAAATATACCTTATAATAGTTTACCAATATTACCTCCTAGAACAAATTTAGAAACCACTAAAGTGTTACGCAAGACGATTGATGCTAGTAGAGCGCTAGCGAAACTTAATGGTATGCTTAGCAATTTACCAAATCCAACGTTGTTTCTGGATACGATTCATTTACAAGAGGCGAAAGCAAGTTCAGAAATAGAAAATATCATCACAACAAATGATGATTTATATAGGTCTTTAGTAGCAGACAAAAAGTTTGATAATCCAGCTATAAAAGAGGTCATAAGCTACAAAGAAGCACTTTGGAATGGTTTACAACAAATAGAAACTCGACCTTTTATAAGTACAAACTTATGTGTTGAAATTGTACAAAGCATTATAAAAAATACTGCAGGAATTAGAACAACGCCAGGAACTGCTTTGAAAAATACAAAAGGAGAAACTATTTACACGCCTCCAACAGGCGAAGCAGTTATAAGAGAAAAAATGGATAATCTTGAAACATTTATAAATGGTGAAGACGCTATTGACCCTTTGATAAAAATGGCTTTAATGCATTATCAATTTGAAGCGATACACCCATTTAGTGATGGGAATGGTAGAACAGGACGCATATTGTTATTATTGTATCTAAAACTCGAAAAACTATTAGATACACCTGCTATTTATTTAAGTGAATATATCATTAAAAATAAGACTGACTATTATACGAAACTGAGAAAGGTAACTGAAAATAACGATTGGGAAGGGTGGATACTTTACATACTTGAAATGGTTGAATATACAGCTAATAAAGGACTAGAACGCTTAAAAAATGTTACTTTATTAATGGAGCAAATGACAACAGAGATTAAGGAAACAATCCCTAAAGTATATACTAAAGAATTGGTTGAAATACTATTTAGATTGCCTTATACGAAACGACAGTTTTTAATTGATGCTAAATTAGGTTCACCAAAAACCGTAGGTAAATATTTAATGGAATTAGAAAAATCTGGTTTTTTAATTTCTGAAAAAGTGGGTAAAGAAAAATTATATCTTAATCATAAATTAGTAGCAGTGTTAGAATTACCCTAACTTTATTAGTTCACAATTTAAAACAAAAAAAAGTTAAGGGATATTTATCTAATGATATTCTTTTCTTCAAAAACCTTTATTTAATAACGTAAACAAAAAAGGGGGTGACCTGATTTTAATATTGGAACCGATGGATTTCAAAAGTTCTAAAAGTTAGATTGCATCGTAAGAATTTTTTTTGATAACCTTGTTTTTACCAACGGATTAGATTGGTCTTGTTTTGTGTCTATGTTACCAAGGGATTCATTATCCAAAAAACAATAATAAATAGTAAATTAGCGCTCGGACTGTAGTCATTTCAAAAACTACTAAATCGTTTTACAGCTAAAGTCTCATTTTTTTATTAAATTCCTCTGTGAATCATCCTAAAACACAATTACCACCTACTGTAGTCCTCAGATTTATCACAACCCTCAAACCAGACTACCGTCCGGTTTTTTTTGTTTCCTAAAGTAATTTGAAAAGTTCTGTCAATAAAAAATAAGGATCCTAATTTTTCCTCCAGAAGAAAGGCGTAAATAAAATAAGTACCGTAAAGAGTTCCAAACGACCAATAAGCATTAAGAAGGCACTAAACCATTTGGCTCCAGAGGAAAGGTGTGCAAAGTTATCTACAGGGCTTACAGACCCTATCGCAGGTCCTATATTACCAAGACTTGAGGCAGCGGCACCCAGAGCAGAGGTAAAATCCAACCCAAAAAAAGTAAATACCACCGAAGAAATTGTAAAAATTAACATGTAAATAATAAAGAAAGAGATGATGTTAAAAACAATGTTTTGTTGCACTGCTTTCCCATCATGTCTTACAGGGATGATTGCATTGGGATGCAATGCTTTTTTAAACTCCAAGAAACTATTCTTCAACATGACAACGTGCCTGACGACTTTGACCCCCCCACTCGTTGAACCCGCTGAGCCCCCTGTAAAAAAAAGTGCAAAGAAAATACCAGTCGCAAAGAAACTCCACATGGTAAAATCTGCTGTTACAAAGCCTGTAGTCGTTACAATAGAAGTAACCATAAACAACCCATGTCTAATGGCACTCTCTGCCTTCCCATAAACCATTGGATGTGCAATACTGGTCTGGAGATTTGGATCTTGAAAGAAATAGATAATGACCGTCACAATAGAAGCAACTCCTATAATACCAAATAAGTAGTATTTAAATTCTTCACTCTGAAATACTTTTTGAATTTTTCCTTTCAAGGCAAAATAGGTCAACACAAAATTAGTTCCCGCAATCAACATAAAAAGGATAATGATATACTGAACTAAAGGCAAGTGATTGTAAAAAGCAATACTCGTATTTTTGGTTGAAAAACCACCCGTACTCATGGTTGCCATTGCATGATTGATCGCGTCAAACCAGGTCATGCCTGCAACCCTTAACAACAAAAATTGAGCAAAAGTGAGCAGCACATATATCAAATACAAGCGTTTGGCAGTGTCTGTAATTCTAGGATGTAATTTGTCTGTTGATGGACCAGGGGCCTCCGCCATAAAAAGCTGCATGCCACCAATTCCAAGTAATGGAAGGATCGCAATGGTTAATACGATGATTCCCATTCCGCCAATCCAATGTGTGGCACTTCGCCAAAATAAAATACCTTTTGGCATTGATTCGATGTCTTTTAAGATCGACGAACCCGTGGTAGAATATCCTGAAATTGTTTCAAAAAAAGCATTGGTTATATTTGGGATTTCACCAGAGATGATATAGGGTAACATTCCTGTTAGAGAAAGTGTAAGCCATCCTAGGGTTACAATTAAATATCCTTCTTTTTTGTGAATGATGGTGTTTTTCGGTTTGTTTAAAAAATAAAGAAGTAAACCAATGATTACGGTAATAATTCCCGCATTGATAATTCCCCAGGTAGCAGTTTCTTTATAATACAAACTAAAAGGAACCGCAACAAACATGAAAAGTCCGTTCAGTATTGCAGTAATTCCTAGAAAGCGAAATATTATTTTAGTATTCAAAGATTTCATTGTATTAATTAAACAATCTTTCAACGGTATGGATTGCTTCTGGTAGGCAGAATACGATCACTTTGTCTCCTGTTTGAATTTGCATATCTCCAGTAGCCATCATCGCTTTTTTATCCCTAATAACCCCTCCAAAAACGGCTTCTCTTGGAAATCGTAAGTCTTTAATTGGATGTTCGGTTACTTTGGCACCCTGTTTTACCTCAAATTCAAAAACTTCTGCGTCTATATTGTGCAAATTGGCCAAGGCTAAAATTTCACCTTTTCGAATGTGTCTGAAAATATTACTGGCTGCAATTAATTTTTTATTAATCAAAGATTCAATACCAATCGTTTGTGAGATATCGATATAATCCATGTTTTCTACCAAAGCAATTGTCTTTTTAACACCCTTAGACTTTGCAACCAAGCAAGACATGATATTTGTTTCAGAATTTCCAGTTACTGCTATAAAGGCATCGGTTTCTCTGATATTTTCTTCTTCTAAAAGCTCCAAATCTCGACCATCACCACTGATCACGAGCGTATCACTCAATTCTTCCGCTAACAAGCCTGCTTTTTCTCTATTGATTTCAATCAGTTTTACCTTAAAATTATTTTTACATAAATTTCGTGCTGTTTTTTGGCCAATACTACTTCCGCCAAGAATCATTACGTTTTTAATATTGAATTGCTTCTTTCCGAGGATCGGGTAGAGGTCTTTCATACTGTAATTGGGCACACAAAAATAAACTTGATCTTCTAATTCATAGCGAGTATCTCCTCTTGGGATAATCGTTTGTGAAACGCCCTGCCTTTTGATGGCAATGGTGGTAAAATCGATCGAAGGAAAGCTATGTGATGCTTCTTTAACAGTCAAATCTATAATTGGAGAATTATGAGTTAACAGCGTCCCCATTACATTAAAAACCCCACTTTCAAAAGCGACCGTATCGTTAAATGAAGACTGGTCTAGGAGCATTTTAATTTCATTAGCAGCCAGTTCTTGGGGAGAGATCATAAAATCCAAGCCAAATTTTTTAAAATCGACTTCGCATTCATTTAAAAACTCAGAATTATCTATTCTGGCAATTGTTTTTTTAGCTCCTAAAGATTTTCCAATCACAGAAATTGTAAAATTGGTATTCTGGCTGTCGGTTACTGCAATTAATAAATCTGCAGAATCAACACCAATTTCTTTCAGTAATTTTATAGAGGTAGCGTCTCCTTTTTTAGTAATAATGTCTAGATGACTGTTAAGATACTCTAGTTTTTCACCATCAAAATCTATGATGTAAGTGTCTTGAGATTCGTAAGAAAGAAGCTTAGCTAAATGAAAACCAACGTCTCCAGCTCCAGCTATGATAATTTTCATATGTTAAATATAGAAATAAAATACAAAGATATAAAGAGTTTTCTTGCAAATGTAAATAAAAGGAAGTTTTCAATTTTTTATAAAGAACTCACAATAGCGGTATAGACTAGTATTCGATTCCAAATAAAGCCACTGTTGCCACTTCTTATAAGATAAACCACTTCTTTTTTTCATCGAATCATAGGGGTTCGTTTAAAATAATTTCGATCAAACAGTGTTGAAAACCTTTGAGACATAAGAGGTTTTGTTGTATTTTTATTTAAAAAAATAGATGGAAAAGTTGACCATTAAATCTTGGGCTCCAGACGACCAACCAAGAGAAAAATTAGTAGCGAAAGGAAAAGCTTCTTTATCCGATGCAGAATTGATTGCCATCATAATTGGTTCTGGAAATCGAGAAGAGAGTGCCGTTGCCTTGTCTAAAAGGATTCTACAATCTGTCAATGGAAACATACACAAACTAGCCAAGTTAACGATAGAAAAACTAATGACATTTAAAGGGGTAGGAGCTGCAAAAGCGATTGCCATTATTACCGCTTTAGAATTGGGGAAAAGACGTCAGTTAGAAAATGTCAAAGAAAGAGCAAAAATAACCAGTAGCAAAGATGTTTTTACCTTGATGCAACCGGTTCTTGGAGACCTAGAACATGAAGAGTTTTGGGTGCTATTTTTAGACAATTCGAATAAAGTAGTTGCAAAAAAACAAATTAGTAAAGGAGGTTTAACAGCGACCGTTGTAGATGTGAGATTGTTGTATAAGAGTGCTTTAGAGTTTGTATCTGTAGCCATAATTGTTTGTCATAATCATCCTTCGGGAAAATTACAGCCAAGCGCTGCAGATAAACACATCACTCAAAAAATCAAACAAGCGGGCGTAACTTTAGATATAAAACTCTTAGATCATTTAATAATTACCGAAAAAGCGTATTTTAGCTTTGCAGATGAAGGCATTTTTTAATGTGTCATTTATAATTCGCAACTGATTCAATGATTTTAATTTATACACATAAAATAACTCCAAGAGTTCGTTATATTTTTAAACATATTTTCACAAGAATCTTATTAATTCCTGTAGATTTTACGACTAAAGTTGATGATTTTGTAGCCTATAATGGCCCCAAAATGACCTATACAAAAACACCCTTTGGAAATGAGTTTTTTGTAAAAAGTAACGACTTGTTATTTGAGCAAGGTGTGAATGATATGGAAATTATTATTCAAAAATGGGAAGAAGTCGCTTGTTTTTTTAATGCAGGACCCAAGTCTTTCATTCCGTATGATATTTTTGCAGCTAGTTTTTATCTGATTTCGAGATATGAAGAATATTTACCCCATGTTAAAGACATTCATGGACGCTATACCGCAGAACAAAGTATGGCATTTAAATATCGTTTTTTAGAAAAACCAGTTGTCGATATTTGGGCCTATAAACTGTTAAAAGCCTTCAAAGAAAAATTTCCAGATCTTGAGTATGAGAATCGGTCATATGAATTTATCTCTACGGTAGATATTGACAATGCTTATGCATATAAACATAAAAGTTTGGTAAGGAGTATCGGTGGTTTTGTAAATGACTTAGCACAATTTAAGTTGCTAAATATTTTGCATCGGTTTGCGGTGGTATTCAATATAAAAAAAGATCCTTTTGATACTTTTGATCGGTTTATACAAACGAGAAAAGAACATAATATCAAAACGATTTTCTTTTTTTTAATAGGGGATTACACCACGTTTGATACCAATGTTTCCGCCTCAAAAACAAACTATAGACTGCTCATAAAGGAAATGTTAGATTATGCAAGTGTTGGCTTGCATCCCTCTTATTTTACCATGAACAATGCGCCATTACTAAAAAAAGAAAAAGAGCGATTAGAAAGAATCATCAACACGCCCATTCAGAGGTCCAGACAACACTATTTGAGATTTAGCTTGCCTGAAACCTATCAAAATCTAATTGACCTAGAGGTCGAAGAGGATTATTCCATGGGATATGCCAGCAACGTTGGGTTTAGAGCCAGTACGTGTACTCCTTTTTATTTTTATGATCTTGATTTTGAAATTCAGACACCTCTTAAAATATTTCCTTTTGCCTTAATGGACACCACTTTGAATGACTATATGAAGCTAACTCCAAGACAATCTTTGGGTAAAATTAGAGATTTAAAGAACGAAGTAAAAGCAGTAAATGGCACTTTTATTACTTTGTTTCACAACGAAAGTTTGAGTGATTATTTACGATGGAAAGGTTGGAAAAAATTATATGATTCGATGATTAAAATAGCGACTTCATAACATGATTCACTACGTTCAAAGAAAGCACCTTGATGTTTCTAAATACAATTTTTGTATTGAGAATGCTGTTCAATCCAAGGTTTTCGCTTTCTCTTGGTATTTAGACATTGTTGCAGACAATTGGGACGTGTTAGTTCTCGATGATTACAAAGCGGTAATGCCTGTTCCTTGGCGTTCAAAGTTTTTTATAAAATATGGATATCCTCCTTTTTGGATCCTAGAATTAGGCGTTTTTTCTTTGAATGAAAAAATAGGTATCCAATCTTTTCTTGATGTTTTGTATGGAAAGTTTCGTTTTATTGAATCCCGATTGAATACAAGGAATCACATCGAAAAAAAATCACCGCATCTACTTACCAAAGAGATGCAAGTTCTATCGCTACATTCAGATCATGACGCAATTTTGAACACCTATAGAAAAGACAGAAGAAAAGATTTAGGAAGAGCAAATACATCAGGTTTAAAAGAGAAGTGGGGAGATGCTCCAGAACAATTAATAACCCTATTCAAAAACAACGTTGGTCAAAGAACCCCAAATATCAAAAAAGCTGATTATCAAGTTCTAGAACAAATCATGAACATTTGTTTGGTAAACCAAATAGGAGAAATTTTATCCATTTACGATGATAAAGACCATTTGGTTGCTTCAGGGTTCTTTTTAAAACACAAAGATACAGTCACACTGTTAGTTTCTTCAACAGATTTTAAAAACAGAAAAAATGGCGCAAATACCTTCTTAATAAACAGCGCAATTTATAAATATCAAAAGGATTTTGGAGTCTTTAATTTTGGAGGATCCTCGATGCAATCCATTGCAAAATATTTCTTAAGCTTTGGAGCTGAAACACTTAAATACCAGCAAATCAAGTATCATAATTTACCCTACTTAGTAACTCTTTTTAAGCATTAGATGCTAAGAATTTTAAAAACTCTTGAGGTATTTTTTTATTAAAAATAATCCTAGAAAAGTCTTCTGTATATGGCTCTTTTTTCTTGATGACTACACAAGGATTTCCAACAGCAATTGAATTGCTAGGAATGTCTTTTGTAACTACTGAATTTGCACCAATTGTAACGTTATTTCCAATCGTAACCTCTGGTAAAACAGTTGCATTTGCACCGATCCAAACGTGATTGCCAATTATTATTGGTTTTCCATTTACATGTTTGCTTAAGTTAGTTACATCATGGTTAGAGGAAATGATAGAAACTCCCGGAGCTAGTTCGACATTGTTTCCAAAAATAATACCATTGTTGGCTTGGATGTAATTGTTGATATTGTCTCCGGGATCACATAGGATTCCTTTTTGAATATTATTTGGAGCAATTACTCTAGAAGTATAATGAACTGGCCATTTGACCTTCGGATTCAATCTGTATATTTTTTGAGGAACTAAATAATGAAAAAACAAGATATAATACCGCTGATAGCCATATTTTGGTCTAAAATACAGAGGATAAAAAAAGTTGATGATCCTCCCAAAAAAGAAAAAATCTAATTTTTTAAACATCTTTTTTTGCAATTTGTTTTAAATGATTAAGAAAATAAGCAAGTAATAGTATGTATCCAATGCCACCGAAAACAGCAAGTATTAAAATTGTTATGAGGATGCTGTCATAAAAAAAACCTACAGAAATCGCCACTAAATTAACAATAAATAAGTAACTATTAAAGAGTAAGCTTTCTAAATTTTTATGTAAAACAACGATTAAACTACTAATAGGGTTAAATGCGGTTCTTGCAAATACAAGGATAGACAAAATGAATGTGTACGACCTTAAGTTGTTCCATTTTCCTTCAAAAAAATAATCTAAAAGATACATGCCAAGTGTATTTATTAGGAGAAGAAATACCAACATGATCAGTAAATTTGTTCGTACTATTTTTTTAGTAAGTTTTAATAATTCTTCTTTGTTCTCCTTCAAAAGAATGGATGATTTTTGAAAATACACTTGAGCCACTGATGAAGAAATTAAAAACAATGGGATTCCCAATATTTTGAGACTAAAAAAATACACTCCTGCTTCTTTTGCTCCAAAAAAAGCAAGAATTAAAATTGGCATTAAACTATTTGCGATACTATTTAAAGTATTAGAGGGGAGTAAAAATTTTAAAATTGAAGGATTAGATTGAATTCCTTTTTTTATTTCTGTAGGATTCGTTTTTGAAATTACAGTCTTATTTTTAAATACATAAAATAAGAATAAAAGAAACTGTGAAATTAAAAACCCAATGATTAATCCTAACAGATTGAAGGACGTGTAGAGAAGAATTTGGAGGCCTAAATTACCTATTGTCAAAAATATTTTTGAGTTAGAAATCGTAGAAAATTCCTTTTTGAAAGTAAAAAAACTTTCATTGGTGGTATTTAAGCTTATGAGTAAAGTTCCGATACAGCTTAACAAGAGAATGTGTAAACTAGTTTTTTCATTAAAAAAGTAATAACATCCAATACCTATGATCAATGAAATTAAAACGGTGGTAACAGGAACAAGAATTAGTAAAAAGTTGTACCAATTGATACTTTCTTTTATGTTCTTTGATATAACGATGAATTTATCTAATTGTAAACTACATATTATAGATGTAATACCAGTAATACTGATAAAAACACCAAAATACCCATAGGCCGCTTCCCCATATATTTTAGCAATAAAAAGGGTGCCAATTATTGCAATAATTTGTGCAATTAGGGTACCTCTAACCATTATAAAAATATTTTTATAAAAGTTAGATAGGTTGTTTTTATGTATTTTTGTGTTCAAATAGTTTATTTCTTCAAATATAATGCAAATGCAAAATATACAACATGTCTTTTTTGATTTAGATCATACTTTGTGGGATTTTGAAAAAAATTCAGATTTAACCTTTCAAAAGATTTTCAAAATAAATGATCTTTCTGTCGATTTACATTCTTTTTTAGAGGTATATAGGCCTTTAAATTTTAAATTTTGGAAATTATACAGGGAAGAGAAAGTAACGAAAAGTGAGTTGCGATATGGTCGTTTAAAAAACACCTTTGACGCTATTGACTTTCCGATTTCAGATACGTTGATATATTTAATTGCAGACCAGTATATTGAGCATCTGGCTGATTTTAACCATTTATTTGATGGAGCCATAGAAATCTTAGACTATTTAAATCAAAAGTATACCCTTCATATCATTACCAATGGTTTCGAAGAAATTCAAACAAAAAAAATGGTCAACTCTAAGATTTATCACTATTTTGAGAAGGTGATTACTTCTGAATCTGTAGGGGTAAAAAAACCAAATCCAAAAGTTTTTAAGCATGCCTTAGAGATCGCAAATGCAAACATAGATCAAGCAATTATGATCGGAGATAGTATCGAAGCAGATATTAATGGTGCACTAGGAGTAGGGATGAAGGCGATTCATTGTAATTTTGACACCTCTCTGGTGCCTAACAATTTATTTATTTCAGTTTCTTCTCTTTTAGAAATAAAAAAATTCATTTAAATTTAGCTTTAATGTTATTTTAAAATGATTCAACTAATAAAGAATTAATTTATAGATTTTTTTTTAATATGTAAAAACAAAAACCTAATTTCATGATGGGTTTAATAAAATTATATATTAACTAGGGATTTCTTTGAGTACTTACTCACTACCTTTTTTTCACATTTATCGGATGAATTTAAAAAAAATAAGTGCATTATTTTATTGCTTATTTGCAGTAATGTCTTGTGTAGATGATCTTGATTTTACGCAATTAGAAAACTATAAAGCTACACCGATATATTCAATTGCTGCAGTCCATTTTACAGTTTTACCCTTTCAGTTTTTTGAACAATCTGGTAATCAGATGAACGAAATAAGAGAAATTACTGACTTTAATTTATTTAAAAATGATTACATAAAAAATAAAACAGTGAAGTTAGAATTTAATGCCGAAGTTTTAAACGAGTATGACAATGATTTTATACTTGAAGTTCAACTTTTAAATGCCAATTACTTGCCAATATTTAAATTTGAAAAAATGTCCGTAAGTGCAAATGATTTAGCGTATCAATTTAAACAAACTGAAACCCTTATTTCTAACCCATCACTCATAAATATGAGAGGACTTAGCATTACCATTAAAACCAATAATCCTTCATTAGTATTGAACCCAAATGATAGTACCGAACTTCAGTTTAAATCTTTTATCAAAGTTTATTTAGATACAGATGCATAACGTTCGAAAGATACTTCTACTGATCTCATTATTTTTGATTACAGAATACGTTGGTCAAAACAAAAAACTGCTGTACAATTTTGCAGAACTACCTCAAACATTATTATTAAATCCAGGAGCTGAGACCAACTTAAATTATCATATCGGTATTCCTTTACTCTCTGGTATCTCCACAGAAATAGAGTCAACAGGCTTTTCAATTGCAGACTTATTCGCTGATGATAATCGATCTATAAATGATAAGTTTTCTAATGTATTAGATAAATTAAGAACGAATGATTACGTGAAATTAAATATTCAATTAGAGGTTCTAAATGCAGGCTTTAGATTAAATAATGACTACTATTTTAGTTTTGGTTTTTATGAAGAATTTGATGCGATTGTTTATTATCCTAAAGATATTATTACTCTTGTAACGGAAGGTAATTCTAGTTTTTTAAATAAAAGTTTTGAATTGTCTCAAACCCTATTTAAAATAGATCTTTTAGGAGTCTTGCATTTTGGATTCACAAATAAAGTGAGTGAGAATGTAACTTTTGGTGCTCGGTTTAAAATCTATTCTTCTGCGTTAAATGTAGAAAGTTTTGATAATTCAGGAACTTTTACGACTGTAAATGGATCTAATAATACATTCACACATTATTTGGATAATATCTATCTTGAAGCAAGAACCTCCGGTTTATATAAAGAGGAAAAATTTACTGGAACTTCAAAAAAATATTTAAAAAACACTTTTTTTGGTGGTAATTTAGGAATTGGTTTTGATGTTGGTTTCACTTATCATCTATCTGACCAAATCGAATTAACAGGAAGCATCCTTGATGTTGGTTTTATCAATCACTCAAAAAATACTCAAAATTCTTTTACAGAAGGTAGTTATGTTTCAGAGTGGGTCGCCTTTGAATACGACCCAAACAGCCCCTCTGAATTTGGGATACTATTAGAAGCTAGTTTAAAGGATAAGCTTCATTTTGATCAGAATGAAGATTCTTATATTTCCTGGAGACCTTCAAAAGTGAATGCTTCTTTTACATATCGTTTTGGAACTAAAAGAAGTATGTATTGCTATGACAATACTTATAAAGAGTTCTATAGGAATGGTGTAGGGGTTCATCTGTATTCTGTATTTAGACCGTTAAGCCCTCAGTTTGCTGTTACAGGTTTTTATCAAAAATCACTTTCACAAAAATTTCACACAAAACTGACCTATACGGTCGATAATTATTCCTTTAATACTATTGGAGTAGGTCTTTCTACTCAGATAGGAAAATTAAATATTTATGGAGTAATAGATAATGTTTTAAAATTTAGTAATATTACAAAAGCAAATAATATTTCCGCTCAGTTAGGGCTTAACGTAATATTTTAATCTACATGATCAAAAAAATAGTTGGAAGCTTGTTGTTTTTTGTAACAATATCACTAATGAGTCAAACTAAAAAAATGAGTGATTTTAAATATATAATTGTTCCTAATAAGTTCGATTTTTTAAAAAAGTCTAATCAATATCAAACAAGTTCCCTCACTAAATTTTTATTGCAAAAAAAAGGGTTTAATGTTTTTTTAAGTACAGATTCACTTCCAATAGATTTATTACAAAATAGATGTTTGGCGTTAACTGCAATAGTGAGTGACGCTTCTGGTGTTCTTATTGTTAAAAATAAAATAGCATTGCAAGATTGCTTTGGAACTCTTGTGTACGCTTCAAAATTTGGAAAAAGTAAAGAAAAGGAATATAAGAAGGCTTATCATGAAGCAATTAGAAAAGCTTATGCTACCATGACTGATTTGAAATTTGTATATAAGCCTGATAGAGAAGTTGATGAAAAAAAAGAAGTGAATCATCCTAAAGAACTACTTATAGTAAAAAAAGAGATTCCATTATTAACTCCTTCAGAGGCAACAGAAGCGACTCCAGAAAAAGCACTTATTTCAAATCAAATACAGAAAGATTTTGTTGAAATAGAAACTCTCTCCGCTCAGGTTAAAAATAACGGTTTTCAATTGGTAAATACAAAACCAGAGGTTGTTTTTCAACTGTTACAAACCAATTTAAAAGAGGTATTTATTCTGAAAGGAAGTAATGGAGTTTTTTATAAAAAAGGGACACGTTGGATTGCAGAATATTATGAGAATAGCCAACTAATTCAAAAAGAATACTTAGTAAATTTCTAGTAGTCATACTTATTTTTCCAGTTGTTTTTTAGGGTTTCTCTGAACTTATTTTCCCGAACATTATTTCCGGGTTCGTAAATTTTTGTTCCAGAAATTTCATCGGGTAAAAACTCTTGCAGACTGAAATTGTTATCAGAATTATGGGTGTACATGTAGTTTTCTCCGTAGCCTAGATCTTTCATTAATTTTGTTGGTGCATTTCTTAAGTGAAGAGGAATTGTTAAATCTCCTGTTTGTCTGACGAGATCTTGTGCTTTATTAATTGCCACATAGGAAGCGTTACTTTTAGGAGAATTGGCTAAATAGACTGCACATTGACTTAAAATAATTCTAGATTCTGGAAATCCAATGACGGATACTGCCTGAAAAGTATTAGTTGCTAATATGAGTGCGGTTGGGTTTGCATTTCCGATATCTTCAGAAGCAGCAATCACTAACCTTCTTGCAATAAACTTGACGTCTTCACCACCTTCGATCATTCTTGCCAACCAATATACGGCTGCATTTGGGTCGCTTCCTCGAATCGATTTTATAAAAGCAGAAATGATATCATAGTGTTGCTCGCCCGTTTTATCATACCTGACCGTATTTTTTTGAACTTTTTTTAAGACCAATTCGTTTGTTATTTCTATTTCATCTTCGGTAGCAACCAATAACTCGAAAATATTTAATAGTTTTCTAGCATCTCCTCCGGAAATTTGTAATAATGCATCTGTTTCTTTAAAGATTATTTTTTTCTTTGAAAATAATTCGTCTTTTTTTGCAGCCCTTTGTAAAAGCGTTATTAAATCATTTTTATCAAATGAATTTAAAATATAAACTTGACAACGTGAAAGTAGGGCAGGGATTACCTCAAAACTTGGGTTTTCTGTAGTGGCTCCGATTAGAGTAACCCACCCTTTTTCTACAGCACCTAGAAGAGAATCTTGTTGAGATTTACTAAATCTATGGATTTCATCAATAAACAAAATAGGATTTTTTGCAGTAAATAACCCACCACTTTTTTTTGCTTTTTCAATAATTTCTCTGACATCTTTGACTCCAGAACTAATCGCACTTAAAGTATAAAACGGCCTTTTAGATTCAGTAGCGATAATATTTGCAAGGGTCGTTTTCCCTATTCCAGGAGGTCCCCACAAAATTAAGGAAGGAATCACTCCTTGTTTTATTAAATTTGTTAAAACACCTTTTTTTCCAATTAAATGTTGCTGACTTATATAATCTTCTAGGTTTTTAGGTCTAATTCTTTCTGCCAAAGGTTCATTCATTCAGTAAAAATAGCAAAGATTTTTGACAGAATTTGTAAAAATTGTATTTGGTGCTATTTTTGTTAACTTTACTTATAATGGATACGGAACAGCAATTAAAAATATCGAAGTCAATCTTTTTAATCCCTATTGTATTTGTTCTTGTAATTTGGATACTTTATGCCATTGAAATTACTTTTGGATACAATTTTAATACCTATGGTGTGTATCCCCGGAATTTGGTTGGTTTAAGAGGGGTTTTCCTGACTCATTTTATTCACAGTAACACAAACCATCTATTTAATAATTCAATTCCTTTATTCGTGCTCTTAAGTAGCCTTTTTTATTTTTACAGAACGATTGCTTACAAAGTTTTATTATACGGAGCATTGTGGTCGGGTTTGTTAACTTGGACGATTGCAAGAGAATCTTATCATATTGGTGCAAGCGGAATTGTATATGTACTTTTTAGTTTTGTTTTTTTTAGTGGGATTATAAGAAAGCATTATCGGTTAGTAGCCCTTTCTTTTGTAATCATTTTTCTCTATGGAAGTATGATTTGGTATGTATTTCCCATAAAGGAAGGAATCTCCTGGGAGGGACATTTATCGGGTTTTTTGGTAGGGTTGTTTTTTTCTGTCCTATACAGAAATAGAGGAATCGTTAAAGAAGTTCATCAATTTACAACAACAGATTTTGATTTGTTATTTGACGAACACGGAAACTTTATTCCTTCTAAAATTGAACAAAGAGCAGAAGAGGAGTCCTAACTTAATCGTTGTCTCACAGTTTCATATAAGAGGGCCCCACAAGCAACAGAAACATTCAAAGAAGCAATTTCACCTAATAAAGGTAGTTTTGCCTTATAATCAACCATTTTAAGTATGGAAGGGTTGATACCACGGTGTTCAGAACCCATAACGATAGCAATTGGTTGGTTTAATTCAATATCATAAACAACGTCTTCGGTTTTTTCAGTAGCCGCTACTGTTTTAATATCAGATGCCTGTAATAAAAACAAAGCGTCTTTAATGTGATCCACTTTACAAATGGGTATTTTAAAAGCCGCACCGGCAGAGGTTTTTATGGTTTCAGCATTTACGGGGGCACTCCCATTTTTTTGGATGATAATAGCGTGAACTCCTGTGCATTCGGCAGTTCTTATGATGGCTCCAAAATTTCGAACATCAGAAAGTTGGTCTAATAACAAAAATAATGGGGTAGCACCACTAGCTACAGTTTGTTCGATTAAGGTTTCTAAATCATGAAATTCAACAGGGGATATCTGTGCAACCGCACCCTGATGATTACTGTTTTTAGATAATCTATCTAGTTTTTCAACAGGAACCATACTTGTGGTAAGACTTTTCGTTTTAATTAACTTGTTTAATTCATAAAATAACTCACCCCTTAGTCCCTTTTGTAAGTAAATTTTATTTATTGTAGAACCACTTTCGATCGCTTCTATAATGGCTCTAATACCAAAAATATTTGTTGTTTCCGTTGTCATTTGACAAAGGTATGCATTCTCGTTTGAAGGTAAAAAAAAACCACCTCAATTGAGGTGGTTTTTTTTATGTGTCGTAAGTTTAATTTGGAATAAGAACCATTGGTCTCTCTTCAAAATATCCATCTACTGTATACGTAATTTCTAAATTACCGTCTGACTTCACCATACCAGCACCTGAAACACCTATTCCGTATGCATCGGGTAAAAATCCTCCTGTTACAGTTATCATGTCACACGCGTCATTGATGTTAATTGAATAATTAGCACCAAAATAATTATCCCCACTAAGTTCATAGTTATTAGGACTTATTTCAGTTACAGTTGCAGGTTTACCATTAGCATATGTGTAAGCCCCAGCAATGTCAGAAACACAAATTCTTAGTAAATTGATTGTAAATTCATTGTCATTTCCGATAAACAATCCACTTTTTTCCTCTAATTTCAAAATTAGTACTCTAGAAGAGATAATGTTGATATCTTCAACGTCAATTTGTAAACTTGCAACATTAGAATTTGCAGGCATTGTAATTGATGTAGGAATAGTGTAGGAAACTGGATCAGCTGTAGACTTATCAGAAACAGTAACACTATAAGTTCTGCTAACATCAGACATAATTGAAGAATATATCTTATAGTTTGCCGAATTTGTACTTCCTTTATCCACTTTTAAATCTACTTGACCTGCTTCAAATGTAATGTAGTTTAAGTCTGGTGTTCCAATTGCATCTTCTTCACAACTTGTAACTACAAGCAATGGAAGTGTCATTAGCAATAGGTAAATTATTTTTTTCTTCATTTTGAATATGTTTTTATTAATATTTTTAAGAATTTTAATACTGTATGCCTCTTGATTTAAAGAGGCATACTGTTATATTATCTTCCTTCGTTTACGCTATCAGTAATATTATCATTTGCGTCAATTTCGGATTGAGGCACCTTCAAGAAAAATCTATTGTCATCCGCTTCCAAACTTGCAGCTCCTGTCAATCTTTGATTTGCTGTTCTTGTAATTCCTCTTCTATATCTTTTAGCATCAAACCATTCTACACCTATTTCAGCATAAAGTTCTTTTCGTCTTTCTACTAAAATCTCTTCCAATAGTGCTTGACCTGTGTTAGTTGATTTTGTAGCAGTAGCATCTCTGTTAGATTGCAATGCAAAAAGTAGAGTGTGAGCTCCAGATTCATTACCATTTTGGTATTTAGCTTCCGCTTCTACTAATAACATTTCCGCTGTTCTTATAATTGGATGATCAGAATCAAATGCAAAAGTAAATTTTGAAGAAACGTTATTTCTGTAATCTGCTGCAGGACCTGCATAGAAGGTGTTTCTGATATCTGACGCCGTAAATAAATTCACGAAGTCATCATTAAAATAAGTTGCCGCATATGATAAAACCGAATGATCTGCATGTGCATGAGGTGCACCCCAGTAATAATTTGATTGGTCTAGCGATTGAGCACTTCCCCATATCCATTCTGAATCAGATATATCATTAAAACCGTTTCCGTAGCTATTACCTAATATACTATCAGGAGTTCCTTCTCCGTATGCTTTCCTTGCAGCATCTTCTGCTCCAGACCAGTTACCTGTAGTTTGATATACTCTTGCTAATATTCCATAAGCTACATTCTGATTTATATATGATTTCGCAAGCCTGTCAGCATTTAAGTTAACGGTAGCAAATAATAGGTCTTCTATGATTAAAGCATACATTTCGCTAAGTGTACTCATTGGGTTTCCTTCAGTAGCAACCTCAGTATAAATTGGAGGTGCAGGTAAAGAAGGGTCCTTTAAATAAGTATGTTGGAATTCCATTGCTAATTGAAAATAGAAATATGCACGTAGTGCTTTTCCTTGACCAATAATTTCACTTTTATCAATATCAGATAAACCTGTAGAGTTTTCTGCACCAATAATCAAGTTGTTTGCTTGATTGATCATATAGTAGGAATAATTCCATGTAAATGCAACGCGTCTGTAAGTTGGTTCTCTATTTTCATTTTCGTAATCAAACGAAAACCAAGTAGCTCGCTGTATTATATCATTTCCTTTCACTGTTCTTGCATAATATATTGAGTTTACCCCAGCAGCGTCAGTTGCAGTGAATTGACTTCTAAAGTTTCTCATTATACCCGATACAAAAGCATTCGCCCCGTCTCTTGACCCAAATATCACACTAGATGTAACCGAATCGGTTGGTTGTGGATCATTTAAAAAATCGTCATTACAACTTATTATAGAACTTGTCAATAATAGAAGTAAAAGTAAGTTTAAATTAATTTTTTTCATTTTGTAAGTTTTTTAAAATTCTAAATTAACACCCAAAGAGAAAATTCTTTGATTGAATGATCTATTGTTAGTAGTTCCTGCTAAACTTTGTTCTGGATCAATTCCTTTGTGAGATTGAAAAGTTACTAAGTTATCACCTTGAAAATAAAGTCTTAATCTGCTTAGTCCAATATTTTCTATCTTGTTGGTAGGTACATTGTACCCTAATGTTAATGCTTTTAGTCTCAAGTAATCATTTTTAAATAAAAACCTTGTTGATGACGCATTAAAATCATTTTGGCTATTCTGCAAACGAGGAACATTTGTTATATCTCCTGGTTTTTGCCATCTGTTAGATATATCTACAGAACTACCACTACCTAGAGTTTCAAAACTGCCCATTAGGCCTGCATAAGATGAATCATAAACATAAGCACCAACACTAAAATTCATTAATACATTTAAATCGAAATCTCCGTAGATGAATGTATTGGTAATACCTCCTTGAAAATCTGGTAAAGATTCTTTACCAGTTAAATAACGAGTAGCGTCTGCATACACATCAGTTGTCGTTTTTTCTCCAGTTTCTTCTCCCTCTGCATCTAGTATGTCTTTGAACCATAATGCTTTTCCATTCGAAGAGTCAACTCCTGCATATTCTCTTAAAAAGAATTCATAAAGTGATGTACCTACTTCCCATCTCTTAGTTCCATTAATAAAACTCTCCTGAGTTAATTCAGTGATTTCATTTGTGGTTGTTGTGATGTTTAAGTTTGTACTCCATTTAAACATGTCAGTTTCAATATTTATAGTATTCAATTCAAACTCAATACCAGAGTTTTTTATAGAACCTACATTTGTAGTAATACCTGTATTTCCGGTAGAACCTGGAAGCGGCTTATTGTAAATTAAGTCTATGGATTCTCTTTCGAAGTAAGCTAAACTACCGCTTATTCTGTTATCCATGAAACCGAAATCTAAACTCGTGTTTAGAGATGCCGTCTTCTCCCAAGATAATAAAGGATCACTAACTGCTCCTAATATTACCCCTGTTTGGGTTAATTCATTGTATCCCGTCTCAAATAATGATAAGTATGGGAAATATCCAATTCCTCTATTGTTACCCAATTCCCCATAAGAACCACTTAGTTTTAAATAGTTTAAAACAGAGTTTCCTGCCAAGAAGTTTTCTTTTGAAATAATCCAAGAACCCCCTACAGAATAAAAGTCTCCAAATCTTGTTTCTTCTGAAAACCTTGAAGAACCATCACGTCTGTAAGAACCTTCAATAAAGTATTTTGTGTCAAAGTTGTAAGCAAATCTCGCTAAATAACTTTCCATTCTCTCTTCGCTCACAAAACCTCCAACACCTTCAGGTGTTGTAGAACCGTTTAATACTTTTACATTCGGTAAAAAACCAACTCCTTGAGCATTAAGTCCATCAATTTTTAATTTGTAAGCTTCTTGTATTAAACTTGCCGAAACGGAATGTTTATCATAAAAAGTTTTATCAAAATTTAATGCGTTGATAAGGTTTGTAGTAGTTGTTACGTTTCTAGTTTGTGATACACGTCCAGCTACATTTGCTGCATATCCAAATTCATTGTGAACATAGCCATAACTGTCAAATAAAACTTTTTCAAAACCTAATGTTGTTTTGAAGTTTAAATAATCTGTAAATCTAATCTGAACGTTACCGTTAGCCTGAATGTTGTCTCTGTTATTTATATTTATATAATTAAACAAAGCGCCATATGCATTTTCACCTTCTAATCTTGGTCTTGTTCCATTTACAGCTTGAGAAGAATTATTTCCATAATCAAAAATTGGATTCCCAAAGTTATCATTGATTAACGCACCGTCTTCATCTCTCTTGTAAAGAGGATATATAGAAGATACACTCGTTGTCCATTGAACAGCTGATTGATATGAACTTCCTGATTGTGTTGGATTGTTTTGTTTGGATGTTGAATAAGAAGTGTTAAAACCTATTTTTAACCAATCTTTTAACATAGAAGTCATGTTCAATCTTGTTGTAACTCTTTCAAAATCAGATTCTGAAATACTACCTTCTTGGTTAAGATAATTAGCTGAGAAAAAGTACGTAGATGAATCGGAACCTCCAGAAGCAGTCAAACCATGTTCAGTTCTAATTGCAGCCTCATTGAATAATAAGTCAGCCCAATTTGTTTCCCATAATTTGTCGCTTGTTACTAAATTTCCATTTGCATCAACCGGATTAGGGACTGAGGTTCCATATGGGTTATATCCTAGACTAGTTACTAAATTATTACTAGCATTTTCACCAGCTTGTGCAGAACTAATACCGTTAACATAAACATCCGAATTTTTTAAAGCCTCCCAACTGTAAATCATTTGATCATCGGTATTCAATAATTCATGTTGATTAACCGCCTGGTTAGCGATACCTGAAGAAGATCTTAAAGTAATTCTCGTAGGAGCATTTATTTTTCCTTTTTTGGTATTTATTAAAATCACACCGTTTGCACCTCTTGATCCGTATAAAGCCGTAGATGATGCATCTTTAAGTACATTCATCGACTGAATCTGATCTGCACTTATAGAATTTATATTTCCGTTATAAGGCGTTCCATCTAAAATAATCAATGGTGAAGCATCTGCATTTATAGATCCTACACCTCTAATTCTAATTGTTGGATTATTTCCTGGTTGACCACCAGAAGAAATAATGTTAACACCAGAAACAGTTCCCTGTAATGCATTTGTTACGGAAACTAATTGTTGTTTTTCAATAACTTCACTTGTGACCACAGCAACTGAACCCACAATAGATTCCTTTGTTTGAGAACCGTAGGCAACAACGACAACTTCTTCTAGTGAATTTGCGTCCTCTTTTAATTTAACATTGATCGTATTAGAATTTCCAACAACTTTTTGTGTTGTTTTGTATCCTAAATACCTGAATATTAAAACATCTCCTGAACTTGCTTTGATAGCATATTTTCCATCAAAATCACTTTCTACTCCTGTTCTTGTACCTTCTACTAATATACTAACACCTGGTAGAGGTCCAGAAACATCAGAGACTGTACCGGAAATATTCTTTTTTTGTGCAAAAGAAATTTGCACGAATAACACTAATAAAAGTGTTAAAACTCCATTGAACTTTGTCTTCATTGTTATAAAATTTGAATTAATTACAACAAAAGTGTGAAATTAATGTTAATAAAACAACTTTTTTAACACTAAAATTCACAATGCATTATCAATTTTTATATATTTTTTTTCATTCTAAATAAAAATTTACACAAATTAATAATTTATCTATATTTTATTCTTGTCCCTTATGATTAAATTAATTATTCATTATGATCTTTTTTTTTATCTAGTTTTTTTTTTTAATTTCCTAAACAATGTTTACATATTGATTTTATCAAATAAAAAAGACTGCCTTTTACGACAGTCTTTTAAATATTTATTATGTAATATAAATTAATTTACATCCCACCAAACCTTTGTTTGCATGTCTGCTGGTGTAGTGGTAACTTTATCTAGTTGAGATGAGTTAGACTGCGTCTCAGATAAAGGGTAAGGCATTCTTACAGGAATTGTATTAATTACTGCTGCTGCAGGAGCACTTAACTGTGGATAATCTAATCTTCTCCACTCATTCCATGCTTGAAAACCATTCATGTATAACGCTACCCATTTTTGAGTACCTATAGATTCTTTCCAGTTTGCTGCATTGTATGGGTTGTTAGAAACATAACCTGCAATTGCTGCACTGTCACTTATTCCCCAGTAGTTCATAGATGCACTAACACCACTTGCATAGGCTGCTGCTGCATCTCCTGATAAGATTCCTCTCTGGTAAGCTTCCGCTAACAGAAAATGAACTTCTGCTGCAGAAATGATTACGTGAGGTGTTGTTGCAGCTCTAACATTATCGTTAGGTCTAGAAACAACTGGTTTCAATACTGTAGCGTCATTATCTGACAAACCATATGGCATCCCTTTGATATCTCCAGAAGTAGATAGCTTTGCAAATTTACCTAATCTAGGATCTCCCATAGAAGTTAATGTAGAAACTAAATATTCAGAAACAGCATAATCATCTCTATTTCCATCCAACGGTGTGTAGTTTTGGAATAGTGGATTTGATCTTACTAAACTTGATTCAAAAGTAAACAATGCATTTTCGGCATTGGTTGTGATTAAGTTAGTAGCTGCTATTTTGATATATTTAGATGCAGTAGCTGGATCAACATCCGCAATACGCATTGCATAACGCAACATTAACGAGTGAGTTAATTTAACCCAATGAGCTACATTTCCATTGTAAACGATATCTCCAGAGGTAAATGATGGAGAAGAAGTAGAAAAAGTTGTTGCTGCGTTTTCTAACGTAGCTAACATAGCTTTATAGATCACTTCCTGGCTATCATAAGAAGGAAGACTATTCTCTCCTATTGCTTCTGTAAATGGAACTTTATCAAAACCGTCTGTCAAAAATGCGAAGACTTGTGTAGACATTACATCAATAATATTTTTCTTATTATTAATGATTGCTTCTGATAAATCTTGATTTTCAACTAAAGCTTTTGCAGAATTCAATTCTTTCAAGACACTTGCATACATTGCGCTCCAAGTTCCATTAAAGAAATTAACATCCTGATTATATCTACTATCTTCAGTATATTCTGTTTGAGACCATTGTTGAACCATTAGTTGTCCCCAATCTGCATTTACAGTAACTCCTTGAGTCGTATTGTAAAAATTGTATTGAGCAGTTGTCAATAATGTTGACGGAGCAACACTTACTGCTGAATTTGGATCTGTATTAAGATCTGTTAAATTGTCATCACATTTAGATAATAATGTAATGGACAATAACATTAAACTATATATTTTTATTTTTTTCATGTTATTCATTTTTAAAATTTTGCAGAGATATTAAATCCAAATGAACTAGTAGCAGGTACTTGAGCATTCTCTAAACCTTGAGCATTTCCTGCTCCTGTAATTACTTGTGGATCAATAAAAGGAACATCTGAATAAAGAATTCCTAAGTTTCTTCCAAAAGCACTTAAGTCTAAGCTAGTAAATGGAGTTTTATCTAACATTTTAGATGGAACTGCATAACTTAATCTTACATCTCTAAATTTAATAAAGCTAGCATCATATACATTCGGTGCAGCTCTTCTCCAATATCCTTGGTAATAATCTTGTGGATCTACTCGAGTGTCATTCGCTGAACCGTCTGCCTTAACACCTGGTAAAATCATACCATTTGCTCTCACATCACTTTCTCCGTTGAAAGATACAGTTTCTGGATGCATTCCAGAATATTTAGACCATTGTAAAGAGGTAGAATGGATAACACCACCTACTTGGAAATCAAATAAAGCAGACAATGTAAATCCTTTATAACTAAAAGAAGTATTAAAACCACCTGTCCAATCTGCAATAGCAGATCCTAAATAGACTCTATCATCAGTGAATTCGTAAAAACCGTCATCACCTACCATTTTGTTACCATTATCGTCATACACATAATCCTGACCAAATAAAGCCATGTATGGAAGACCTTCTTGAACTCTTAAATCAGCAGCCCAAGTTCCACCAGCATTGATACTTTCAACAACGGTGTTACCTTCTTCATCTTTAAGTAATTCAACAACTTCGTTGTTTTGACTAGTTAAATTAAGTCCAACATCCCATCTGAAGTCTTCTGTTTGAATAGGAGTACCCTGTATTTGTATCTCTAATCCAGAGTTCTTCATTTTTCCTGCATTCAATAACTTAGAAGTATATCCAGTTGTTGCTGACACAGGTACGTTAAATATTTGATCTTCTGTTACTCTATCATAGTAAGCAACATCTACACTTAATCTGTTGTCAAGTAATTTAACTAAGAAACCAAATTCAACTTCCGTAGTTAGCTCATTTACTAAATCTGGATTTTGTTGAGAGTTTGGTACAGAATACAATGGATTGCTTCCAAAGTTCGGTGTAATTGGATTGTAAACATCTGACAACCTGTATGGATCAGAATCATTACCCGCCTGTGCAACACTAGCTCTTACTTTTGCAAAATTAATAACATCACTGTCTTTAATAGATGATAATTCAGAAATTGCAAAACTTAAAGATGCCGCTGGATAGAAGTAACTGTTATTAGCTTCTGGTAAAGTAGAAGACCAGTCATTTCTTGCAGATAAATCTAAAAATAACATTTCTTTCCAACCTAATGAAGCAGATCCGAAAACACTGTTAATTCCTCTTTGTGTTTCGTAGGTATTTACTATTGGAGAATCTGCTGAGTTTCCAATGTTGAAAAATCTATCAATTACGATCCCTCCATTAGTTTCTGCAGACATTCTTTTAGCACTTTGTCTCATTCTGTTAGCTCCAATGAAACCATTAAATGAAAAGTCTTCATTAATGTCTTTATTGTAGTTTAAACGAACTTCCATATTAGTTTCTTGAAACTTTCTTTCAGTTTCTGCATATCTTGATCCATCAACAGATCTTAAAGGAATACCTTCTCTGACGCTAAATTGAAAGAAGTCAGTACCGAATTGAGTTGAAATCTTTAGGTTGTCTGTAATGTCATAAGAAAGATTTGCATTACCAAATACTCTATTCTTTACATCTTCTTGTAATCTATTTTCTCTATTCCAACTTGGATTGTCAAAATAGTTTGGATTAGAATTAAATGAAGTAAGGTTACCACTAGCATCCGTGCTTATCCCAACTGGATTCCACGTGTATTGATTTCCTTCACTTGTATTTTGTTGATTTTTCAATCTATCAACATCAAGTTGTGATTGCCACCACTGAGTAAAACCTTGTAAAGGATTTGCATTGTCATATCCTGTTACGTTTCTGTTTTGAGCTTCGGTATTTACATACGTAAGTGCTACACTAGATTTAAGCTTGTCGCTTAATTTGTAGTTGGTGTTAATGTTTACAGTATTTCTTTGTAATTCTCCACCAGGCATCGTAGACTTCTGGTCTAAATTTGTATATGAAACTCTGTAAGATCCATTTTCATTGCTTCCTGATAAAGCCAAAGTGTTCATTAATGTTACACCAGTGTCAAAGAAATTTTCGTAAGAGTTCTTTGGAGCAACCCAAGGTCTTACTTCTTTATAGTTACTAGAACCTGGATCCCATGAATCCCAATGTCTTACTAATCTATTAGGATCGAATTTAGGACCCCATGAACCATCCTTTGCATAGTTTGGAGCTAAATAACCTACACCATCTTGTATAAATGATTTAAAACCACTGTCTGTAGGGTACATTGAACCCCCACCATAGGTAGATTGAATAGGAATAAGATTTCTTACTTGATCAAAAGAAACACTAGAATCGAAAGAGATTCCCATTCCTTTTTGGTTTCTTCCGCTTTTAGTAGTGATTAAGATCACACCATTTGCACCTCTAGAACCATAAACAGCAGTTGCTGCCGCTCCTTTAAGTACAGACATAGATTCAACATTTGAAGGATCAATATCAGAGGCAGCATTACCAT
>JABAZI010000037.1:28014-31298 GCA_018608545.1 Polaribacter sp.
AGTACAGACATAGATTCAACATTTGAAGGATCAATATCAGAGGCAGCATTACCATAATCATATTCTCCACCACCGAATCCTCTTTGTTGACCACTAGAAGAGTATTCTGCATTACTAATTGGAACTCCATCAACAATAAACAACGGTTGGTTGTTACCTAAAAAAGAATTGGAACCACGAATAGTAATTCTTGATGCACCACCCATAGTAGAAGGACTACCTTGAATCTGAACACCAGCTACTCTACCTTGTAATGAATTTACAAGATTTGGTTCTTTTGCTTTGTTAATATTTTCTCCAGAAACTTTCTGAACTGCATAACCAATTGCTTTTTCTGCTTTAGAAATACCTAATCCAATAGTTATTTCTTCTAGCATTTCACTTCCTTCTTGAAGCGTTACATTGATT
Organism: Polaribacter sp.; assembly: GCA_018608545.1. Taxonomy (GTDB): domain Bacteria; phylum Bacteroidota; class Bacteroidia; order Flavobacteriales; family Flavobacteriaceae; genus Polaribacter. Next base: position 28,423 of record JABAZI010000037.1, read on the forward strand.
GTGTTTCCTGTTCCTACAGTCTCTTTAGAGGTTGCATATCCAAGGTAGCTAAATGTCAAAACATCTCCCTGATTGGCTTTAATGGAATACTTTCCATCAAAATCAGTTTCCACTCCTTTACTTGTACCTTCTACGACTACACTTACACCTGGTAAAGCTCCTGAATCATCGGAAACTGTACCGGAAATAGTCTTTTCTTGTGCAAAAGAAACCTGCACTAACAACGCTATAAATAGCGTTAAAATTTGATTAAACTTTGTCTTCATTTTTTTAATTTGTTTGAATTAATTATAACAAAAGTGTGAAATTTATGTTAATAAAACAACTATTTTTATCAAATTACCTTTATTATTCTTAAAATTTTATCTTATTAATAAATATGATAATTTAAAATACTGTTTGACAGTACGTTATAAGGTAATAATGTAATGATAAATTATTGAGCTTTTTTTTTAATTTAAATTTTGTTAAAATTTTGTTAAAAAAATATATATTAGTTGTTTTTAGCCCTTTTTTTTGTGATTTATACAAATAAGACTCCATAAATATGTGCGTAAATACAGATTTGAAAAACAACAATTACATGGGATAAAGATCTGTTTTTAAAAGAAGCTTGTCCAATTGATACTCAACTTAGTTTGATCAAAATCAAACCCTTTGGAAGAACTTCTGCCCAATGCTGAACTTAGGTTTATTTGAGCATTTTTTGTGGTAAACAAATACCCTAGGCCAATTCCTAAAAGATTTTCATTTCCTACAGGTGTACTTATGTTGGCGATATCAGTTATGGTGTATAAATAGGATTTCTCTGAAGTTAAAAATCGATATTCTAAATTAAGGTAACTAAATTTTTTCGAGAAAATGCTTTGCTCGTTGAATCCTCTGATTGAATTTGCTCCACCGATTCTGGATAACTCATTGTTTAAATAAGAATTAGAGTTTAGATAAAAAGTTTTGTTTCTTATATAAATACTATTTCTGAAGTTTACGTCCCACAGATAGGACGCCGTTGCTTCAATTTTAAATTGTTTCGATTGTTCTTGATCGACTTTTCTTTTTCCAACACTGGGGTTTATTTCAATAAAAAATTTGTCATGGTCGAAGTAATCGTTTTTTGGTCTGTTGTATTTGAACTGGAGTCCGAAAAAGAAATTACTGAATGTCTCAATATTCTCGAGGTTGTTTTTTGTTAGATTCTCCGATGATTCTGCGTTGTAGCTGATTCCAAAATGACTTTTAGAGTTTATGCTATAGGCTATTTTCGAATTGAAGGTTGTATTTGTAAAGGTTGAATCTTGTTTGTAAATCGAAAAAGAGATTTCGGGACTTAATCTTGTATTAAAGATGTATGGGGTTTTTGAGGTTAGCTTTAATTCCTGTCTTTCATTTTCAATTCGATTCCAAAATAATTCAAATTCTTCTCCTTTATCTAAGAGGTTTTTTAATTTTAGGTCAATATTACCGTTAAAAAGAATCTTGCCGTCTTCTTTGGTTGTGAAACTAGCTATTCCATCAAAACGATGAGATTGTTTTTTTTTGAAGTAAAGATACAGGAATGTCGAGTCTTTTGTAAATAATGTCTCCGGGGGTTTTATTACGGAGATAAATCTTATCCCCTCGGATGCTTCTGCGATTTCTTCAATTTTAAGTTGATTAAAAGTCGTTGAATCTGAAAGATTAAAGTAGTTTTTTACATAAGACCGAGGGAAGTTTTCATAGCCTTTTATGATTACTTTATCAATAACTCTTTTTTTAGATTGATTGATCTTTAAGACTGCGTAGAGCGTGTCATTTTTAATTTTAATTTTTTTGAGCTGAACCTTAGAAAAAGATTTTCCCTCTTTGTCTAGATTCTTTGAAATTTTATATAAAGTATTTTGTAGTTTTTTTAGAGGAATAGTGACCGTATTATTTTTAATCTGAAATTCATCTACATAAATTTTAGAATTTGAATCCAATTCGATAAGAGCCGTCTCAATTTTACCGTTTAAGGAGAAGTGAGCAGTGTATGTTGTCCCTGCTTTTTCAATTTCTATTACTGTATTTGTAAAGTAACCGATGTTTTTCAAATAATCCGATATTTTATCGACTTCTGAATAGAGGGTCCTACTTTTAGTATGTTTTTTTAAATAATCAATTTTTTTTAAGACCAATAGTTCATTCTGATCCTTGGAGGCTAATTTCAAAACCAAGTCTTGTGCCAGGAAACCATTGACAGAAAATAGGATTAATAAAATAATAATATTGCGTGTTCTTTGTTGCTTCAAAATAGATCAGGTATGTAAATTCAAATGTAAAAGAAAATCATAATAAACACTCAATAAATAAACAATAAGAAAAAATAACTTACTGATATTTGAATAATTAGAAATTAATCGTACATTTGCGCACTCTTAAAAAAGAGACAATGTTTAATTATAAACGAAAAACAGTAATTATTTAGTATGCCAACTATTCAACAATTAGTTCGTAAAGGAAGAACCAAAATAACTAAGAAGAGTAAATCGGCTGCTTTGTCGTCTTGTCCTCAAAGACGTGGAGTTTGTACACGTGTTTATACTACAACACCAAAGAAACCTAATTCAGCAATGCGTAAAGTTGCAAGAGTTAGATTGACAAATGGTAATGAGATAAACGCATACATTCCAGGTGAAGGACATAACTTACAGGAGCACTCGATAGTATTAGTTAGAGGTGGAAGGGTAAAAGATTTACCAGGTGTTAAATATCACGTGGTACGTGGAGCATTAGATACAGCAGGTGTTGAGGGAAGAACTCAACGTAGGTCTAAGTATGGTGCAAAACGCCCAAAAAAGTAAAATTAGTAACTTTTTTAATGTAAAGACATGAGAAAAAGAGCAGCAAAAAAAAGAGTC
>JABAZI010000045.1:0-5768 GCA_018608545.1 Polaribacter sp.
GGCATTGGCACATAACCTGCCTCAATATATTCTGTATCAAAAATATTATTGGCAGTAACTGTAAAACTGACTGAATTAAAATCTACAATTATAGAGGCATCCCAAACATTATAACTAGAACCTACGGTACGCTCTGCATGTTTATATACAATGTTTTGTCTAATGTTTTTAAAGAACTGAGAACTAAAACGTGAGGTAAACTGATGTTTTAAGGTGTTCAAAGAATAACGAGACAACTCTTTATTTTGATTTAAAATATCATCCTCTAAAAAATTGTATCCAAAAGATACCGTTTGGTTAAATTCCTTTAATTTAAAACGATAATCTGTATTCAACTCAAAACCTTGCGTCCTTACTTTTGCAATATTTGTTGCGACATACTTTGATGTTATATCTGGTCTAATAAAATCAATTAAATTACTGGCATCTCTATTAAAAATTGCAATGGTGGTTGTAAATTTTCCTGAATTATATTTCAATCCTATTTCTTGAGCAAAGGCTTCCTCTGGTTTTAAGTTAGGATTCCCAATCGTACTTCTATCATTATAATACAAATCTGTATACGTTGGTATTCTATAAGTTACTCCTAAATTTCCATAGACTTTTACATTGTCTGACACTTTAAAACCGATGTCTAAGCCAGGAAAAGCATGAAATTTAAAATCAGAAAAGTACGTTACAGCAACTCCTGGAGTAATATCTATAGTCCCTTCTGCCAATTTAAAACGGTGTTCTAAAAACAAATTTGCCATGGTTCTATTTCTATTTCCTAAATTATTACTGCTAATAAAAACTCTAGAAATATCGATTCCAAAACCCGTAATACCAATATCTGATCTGTAAGAAACATTTGTTTCTGCACCTACTTTATTCGTAATGTGTAAATTTCTATAAACACCTGGATTGTCTCTTATATACACATATTCATCTTGACCTCTTTTCCAATAAATTCTTGGAGTAATTTTAAATTTTTCAGTTTTAAAAGTGGTAGAAACTCCTAATAAACTGCTCTGTGTTTCTTCATATTGTTCTGTAGCTGTTGCACTCGCATAGAATCCATTTGCACCAAACTTTTTATCGAAAAAAGTAGCAAGCATTTCAATAGGTTGTTTTTTCTTATTGAAAACTCCTTTTAGTAAATAGTTTTTATTGTTATAATCTGAATTATATCTATATCCATCCGAAGCCAATACGCCCACATGGGCAATTACTGATGAGTTTTCAAACTCCTTCCCTGCTGTTACAGAACCATTTAACTGTCCAAAAGAACCTTTTTCAATATTTACAGCAACCGTGTTTGATAATTTCTTTTTAGTAACAATGTTTATCGCTCCTGTAAAAGCATTTTGTCCAAAAACTCTTGCTGCAGGACCTTTTATAATCTCTATACGCTCAATAACTTCAATAGGCAAAGCCGCATTCATGGTATGGTGACCTGTTTGAGAATCGTCCATTTTTACCCCATCAATGAGAAGTAATGTTTGATCAAAACCTCCTCCTCGAATATATAAATCTGCTTGACTCCCGGCAGTTCCTCGCCTTCTAATGTCTACTCCTACAACTTGTTGTAATAAGTCTGCTACATTTGTTACAGCACTATTTTCTATCTCCTTAGAAGTAATCACATTTATGGTTCTAGAATTATCTTTAAAAGGCAAGTCTATTCTAGTAGATTTTATTAAAATAGTATCTAACCTCTGTATTTCCTTACTTTCTTGGGAAAACAAGGTTATCTGTAATAATAAAAATGGAATAACTAATAATTTACTTCGTGTCATTTTAATTGTTATTTTAATTTAAAAACAGTGCAAAAGTCGTAACTTTCCGGACGACTAAAATAGGCCAGTTTCAAAATGATAGATAGTCCGGTTAATACACTTTTTAAACAATTAATAAATATTGATAGATCGGTTGCCCAACCTGTATACATTCAGGTGTCGCAGCAAATTATAAATACAATACAACGTCGCTATATAAACAAAGGAACGAGGCTCCCAGGAACGCGCATGTTAGGTCAATTATTAAAAATCCATAGAAATACAGCGGTTGCAATCTACGAAGAGTTGGCCTCCCAAGGTTGGGTGGAAATCATTCCCAACAAAGGTACGTTTGTGTTGGAACCAGAGGTGAAAACAGCAAAAATAAAAGCGACTTCGCAAAAAATAAATCAAGCATACACTTATGCTAAAACAACAGGATTTCCTTTTCAAAAATCATTTCATTTAGCGTCAACTACTCCATTAACAAAAGCTAAATATACCATTAACGATGGAAAACCTGATATAAGGATGCACCCTGTAAACGAATTTACAAGATGGTATAGTGCTGCCATGAAACGAAAAACGTTGCTAAAAAAATGGAACAGACCCAATGAGTTTTCGTATTCTTTATTTGAGACTCAGCTGTGTAATTATTTAAATGCAACTAGAGGGTTTCATATAAAACCAAACAAACTCATAAATACGCGTAGTACAGAAATGAGCTTGTACATTGTTTCTCAATTATTAATAAAGCAAAACGATATCGTATTGGTAGGTCGTTTAAGTAATTATGCCGCTAATATGATTTTTCAACAAGCGGGCGCGACTATTAAAACAATTCCTGTAGATAATAATGGATTGGATATAGAATATATAAAAACCCATTTTATAAAACGAAGTATTAGATGTGTATATGTATGTGCCCATAGAGACTATCCTACATCAGTAACATTAAGTGCAGAACGCAGATTAGAATTACTTCAACTTGCCAAAGAGTATGAGTTTGCTATTATTGAAGATGACTATGATTACGATTTTCAATTTGAAGGCTCTGCAATGCTACCTATGGCAACTGCAGACACGAACGGTATGGTTATTTATTTAGGAAAATTAGGACAATCATTATTTCCAAGTTTTCAAACAGGTTTTGTAATCGCTCCTGAAAATCTAATATCAGAAGCAAAGAATTATTTACAACTACTAGACAAGCAAGGCGATTTAATACAAGAACAAATGCTGTCTGAATTAATTACTGAAGGTGAAATTTATCGTCTCATGAAAAAAAATATTGTAAACTATAAACAACGACGAGATTATTTTTGCAAACTCCTAACCACCTATTTTAAAGAAGTGGCGCAATGGAATATCCCTACTGGCGGATTGGCTATTTGGTTACAATTTGAACCTAAAATATCTCTAATAAAATTAGCCAAAGAAGCTGATAAAAATGATTTATTCATACCAAACACAGTACTTTATCAAGACAAAAATACCTGTGCTATTCGCGTTGGTTTTGGCCATCTAGATAACGATGAAATAGAACCTGTAATTAAAAAATTAAAAAACGCTTACAATAAAATTTCTTGAGAAATAATTTTATGTATTTAAAATACTGTAAAAAAAGAACCCGTATTTTATAAATGTATATTGATAAAAAGCTTATTTTATTTAACCTTTCATACTATCTTTACATACATGTTTGCACTCATCGATTGTAATAACTTTTACGCCTCTTGTGAACGGGTTTTTAATCCTAATTTACAACAAAAACCAGTTGCTATTTTAAGCAATAATGATGGTTGTGTAATTTCTATGAGTGATGAGGCTAAAAAATTAGAACTCCCTTTTGGAGCACCGATTTTTAAATGGGAACAGTTTTGTAAAGAAAAAGATATTACTATTTTATCTTCTAACTATCCTTTGTATGGTGACATGAGTGCAAGAGTCATGAATATTTTGGCAGATTTTTCTCCAGAAGTAGAAGTGTATTCTATTGATGAATCTTTTTTGAAACTAGATGGTTTTGAGAACTACAATCTCTATGAGTACGGAACAAAGATGAGAAGTAGAGTTTTAAAATGGACAGGAATACCAACTTGTGTGGGAATTGCACCTACAAAAGCACTCTGTAAAATTGCCAATAAAATTGCACGTTCCAACTTAAAACAATCCAAAGGAATTTGCGTAATTGATTCTGAAGAAAATAGAATTAAAGCCTTAAAATGGACTAAGATTGGAAATGTATGGGGTATTGGAAGTCGTTTAAAAAAACGATTACAAGAAAAAGGCTGTGTGACTGCTTGGGATTTTGTACAGCTACCAAGTGACTGGGTGTTGAAAAATTTTTCTATTGTAGAATGGCGATTACAGAAAGACCTACAAGGTATTTCTAAAATCCCATTAGGGGAAGTTGTTTCAAAGAAAATGATCGCAACTACGCGTAGTTTTGAAAACACGTATAGCGATCTTGAAAATATAAAAGAACGTATTTCTACCTATGCGACTCGGTGTGCAGAAAAATTACGAAATCAAGAATCGAGCTGTCATATGTTAATTGTACAGCTTTCTAGTGATCGTTTTCAAAAAAATGTACAACAGCACAGAGAAAGTACAACGGTTGTTTTTTCCTATCCTACAGACTCTACTTTAGAAATTGCAACTGCAGCGATTAAAGCTGTGAAAACTATTTTTAGGCCTGGAATTAAATATAAAAAAGCAGGGGTAATTGTTACAGGATTAGTACCAAACGACAACTTTCAATTAAACTTATTTACTCACGAAAACCCGAAGCATAAGCCCTTAATGGCAGCTATAGATGATTTAAATAAAAAATTTAAAAGCGATAAAATTAAGCTCGGAAATCAAGATTTAAAACGTACTTGGAAAATGCGTCAAAAAAGGCTATCTGCTAAGTTTACTACGAATATTAATGATATTATAATTGTAAAATAATATTATTAATATCTAAATAAAAGTTATAATTTGCATGCAAATGATAACTTCTAAGACACTTACTTTTTTTACTCCAAAAACATCTTCTGGAAATGGAGCCATTTTGGTTGATGTTGGTATCTCAGCAGGTTTTCCATCACCTGCGGACGACTTTAGAGAAACAAGAATTTCTTTAGATGACGAATTAATTCAGAATAAAGATGCTACATTTTTTGCTAAAGTGAAAGGTCAATCTATGATTGACGCAGGGTTAGATGACAACGATCTGTTAGTTATCGATAGAAGTTTGGAGCCTACAAACAATAAAATTGCAGTTTGTTTTTTAGATGGCGAGTTTACTGTAAAACGTTTACGAGTAGAAAAAAATGAAGTTTGGTTGCAACCAGAAAACCCAAATTATCCGATTATAAGTATTACTGAAGAGAATGATTTTGTCATTTGGGGGATTGTTACAAACGTTATTAAAAAAGTATAATACTTTTTTGAGCATAAAAACTCCCCTAATTTAAATTTCGTTTTTCAACAAAAAATCGTTTTAGAAGTTGAGAGCATTCATGTTCCAAAACCCCTTGAACAACTTTTGTTTTTGGATGCACAGTTGTTTTTAATTTTTTAAACCCTCTTTCTGGTTCTGATGCACCATAAACGATCTTCCCTATTTGTGCCCAATAACTTGCACCTGCACACATTTGGCAGGGCTCTAAAGTAACATACAATACACAGTCTTTTAAGTATTTTCCTCCTAAAAAATCTGCAGCAGCTGTAAAAGCCTGCATTTCGGCATGCGCAGTTACATCGTTTAGTGTTTCTGTTAAATTATAAGCTCTTGCAATAATTTGGTCTTTAAAAACAATAATTGCACCGACAGGAACTTCCCCTTTTTCAAAAGCTATTGTTGCTTCTTGTAACGCTTTTTTCATAAAATAAACATCATCAAAAGGCTGTATCATATAGTATTTATGTTGATTAGGTAAATTTAAGTAATTTATTTACGCTAAAATCGAAATTCTTTAGAGTTCTTTTTACAGACACAAAAAGTTAAATTGTATTTTTGCA
>JABAZI010000045.1:5868-31281 GCA_018608545.1 Polaribacter sp.
CGAAATTCTTTAGAGTTCTTTTTACAGACACAAAAAGTTAAATTGTATTTTTGCACTAAGATGTCAAACTTGTTAAACAGCATATCAGATCCATCTGATTTAAGAAAATTGAATCCAGAACAATTACCTCAACTAGCAAAAGAGTTGAGGGAGTTTATTATTGACATCGTTGCTACAAAGGAAGGGCATTTAGGAGCGAGTTTAGGAGTCGTAGAATTGACGATTGCTTTGCATTATCTATTTGACACCCCTAATGATTTACTGGTTTGGGATGTTGGACACCAAGCATATGGACATAAGATTTTAACAGGCAGAAAGGCTGTTTTTCATACCAATAGACAATTTGAAGGAATCGCAGGGTTTCCATCAAGAAAAGAAAGTGAATTTGATGCTTTTGGAGTTGGTCATTCATCAACTTCTATCTCCGCCGCTTTAGGAATGGCACTTGCATCCAATTTAAAAGGAGAATATAAAAAACAGCATATCGCCGTTATTGGAGACGCTTCTATTGCAAGTGGAATGGCATTTGAAGCCTTAAATCACGCAGGTGTTTCTAAGGCAAATTTACTCATTGTTTTAAATGATAATGCGATCGGCATAGACCCTTCTGTTGGTGCTTTAAAGCAGTATTTAACAACAGTGAAAACAAATAAAAGACTAGCCGCACAAAACAATATTATTAAAGCTTTAAACTTTGATTATTCTGGTCCAATAGATGGCCACGATTTACCAAAAATAATCTTAGAATTAGAACGATTAAAAACGGTAAAAGGGCCTAAATTTTTACATGTAATAACAACAAAGGGAAAAGGGTTACAGAAAGCGGAAGAGGATCAAGTTACCTACCATGCTCCGGGAAAGTTTGATAAATATTCTGGAGAAAGAATCACGAAGGAAGTTAGTTTGTACACAAAATACCAAGATGTTTTTGGGAGGACAATTGTAGAATTAGCAGATCAAAATGACAAGATTGTTGGAATTACACCCGCAATGTTAACAGGTAGTTCTCTGAAATTTTTGATGGCGAAATATCCAAAAAGAACCTTTGATGTTGGGATTGCAGAACAACACGCTGTTACGCTGGCTGCAGGGATGGCAACGCAAGGTATCGTGCCTTTTTGTACTATTTACTCTACATTTTTACAGCGGGCTTACGATCAGGTCATTCATGATGTTGCTTTGCAAAATTTACCTGTTATTTTTTGTTTAGACAGAGCAGGGTTAGTTGGTGAAGATGGGCCTACCCATCATGGTGTTTTTGATATCGCTTATCTAAGATGCATCCCAAACCTTATTATTTTTGCCCCCAGTAATGAAATTGAATTGCGTAATATCTTATACAGCGCACAATTAGGATTAAAAAATCCAATCGCCATTCGATATCCAAGAGGAGCTGGTCGTATTCTCGATTGGAAAAAACCTTTTGAAAAAATTGAAATTGGGAAAGGAATTCAATTAAAAAAAGGAACTAAAATAGCTGTTTTATCTATAGGAACTCTTGCTAAAAATGTTTCTGAGGCAATTGATCTAATTGAGAATTCGTCTGAAATATCACATTTTGACATGCGTTTTGTAAAACCTTTGGATACGAAATTATTACATCAAATTTTTGAGAAATATCAAACAATAATTACCGTTGAAGACGGAACAATAAAAGGGGGATTTGGAAGTGCTATTTTAGAGTTTTCAGCAATAGAGGGCTATCACATTCCAATAAAAATATTAGGTATCGCTGACTGTTTTATTGAACACGGTAATGTTGTAAAACTTCGAGAAAAAATTGGTCTAGATGCTATTTCCTTGTCTAAAATTTTTAAAAATCTCATAGAATAAAAAGACGCTAAAATTAGCGTCTTTTTACAATTTTCTTTATGTATTTTATTACTCAATAATAATCTTACTTGAAGTTTTTCTATTGTTCTCATCAATCACATTAACCATGTAAACTCCAGTGTTTAAATTTACTGAAACTTGTTGTTTATCGGTCGTTGTAAAATCAAGAGTCCTCTTATAAACTTGTTTCCCATTGATATCGAAAATAGTTGCTTTTGTTTCCCCTAACTTGGTTTTGGCAACAACTGTAAAGTTCCCATTAGATACTGTTGGATAAATTGTAACAGCGTTGTTATTTACTAAAACATCATCTATAGAAGCGGTTGCTGCGGTAAACTTTCCGGTAAACATTCCTCTCCCGAAAGTAGAAGCCAATATGGTATTGTCTGCAATTCTTAAATCTAAAGAAGTTACTTTTACACTGGACATCCCATTATTTGTTTGCATCCATGTAGGAGCGTCATCCTTAAAATTATAGGTTGCCCAAACTCCTAATTGAGTCGCAATAATAACTTGATCATTATTTAACGGATTCATTAAAATATCTTTTACAGGAATGTCTGGAAAATCTCCTTCTTTACTCATCCATGATGTTCCTCCATTGTTAGAAGACCAAATACTTTGTACACCATAATTATGAATCGTTGCTAAAATTTCATTTTCATCATTCCCAAAACGAATAGACGAAACCGAACCATTAAACCTTTTAATAGTTCTCCATGTTGGATTTTCAGAATTAGCATTTTCAACCTTAAGTATTTTACCATTTGCTAAACCTAAAAACAAAGTAGTTGAAGTAGTTTGAAATGGTGATACTTTCACCACGGTCGCTTTATTGTCCAAGTTAAAATTCCCAATTCTATCTTTAACCAACCCTTCTGTTGTTTTTATTCCTTGATACCTTACAATACTATCAAAATTTTGAGAACTACTGTGTGCATTAGCATATAGAATGTCTAAATTATCATCTAGATCTTGTGGATTTACAAAACTACCGGTACTACTATCGTTGTCAAGTGTTTTTCCAGAACCGGTATAAGGTAGTTGTAATAAAGCTTTATTGTTGTACACATAGGATACAATCATATACTCTCCATCTTTATCTATAAATGTATAAGCTCCATCTCCTCCATAAACCTCTAATGAAGGATTTGAAGAGTTATTTGTTGCCCCATCTATAAATTGGGTTCCATTATCTTGTGAGCCTGCAATTAAAACATCTGAAGTTACATCTTGAGAGATTGCTCCATTGTAAAATTGTATAATGTTATAATCTTTATTTCTAGCTTCAATATAATCATTAGGAATAGTACTTTGGGTTGCTTTAGTAAGAGAAGAAGCAAAGAAAACTCCTCCATCATTTCCAATAACAGCCTTATCTGAATCTGTAGGGTGAAATACAAGTGCATGTTGATCTGCATGAACTAAAGGGATATTTTTGCTTCTTAATAAATTATTGTTCGACCATTTAGACATTTGAGTCCAAATTGCACCACTATCTGAGGATCTAAATAAATCAATTCCACCAGCATATAAAATAGCCTCATTTGTAGGGTCTATCTCTAAAACTAAATCATACCCAGCTTGACCTCTTGTAAAGTCATTAAAAGGAATGCCAGAGTCCGCATCATTGGGCAAAGCCATGGCTGTTGTTGTTGCAAAAGCATCTTCTGTTTTTTGCATAATAATCGGAGTGGTACTTGTAGTTCCCTCCGCTAACACAAATAGTTTTGCACTGTCCGTACTAGAAAGTGCTATTTCAATTCTACCTGCATTGTCAATAGTATGCTGAACGGAGAAAATACCTCCGTTGGTAGATTTTAAAATGGTTCCTCCACCATATCCATAAATATTATCATCAGAACCTATCCAAATAGAATTGTCAGATGCTATTTCTATGTCATTGGGTTCATAAGCTGATGCAGGACTCCCAAAACTTGTATTGGGAATAGGAGGCAAAATAAGTTTAGACCAAGTCGCTCCATTATCGATAGATTTATACAATCCTGTTGTATTTGTTCCAGGGAAATCACGAAATCCATCATAAGCTCCTGCAACACCAATAAAAACCTCAGTGACTCCATTGTTATTCCAAGCTTTAATATCATTAATATAAAACAATCGATCACTCAGGTCAGGATTAAAAGAATCACTAAAAATATTGGTCCAAGAAAACCCTCCATCGGTTGATTTCCAAACGCCATTTCCTGACACACCACTTCCTGTTTGTGATTCTCCAGTTCCAATGTACATAATCTGTGAATTGTTGGGATCTAATGTTATACAGGTAACTGACAAGTTTTCAGAAACACCAACTTGTTGCCAAGAAGTATTCGGATCGGTAATGTCATTATTGACCCATAAACCTCCACTAACACCCCCAGCAAAAACCCTTTTATTTGTGGCATCATTCGGATCAAATAAAATAGCCCTAGTTCTTCCTCCAACATTATTTGGTCCTCTTTCTATCCATGGATTATCAGCAGCATCACCTGGCACTCTCGACCTGTAGGAATTTAATTGATTCTGAAGTTCAATAATATTTTCGGGATGTGTTCTCCCTGTTGTAGGGTTCATTTCATTCAGATATTCTTGCTCATAATAAGCATTGGGAGGTAACCCTAGAGACTTTCTTTCTTTCTTAGATAAGTTCATTGTTTTGCTAAAAGGATGCTCCTCAACAAATTTTAGATAAGCTGCTTGCTGATCTAGAACGGGTTCTATATTAAAATAAAAAAGGGTAAATACACATAATACAAGAAAAACGATTAATTTTTTCATTTTTATAATTTTTTTATAAAGCTACGAATTTTAGTTTTTATAGTATACTTCCTTTGATTTTTTTATGAATTCGAATTGCATAACTATCTGACATTCTTGATACATAGGTGCAAATAGACATTATCCTTTTATAGGGAGATGGGGATATAACAATAAATTCTTTAGGGAGTATATTAAGCAATAGACTGTCATAATTTGTTGGAATTCCTAATTGGTGATTATTTAAAGCCGTTACAAAAACGTCTAACAAATCAGCAATAATTCTATATCCAGCAACTTCTTTTTCTACAACTTCGGAACTCTTATAAATCTTAGCGACACTTATTTTTAAAATGTCGTTTATTTGAGCTTCATAGGCACATTTATCCAACAAGGATTTGTCAAATACCCCCTGTAAGATGGCTTCTTCATTATCTAAAAAAATAGTAACTGCCTCATTAATTAAAACTCCAATAGCGAGCGCACGTAGGTAACTCACTCGGTCTGTTTTGTGTTCTAATGAATGGTATTTTTTAATATCTATGGTGTTTTTAACGAGCTTGATCATGTATTCTAAAGCAAATTCTTCTTCAATTAAGCCCAAGTTAATTCCGTCTTCAAAATCGATGATTGTGTAACAAATATCGTCTGCCGCTTCTACTAAATAAGCAAGCGGATGTCGGTAAAAAGAAACATCCTCTGAAATTGATTTTTGCTTTAGCCCCAATTCCAACGCTACATCTAAAAATGATTCTTTTTCTGATTGAAAAAACCCATACTTCTTATCTACAATATGATTTGTTGGTTTTTTAGGAAGACTCTCTTTTGGATATTTCATAAAGGCTCCCAATGTTGCATAAGACAATCTCAGCCCTCCGAAAACTCCTTTCCTACTTTCTGTAAGAATTTTAAACCCATTTGCATTTCCCTCAAAATCAATTAAATCTTGGTACTCCTTTTCTGTTAAATCAGCTTTATATTGAAGTCCTTTTCCCGATTTGAAATACTCTCCAATAGCTTTTTCTCCAGAATGTCCAAAAGGTGGATTTCCAATATCATGTGTTACCGAAGCTGCAGCTACAATTGCTCCGAAATCATTAAACGTATACCCCAATTTTTTAAGGTTTGGATGGCGCTCAAGTAAAATTTTACCCACTCTTCTCCCCAGCGTTCTTCCCACTACAGATACCTCTAAGCTGTGTGTTAAACGCGTATGCACAAAGTCGGTTTCTGAAAGTGGTATGACTTGTGTTTTATCTTGTAAACTTCTAAATGCAGATGAAAATATAATTCTATCAAAATCTACATCAAAACCTAACCGTGTTTCGTCTTGTGTTGCTCTTAATCGTTGTTGGGTATCCCCAAAGCGCTTTAAAGAAAGAAGTTGTTCCCAATTCATTGTATGCTAAAGTTGTTTGTGATGAACACAATTAAATACGTTCCGTTTTTTTATTACTTAGTTTCTCGAATGTACAAGACTAAAAAGTGATACGAAAGTACAAAAAAAGAGAAGCATTGCTACTTCTCTTTTTTTGTGCTTTAAAATTTATAAACCTTCAATTGTTTTTAAAAATTCATTTTTTTAAGAACCACACATTAGGCAATCATCGTCTGGTGCTCCATTTTTGGAGGCGTCTACCATTGCTTTGAATTCTTCAGGACTCATTGGCTTTTCTTCTTCAATTACAGCTGCTTTCTTTTCTTTAGAAACAGTAAATTGAATTGCATTTACAGCAGATTTTGTTCTTAGATAATACATTCCTGTTTTTAAACCAGATTTCCAAGCATAAAAATGCATTGATGTTAATTTCGCATAATCTGGATCTTTCATAAACAAGTTTAAAGATTGTGATTGATCAATAAAATAGCCTCTGTGACGAGCCATATCTATAATATCTTTCATACTCATTTCCCAAACTGTTTTGTACAACTCTCTTAATTCCGCTGGAATTGCTTCCACATGTTGTATCGAACCATTTGCACGCATAATGTCTTCTTTCATGTCATTATCCCACAAATTAAGTTCTACTAAATCCTCTAACAAATGCTTGTTAACAACAATAAACTCTCCGGACAATACCCTTCTTGTGTAAATATTAGAAGTATAGGGCTCAAATGCTTCATTGTTCCCTAAAATTTGAGATGTTGATGCCGTTGGCATTGGTGCAACCAACAAGGAATTTCTAACTCCGTGTTTCATTACTTGCTTTCTTAATTTTGCCCAATCCCAATTTCCACTCAACTCATCGTCTTTAATTCCCCACATGTTAAACTGAAATTCTCCTTCTGACATTGGAGATCCTTTAAAAGTAGAATACGGTTCTTTTGCTTTTGCTATTTCCATTGAAGAAGTTACAGCAGCAAAGTACATCGTTTCAAAAATTTCTTGATTTAACTTTTTAGCTTCATCAGAAGTAAAAGGCAAACGTAACATAATAAAAGTATCTGCTAAACCTTGAATCCCTAAGCCCACAGGTCTGTGTCTAAAGTTAGAGTTTTCGGCTTCCTTTACAGGATAGTAGTTCATGTCTATCACTGTATCTAGGTTACGAGTTACTTTTTTAGTTACATCAAATAATTTTTTATGATTGAAAAATTTCTCTCCATTTTCTTTTTCAGAAATAAACATTGGCAATGCAATAGAAGCTAAATTACACACAGCAACTTCGTCTTTTGCAGTGTATTCCATAATTTCTGTACAAAGATTCGAAGAACGAATGGTTCCAAGATTTTTCTGATTCGATTTTCTATTTGCTGCATCTTTATACAACATATAAGGAGTCCCTGTTTCTATTTGAGATTCTAAAATTTTCTCCCAAAGTTCACGCGCTTTGATTGTTTTTCTTCCCTTTCCGGCAGCTTCATAACTTGTATACAAACGCTCGAATTCTTCACCGTGAGTGTCATATAAATGTGGACATTCATGTGGGCACATCAAAGTCCAATCTGCATCTTCTTGAACACGACTCATAAATAAATCTGAAATCCACATTGCATAAAACAGATCTCTTGCTCGCATTTCTTCTTTACCGTGATTTTTCTTCAAATCTAAAAAATCAAAAATATCAGCATGCCATGGCTCTAGGTACATTGCAAATGAGCCCTTTCGTTTTCCTCCTCCTTGATCTACATAACGGGCAGTATCATTGAACACCTTTAACATGGGAACAATACCATTAGAAGTTCCATTGGTTCCCGCAATATAAGAACCCGTTGCTCTAATATTATGTAAAGACAGCCCGATTCCTCCCGCAGATTGCGAAATTTTTGCTGTTTGCTTTAAGGTATCGTAAATCCCTTCTATACTATCGTCTTGCATTTGCAATAAGAAACAAGAAGACATCTGTGGTTTTGGGGTCCCTGCATTGAACAAGGTTGGAGTTGCATGCGTAAAATATTTTTTACTCATTAACTCATAAGTTGCGATCGCTTCATTAATATCGTTTTTGTGAATCCCTATAGAAACACGCATTAACATGTGTTGTGGACGCTCTGCAATCTGACCATTCAACTTTAATAAGTAGGAACGTTCTAATGTTTTAAAACCAAAATAATCGTAATTAAAATCTCTGTTGTATATAATTGTAGAATCTAATTTTTCTGCGTTTGCTTTAACTATTTCATATACATCATCAGCCAACAATGGTGCTTTTTTATTTGTACGAGGATTTACATAATAATACAAATCATCCATCGTTTCCGAGAAAGATTTCTTTGTGTTTTTATGCAAATTTGAAACGGCAATCCTTGCTGCTAGTTTTGCATAATCTGGATGAGCTGTTGTCATAGTAGCAGCAGTCTCTGCTGCTAAATTATCTAATTCTGAAGTTGTGACACCATCATACAACCCTTCAATTACACGCATGGCAACTTTCACAGGATCAACAATTTTATTTAATCCGTAACACATCTTCTTAACTCTCGCAGTGATTTTATCGAACATCACTGGCTCTTTTTTGCCATCTCTTTTTAATACAAACATGAATATATAGGTTTTATTTGATTGATAAATTCGTCAAAACATCCACTTTTTGACAAACTATTTTATTTATTATTATGGGGGGTATGTAAACTCTAAAAATCTGAATCGAAACTGATACTTCCTGTACCTCCAGATTTTACACCTGCTTTTTGATATTCGGAAACTCTTTTCTCAAAGAAATTAGTTTTTCCTTCCAAAGAAATCATTTCCATGAAGTCAAAGGGATTTGTAACATTGTACTCTTTTTCGCAGTTGAATTCGCCTAATAATCTGTCTGTTACAAATTCTAAATATTGCGTCATTAATTTAGCGTTCATCCCTATTAAACTAACCGGCAACGATTCTGTCACAAACTCACGCTCAATATTCAATGCGTCTACAATGATCTCTTTGATTCTTTCTTTAGAAACTTTGTTTACGATGTGATGGTTGTGTAAATGAACAGCAAAATCACAGTGCAGTCCTTCGTCACGAGAAATTAATTCATTAGAAAAAGTTAACCCTGGCAACAATCCTCTTTTCTTTAACCAGAAAATAGAACAAAATGCCCCTGAAAAGAAAATACCTTCCACAGCAGCAAATGCAATTAAACGTTCTGCAAAAGAATCTGATTCAATCCATTTTAATGCCCAATCAGCTTTTTTCTTAATTGCAGGGAAAACCTCGATTGCTCTGAATAATTGATCTTTTTCTTGATCATTTTTAACATACGTATCGATTAACAAAGAATAGGTTTCTGAATGAACATTTTCCATCATAATTTGAAAACCATAGAAAAATTTTGCTTCAGAGTATTGTACTTCATTTACAAAATTTTCTGCAAGATTCTCATTAACAATACCGTCTGATGCAGCAAAAAACGCTAATATGTGTTTGATAAAATAACGCTCGTCTTCTGACAATTTATTATTCCAGTCCAAAACATCTTCTGACAAATCAATCTCTTCAGCGGTCCAAATACAGGCTTGTTGCTTTTTATACCAATCCCACAAATCGTCGTGTTGAATTGGGAAAATTACAAATCTGTTATCGTTTGGCTGTAAAATTGGTTCTTGTTTAGACATTATCTTGAAAAATTTTGTGTTGTTGGACATTTTTTAACCGTTGAAAACGATCTCTACAAATATTCAATTTTTTGTTTCAAAATGAAAGTCTTAGTTATTCACAAAACCTTGAAGTTTTTAACAAAATGATGATTTAATCATTTTTTTTGTGAAAAGTGAAATTTATTAATGAATTGATTTACAGTAATTTAAAATCCAAAAAACGTGGAAACTACTATATTTACTGACATCTCTAAAAAACGCTTCAAAAAAAATATTATTACAAATTCTCATTACAAATATTGCTTTTTTTTCCAATCTGTTTTTAATCTCAAATGTTAAACAAAATTGATAAATAAAAGACTTTTGTAAAACCAACTAATAATAGTATTATATTTGAAGTATTATTAACAAATATATTTATCATAGTGAAAAAAGGAACCGTAAAATTCTTCAACGAATCTAAAGGATTTGGATTTGTAACAGAAGATGATTCAAATACAGAGTATTTTGTACATGTATCAGGATTAGTAGATGAAATTAGAGAAGGTGATTCAGTAGAATTTGATCTAAAAGAAGGTAGAAAAGGTTTGAATGCAGTAGACGTTAGAGTTATCTAATACTGTTTTTAAAACATTTAAAACAAACAAGTCGCTTAAAAATTTTTTAAGCGATTTTTTTTTGTCGTATTTTTGTAGAAATTCATTCAACATGAAAAATAGATTTCCAAAAATTATACAAATTTCCATCATTTCTCTCTATCTAATTTTTTTAGCAGGAGCTATTGTTAGAATGACTGGGTCTGGAATGGGATGTCCTGATTGGCCTAAATGTTTTGGATACTATATTCCTCCGACATCGGAAGAACAAATTAGTTGGAAACCTTACACGGAATATCAAGAGGGAGTAATTATCATTAAAAATGATACATTATATGTTACCCAAAACACCCTCACAACATCTGGGAAATTTAATCCACGTAATTGGGAGAACTATACCAAACACGATTATGCTAAATTTAATAAATACCATACCTGGACAGAATACATCAATAGACTTGTTTCTGTTTTAGCTGGATTTATCTTCTTGTTTCTTATATACGGTGCTGCAAAATTTTGGAAAGATGATAAACGAATCCCAGGAATTGCTTTTACCGCTTTTTTCTTAATGTTGTTTGAAGCTTGGCTAGGGAAGACCGTAGTAGACTCTAACCTAACCCCCGCTATAATCACAATTCATATGGTAGTAGGTTTGTTCATTATTGGACTTTTATTACAATTACAATTTATAACTTCGAATAAAAAACAGCACTTTAAATATGATGCTACCTTTAACAAACTACTCATTATTTCTCTAATTTTTTCACTTGTTCAAATTGCGATGGGAACTCAAGTAAGACAATTTATTGATGAACAAGTAAAACTTTTTGGCTTCGAAAACAAAGAATATAGTTTAATGAACCCAAGCTTTAAATTTTATTTTCACAGATCTTTTACCATTGCAATCGTACTTGTAAACTTTGGATTGTTTTATTTCAATCAACTAAAAAAATTAGGATACCATCTTGTAAATTGGATTGTCTTTTTAATCTTTTTAGAGACCATTACTGGAATTTTAATGTATTATGCAGAATTCCCAATGGGAACTCAAGCCATTCATTTATTGTCTGGTGCAATTTTATTCGGATTGCAATTTTATTTGTGGTTACAAAGTCGTTCCACAAAGCTCTTAAAAAAAGAATCCATGTAAGTAACATCTATTTATTGGTATTTAAAACGCTGTAACCTCAAATAAACAAGAGGCAAGTTATGGATGCGCATTCACCCAAACCTCACCATCTGAAAAATATTCTTTTTTCCAAATAGGAACCCTTTCTTTTAGGGTATCAATCGCAAATTCACATGCTAGGAAAGCGGCTTTCCTGTGTTTTGCAGAAGCAGATATAACTACAGGAATACTTCCAATTTGCAACATTCCTTCTGCGTGGTGAATCGCTATTTTTTGAATGTCAAATGTGTCTAAAGTAATGGTCGCTATTTTTTGCATTTCTTTAATCGCCATTGGCTTGTAGGTAGAGAACTCCAATTGAGTCACCTTTTTTCCTTGGGTATCATTTCTTACCACGCCTATAAACGCAGCAATTCCGCCGCAAGAATCATCAGCTACAAAACGGTAACATTCTTCTGGGTCTAGTTTTTCTGAGGTAATTTTTATGGAAGTTTTCATCATTAGTCTACAAAAATAATAATTCAAGATGTATCTTTGGTTTGTAATTTTCAATACTTAATAAAAATGAAAAATCTCTTCAGAATCATAAGTTTTTTAGAAGGCGTTTCTTACCTGTTATTAATGAGTTTAGGATTGTATTATAAATATGCTTTAAACGACCCTAGTTTTGTGAAAATATTTGGAATGCCTCACGGAATCCTATTTATGCTTTACATTGTTTTAGCCGTAACACTAAAAAACCAAATGAAATGGAGCTATAAGAATTTGGGAATTGTTTTAGCCGCCTCCATAATCCCTTTTGGTACCTTTTATATTGATAAAAAATACTTACGATAATTGTTAACCACCACTTACCGGAGGTATAACTGCTATTACATCGTTCTCTTTTAAGACCAACTCATCAGCAGCATAACTTTCATTTACAGCGATTGCATAAGAATTTAGCTGTTTTAACTGCGTATATTTCTTCTTCAATAAGTTCTTAAAACTGGCTACGGTTATCGTTTCAACAACATCCAGATCTAAACTTGAAATTTCTGTAAGATCTGCTGCAATACCGAAAAAGAGTATTTGAATCTTCATTTTACAAAATTAATTAAACATACTTATTTTAAACACTAATCCCTCGTTTTTAATTCCTCCATAATTAGAATGCACATAATCTATTCGTAAAAAACGCCATTTTCCAAAGCCAATATTGCTCAATCCTATCGCAGACTCTGTATACGGGTTCTTATCCGCCATAAACAAGCCTTTCCCTCCCGCAACAATATGAAAGTTCAATCGATTTAACAATGGTATTTTACTTAAAATAGCCCCTCTAAAATTATGTTCTAGATGCATCTCTGCATATTTATCATTGGTGAAATATTTGTAATATGACAGAAGGTCAAAACTATTTAATTGGTTAACAGTAACAAAGGTTAGCTGATTACCATTGGCTTGTAAATTGTCCATAAAAGCAATGTCTTTCTTTTTTAAAAACAATCCTCCTTTAACATTATAAGAGAAATCGCCGTAATTACCTGCACTAATATCTTGTTTTAAATTAGCTGTAAATAAATCTGAATTTAAATTAGCATTTGACGCTGCAAAATTCTTCCTATAATTTACAGTTAAAGAAGGGTACTTCTCATTGCCCATATTAAACTTTCTATCTGGGTATGATAAATACTTCTGATTAAAAACAAATGTTGCGCCAATATTTAAAGTTGCTATTTTGTGAGCTGTAAATGCAGCGTTCTCGTAATCTGTTTTATCTAAAGGGTTGTTAGATGTATAAGGAGCATTCTTACTTTGTCTTGCAAAAGAGTAATTATTGGTATTAAAAAGTGGCTTTCTATTTGTGTACTCTAAAGATGTTGAAAAGAAAATTCCATTTTTAATTTCTTCTGAATAGGTGATTTTTGCAAACTCTTTTTCGTAAATTTTGAAATAATTATCTCTTAAATATAACGATCTAATTGTATTGTCTAAACCAGAAATTGGTTCTCTACCGTTAAATTGTGCAGTCGTAACTCCTCCAGATACACCTATTTGAGGTCTAGAAATATTATTCCACTTTTTAGTAAAAAAAAAGGTGGGTCTTAAGCGTTTGTCTGAAAAACTATAGTTAGCTTTCACACCCGAATTCCACCATTTTCCCTTATCATTCAATCTTTTAAAATAGTTAAAACCTAAAGTAGTGTTTAAACCTTGTACGGTATTAAAACCAGAATTACCTAGTAATCCGTTAAAATATAAAGACCATTTTTCAAAAGAATTTCTAAATGTATAACCTGTAATTGGCGAAAGCAGATTTAATTTATTTTGCTTTTTATTTATAGAATCTAAATATTTTTTTGACTTTCGAACCAGTTTAATACTGTCTTTAATTGAATAATCTTTGACTTCATCTGCTGTTAGTGGAACTGGACGAATTTCCCTCCAGTAAACGTCGTCTTTTTTAGTGGCTTCTTTTGCAAAAGCTAAAACTTCATTTGAAAATGTGCCTATATTAATCTTTGGCGTGAAATTATAGTTTGAATAAGCGGATGAAAATTTACCATCAAACTTCCACATAAGAAAATTAATTTGAAATTCAATAGTTTGGCTGATTAACACCCAAGAATCATTTTCTTCTGAATAATTATAACCTTGTTTTAAAGACAAAAGATCTATTGCTGGAAAGTTTACTTGCGCACCAGTAACAGTAACATCTGCGCCATAGATAGCCCAATCGTCTTCAACAATGTAAATACTACCGCTAAAAACAGGATCATTTTTCCGTTTTGGAAGTAGTTTTATTTTATTGATTAGTTTTCCGTTTTTGACATAAAAAGTTCCGATGAGTTTAAAACGATAATAGCTAAATGCGTTTGAAGAAAGTGGAGAAATTAAATCATTTCCAAGCTCAACACTATTTTCATAGAAGTTGATATTCGCATCTTCTGCTCTGTTAAAACTCGGGCCGTTATCTTTTCCTGATACTTTAGAAGCGGTAATTTTTTCTTTAAATTTTGTAGGGCTTTTTTGATATGTGATTTCAGAAATAGTTTCAGAAAGATACACAATCCCACTTCTAGTAGAGTCCAATCCACCACCAAAATCACCTAGAGATCGACCTAACCATTTTTCTGGAGCCTCTTTTATTTTATACAACCCACGAGAGTAAAAATTTGCAGTATACTTTGAAAACTTATCTGTAATTTTATCTTTATTGGCAATTACATTTCTAATAATAGCATTTGCAGGGTTGTCTTTCGTGGAAATTACAACTTCCTCTAATTGTATATTTTCTTCCTCTAATTCAACATTTAGTTCAAAAGGGAAAGAGGTGATGTTTACTTCTTTTTTTAACGTTTGATACCCTAAAGTCTGAAAAATAATTGTGTGTTTTCCTTTTTTTTGAATCTTTAAAACATATCCTCCATTGTCATTGGTCGTAGTCCCTGTTAGGGTTTTTTCTAAATAAACACTTACAAATGATAACGGATTTTTTTTTGTATCAGTTACTTTACCTTTTACTTGAGCTAAAATTGACATGGGTATAAACAGGAGTACAAAAAGAAGAAATAGTTTTTTCACAGCGATTTTTTCTTATATAACTCAGAATATAGGGTTTTTATTGCAAATAAACCCTCCTTATAAAGAGTTTCTCTACAAATCATTCCTAAAACAAATCTCATTTAAAAATAGTGAGCGGAACTAAAAAAAATATTTAAATACTACTTTTAAGTTTTTAAAAGCATCAAAAATCTATTTGCTCTTTCTTTGAAAAGCCTATATTTGTTTACTATAAAATAGCAATTATCAATTTATGAGCAATTCTAGAAAACGACATGAAGCTTTATTGTACCACGCGAAACCAAAACCAGGAAAAATTGAAGTCATTCCTACAAAAAAATATGCCACTCAGCACGATTTGGCCCTTGCGTATTCTCCGGGGGTCGCAGAGCCCTGCTTAGAAATTGCAAAAGACAAAAACAATGTTTACAAATATACAGCTAAAGGAAATTTAGTCGCTGTAATTTCAAATGGAACAGCGGTTTTAGGTTTGGGAGATATTGGCCCAGAAGCCTCAAAACCTGTGATGGAAGGAAAAGGGTTACTTTTTAAAATTTTTGCAGATATTGATGTTTTTGATATCGAAGTTGACGCAACAGATGTAGAGTCTTTTATCCAAACTGTAAAAGCAATTGCGCCTACTTTTGGTGGAATAAACTTAGAGGATATTAAAGCTCCTGAAGCCTTTGAAATTGAAAGACGCCTGAAGGAAGAATTGAATATTCCTGTCATGCACGATGACCAACACGGAACTGCAATTATTTCTGCAGCTGCATTAAAAAACGCTATTGATATTACAGAGAAAGATATTCGTAAAGTAAAAATTGTAGTTAATGGTGCTGGAGCTGCAGCAATTTCTTGTACACGTTTATATTTAAAGTTAGGTGTAAAAAGAGAAAATGTTGTAATGTGCGACAGTAAAGGTGTTATTAGAAAAGATAGAGAAAATCTTACCTCACAAAAAGCAGAATTTGCAACAGATAGAGATTTAGAAACTTTAGATGAAGCAATGCAAAATGCAGATGTTTTTATAGGGCTGTCTAAAGGGAATATTGTTTCGCCAGAAATGCTTTTATCTATGACAGAGAATCCTATTGTTTTTGCAATGGCGAACCCTGAGCCAGAAATAGAATATGATATTGCTGTTGCAACAAGAAACGATATTATCATGGCAACAGGAAGATCTGATCATCCTAACCAGGTAAATAATGTCCTTGGGTTCCCATTTATTTTTAGAGGTGCTTTAGATGTTAGGGCGACAAAAATTAATGAAGAAATGAAAATGGCAGCCGTTCATGCTTTGGCTGATCTGGCAAAAAAATCTGTTCCAGAACAAGTAAACATTGTTTATGACGAAGTGAGTTTAACCTATGGAAGAGAATATATCATTCCAAAACCTTTTGACCCAAGATTAATCTATGAAATTCCTCCAGCAATTGCGAAAGCAGCAATGGATTCTGGCGTAGCAATGGAACCTATTGAAGATTGGGATAGATACAGAGAGCAACTCATGGAAAGATCTGGATCTGGAAGTAAAGAAATTAGACTTTTACACAACAGAGCTAAAAGTAAAAGAAAACGCATCGTTTTTGCTGAAGCAGATCATTTAGATGTCTTAAAAGCTGCTCAAAGAGTCCATGAAGAAAAACTTGGGAAACCAATTTTATTAGGCCGTAAGGAAGTTATTTTAGGATTGATGGAAGAAATTGGATTCTCGGCAAAAATTCCTATTATAGACCCAAAAACCGATGAGGAAACTGAGCGAAGAGAACGCTTTGGAGAGACCTACTGGAAAAGTAGACAGCGCAAAGGACGAACGCTCTCTGAAGCAAAGAAATTAATGCGAGAGCGTAATTATTTTGCTGCAATGATGGTCAATGTAGGCGAAGCAGATGCTTTAGTTACTGGATACTCGAGACCTTACCCTACGGTTGTAAAACCAATATTAGAACTTATTAAAAGAGACAAAGGAATTACTAAAATTGCAGCCACAAATCTAATGCTTACCAAGCAAGGACCTTTATTTTTAGCAGACACCACTATTAACATCAATCCTACAGCTAAAGATTTGGTTAAAATTTCACAAATGGCGGCTAATTTTGTAAAGATGTTTGGTCTAAAACCAAATATAGCGATGGTCTCTTTTTCTAATTTTGGTTCTTCAAGTTCTGAAACTTCTAAAAAAATTAGTGAAGCAGTTTCCTACTTACACCGCTATCTTCCTGAGCTATCAGTAGATGGAGAGCTTCAAGCAGATTTTGCCCTTAATCGAGAAATGCTAGCAAAAGAATTTCCATTTTCAAAACTAAATGGTAAAAAAGTAAATGTATTGATATTCCCAAATTTAGAATCTGCAAACATCACCTATAAATTATTAAAAGAATTGCATGAAGCAGAATCGATAGGTCCTGTTATTCTGGGATTAAGTAAACCTGCTCATATTTTACAATTGGGGGCTAGTGTAGATGAGATCGTAAATATGGCTGCTTTGGCTGCTGTAGATGCACAAGAAAAAGAAAAAAGAAATAAGAAATAAAATTGTTTCTTTACAGACAAAAATTAGGCATATGATTACACAAATTAGAGGAAGACTCGTAGAGAAACATCCCACAGAAATAGTTGTAGAATGTAACGGTGTTGGATATTTACTTCATATTTCTCTTAACACTTTTTCTAATTTACCAGAAGAGGAAGCTGTTCTTTTATATACTCATTTATCGATAAGGGAGGATGCCCATACTCTTTTTGGGTTCATCACAAAAACAGAAAGAGCTGTTTTTAAATTATTAATCTCTGTTTCTGGTGTGGGTCCAAGCATTGCGAGAACAATGTTATCTTCCATGACTGCAGAGGAGATACAACATGCAATTGCATCAGAAAATGTTCCGCTTATTCAATCTGTAAAAGGGATTGGCGCAAAAACAGCACAAAGAGTCATTGTAGACCTAAAAGATAAAATTTTAAAGACTTTTGAGATCGATGAAGTTTCTACACTTCTAAACAATACCAATAAAGATCAAGCGTTATCTGCTTTAGATGTTTTAGGTTTTAATAAAAAACAATCGGAAAAAGTTATTTCTATGATCTTAAAAGAGAACCCGGAAGCTTCAGTTGAAAATTTGATAAAACTAGCATTAAAGAATTTATAATAATTTGATAAAATTTTTAAACAATATATTTATTCTTTTTATTGTTGCTTTCCTAGCAAACACTTCGACCTATGCTCAAAAAAAGAAAAAAGATTCTGTAATTGTAAATAAAGACAGTATCATTTTAAAATATAATTTTAAAAAAAATCAAACAGGAGGGCTGTTTCTAGACTATCTAGCAAATAAAGAAATTATATTTGATAAAGAT
Organism: Polaribacter sp.; assembly: GCA_018608545.1. Lineage (GTDB taxonomy): Bacteria > Bacteroidota > Bacteroidia > Flavobacteriales > Flavobacteriaceae > Polaribacter. Next base: position 24,118 of record JABAZI010000045.1, read on the forward strand.
TTAAACAAATATGTAATTGTAGAAAAAATTGGGAATTACTACACAAAAACACCTGTTTTTCTTTCTCCAAAAGAGTATGCTCAATATCGTCTAAAAAGGGATATGACCCAATACTTTAAAGACAAAGTAAGCGCCACAAACCCAAAGAAAAAAGGGGCTTCAGCAGCTCAAAAAGATTTATTGCCAACCTATTATGTAAATTCAGAATTTTTTAAATCAATTTTTGGTGGAAATACGATCAAATTTACACCCACAGGAAATCTAAATTTAAAATTAGGATTTATCTATCAAAACACAGAAAACCCCCAATTATCAGAAGAAAACAGAAGTAGTTTCACTTTTGACTTTGACCAACAAATCAATGCTAGCATCAGAGCTAAAGTTGGAGAACGGCTTGAATTTACTGCAAATTATGACACACAGTCTACCTTCGATTTTCAGAATTTAGTTAAAGTGGCGTTTGTCCCACCCTCGCTCTCTGATATTGAATATAACGAAGATGGAATTTTACAAGGACTGGAAGCAGGAAATATTTCCATGCCTATTAAAAATGCTCTAATTAATGGGGCTCAAAGTTTATTTGGTGTAAAAACACAGTTGAAATTTGGGAATACAAACGTAACAGCGGTTTTTTCTCAACAAAATTCAGAAAGCAAAACCGTTGTTGCTGAAGGAGGTGCCTCTGTAGAGCCTTTTCAACTAAAAGCAACCGATTATGATAATGATCGTCACTTTTTCTTGTCACAATACTTTATAGATAATTATGCAAATTCTCTAAAAAACTACCCTCTAATTAACAGTCAAACTAATATTACGAGAATAGAAGTTTGGGTTACAAATAGAAACGCAAGTACGGATGACTTTAGAAGTATTGTTGCTTTAGCAGATATTGGTGAGTCTAAAAATGAGGTCTTTGTTAATCAAACAGGAGCAGTTCAACCGACAAATCCTCCCTCTACAAGTGGTGGAAATATTCCTACAAATGAATCTAATAATCTAGCTGCATTATTAACTTCAACTAGTGGAATTAGAAGTATCTCCTCTGTAAATAGCACCTTGCAAGAATATAATATGGAAGAGGGCTTAGATTATTCTGTATTAGAAAATGCTAGAAAATTAACCCAAAATGAATACAAAATAAACGCTCAATTAGGTTTTATCTCTTTAAATAGAAGGTTAAATGATGGAGAAGTTTTAGCCGTTGCTTATGAATATACTGTTGCGGGTGGTGTGACTGGAAGTACTAAAAATTCTTTTAAAGTTGGAGAATTTTCAAACGATGGGATTCAATCTCCTAATGCTTTGGCTGTAAAATTATTACGTAGTGAAATTTTAAAAACAAAAAGAGAAGATGGTCTTGGTGGAGAAGAAGCTTTTCCTACATGGCGCTTGATGATGAAAAATGTTTATGCCCTTGGTGCTTTTCCATTGACACAGGACGGTTTTCGTTTCGAAATTCAATACAGGGATGATCAAACAGGAATCCCATCCAACGTTTTACAAAATGCTAAAACTGACGGAATCTCTAATTTGCCATTACTACAAATTTTAAAATTAGATCAATTGGATCAAAGTCAATTTAAGTCTCCTGACGGATTTTTTGACTATGTAGAAGGGATTACCGTTAATTCTCAAAATGGGTTCATCTTTTTTCCAGAGCCAGAGCCTTTTGGAAATGATTTGGTACAACAAAATGCAAATGATATTGGTTTAGATGAAACCTTAGATGGTGCCTTTATATTCAAAGAATTATATTTAAATACAAAAATTAATATTCAAAATAATTTTCAAAATAAAGACAAATATTTCTTAAAAGGATATTTTAAATCAGAAAATTCTGGAGGAATTCCGATTGGTGCATTCAATGTGCCAAGAGGTTCTGTTACTGTAAGTTCTGGAGGAAGGCAGTTGGTTGAAGGAGTAGATTATGTCGTAGATTATCAACTAGGTCGGGTACAAATTATTGATCCAGGATTACAATCTTCAGGAAACCCAATAAACATTTCTACAGAAAATAATGCGGTATTTAATCAGCAACGTAAAACTTTTATGGGGGTCGATGTCGAACATAAATTTTCAGATAAATTTATTGTTGGTGCTACGATTTTAAACGTAAATGAAAGACCTATTACCCCCAAGGTAAACTTTGGCTCTGACCCAATAAATAATACCATGTTTGGGACAAACATAAATTACGCTACCGAAGTTCCTTTCTTTACAAAATTAGCAAACAAACTCCCTTTTATAGATACAGACGTTCCATCAAATTTATCTGTAAGAGCAGATATGGCATACATTCTTCCTGGAACTCCCAGCGGAATAGATGTTACAGGTGCTGCAACTACCTATATAGATGATTTTGAAGCATCTCAAATTCCTATTAGTATATTATCTCCTTTAGATTGGTATGAAGCAAGTACCCCTAAATATTTTCCAGGTTTTAATGGAGAACAAGACGATTTATCTTACAATTATAAAAGAGGAAAACTTGCTTGGTATAATATTGATCAGATTTTTTATGGTTTAGGAAATACTCCCGCAAGTATTACTGCGGACGAACTTTCTAGAGCAGAAACAAGACAAATTAATTACAGTGAATTATTTCCAAATGTACAGTTAGATATTACACAAAATTCTTTAATTAGAACTTTAGACTTGGCCTATTTCCCTGCAGAAAGAGGTTCTTACAATTTCAACACCAATAATAACGACGTTGAAAACGATGGAACTTTTAAAAATCCACAACAAAATTGGGGAGGAATTATGAGGCCCCTAACTACAAATAATTTCGACCAAGCAAACGTTGAGTATCTTCAGTTTTGGGTAATGGATCCCTATGAAAATTATTCTCTTACAACCGAAGAAGGCTTGCCTCAAGGAATTGATCCCTTAGACCTTTCAAATCAGATTGGTGATATTTATATCCATTTAGGAAATGTTTCTGAAGACATTTTAAAAGATAGTCGAAAGATGTATGAGAATGGATTGCCAGAAACTGGTGGTCCTTTAAATACAGACCCAACAACTTGGGGGAAAGTTCCAACAAGTCCATCAATTATTTACACTTTTAATCAACAGGAGGAAGCTCGATCTAAGCAAGATGTTGGTTTTGACGGATTGTCTGATACTGAAGAATTTTCAAAATATAGCGCTACAATTCCAAACTTTGAAAAATTAAATCCCAATGATCCCGCTTCAGATAACTTTCAATTTTTTAGAGGGAGTGAGTTGGATGCAATTAATGCTTCAATTATTACCCGATATAAAAATTACAACAATACAGAAGGGAATTCACCCACTATAAACCAATCTAAAGAACCCTATCCTACCTCCTCAACAACCTATCCAGATGTAGAAGACATCAACAAAGATCAAACTATGAATACCGTAGAAAGCTACTACGAGTATAAGGTTTCTATGAATCAAAATGACTTGACTGTTGGAAACAACTTTATTGTTGACGAAAAAACAACAGATGTTACTTTAGAGAATGGATCAACTCAAAAAACAAAATGGTATCAATTTAGAATTCCTATAAGAGGAGGAACTCCCATAAATGGTATTTCAGACTTTAATAGCATCCGTTTTGTAAGAATGTTTTTAACCAATTTTAAAATGCCTGTCGTGTTACGTTTTGGTGAGTTAGATTTGGTTCGTGGAGATTGGAGACGCTACACCAAAACTTTAGACGAATCGATAAATCAAGTAGATTTAAATGACGACGAATTAAAAGATTTTGAAGTAGGTGTTGTCAGTATAGAACAAAACGAAGGAAGTTATATTCAGCCTCCTGGAATAGAAAGAGAGCGATTACAAGGAAGTACAACAGTTCAATTACAAAATGAACAATCTGTAACTTTAAAAGTAAACGAACTCCCCGCAAACAAAGCCAGAGCAATTTATAAAAACATCAGCATCGATTTACGACGTTTTAAAAAATTAAAAATGTTTATGCATCTTCAAAAAAATGAAAGAGCACTTGCCATAAATGATGATGATTTTTCTGCAATCATAAGACTAGGGACCGATTTAAATGATAATTATTATCAAATAGAATTGCCTTTAAAGGTTTCATCAAACGGGACATCTCCAATAGATATATGGCCCGAAGTAAATAATCTAGATGCTTTTTTAGAAACTTTTGGTGCTATAAAACTAGAGCGAGATCAATTGGATTTTTCAATTACGGATTTATATACCTCTACAGCGCAAGATCCTGAAATCATGTACACACTTTCTGTAAAAGGAAATCCTACTTTGGCACAATTAAATACGATTGTATTAGGGATGAAAAACAATACATCATCGCCTATTAGTGGAGAAGTCTGGTTCAATGAATTACGTTCTGCAGGTTTCGATAATAAAGGGGGTTGGGCGGCCATTGTGAATGCAGATGCGAATTTTGCGGATGTTGCCAATGTATCGTTATCTGGGAGTATGTCTACCATTGGTTTTGGAAATGTAGAAGAAAGGGTGAACCAACGTAGTTTAAACGAAACAAAAGAATATGACGTTGCTACCAGTTTAAATTTAGGAAAGATTTTAACTCCTAAAAAATGGGGGATTCAATTACCAATGAGCTACAATATTGGAGAAAAGTATATAGATCCAAAATACGATCCACAATATCAAGACGTAAAACTAGCAGATGCCTTAAGTGTAAATGACAACAGCAAATTTTCTAGAGACTACACAAAAAGAACGAGTATTAGTTTTACAAATGTTAGAAAAAACAGGAATCCTAATTCGACAAAAAAACCTAAATTTTACGATGTAGAGAACTTAGCTGTTTCTTACGCTCACAACAAAGAATTTCAAAGAAATTATAATATTAAAAAACGCATTAATGAAAGTGTTAGAGCTGCAGCCTCTTATAATTTCAATTTTATTTCTAAGCCCATCGAATTTTTCAAAAGTGATTCGATCTTAAAAAGCAAATACTGGAAATTAATTAAAGACATTAATTTCAATCCTATTCCAAAATCTTTTGCAATCAATTCAAGTATCAAAAGAAATTATAACGAACAACAGTCTCGAAATTTAGTCAAAGATTTAACCCCTCAACCCGCCTTAAAACAACGTAGATTTTTATTTGATTGGGATTATGCAATTGGATTTGATTTGACTAAATCATTGCAATTAAACTTTAATGCAACAAATAGTTATATCTATGATACGTTTAATAACGATGATGAAATTCAGGTCTTTGATGATTTTTTTAATACTGGAAGAGCAACACATTATCATCAAAAGCTAAATACAAACTATAAGTTGCCTATTGACAAAATACCCTTTTTAAATTTTATAAAAGCTGATTATGCTTATACAGCTGATTTCGATTGGCAAGCAGCTCCCCAAAACACGATTAATCAAAATGGCGTGGAAGTTCCTTCTGAAAACATCATAGGAAATGTTATTCAAAATGCCAATACACACAATTTGAACACAACCATTAGCTTGGAACGTTTTTATAAAAGTCTACGTTTTGAAAGATTTCTTTTAACAAAAAGTCAGCGTAAAAATTCTAAAAAAACAAAAAAGTCTGGGTTGTCTCAGTCTCCAAGAAAAGTAGCTCAAAATAAAAAGCTTCCTATTGGAAAAAAAATCTTAAAGACAGCTTTTAGTGTTCTAACTTCTGTAAAACAGGGAAAAATTAGTTATTCAGAAAATAATGGTCAGATGCTCCCGGGTTATACAGAAAATATTGGTTTTTTAGGAGGAGCTCCTACTTCTTTTGCCTTTGGAAGTCAAGTAGATATTAGAAATAAAGCGCTGGAAAATGGTTGGTTTGTAACAAGAAATCAAGAGGATAATTACTACAACAAAACCTTTAGTAAAACACATTATAATAAATTAGATTACACATTTACTTTAAAGCCAATTAAAGATTTAAACATTGATATTAGAGGGAATAAAATTCAAACAAGGAATCTTTCTCAACAGTTAGATCTTATTGATGGTAAAGATCAATTTGAAGAAAACCCTTTCTTTGAAACAGGAAACTTTAGCACCAGTTACTCGATGTTTTCTACAGCATTTTCAGATGGAGATGCTTTATTTGACAAATTAATACGTTACAGAAGTATTATTTCCAATAGATTAGCCTCAGAAAATGGAGTTTCATCAAGTGGTTTTGGAAAAAATAGTCAACAAGTTTTATTACCTGCTTTTCAGGCTGCATATGCCGGTAAGAGTCCAGATAAAGTAAATACCCGTTTGTTTAGTGATATTCCTATTCCCAATTGGTCATTGCGTTATAGTGGTTTTATGAACTTAAAATTCTTTAAGAAAAACTTTAGTAATTTTATTATTTCACATGGTTATAGATCTTCTTACACGGTTTCTAGTTTTACAAACAACTTACAATACGACAGAGACAATCCTTTTGGAGCAACAAATATTGCAAACAATTATGAACCAGAACTGTTAGCATCAGCAGTTACTTTAGTCGATGAATTTTCACCTCTAATTAAATTGGATATGAAAATGAAAAACTCTTTCTCTTTAAGAGGAGAAGTAAAAAAAGACAGAACGCTAACCATGAACTTTAACAACAGTACTTTAACAGATATTAAAGGAACTGAATACATACTAGGAATGGGCTATGTGTTTAAAAGTGTCAAGTTCAGTACCCGTTTCACAGGAAAAAAACAAACTCTAAAAGGAGATATAAACCTACGTGCAGATGTTTCATTAAGAGATAACTTAACACAAATTAGATCTTTAGAAGAAGATAATAAGCAAATTAGTGGTGGTCAAAAACTTTTTTCAATTAAATTTACAGCCGATTACAAATTGAGTAGTAGTTTAACCGCATCGTTTTACTATAACCATCAAGCATCTAAATATGCCATATCTACTACATTCCCGAGACAGGCTATTAATGGTGGATTTAATATTGTTTACAACTTAGGAGGAAATTAAAAATATAAAAATATGAATATACCGACAGACTTAAAATACACAAAAGACCACGAGTGGATTAAAATTGAAAATGACATTGCAACTATAGGGATTACTGATTTTGCTCAAGGAGAATTAGGTGATATCGTATATGTAGATGTAGACACATTAGATGATACAGTTGAAGAAGGAGAAGTTTTTGGATCTGTTGAAGCTGTCAAAACAGTTTCAGATTTATTTATGCCTTTAACGGGAGAAGTC
>JABAZI010000031.1 GCA_018608545.1 Polaribacter sp.
ATACACCGAGAACATTAGAAATAAAAATCTTAGCTCCTTGGTGGAAAACCAACTTGGCCCTATTTATATTTATACTAATTACCTTAACGACCGTATTAATTATTTACAACTTTCTTAATGCGCGATTAAAGGAACGCCAGCAAATCAAAAAAGAACGGGAAGAGCGGGCTCAAGACGAGGCTTTAAATGCAAAGAAAATTCAGTTTTTCACAAATATTTCTCACGAATTTAGAACCCCACTTACACTTATTCTAAACCCTCTTGAGGCCATCATAGAAAATAAATCAGTACAACTTCCTAATGATATCTCAGAGAAGCATGCAACGATTTACAAAAACTCTAAACGTCTTTCTAGATTAATTGATGAATTAATGGATTTTAGAAAACTTCAATTTAATAAAATGTCTATCAATGCTTCAAAATTTAAAATCGTTCCGTTTGTCAAAGAGGTTGTAAGTCATTTTGAAGAAGAAGCAGTTCAAAGAAATATCATACTTTCTGTCGAAAGTCAGGAGGAAAATACATTTATATGGGCAGATCCATCGATGCTTGAAAAAATAATATTTAACCTTTTGTCGAATGCATTTAAAGCGACTAAAGACGATGGAATGGTCTCTTTAAATATTCAGATTCCTTTACAACCTATAGATTTTCCTTTGTTAAATGGTAAAGAGGATTTCTATGGAATTGAAATTAGCATTCTTGATAGTGGTATTGGAATTAACAAAAGAGACTTGGGACATATTTTTACTAGATTTTATCAATCAAACGAAATGGATAAGCAATATTACGGTGGAACTGGAATAGGCCTTGAAGTGGTTAAAAACTTCATTGATCTTCATATGGGTATTATTGAAGTTCGCAGTGAACAAAAAAAGGGAACTGAATTTAAGATTCTACTTCCTTTAGGCAGTTCACATCTAAATTTATCAAAAACCGATTCTGACTCGAAAACAAACGATGAGATTTATGAGCAAATAAATAAATCTGAAATTAATTTGGAAACAGCAAATAGTAAGGAGCGTAACAAGAAAACAGTATTGATTGTAGAGGATAATTCTGAATTACGTAACTATTTAAAAAATGAACTTAAAGAGGAATACAAAGTAAAGACGGCTAATAATGGCAAAGAGGGGCTATTAATGGCTGTTAAGTTTATCCCTGATTTAGTTATATCTGATGTCATGATGCCAATAATGGATGGTATTGAAATGTGTCAAGAAATTAAAAATGATATTAGAGTAAGCCACATTCCTTTACTAATGCTTACTGCAAAAGGAATGCAAATTGATCGAGTTAAAGGGATTGATTCTGGAGCAGATGTATATTTAAATAAGCCCTATAATATGGATGTCCTTAAGGCCCACTTAAGTCAACTTATTAGTAGTCGTCAAATATTATTTAATAAATATTACAATGGAGTTAGTGATAAAGAATTAAGAAACACAACCTCACTGGACAAGCAATTCATTACTAATATTCTAGAATATATTCATGAAAACATAACTGATCCCGCCTTGAATGTAGAAAATCTTGCCGATAAATTATTAATTAGTAGAAGTAAACTTTATAGAAAAATTAAAGCTCTGACAGGAAACACTGCAAATGAGTTTATTAAAAAGATAAGACTCGAAAAAGCAAAACAATTTTTAGAAAATAGCGATTATTCTATTAGTGAGATTAGCTACAAGATAGGATTTTCATCTCCTTCATACTTTACAAAGTGTTATAAAATACAATTTGGAATACTACCTACGGATGTAAGGCAAACAGAGACATAATAGGATGAAAATTAATCTTAGGGTATTAATTTCACTAAATCTGTTGTAAAATAAAAGAGGCTGAAATTTATTTCAGCCTCTCTTGTAATTGTAATATTTCGTTATTTTTTAAAACTTTGACGTTCTAATTTAATAATAGATAGGACTTCTCCTTTTGAAAATTCTTGGCGTAGCAGTTTTCTAGCTGCAGACGCTGCTGTTCTATAAACGTCTTTCTTCTCTTCTTTAGAAAGACCTTTACCTCTAATTTTAAGGCCGTTCCCAGCGTACTTCCTATATAAGGTTTCCTCTATAAACTGCGCTTGCGCATCCGTAAAATCCATTTCAGATGAAATGAATGCAACAGCTTTAGCTGCTCTTTTAGCTGCAAATTTATTTTCTTGCGCATTCACATAAGAAAACGTGAGTAAAAATGTGATAATAAATAATACTTTTTTCATAGTTTCTGTGTTTAATTGTCATGTTTAGTTATTAATGTATTGTTTTTTAATTGTTGGGGAATCGTTTAAATATCCCAAAGAAATAAGAAATTTATCAATTTCATGGGTCGTTTCTATAAAATATTTAATTGGTTTTTTTGCGAAAAAAGCATGGACTTGGTCTTTATAAAGTACTAGGTCACATCGACTTCCTACAATTTCCATTTTTTCTTTAAAGGATTTTACCATTTCTACAGGCACAATAGGGTCTTTAGTACCTACTAGGATGATTGATGGGGGTGCTCCTAATGCAATATTATCCGTAGGAGATAAGTCTATATAACGGTCTCCAAAACGTTTGTGTGCATAAGCACCCGGCCCTAAGTCAAGAACTGGGTTTAATAATATTAAAGCATTGGGTATTGAACTAACGGCTAAATCCTCGTTTGGATTGTCAAATTTAGGGAGTAACGCACAAGAGGCTGCTAAATGCCCCCCTGCAGAACTACCGCCTGCTGTGATCGTATTAGGATTTATATTTAGCTCCTTTGCATATTGTCTTACAAATCGGATAGCTGACTTTGCATCTTCAGTAGCTTGAAATGGGCTTGTTCCATGGGTGTTTTTTAATCGGTATTCCACTGAAATAGCAATCATACCTCTAGAAGCAAAATACATGGACTGTCTTCTAAAGGCTCTTGGGCTACCATTATTCCATCCTCCGCCATGAAAAAACACTACACAATTATAAGTTTTAGAGGCGTCGAATTTGATAGGCTTATATATGTGCAATTTAAGAACTATACTGTCTATTGTTTTATAAACCCGTAAAGTCGGTTTAATAACTACTACAGAATTTTGAGCATATCCATTAAACCCCATTATGGAGTATATAAAAAAAATAAAAAATAAATTTATTTTCATTTCTTAAATTTAAAACTACTGTTTATTGATGTTCTCTTCATTATAGACCCGCTCAATTACAATATCAGTCATTGCACGCATTTCTTCAAGAGACATGTCGTCTTTATACTCAACTTGTAATTCCTTGATTTTATTTTTTAATTTTTGAGTCAATTTTTTAGTTCCTGAATTGCCATATAAGTTCACCATTTCATTTGGGTCTTTTTTCAAATCAAACAACTCCCATTCATCCATATTATAATAGTAGTGAATCAACTTATATCGGTCGGTTCTAACCCCATAATGAGGTTGAACATTATGCCATTTTGGAAATTCATAGTAATGATAATAAACCGCATCTCTAGTAGCTACTTTCTTATTAGCTTCTAATAAGGGTTTGAAGCTTGTACCTTGCATTTCTTCAGGAACAGCAATCCCAGCTAAGTCTAGTAAGGTCGGTGCAAAATCTATATTAAGTAATAAATCTGAATTCACAGATTTTGGCTTTATAAGTTCAGGGTAGCGAATCATAAATGGCATTTTAAATGATTCTTCATACATCCATCGCTTGTCAAACCAACCATGCTCACCCAAGTAAAATCCTTGATCAGACGTATATACAATTACAGTATTGTCAAGCAAATCATTTGCTTTAAGGTAATCTAACATCTGCCCTACCGCTTTATCAACGCCAGCAACACAACGTAAATAGTCCTTGATATAAGCCTGGTACTTCCAGTTTTTCAAAGCAGCTCCTTGAAGGGTATCGTTAGGCGTCCAAAACTGTCCTTTATTTCCAAAAGAATAATAAGCATTACCTTCTCGTCTTGAAAGTCCTTTTGGAGGCGCAACTTTTAAGTCTCTTCGATTCATATGGCTTTCAATTTCCATCCATTGCTCACTCGCTGCTTTTCGACCCTTGTAGTCGTCATTAAAGTTTGCCGGATGTGGAAGGTCTCCATCCGTAAATAATTCCTTGAATTCTTCTGCAGGTTCCCAAGGTCGATGAGGTGCTTTAAATTGATACATCAACATAAACGGTTTGTCTTTATCGCGCCCCTCGCCAATCCACTTCATTGCATCATGTGCAACTTGAGCAGTCGAATGGCGTTTTTTTTCTACAATCGTATCCTTACCATTTTCTAAAAATACTGGATTGAAATAAGTTCCTTGTCCCCCCCAATTTATCATCACTTTAGAATAATCAAATCCTGTAGGACTAGTCCCTAAATGCCATTTTCCAATAACAGCGGTCTGATAACCTGATTTTTGAAATAATTTAGGGAATGTCATTTGACTTCCATCAAAATCACCTCCTTTTTCATTTTTAAAAAAACCACTTACATGACTATATTTTCCTGTTAAAATTGCAGCCCGGCTTGGACCACATATAGAATTGGTATTAAAAGTTCTTGTCATTAACATCCCCTCATTCGCAATCCGATCAATATTTGGAGTGGGGGCAATTTCTGCTAACCAATCCTGATAAGCACTAATCGCACTAACCGCATGATCATCCGCCATAATAAAAACAATATTAGGCCGCTTTGATGGCGCATTAACTGTAACAGCTGAACTATACGATTTGCAAGCGAATATTGTGAGGACTAAAAGAGATAAGCCAAAAAAAAGTTGTTTCGTAATTTTCATAATTTAAATTAATTAAATGTCGTTTTGAATTGTTCTAATTGTTGACTTAATGCTTTAACTGTAGATAAATATGCAGGGTCATTTGCCAAATTA
>JABAZI010000050.1 GCA_018608545.1 Polaribacter sp.
CCATAAAACAATAGCACTTAGTTCTCCGATTCTTCATGAATATTATCCTTCTGATAATAAGGCAATAGAAGAGCTAATCAGTTGTGGATTATTGTTTCAGGATAGTTTTGAACTCGCAAGGACATTAGTAGGTATTAATAATGACAGTCAATGGTTTAATAATTCTTATAGGTTGCAGGCTGTGGATAATTTTCAAAAAAAACACACATTAATTGATCCAGACTGGGAAATTAAATGGAAAAATTTCATTCTAAAATTGCTGCCAAGATCAACATTATAAAAGATTAGATTAATTTAAGGTACATGAAAATAAAAAAAGTACTCGTTACAGGAGCGGACGGCTTCATAGGCTCACATCTTACAGAATTTTTGGTAATTAAAGGATATAGCGTATGCGCCTTTGTGTACTACAATTCATTTAACTCTTATGGTTGGTTGGATACTCTTTCGGCCGAAACAAAAAGTAAGATAGATTTTTTTTCAGGGGATATCAGAGATCCAAATGGAGTTCGAGAAGCCATGAAAGGTATAGATATAGTTTATCATTTGGCAGCATTAATCGCAATACCATTTAGTTATCACTCTCCCGATTCCTATATTGATACCAATGTTAAAGGGACGCTTAACATCTTGCAGGCAGCCCGAGACAATAAGGTTGAAAGAGTATTGGTCACGAGTACCTCTGAAGTATATGGAACAGCTCAATTTGTTCCCATTACGGAATTACATGCAAAACAGTCCCAGTCTCCTTATTCAGCCTCTAAAATTGGTGCGGACGCCATAGCAGATTCATTTTATAGATCATTAGATTTGCCGATTACGATCGTGAGACCGTTTAATACTTTTGGGCCTAGGCAGTCTGCAAGGGCCGTGATCCCAACCATCATTACACAACTACTTAACGGTGCGGAAGAAATTAAATTGGGAGATATTACGCCGACAAGAGACTTATTATACGTCAAAGACACCATTGATGGGTTTTTGAAAATCGCTGAATGCAAGGAGCTAATTGGTGAGGAGGTCAACATTGCCACTCAAAGTGAGATTTCTATTGGGGACCTGGCGCAAATATTGATTAATGAAATCAATCCCAAGGCCAAAATCATAACAGATGACATCAGAATGCGGCCAGAAAAGTCGGAAGTGTTTAGGTTATTTGGATCTAATGAAAAATTAAAGTCTTTTACCCATTGGCAGCAAAATTACACTTTGGAAGAAGGATTAAAGGAAACCATTACCTGGTTCAGAAATAGTGAAAATTTAAAATCTTATAAATCAGACATTTATAATGTCTAAGTATTTAGAAACGATCCATTTTATTCGGGAGCAATTCCCAGGAAAGGATTTTGTGCCATTGCATGAACCCAAATTTAATGGTAACGAAAAGTCATATCTTTTGGAAACTATTGATTCCACCTATGTGTCATCTGTTGGGCCCTTTGTTGACAAGTTTGAGGAAATGATGGCGGATTTATCCGGGACGTCAAAAACCATAGCTGTGGTTAATGGGACCTCAGCACTCCAAGTAGCTTTGAGATTGGTGGGAGTAAATAATGGAGATGAAGTGCTTACGCAAGCACTGACCTTTGTAGCAACTGTAAATGCAATTTTATATAACAGTGCCCAACCCATTTTTATAGACGTAGACCTTGATACCATGGGGCTATCTCCTCGGGCGGTAGCCACCTTTTTAGAGGAGTTTGGAGAAATCCGAGATGGATTTTGTTTCAATAAGAAAACGAATAAAAAAATTGCGGCATGCATGCCGATGCATACTTTTGGATTCCCAGTTGATTTAGAGGAATTAATTATAGTTTGTAATAATTGGAATATTCCCATTGTAGAAGATGCGGCGGAATCTATGGGTAGTGAGTATAAGAATAGGCCCGTAGGGAGCTTTGGTAAGTTGGGTGTTTTTTCTTTTAATGGGAATAAGATAATAACCAGTGGTGGTGGTGGTGCAATAGTCACGGATGACTGGGAGTTAGGAGCTAAAGCCAAACATTTGACGACAACTGCGAAAAGGCCGCATCCCTATGAGTATGTTCATGATGATATGGGATATAATTTCAGGATGCCAAATATAAATGCAGCCTTAGCGTGCGCTCAATTAGAGCAATTGGATTTGTTTCTAGCGGATAAACGAAACCTTGCGACTGCATATGCAAATTATTTTACCACGAGAGGCATAAATTTTCGAGAAGAACAACCCAATACCAAAGCCAATTATTGGTTGATGTGTATTGAGTTGGAAAATAAAAAAGATCGGGATTTGTTTTTAAAAGAGACCAATGATAATAGTGTGATGACACGACCGATTTGGCAGTTGATTTTTAAATCATCGTTATATGCGGATTTTCAAAAAGACGATCAGAAAAATGCTTTATTTTTGGAACAAAGAATTGTAAATATTCCAAGCAGTGCAAGATAAAAACGCAATCGTGGTCATTGGATATTCGGGTCATGCTTATGTCGTGGCAGAAATATTGATTGAGCAGGGGTTGAATTTAGATTTTTACACGGATCAGAAGGAATTAACATATAATCCATATGGGTTGAAATATTTGGGTTGTGAAACAGACCGTGATTTTCAAGGATGGGAACTCGATGTTACTTATGCACTCGGAATAGGAAATAATCGACTCCGGGAAAAAACAGCTCAAATAGTTGTTGATCATGAAAAATCACTACAAAAAGTGATCAGCAATAATAGTTCAATATCAAAAAAGGCACATATTGGGAACGGAGCAGTTATCTCAAGAGGGGCATTAGTCAATGCATTAGCACAGGTTGAAGATTATGTGATCCTCAACACGGGATGTATTATCGAACACGAATGTATCGTTAAACGTGCAGCCCATATTGGACCAGGGGCTGTATTGGCTGGGAATGTAAGCGTAGGCCGGAGAACCTTCGTTGGCGCAAATACAGTGATAAAGCAGGGTGTAAAAATTGGAGATGATGTAGTGATAGGAGCAGGATCAGTGATCATAAATGATGTTTCCAATAACTCTAAAATAGTTGGAAATCCAGCAAGAATGATATAATGGCAAATAAAGTAATCATAATAGCAGAAGCCGGCGTAAATCACAACGGAGACATAAATTTAGCTAAGAAACTAATTGAAGAAGCGGCGCGTGCAGGAGCGGATTATGTAAAGTTTCAGACCTTTAAAGCGAAAAATTTGGTATCAAAAACCGCTCTAAAAGCGGACTATCAAATTAAAAAGAGCAAGAGTGGAGATGACTCTCAATTTCAAATGTTGAAAAATTTGGAAATGCCTTTCGAGTGGCATTTTGAATTAAAGGATTATGCTGAAAAGCTTGGGATTAAATTTTTATCTACAGGATTCGATGAAGAGTCGATCGATTTTTTGGATAAATTAGGAATAGATTTATTCAAAATACCATCAGGGGAAATAACCAATAAGCCCTATTTAATCCATGTGGCAAGCCAAGGGAAACCCATTATCCTCTCCACGGGAATGGCAGGGCTTGAAGAAGTAATTGCGGCTGTTGATGTTTTGGTTGCTCATGGGATTACTAAACAAATGATTACTGTTTTACACTGTAATACCGAGTATCCAACTCCGATGAAAGATGTGAATCTAATGGCTATGCTCCATATTAAAAGTCAGCTAGGCGTTGAGGTGGGATATTCAGATCATACCCTAGGGATTGAAGTACCTATTGCTGCGGTTGCTTTAGGAGCTAAGGTTATAGAAAAACATTTTACCTTGGACAAAAACATGGATGGTCCTGATCATTTAGCTTCTTTAGAACCAAAAGAATTAAAAATGATGTTGCAATCTATTCGAAATGTAGAATTAGCAATTTCAGGAAGCGGGTTTAAAGAGCCTAGTGAATCTGAAAAGCGTAACATTATTATTGTAAGAAAAAGCTTACACTTCAAAAAGAATTTCAAGAAAGGACACATTATTGGTGAAGGTGATTTTATAACTTTGAGGCCAGGCTCTGGAATTAATCCAATGCTTATTGATTCTTACCTAGGGAAGACATTGAATCAAGAAGTAGAAGCTTTTTCTATCATTGAAAATAGTCATTTTATATGATAAAAATTTGTGTAATTACAGGAACAAGGGCTGAATATGGCTTGCTTTATTGGACGATGAAAGCAATTCAGGCAAATTTAAAAACTCAATTGAGTGTTTGTGTGACGGGGATGCACTTGTCCCCTGAATTTGGGATGACTTATCAACAAATTGAAGAAGATGGCTTTGAGATTGACGGCAAAGTAGAAATGCTGTTGTCGTCAGACACCTCGGTAGGCGTTACCAAAAGTATGGGGTTGGGGTTGATTGGTTTTGCAGACTTCTACGAACGAACCAGACCAGACTGGGTTTTAGTACTAGGGGATCGCTATGAGATATTGTCAGCAGTTACCGCAGCAATGGTGGCTAGAATTCCTATTGTACATTGTCATGGGGGGGAAACTACTGAAGGGGTTATAGATGAGGCCATCAGGCACTCAATAACTAAAATGAGTCATTTGCACTTTACATCAACTGATGAATACAAGAATAGAGTAATTCAATTGGGAGAACAGCCGCAAAGGGTGTTTAATGTCGGGGCACTCGGAATAGAGAATATTAACCGAATTAAGTTACTTTCAAAACTAGAATTTGAGAAATCAATTAAGTTTAATTTGGCAGAGTTGAACTTTCTGGTAACTTTTCATCCAGTCACTTTGGAGAAAGAAACAGCAGAGGGT
>JABAZI010000086.1:0-22866 GCA_018608545.1 Polaribacter sp.
GTTATGAGCCCGACGAGCTACCTACTGCTCTATCCCGCGATTTGGACTGCAAAGATACCATATAAATAAAGAGTTTGCCAAACTTTATTTGATTTTTTTTAATTCATTTAAAATTTCAGCTTAAAAATTAAAAAGAAACTATCTTTGCGGCATGGAGCATAAATCAGGTTTTGTAAATATTATTGGAAATCCAAATGTGGGGAAGTCTACACTAATGAATGCTTTAGTCGGTGAAAAACTATCCATCATCACTGCAAAAGCACAAACAACTAGACACCGTATCCTAGGAATTGTAAACCATGATGACTATCAAATTGTTTTTTCTGATACTCCAGGAATTATAAAACCCGCCTACGAACTTCAATCTTCAATGATGGATTTTGTAAAATCTGCATTGGATGATGCCGATATTTTAATCTATATGGTCGAGGTAGGTGAAAAAGAATTGAAAAATGAAGCATTCTTTCAAAAAATAATTCACAGTGAAATTCCAGTAATCTTATTATTAAATAAAATTGACACCTCATCTCAAGAAGTGGTTGAACAAAAAGTTGACTATTGGAAAGAAAAAGTGCCCAATGCCTTGGTTTTTGTCATTTCTGCCCTGGAAAAATTTAATGTAGACAGCTTGTTCGAAAAAATCGTGACACTGCTCCCAGAAGCGCCACCCTATTATCCAAAAGATCAGTTAACAGACAAACCAGAACGTTTTTTTGTAAACGAAAAGATTCGAGAAAAAATTCTTATTCACTACAAGAAAGAAATTCCGTATTCTGTAGAAGTTGAAACAGAAGAGTTTGTAGAAGAAGAAAACATTGTTAGAATTCGATCTGTAATCATGGTAGAACGAGAAACTCAAAAAGGAATCATTATAGGCCATAAAGGAACTGCTATTAAAAGAGTGGGTGCAGAAGCTAGAAAAGATTTAGAGAAATTTTTCGAAAAGAAAGTATTTATAGAGCTCTATGTAAAGGTAAATAAAAACTGGCGTAGTGATAAAAACCAGTTAAAACGTTTTGGTTATAATCAAAATTAAATACTGCTTTTTGTGGTTTTAAAGAGTTCCCTTTTTTAGCATCTTTGCTTTAAGCATTAATTGTATCTTTGCAAAAATTTTTAATTCAAATGAATAGTATTGTTGCCATTGTAGGAAGACCAAATGTAGGGAAGTCAACACTTTTTAACAGGTTGGTTCAGCGAAGAGAAGCTATTGTAGATTCTGTAAGCGGTGTTACAAGAGACCGTCATTATGGGAAGTCTGATTGGAATGGAAAAGAATTTTCGGTGATCGATACCGGTGGGTATTCTGTTGGTTCTGATGATATCTTTGAAGGAGAAATTAGAAAACAAGTAAATCTTGCCATCGATGAAGCAGATATCATCGTTTTTGTAGTCAACGTTGAAGACGGAATTACCCCAATGGACGCTGAAGTTGCAAAACTTTTACGAAAGGTGAAAAAACCAATCTTTACAGTTGTTAACAAGGTTGATAATGCCCTACGCGAACCAGATGCTGTTGAGTTCTATAATTTAGGTTTGGGTGATTATTTTACAATTGCATCCATAAATGGAAGTGGAACTGGAGATTTATTAGATGCTTTGGCAGAGAAAATGCCCGCACCTGAAGAAGTTGATTTAGAAAAAGAAGAACTGCCAAGATTTGCAGTTGTTGGTAGACCAAATGCAGGAAAATCATCTTTTATCAACGCTTTAATTGGAGAAGATAGAAATATTGTTACGAATATTGCTGGGACGACCAGAGACTCTATAGACACAAAATACAACCGTTTTGGATTCGATTTTAACTTGGTAGATACTGCTGGAATTCGCAAAAAATCTCGTGTCAAAGAAGACTTAGAATTTTATTCTGTAATGCGTGCTGTTCGTTCTATCGAATATTCTGATGTGATTGTTTTAGTAGTTGATGCGACTCGTGGTTTTGAAGGACAAGATCAAAATATTTTTTGGCTGGCAGAAAAAAATAGAAAAGGAGTTGTTATTCTGATCAATAAATGGGATTTGATTGAAAAGGAAACCAACACCATGCGCGATTTTGAAGCAATGGTCCGAAAACAAATTGAACCTTTTACAGATGTTCCAATCATATTTATTTCTGCTCTTACAAAACAACGCTTATTTAAAGCGATAGAAACTGCTGTGGATGTTTTCGAAAATAGAAAAAACAAGATCCCAACAAGCAAGCTGAATGATGCCATGTTAGACATTGTAAAAAGTTATCCACCTCCGGCTACAAAAGGAAAATTTGTAAAAATAAAATACTGCATGCAGTTGCCTACTCCTACTCCTCAATTTGCCTTTTTTTGTAACTTACCTCAATATGTAAGAGAGCCTTATAAGCGTTTTATAGAAAACAAATTGAGAGAAACCTACAATTTTACAGGAACACCAATAACCATCTATTTTAGACAAAAATAACCCCCCTTTTTAATTGATTGAATACACATAATTCAATCCCATGATGTCTACGTTTTTAGGGAGTGTTTCAAGGATGTTGTTTTCTCGACGATAAAAAACCTTGAACTTCCCAATCTTTTCCAATTTATAACTTAACCCATAGGTTAACCTATATTTACTTGTTTTATAGTTTTGTATGCGAAATGCATCATTTTTGTTAAACTTATTAAATATCTCTAAAGAAAAAGAGGATTCTAATGGCGAATTTTTAAAGTCATATTTTAATCCTGATTTTATTCGTACTCCTTGTGGAACTAGATCGCCATCTTGTTCATTTAGCCCTAATTGATTTTTATTTTGATAGCGAATTCTATGAGAGGCAGTAATCCTATTAAAATCATATTTATAAGAAAGATCGATATTATATCTGAAGTGATTTTCAAACCCTTGTTTTTTTCCTTTGTTATCATTTTTGGTAATATGCCTGAGACCTACCCCAATTTGAAAATCTGTAAACAGCTCGTATTCTAGGGATAAATCTGTAAAATAAGTATCTGTGGTCGTCGCATTTTCTTTGAGTCGTAAATGTTCTTTAAGCCCAACTTTAAAGTTGTCATTTACAGAATACGCGACCCCTACTGAACTCCATAATTCAAAATCATTTGTATCTATTTCTTGAGAGAATAGGGTACTCGATGACACAAAAAGACAACATAAAAAAACTGATATTCGATAGTGATATATTTTCATGTTTTAGTCTTTAATATTATAATAAATGACGACTGTAGCAGTATCTTTTAAAAAATCAATACTCTCTACTGTTACTTTGTTAACAGCAATACCTGTTCTCAATTCTATATCAGACTTGAGAAGTTCATAGTTTTCTGGCTTGATATTCTCTATGTTTTCATAAACGATTTCTTTTGTGATTTCATAGTTTAAATTCCATACTTTTTCTATGATTCCAATCGTAAAAACAATCGCAGAATTGGCAAAAATAATTTCTGCAAAACTCATTTTTTTATTTACAAAAGCATTCATGAGGGATACTCCGATGACTATAAATAGATACGTCATTTCTTTAATAGGAATCGACTCTGTTCGATATCTAATAATCCCGAATATTGCAAAAAGCCCAATGGCCAAACCAATATCTAACTTGTATTTTTTAAGCGTAAAACACAAGAAAAAGACAATAAGACCGATTAAATAATAGGTAAATAAGTAATTTTTTTTAGGCGTAGACCCGTAATAAAACCATCTTATAATAATGGTCAGAAAAAACAGGTTGGTAAAAAAAAGGAAGGCCATTTTATAAAAGTCCTCGTCAAAAAGTGGTATGTTCATGAAATCCATAACTACAAAGATATTTTAGTGATTTTTAGTAATTTTCTTTTAAATAAATTATATTTTAAATGTTGATATAAATTTACAATACCAATACAATACTTACTGATACTGTAGGGATTGTATCTGTATTTTTTTAATGTTTTTACTATCATAGATTTTCTATCAAACTTGTGTTGTTTAACTTCTATTACAACAATATTTTCATAGCTTTTTTCGACATCATCAATTGAATATGTTAAATGTAAATCGATGGTAACTCTCTCATTGTCTTTGAGATTCACAAGCGTTATTCTTTTGAAATTATTCCATAAACTTGGTTGTAAATCAAATTTTTGACCTGTGACTTCAGAAATAAACTCCTTTGATTTTGTTGAAAGATCCAATTCAAAATCTGGTATTTTTATTCTGGATTTATTCGTTTCTCCTTTACCATTTTTTTGCTTTATTTCTAAAAAAGTCAGTTCAGAATCTACATATTTACGTTGCCGTATCTTTGTTCTATTGACTTTTCCATTATGATGGTCAAAATAAAATTTAAATTCAGGAGTATCAAAGTATACCGAAGAATAATTCATAATTCTTCTATTATCTATTTCTAAAACTTGGTATTCTTTTTGAAGATCTTCTAAGATTGGAGCTAGAAAATTAACATTAACAATATACTTTGTATCAGTTCTCTTCATTAAAGAGACCGCGTTCATTTCTTCCAAGGTGATTTTTTTAAAACCATGAATTGCATTTGATATTTCTTGGAATGCAGTACCCTCTTTGTTAATGTTCATATCTATCACAACTCAAAATCTTCCGAGAAGACAATACTACTATTTTTATTTTAAATAAATAATCTAATCCGAAGATTCTTCTTTCAGAAAAAAATATTCCCAAGTAATTTAATTTTTTAGTTATTGCCCTGGTAATTTCAATTTTAAAAAATGTATGATTATTTTTACATCTAATATTGTAAATTATTGTTCTATTTTTAGAATTCGTAATACATCATCCTAAAACCATTAGATATGTTAACATGGAAAGAAGTACTCCACTTTGCATCAAAGGGAAATCCAACTCCTGAGAAAAGAGTTGAAAAACCTGAAACAATCTGGAAAACGCTATTGACAACCGAACAATTTAGAATTACAAGACAGAAAGGAACAGAGAGACCTCATTCAGGAGCTTTGTGCAGTATCTATGATGAAGGGCAGTACAACTGTATTTGTTGTAACACTCCTTTATTTGATTCTACGATAAAGTTTGACTCAAGTTCTGGGTGGCCAAGTTTTACCCAACCGATCCAAGAAAATGCCATAAAATACCACAAAGACGTTTCTTTTGGCATGATAAGAGTTGAAGTACTTTGCAATTCATGTGATGCTCATTTAGGACATGTTTTCCCAGACGGACCTCTTCCAAGTGGATTGCGTTACTGTATTAATTCTGAAGCAATGCAATTAAAAAAAGAGGATACAAAAAATGAGTAAAGACATACAAATTATGACTGTTGGAGGGGGCTGTTTTTGGTGTACTGAAGCAGTATTTCAAGAAGTAAAAGGAGTCAAAAAAGTTGTTTCTGGTTATGCAGGAGGAAACGCTCCTGGAAAACCAACTTATCGTGAAATTTGCTCTGGTTTAACGGGTCATGCAGAAGTAATTCAGGTAAGTTTTGATGCAAATATCATTTCATTTGAAGAACTTTTAGTCATTTTCATGACCACCCATGATCCAACAACCCTTAACCGGCAGGGCGCAGACGTAGGAACACAATATCGTTCAGTTATTTTCTATCATACAGAGACGCAACAAAAAACTGCGACCGAGGTTTTAAAACAAATACAATCGTATTATGATCACAAAATCACGACAGAAATTAGTGCCATCCCTATTTTTTATGAGGCTGAAGCTGCCCATCAAAATTATTACAGAGAAAACACACAACAAGGATATTGCTCTTTTGTAATTGAGCCGAAATTAGCTACACTGAGAAAATTACATCTCGATAAATTACGATAATGAAAACTTCTAAAGCAATTCCTATAATATAACGGCTGTCATTTTTATGAAACTTACAATAAAGAATACTTTTTTAACGGAAAACACAGCAGATTCAATTCTTGAAAATACCAGAAGACAGGTTACTGAAGCAGTATACTCATATACAAACCCAAAGCAACCTAAAAAACCCGAAGTACTGCACGTCTCTCAAGAAATGGCTGCTGAATTAGGGATTTCTAAAAAAGAAACTACCTCAGACTTTTTTAAACATATTTTTACAGGAAACGAAATCTATCCAAATACAAAACCTTTTTCTATGTGTTATGGAGGGCATCAGTTTGGAAATTGGGCTGGGCAATTAGGAGACGGAAGAGCAATTAACTTATTTGAAGTAACGCATCAAAATAAAAATTGGAAAGTGCAATTAAAAGGCGCAGGCGAAACTCCTTATTCAAGAAATGCAGATGGTTTGGCCGTATTGAGATCGTCAGTTAGAGAGTATTTGTGCAGTGAAGCAATGTATCATTTAGGAGTTCCAACAACGCGGGCTTTGTCTTTAAGTTTGTCTGGCGATACTGTTTTACGCGATGTTTTATATGATGGGAATCCAGCTCACGAAAAGGGAGCAATTGTTTCTCGCGTTGCTCCAAGTTTTTTACGCTTTGGAAATTATGAAATTTTTGCTGCTAGAAAAGATCTCAAAAACTTAAAATCGCTCGTAAACTATACGATTACATATCATTTCCCACATTTAGGAAGTCCTTCAAAGAAAAGCTACATCAATTTTTTCAAAGAAGTTGCTGAACGTACTTTAGAACTGATTCTTCATTGGCAACGAATTGGTTTTGTCCATGGAGTCATGAACACAGATAATATGTCTATTTTGGGCTTAACAATAGATTTTGGACCCTATGGCTGGTTGGAAGGTTTTGACCATAGTTGGACACCCAATACAACCGACAAAGAGCATAAACGTTACCGATATGGAAACCAACCCTCTATTGGTCTCTGGAATCTGTATCAATTGGCAAATGCATTGTATCCAATTATTGAAGAGGCAGCACCTTTAGAAAGCATTTTAAATCAATATAAAATTGATTTTGAAAAAAAATCACTCGCAATGATGAAATCAAAAATTGGCTTATTAGTTGCCGATGATCACGATGTAGAGTTGATTCAAAATCTTGAAGAAAACCTTCAGCTAGTTGAAACGGATATGACTATTTTCTTCAGAAAATTAAGTGATTTCACAAATGAAAAAGAGGGTTTTCAATTCATAAAAGAGGCGTTTTACAGCCCGAGTGAAATTTCTAAAGAGGTGAAAAATCAATGGAATTTATGGTTTGATAAATATTCCGATAGATTGAATAAAGAAGGTATTTCCTCCAAAAAAAGGAAAGCATTAATGAATGCTAAAAACCCAAAATATATTCTTAGAAATTATATGTCTCAAATGGCAATAGAGGAGGCTGAAAAGGGTAATTACACGTTAATCGAAGAATTATATCAGCTCATAAAAAGACCATACGACGAACAATTAGGGCAAGAAAAATGGTTTGCAAAAAGACCCGAATGGGCGAGAAATAAAGTTGGTTGCTCCATGTTATCTTGTAGCTCCTAACTTAAAAAAAAGTAGTATTTTAGTAGTATGTAGTTTATAAATAATGATTCACGAACTCAAAGAACTTGTTTTACAAGCCCGTATCAACCAAAATAAAGGGTTAAAAAATGTGTTGGTTACTGTTGTTGATTTAGAAGGATCTTCCTACAGAAAACCAGGAGTTAGAATGCTAATTTCTGAAGACAATAAAATGACCGGTGCTGTGAGTGGAGGTTGTGTAGAAAAAGAAATTCTTCACAGAAGTAACAGTGTTTTTCAAAAAAAAGAACCCAAAATAATCACCTATGATGGTCGGTATAAACTAGGATGTGAAGGGGTCCTTTATATTTTAATTGAACCTTTTTTTATTTCTGAAGAATTTTATACGGCATTTATCAATGCTGTTTTAAAAAGAAAACCCGTAAAAATAGCCTCTTTCTTTTTAAAAGAAGAGGAATCCAATAGTGCTTTTGGTTCTATCATAAGCTTTGAAAATTCAGCACAGTTTTCGTTTTCTGAAAATTCTCTTAGGAAAACAAAAAAGAACTTATTGTCATTTACACAACACCTAGAACCTGCATTTAATTTACGAATTATTGGTGCAGAACACGATGCTGTAAAATTATGTAAAATGGCTTCTTTATTGGGTTGGCAAGTAGATCTTGTGACTTCTTTAAAAGACCCTAAACGTATTGTTGATTTCCCAGGAGCAAATTCGGTAATTGGCAGTGATGCTGAAATCATTGATTTTTCTGGGGTCGATTCAAATACAGGAATCGTTATTATGAACCACAGCTATGTACAAGATTTAAAATATGTGTTAAAACTAGTTGATAAAAAACCCGCATATCTGGGTATTTTGGGAGCAGCAAAAAGACGAGATAAAATGTTTAATGAACTTTTTGAATACGATTCTTCAATATCAGAAGACTTTCTAGAACGTATTTTTACCCCTGCTGGATTAAACTTAGGAGCACAAACACCAGAAGAAATTGCCCTCTCTATCTTGTCGGAAATTTTAGCAACTATCAAAAACAAGAAACCAGCTTCTCTAAAGACCGTTATTGGTCACATTCATCAAAATTAAAAAATGCACATAGTTACACTCATTTTAGCCGCTGGCACTTCTTCGAGGATGGGACGTGTAAAACAATTATTATCCATTCAAGAAAAAACACTTTTACAGCACACTGTAGATCTTTCAATGAAGATAAAAAGTACTAAAACGCTCTGTATCCTAGGTGCTCATGCCAATGAAATAATTCACAAAGTTGATTTTAAAAGTGTTGAATATATCATTAATAAAAATCATAAACTTGGACTAAGTTCAAGCATAATTTCAGGAATAAAGCATTTGCAAAAAGAAAAAACTCCTTTCGATGGTCTCTTGATACTACTAGCAGATCAACCAGCAATTAAAGCAGCCTATTTCCATGAAATGATGGAACTTTTTTTAAAAGAGCAGAAAAAAATAATCGCCTCTAATTATGAGAACGGATTGGGAGTTCCTGCAATTTTTCCTGCGCTATTTGTCAAAGATTTATTGAAAATAAAAGGCGATAAAGGAGCAAAAGAATTTCTGCAAAAAAATAAAAATAAAACTTTATTTCCTCAAGCCTCTGTTAATTTATTGGATATCGACACCCCTAAAGACTACCAATATTTCATCAACACACTTTAAAAGATTACTTTTATCTTTTGTACCTTAAACGACACACACGTAATATTAAATTGTAAACCATGAATGAAATCGCTTTGTTATTTGCTGCTTTTTTTGGAGCAACAGCCATCATTTTAGGAGCCTTTGGAGCACATTTATTGAAGAAAAAATTATCTATTGAACAATTAAAAAGTTTTGAAACTGGGGTGAAATATCAAATATACCACGCAATTGTATTGCTCGTTTTAGGCTTTCAATTGAAAGAGGATGCAGCGATTAATAAGTATATCTTTTTGGCATTCATCATCGGAACGGTATTGTTTTCTTTTTCAATATATGGGTTGGTACTTTCCTCAGCAAGAAATAAAAAAATGAGGTTCTTAGGGCCAATAACTCCTTTTGGGGGTTTGTTTTTAGTGATCGGTTGGGGCTTATTACTATATACATTTATGTAACACCCAGCATTATAGATACTGCTTTTTTCTTTTTAAATTTAAAGAGAAGTACCTCCATCTATAGTAAGAGTCTGACCGGTAATAAATTTGGTGTTATCTGAAGCCAACCAAACAACGGCATCTGCAATTTCTTCCGCTTTCCCAAATCGCTTCATTGGAATGACATTTTTTAAAATAGCATCCATTTCAGGTTTAGCTGCGACTAACTGGTCTAGTAAAGCAGATTCTGTATAACCAGGACAAACTGCATTTACACGAATGTTTTTGGTCGCATATTCCATAGCTACAGATTTTGTCATTCCAACCACCGCAAATTTACTCGCACTATAACTTATATTATTAGGGGATGCTTTCAATCCTGCCAGCGAGGCAATATTGATGATGTTACCTCCTCCTTGTTTTAAAAATTGAGCCAATGCTACTTTCATACAATAAAAAACACCTGTCTGATTTACAGCGATTACCCGATCCCAATCTTGCAATGTAGACTCATGAGTTCTAAGTAAATTTGGACCAATTCCAGCATTGTTTACAATTACATCCAACCTTCCAAATTCCAATACCGTTTGAGCAACTAAATTTTCTACGGCTTCAAAACTAGATACATCTGCTTCAATTTGAATGGCTTTTCCTCCCTGCTTCACAATGGTGTCCACAACTTGGTTTGCAGATTCCGATTTCCAGTCAGAAACCACAACCAACGCTCCATGATTTGCAAAATGAATTGCAGTTGCTTTTCCAATTCCTGATCCTGCACCAGTAACAATGACTATTTTATTTTTTACTTCCATAATTATTTATAAATCAGGTTAATTCTAATCTATTTTTTTAGTTTGAATCGCTTTTAAAGCCAATGTACAACACAATTCTGCTGCTTTATTCAAATTGGCAAAACGAGGGTCTGTAGTCCAACCTTGTTGGTATCGATAATAAATTTGCTGTGCAATTACCGCTATTTTAAACAATCCAAAAACATAGTAAAAGACAATATTATCGATACTTCTACCAGACTTTTCGGCATACATTTTTGCAATTTCACTTCGTTTAGGATTCCCTTTAAAAATGGTCGGTGACGGAATTCCTTGTTTTACGAATTCATGATCTGTAGCTACCGTCCAATATCCTAGAGAAGTTCCTAAATCCATCAAAGGGTCTCCCAAAGTTGCCATCTCCCAATCTAAAACAGCAGTGATTTCTTGCCACGAATCGTCTTTAAAAACTACATTATCATACTTATAATCATTGTGAATTAAACAATGATCATAGGCTTTTGGTTGGTGCTTTTCCATCCAGTCCATGACCTTTACTGCTGCCGGATAAGGTGTAGTTGTCGCTTTCAAATATTGCTTTCCCCAATTAAAAACTTGTCTTTCTACATAACCGTTCGGTTTTCCTAGATCTGACAAACCTATTTCTTTATAGTCTGTGCGGTGAAGCGCTACTAATACATCCAACCAAGTATTCGCAATAATTTTGTAATCGTTCGCAGTTACTGTTCGTTGGGTTGCTTCTTTATAATTTAAAATGATGCCGGATACTTTCTCCATCAAATAAAATTGACTTCCCAAGATACTTTCATCCTCTGTAAATGCATACATTTTAGGAACCTTTAAAAAATGGGTCCCCAAACTACTTTGCACTTTAAATTCACGCCCCATATCATGCCCTCTTTTGATTGCGCCAATAGGAGGTTTTCTTAGGACAAATTCTTTATTTTCAATTTGCAGTAAATAGGTTAAGTTAGAATATCCATGGGTAAACTGCTCAACAAACAACTCACTTTCAATAGAACTGATTAGGTTGTTTTGTTGCAAATATTTTTTTAATAAAACGGCGTTTAAGTCCTCTCCTTTTCTAACTTTCTGCTGTCCCATTTATTAATTATTTCCATATTTTTTAATACAACTTTTCCCTAATTGATACATATGAACTTCATCAGGGCCATCGGCCAACCGAAGCATTCGTGCAATTGCAAAATAATGGGGTAAATAGGTATCCGGGCCTACTCCTTTCCCTCCTAAAATTTGCATTGCCCTATCAATGACATTGAGCGCCATATTTGGTGCTACTATTTTTATCATTGCAATGAGGTCCTTTGCTTCTTTATTACCCAACTTATCCATTTTATCTGCAGCAGAAAGGGTTAAAAGTCTTGCTTGCTCAATTTCACATTGAGATGTTGCAATTTCATGTCTGATACTACTATACTCATAAAACTTCTTTCCAAAAGTCTCTCTTTCTAGTGTTCTTTGAGACATTACCTCCAATGCATATTGCGCCATTCCTACCAATCGCATGCAATGATGAATTCTTCCAGGACCTAATCTGCCTTGTGCAATTTCAAAACCTCTTCCTTCTCCTAAAATTAAATTTTGAATAGGTACACGAACATTTGTTAATTGAATTTCCGCGTGTCCTTCTGGAGAATCATAAAACCCAAAAACAGAAAGGGGTCTGATAATTTCTAACCCAGGTGTATCCATCGGAACCAATATCATACTCTGCTGTTGATGCCTAGATTTGGTGACATCTGTTTTACCCATTACAATTGCCAATTTACAATGTGGATCCATAGCGCCCGAAGACCACCATTTTCTACCATTAATCACGTATTCATCCCCATCTAATGCAATAGATGTTTGAATATTTGTTGCATCTGAGGAAGCAACATCTGGTTCGGTCATTAAAAAAGCCGAACGAATTTCTCCATTCATTAAAGGGGTTAACCATTGCTCTTTTTGTGCATCATTTCCATATCTGGCCAAAACCTCCATATTCCCAGTATCCGGAGCAGCGCAATTAAAGATTTCTGAAATCCAGATTTTTTTCCCCATGATTTCAGCCAATGGTGCATATTCTAGATTCGATAAACCAGGACTCAAAGCACCATACTCTTTTGGTAAA
Organism: Polaribacter sp.; assembly: GCA_018608545.1. Taxonomy (GTDB): domain Bacteria; phylum Bacteroidota; class Bacteroidia; order Flavobacteriales; family Flavobacteriaceae; genus Polaribacter. The sequence continues at coordinate 12,374 of JABAZI010000086.1, forward strand.
AACAAATTCCACAATCCTGCTTCTTTCGCCTTTTTCTTCAATATTTCTATCTCTGGAAAACGAAGCCACATATTGTTTTTATCGGCATGAAAAGCAATATAATCTTCCTCTATGGGAACGATGTGTTGCTCAATAAAAGTGGTTAACTTTTGTTGTAGTTCAATTGATTTTTTTGAGTATTCGAAGTTCATAATTTCTTATTTTATCCAGCAATCATATATCCGCCATCAGCAGTATAGACTCCACCTGTCATGTATGCACCTGCATCAGAAGCAAGTAAACAGGCCAAACCAACCATTTCTTCCGGATCTCCCATTCGACCACTTGGAAGTGCTTTTTGAATTTTTTCTAGTATTTTTTCGTTTTGCCAAAGGGTCGCACTAAACTTTGTTTTGATTAGACCTGGGCAAATCGCATTCACACGAACACCATATTTACCCCATTCTTTTGCCTGATTTTTAGACAACATTAAAAGGGCCGCTTTACTGGTACTATAAATTCCTAAACCTGCTCCAGGAGTTAATGCTTCTACGGAGGCAATATTGATAATACTTCCTTTTTTATTTATTTTTAAATGGGGCAATACTAAATTAGACAAACTCCAAGGAGCCTTCACATTTACCTCCATGATTTTATCAAATATTGAAGGGTCGAGGTCTTCTACGGGACCAAAAAAAGGATTGATCGCCGCATTATTCACCAAAATATCTATCCTTCCAAAAGCGGTAATCGTTTGATCTACTAAATTTTTACGTTGCGCTGCTTTTCCAATATGACAGGCAATTCCGATCGCTTTTAATCCCTCTGAAACAAACTCATTTACAACTTCATCACAGGCTTCTTGATTTCTACTGGATATAACGACTTGTGCTCCATTTTCTGCGAAACTTTTTGCAATGGCTTTTCCAATTCCTTTACTAGAACCTGTAATTATTGCTACTTTCCCTTCTAAGTTAAACTGTTCTTTTATATTCATTATACGATATATTCTGTGTCTCCCTTAATCGTTAACACCTCGTCACTCATTAGGGATTCCGCAAGAGATAGCGTCTTTGGAAGTTCGTACTTAAAATAAAACTTCATCGTATGAATTTTACTTTCATAAAAGATTTTGCTATATTTCAAATCATTAGCAGCTATCTTTTCTTTAGAGTTTACAGCCATTTCCAACCACAACCAACTCAATACTACGATACTCATATACTCCATAAATAAATTAGCATCAGACAGGTAACGTTCGTAATTGCCTTTCATCGCAAAGGGCATTAGTTTTTGAAGTATTTTTTGAGATAATTGCAATGAACTTGATAACTCATCTGCATAGGGTTTTAATTCGTCAAAGTTTGATGCTAGTGAAATCGTTCGCATCATCTCATCCACCAACAAGGCCAGTGCTTTTCCATTTTGAAGAGGGACCTTTCTTGCTAATAAATCTTGGGATTGAATCCCTGTTGTTCCTTCATATAGGGAAGAAATTCTGATGTCTCTGTAATATTGTTGCAATGAAAAATCCTTACAGAAACCATACCCTCCTAAAACTTGCAAACCGTTATTTACGGATGTAGAACCGGCTTCTGAAGGAAAGGTTTTAACAATAGGGATAATTATTTCTAAGAGTAGATCGTATTTTTCTTTTTCTTCTGGGTTCTCAGAAGAATGAATAATATCGTGGTATTTAGAAGCTAATAAAACCAAACTTAAAGAACCCTCTACAATAGCTTTCTGAAGCAATAACATTCTTCTTACATCTGGATGCTCAATAATTAAAGCTTGTTTATCGGACGGATTTTTCTTTCCGGTACTTGTTAGCTTTCTTCCTTGCGGTCGTTCATTTGCATAGTGCAAAGAAGTTCTATAGGCTGCCATTGCTATCGCTGCTGCTCCTCTACCAACTGCAATTCTAGCTGCATTCATCATCAGAAACATTTGAGCCAAACCGCGGTTCTCTTCTCCTACCAACCATCCTCTACAATCGTCTGAATCTCCAAACCCTAAATGTGTGGTGCAATAACCTCGTTGTCCCATTTTTTGAAAATCAGCAACCGTCATTACATCGTTGTATTCCAATGAACCATCTGATGTAGGTCTGTTCTTTGGGACAACGAACAAAGAAATTCCTTTCGTCCCTTTAGGTGCTCCTTCTATCCGAGCCAACACCAGATGAACAATGTTCTCTGCGTATTGATGATCTCCTCCAGAAATAAATATTTTTTGACCCGATATTTTATAAAAACCGGCGTCTGTTGGGGTTGCTTTGGTAACGATATCCGATAGAGAACTTCCTGCTTGAGGTTCTGTTAAACACATGGTTCCACCCCATATTCCGGAGAGCATGTTTGGAACATATGCTGTATTTAATTCTTCGTTCCCAAACTCTATAATTAACTCTGCTGCTCCTTGCGTCAAACCCGCATAACCCGGCAAGTGATTGTTTGCTGCATCGAGAATAAATGCCGCAGCCTGATGGGCCATAAAAGGAATCTGCAAACCGCCATCTTCATAATCAAAAGAGGCAGAAATAACCCCTAATTCCCCTCCTTTTTTCATCATTACATCCACTTGTTTATGAACGATAACAGTTCCATCTTTATGGTATGCAGGCGTTTCATCCATTTCTTTAAAATAGGGATACAACTCTCTATCAGAAAAGTCTTTAACAGATTCTAAGAAAAGATCTAAAGAGGCAATATCATGATCTTTAAATCGATCTCTCGAAAGAAGGCCTTCTAGATTATGAATATCATACAGTATATATTTTAACGTTTCTAAATCTATATACTTTTTTGACATTTGATTAAATTTTATAGTTTATTTTTAATTTTAAGCAGCGCAGCTTTTACTGCTTCCAATTTACTAATAATTTCATGAGTATGAATGGTCGATTTTGGATTTTTCTTAAGTTTTTGTTTGGCACCATCCAAAGTAAAGCCTCTTTCTTTTACTAGATTGTAAATAAGTTTGAGATTGGCAATATCGTTTGAAGTAAACAACCTATTTCCCTTCGCATTTTTTTTAGGTTTGATAATGTCAAACTCTTTTTCCCAAAAACGAATCAACGAAGTATTTACTTGAAATGCGCTGGCTACCTCTCCAATTTTATAATACTGTTTTTCGGGTAATTCTATGTTCATTAGTCTAGTGATTGGTTTTCTTGCGATGCCATTTCCAACATTCTATCATATTCTTCTGGAGTTAAATCACTGAAGTAAAAATATACAGGGTTTAATTTTCTTTTCCCTTTAATCACTTCATAATGCAAATGAGGTGCTGTAGAGGTTCCTGAAGTTCCTACATAGCCAATCAAGTCGCCTCGTTTTACCTTTTGGTTTTTACGAACAGTGTATTTTTGTAAATGTGCATAAAATGTTACATATCCAAATCCATGGTTGATCTTTACCTGATTTCCATAACCTCTTCTGGACCGTTTCACTTTTTCTATTGTACCATTTCCAGTGGCATAAACAGGGGTTCCTTTGGGAGCAGAAAAATCCATTCCCCAATGAAACTTTCTCGTTTTATAAATAGGATGTATTCGGTATCCATAACCAGAAGCCATTCGTTTCAAATCTTTGTTAGCAACAGGTTGTATGGCTGGTATTGAAGCGAGTAATTCTTCTTTATTTTTTGCCAATGCGACAATTTCATCCAAAGACTTGGATTGTACCACCAATTGTTTTGATAATACATCTAACTCTTTTGTTGCCCTTTCAATCATAGAAGAATTATCAAATCCCTCTAAGTATTTGTATCTATTTACTCCTCCAAAACCTGCTTTTCGTTGTTCATCTGGTATTGGATTCGCTTCAAAATAAACCCGGTAAATTGAATTGTCTCTTTCTTGTAATTCCGATAAAATAGATGAACTTTCATCGATTCTTTTATTGAGTAATTCAAAATGCAACTTTAAATTATCTAGTTCTCTTTTTTGAGCTCTTTCATTCGGTGACATTAAAAACTGACTAAATCCAATAAATCCAAAAAAAGCAATAAGTAGTACTGCAAATATCCCAAAGACTGTTTTCTTGTAGTAATCACTCTTTTTTACAGCAATTTCCCTGTATGAGAGAGTATCTGTATCGTAATAATATTTTACTTTTGCCATTGTTCTAAATATACTATTTTTGTGCTATTATAGAGAGTTTTATATTTCAACTATATTTTTCTATAAGTTACAAATTTACAAAAATGTTTTACATCTGCTTTTTTTGCAGTTGTTATTAAAAATAAATTAATATAACCCAAGTCATTGGAAACGTCTGTTTTTATGAAATCACAAGATATTCGCGCTACCTTTTTAAATTTTTTCCAAGAAAAATCACATTTAATTGTGCCTTCAGCCCCAATGGTTACCAAGGATGATCCAACTTTAATGTTTGTAAATTCTGGAATGGCACCTTTTAAAGAATATTTCTTGGACAATGGGAAACCGAAAAATAATAGAATCTCGGATTCTCAAAAATGTTTACGTGTTTCAGGCAAACACAATGACCTAGAAGAAGTTGGTTACGACACCTATCATCATACGTTATTTGAAATGTTAGGAAACTGGTCTTTTGGCGACTATTTTAAAAAAGAAGCCATTACTTGGGCATGGGAATTGTTAACTGAGGTCTACAAAATTGATAAAGACATTTTGTATGTAACCGTTTTTGAAGGAGCTGAAGATGACCATTTAAAAATGGACACTGAGGCATATGATTTGTGGAAAGAATTGATTTCTGAAGACCGAATTTTAAAAGGAAATAAGAAAGATAATTTTTGGGAAATGGGAGAACAAGGACCTTGTGGCCCCTGTTCTGAAATTCATGTAGACATTCGTTCTGCAGAAGAAAAAGCAAAAATTGACGGGAAAGAATTGGTCAACAAAGACCACCCACAAGTTGTCGAGATATGGAACTTGGTTTTTATGCAATACAATCGAAAAGCCAATGGATCGCTAGAAGAACTTCCCAACAAACACATAGACACAGGGATGGGATTTGAACGTTTGTGCATGGTATTGCAAGATGTAAAATCTAATTATGATACCGATATTTTTACTCCAATCATCAGAGAAATTGAAACCATCACTGATGTAAAATATGGTGAAAATTTAAAACAAGATATTGCAATTCGTGTCATTTCTGATCATGTGAGAGCGGTTGCATTTTCTATTGCAGATGGTCAATTACCTAGTAACAATGGGGCAGGGTATGTGATCAGAAGAATCTTAAGAAGAGCGGTTCGTTATGGCTTTACTTTTCTCAATAAAAAAGAACCATTTATACACAGATTGGTCGGTGTTTTAAGTGAAAAAATGGGAGCTGCTTTTCCAGAATTAAAAGCTCAAAAACAACTCATAGAGAATGTAATTAAAGAAGAGGAAACTTCTTTTTTAAGAACTTTAGACCAAGGATTGGTTTTATTGGATCGAATCATAGAGAATGCTTCGGGAAACCAAGTTTCAGGTGAAAAAGCATTTGAATTGTATGATACTTTCGGTTTTCCGATCGATTTAACGTCTTTAATTCTATCGGAAAAAGGACTCACTCTAGATGAAAAAGGATTTGAAGCTGAACTTCAAAAACAAAAAAACAGATCAAGAGCAGCAAGTGAAATGAGTACCGACGATTGGACCGTTATCATAAATGATACGGAGGAAGAGTTTATAGGGTATGATGCTTTAGCATCTAAAGTAAAGCTAACTAGATATAGAAAAGTGGTCTCTAAAAAAGACGGAGAAATGTATCAACTCGTGTTTAATTTAACTCCTTTTTATCCAGAAGGTGGTGGACAAGTTGGAGACAAAGGATATCTCGAAGTTCCCAATGGCGATGTGGTTTATATCATAGATACGAAAAAGGAGAATAATGTAATTATTCACCTCACGAAAAACTTACCAAGACATTTAAACGAAACTTTAAATGCAGTTGTAGACGCCAAACAGCGGTATAGAACCGCTTGTAATCATACTGCCACTCATTTGCTTCACCAAGCTTTAAGAGAGGTTTTAGGAACACATGTAGCGCAAAAAGGTTCTGCTGTCCATTCTAAATACTTGCGTTTTGATTTTTCTCATTTTTCAAAAGTAACCACCGACGAACTAAATGAAATCGAACACTTTGTAAATGCTCGTATCTCTGGGAAACTCCCATTGGAAGAAAAAAGAAATATCCCAATGCAAGAAGCAATTGACGAGGGTGCAATGGCTTTATTTGGCGAAAAATATGGAGATACTGTAAGAGCTATTAAATTTGGACAGTCCATTGAATTATGTGGCGGAACACATGTGAAAAACACGGGAGATATTTGGCATTTCAAGATTAAATCTGAGGGGGCGGTTGCATCAGGAATTAGAAGAATTGAAGCGATCACAAATGATGCTGTTAAAGATTTTTATTTTGAAAATAACAACACTTTATTTGAAATCAAAACGTTGCTAAATAATACCAAAAACCCTGCAAAAGCAATTGAAAAATTACAAAATGAGAACATTTCACTACAAAAACAGATTGAGCGCTTACTTGAAGAAAAAGCTCAAAATCTAACTGTAGCATTAAAAAATCAATTGCAAGAAATTAACGGAGTTCAATTCTTAGCTACAAAATTAGATCTGGATGCAAACGGAATTAAAAATGTTTCTTTTAGCCTAGGAAAAAATTACACAAACTTATTTTTATTATTTGCGACAGCCCCATCACAAGAAAAAGCAATGTTAACCTGTTATATTTCCAAAGAACTAGTCAATGATCGCGGATTTAACGCAGGAACTGTAGTAAGAGAACTGGGGAAACTAATTCACGGTGGTGGTGGTGGTCAAAATTTCTTTGCGACGGCTGGAGGGAAAAATCCTGCAGGTATTCCCGAAGCTTTGGAAAAAGCGAAAGAATATATCGTATCACTTTAACACTTTTTTTTATCTTTAGATCCTTCTATTTAAAATAGGAGTTCTTTAATTTATTGTTTCTAAGAAAATTATTATATGATTCTACAAACTAAAATTCCACTAGATAAAGAAACAAAAAACCCGATAAGTTATCTCTCAAAAATTTTCTTACTAGGCTCTTGTTTTTCGGAAAATATTGGGGATCAATTAAATTATTTTAAATTTCAAATGCATCAAAACCCATTTGGAATACTCTTTCATCCAAAAGCAATAGAAAATTTCATTTCAAATGTAATTCATGAAAAAAAATATGTTGCTGAAGATCTAATATTCCAAGATGAACAATGGCATTCATTTGATGCACATTCCACTGTAAGTTCTTCAAACAAAGAAAAGCTTTTAGAGGACTTAAATTTAAAAATTAACACAACAAAAAAACAATTTCAAGAGGTGTCTCACATTATTATTACCCTTGGTACCTCATGGGTCTATACCTATATAGAAACAAATACCGTTGTTGCTAACTGTCATAAAATTCCACAAAAAAAGTTTTCAAAAAAACTACTTTCTATTGACGAGGTCTCTAAGAGTTTAGAAGCAATCATTTCACTATTATCATCAATCAATAAAAACATAAACATCATTTTTACCATTTCTCCTGTAAGACACAAAAAAGAGGGAATGGTTCAAAATACAAGAAGTAAAGCACACTTAATATCAGCAATTCACAACATACTTAATCGTAACAATGTGTCTTATTTTCCATCTTATGAAATTATGATGGATGAATTGCGAGATTATCGTTTTTATGCAGAAGATATGATCCACCCAAACAAAACTGCCATTCAGTATATTTGGGAACAATTTGTTGCTACTTGGCTTACTGGAAATTCTACTTTAGTCATGAAAGAAGTTGCATCAATTCAGAAAGGATTGACTCACAAACCCTTCAATAAAGACTCAGAAATGTATCAAAAATTTTTACGTAATTTAAACAAGAAAAAAGAAACCATAAAAAATAAATTTTCTTTTATTGAATTTTAAATAGGTAAAACCTCCTTTAAACACAATAAATTGTAAAAAAAAGAATTGTTAAGGTCTTTTTTGAAAAGAGAGGCAGTCGAAATAAAATCCATTGCTTTTTACCTAAAAAAAATGTATCTTAGTGAGAAAAAGATGCACTCGCTATGATTCAGAAAATATTAATTGGAATACTTACAGGAATTTTTATAGGGATTGTTATTACCTCGATTTTTGCTACAAGAGGAACGAGTCTCATAGATTTATTTCTAACCCAAATTACGGCAACATCAATAGTTACTGGTATATTGTGTGGTATTTACACGCACTACTCAAAAACTAAATTGAGAAAATTTATTTTTTCTGTTGGAATAGGAATCATCGTTTTTCAAGTAAAATACCTCATAACAGGTCACGATTTTAACCCCCCATTAATGGGTGCATTTGTGGGTGCAGGACTAGCAGGAATGTTTGCAGCAAGAAGAAAAATCAAAAAAATTTCTAAAAAGAATAAGCGGCGAAAAAAAATCAGACGAGCCTCCTAAAAGACTAAGATTTATAAACATTGATCTACATTTTGCCATGGACCACCGTTGATAATATCAATTCCTCTACTTTCTAAAAACTGTGTTGCTTGTCCACTTCTAGCGCCACTTCTACAAACAGCAATAATGGGTTTCGTCCAAGATTTTATTTTTTCAATTTCAGATGGAATATCTGATAATACAATATGCTGAGCTCCCTCTGTATGGCCTTCATCCCATTCTTGATTGGTTCTTACATCTAAAATAATAGCCCCTTTATCTAAATATTTTTTAATTTCCTCTACCATGATTTTGTTAATAGGTTACATAGACACAAACTAATTTATTGTTTTTCACATAAAACCAATCCGTTTTGAATTAATTTTGTGTAACGATCATTTTGTTTTAATTCAATTAGTTTTTCTAGAATTGTATCTTTTATAAAATAATTATTTTGCAAAGCTAATTCATATAATTCTAAATTCAATAACCAATCGGTTTGAAATTGACTTTTTAACTGATTAAATATTGCTGTTATTTTTATTTCTGTGGACGTTTTTTCATCTCGCATTGTTTTTACCTTTTCATACAACCCATTTAGTAGCTGTTCTTTCTTTGTATAAGATATTTTATGCGTTTTTATTTCTGACACCTTTCCTAACCCTAAAAAAGAAGCTGGGTCTGCTGGGCCTCCAAATGCAGAAATAACTTCTTTACCAATGACCATATCGTAAACACCCCAATCAGAACGAAATAAAACCTCTTCATGATACGTGACAGTGCATTGATCTAAAGAAATTATTAAAATCTTACCTCTTAAATCTCTCGTTCCAGTAATTGGTTTCCCTTTGACAATAATTCCACTCTCAAATTCTAGGGTCATGAATTCATCTTCATAGATACCATAAGCTTTTAAATCTCTGGGACTCATGTCTTCTATTGGTAAATTAATTCCTTTTAACTTTCCTATAGGGCTTCCAAAACCATTTTCGTGACTTGTTATTCCATGACTGATTAATTCTTTATCTCTGTTAGCTAAAGCAGTAGAACCTGTTGTTTGGAAATAGGCTACCTGATTGTTTTTATGATGAATTACTTTTGTAAAAATACCCGAAACTTGAACTCCTGTTGTCAGTTCTATCGTTCCAATAGCTCCTGAATTTATTAATTTTTGAACTCCATTCAAGCCCCCTTTTCTGATCGCCATAGTATTTGCAAAGTCCTCTAAAACAGAACTCAAATAGGCGAAATTAGGAGTTACAAATAATTGTGGCTGAGGCTTAGTAATGTCAAAATTTACAGTAGCAGCTTCTATAGAATAGGCTACTTTTTTAATATTATCTTCCATGCATAAAGCACTTTCACCTATCGACGAAAGCAACCCTGCTCCATAAATTTTAGGGGCTTCTAAAGAGCCTATCAAACCATATTCTACAGTCCACCAGTGTAAATTTCTAATTTGTGCCATTTCAGATAGTTCCCCCATGTTTTTTTGAAGGTACTCGACTTTCTCTTGGGCATCTTTAACAGCTTTCTCTGAAGTATTTGGATCTTCTTTTAAAATAGATAAAAGACGAATTGCTTCATACATTTCATAATCGGCAGAAGATGAAATGGCTTTACTTCCTATTTCTCCAAATCTTCTCAAATATGCTGCATATTCCGGATTAGAAATAATTGGAGCATGACCCGCAGCTTCATGAATAATATCTGGAGCAGGGGTGTATTGTATGTGATGAATCGTTCTCATATCAGAAGCGATTACTAAAACATTATACGCTTGAAATTCCATAAAAGCACTAGGAGGAATAAAACCATCTACAGAAACAGCCGCCCAACCAATTTCTTTTAAAATTCTATTCATTCCAGATAGATGCGGAATGTTTTCAACGGATATTCCTGTTTTATGCAATCCGTCCATGTAAGATTTGTGTGCTACTTTCCGCAAGTAATCAACATTCATTCGCATTACATATCTCCATACAGCCTGATTTTGAGCAGTATATTCTTCATAGGGTTGTTTCACCACAAACTTGTGTAAATGTTTGGGTAATTTTTTAGTGACCTCGTTCAATTCAAAATGG
>JABAZI010000086.1:22966-29199 GCA_018608545.1 Polaribacter sp.
CAAAAATCTTTCTTATTTTTACTGCTCAAATTTACACAATGAACAAAAAAGTTATATTGATGATTTTAGATGGATGGGGAATTACTCAAGATCCAAAAGCATCTGCAATTTACAACGCCAAAACACCTTATATAAATGGATTGTATCAAAAATATCCTCATGCAAAATTAAGAACCGACGGAAAACATGTAGGATTACCAGAGGGTCAAATGGGAAACTCTGAAGTGGGTCACATGAATCTAGGTGCTGGTAGAATCGTATATCAGAATTTGGCACGTATCAATAAAGCTGTAAAAGAAAAAACTCTGGGCAAGGAAAAAGTATTGCTTGACACCTTTAAATATGCGAAGGAAAATAACAAAGACGTTCATTTATTAGGCCTGCTCTCTAACGGTGGAATTCATGCACACATAGATCATCTAAAAGGATTGTTAGATGTTGCAACCGAAAACCAAATAGACAATGTATATCTTCACGCTTTTACAGATGGTCGTGATTGCGATCCAAAATCTGGAACTTATTTTGTGAATGAAATCCAAGAACATATGAAAAAAAGTACAGGAGAATTAGCTTCTGTTACAGGACGTTATTATGCAATGGATAGGGACAATAGATGGGAGCGTGTAAAAGAGGCTTATGACGGGGTTGTTCATGGAATTGGAACAAAAACAACAGAGGCTATTGCAACAATACAAAAGAATTATGAGGCCGGAATTACAGATGAATTTCACAAACCAATCATTATTACAAATGAAGATGGGTCCCCAAAAGCACAAATAAAAGAAGGAGATGTTGTTCTTTTCTTTAATTATAGAACAGATCGAGGTAGAGAATTAACAAACGCCTTGTCTCAAAACGATTTTCCAGATTTTGGAATGAAAAAATTAGCCCTTTATTTCACTACGATTACTTTATATGATGAAAGTTTTAAAGGAATAAATGTTATTTACAATTCAGATAATATTAAAAATACTATTGGTGAGGTATTATCAGAAGCGGGTAAAACACAAATTAGAATCGCGGAAACCGAAAAGTATCCGCATGTAACTTTTTTCTTTTCAGGAGGACAAGAAGCTCCTTTTGAAGGGGAATCAAGAATTTTAAGAAACTCCCCAAAAGTAGCTACCTACGACTTACAACCCGAAATGAGTGCCTACGAATTAAAAAATGCTTTGTGTGAAGATTTAAACAAAGGAACCGCAGATTTTGTGTGTTTAAATTTTGCAAACGGAGATATGGTTGGGCATACAGGTATTATGGAAGCAGCAATCAAAGCTTGTGAAGCAGTAGATACTTGTGTTGAAGAAGTTATAGAAACAGGTTTAAAAAACGGATATTCTACACTGTTAATTGCAGATCATGGAAACTGTGAAACAATGATAAACCCTGATGGATCTCCAAACACGGCTCATACAACAAATCCTGTCCCTTTTATTCTCATTGATAAAGAAATTAAAACAATAAAAAGTGGTATCTTGGGAGATATTGCTCCTACAATATTAGACTTAATGGGTGTCAAACAACCTGAAGAAATGACACAACATTCTTTATTGTAGTTTATGAAAAAAAATGAAAAAAATTATTTTATTTAGTGTTTTAATCACACTATTGTCATGTAAAATGCAACAAAATCAAACTGCAACGAAAAAAAAGGGGGCTGATTTGATAGGCTTTGTAAACAAAGCCTCTTTTAACGAGAATCCTTACAGCAAGTGGTTTGATCAAGAAAAAAAATTATATCAAACAGATTCACAGACAATTACTTCCCTTAAAGAAAAATTGAAAGGAATTAAAATTAAAGGCTTTTTAGGAACTTGGTGTGGGGACAGCAGAAGAGAAATCCCTCATTTTTTTAAAATATTAGATCAAGCAGGTTTTAAATTAAAAAACCTTGAATTGATCGCTGTCAATAGAAACAAAAAAACCCCTGACAACTTGCAAGAAGGATTTAACATTATAAGAGTTCCTACTTTTATCTTTTACAAACAAGGAAAAGAAATAGGACGGTATGTAGAATATGCCAAAGAATCTTTAGAAAAAGACATGCTTCAAATTATCTCGGAACAACCTTATAAACACGCATACGAAAATTAATGATTCCTAACAATCCATTGATTATTGCAGTAGACTTTGACGGTACAATCGTAGCGGATGCTTACCCAAAAATTGGGAAACCAATCCTCTTTGCTTTTGACACCTTAAAAAAACTTCAATCTGAAGGGCATCGTTTAATTCTATGGACCTACAGAAGTGAAGAAAAACTTGAAGAAGCTGTTCTTTTTTGTAAAAAAAACGGAATAGATTTTTATGCTGTGAATAAAAATTTTCCAGAAGAAAATTACGATGAAAAAGACAGTCGTAAAATTCATGCAGATTTATTTATTGATGATCGAAATATTGGTGGTTTTTTAGGATGGTCAGAAATCTACAAACTTATCTTCAATAGCGAACCAACTTACAATACAAAGAAAGGGTTTTTCTCTTTTTTCAAATAGTCAATTTTTCTTTTAGTTCTCTAAAATGTAGTAACTTTACCGTCCAACTTTTTTTTAAATGATTCAAATAAAAAACAGAGAAGAAATAGAATTGATGCGCGAAAGTGCATTAATCGTCTCAAAAACATTAGGCATGCTAGCCAAAGAAGTAAAACCAGGAGTTTCTACTTTGTACTTAGACAAACTTGCCGAAGATTTTATCAGATCAGAAGGAGCTATTCCTGGTTTTTTAGGGCTCTATGACTTTCCTAATACACTTTGTATGAGCCCAAATGCTCAGGTAGTTCACGGTATTCCAAATAAAAAACCGCTGTTAGAGGGTGATATTATTTCTATAGATTGTGGCGCAAAAAAGAACGGTTTTTATGGTGATCACGCATATACATTTGCCGTTGGAGAAATTGCCGCTGAAACAAAAAAACTTTTAGACATAACTAGAGAAAGTTTGTATGTTGGTATCCGAGAATTTAAAACAGGAAATAGAGTCGGAGATGTTGGATATGCGATTCAAAAATTTACTGAAGATCACGGTTATGGAGTTGTAAGAGAATTGGTCGGTCATGGCCTTGGGAGAGAAATGCACGAAGATCCAGAAATGCCCAATTACGGAAAAAGAGGAAGAGGGAAAAAATTTGCTGAAGGGATGGTCGTTGCTATAGAGCCTATGACTAATTTAGGAACTCACAAAATTAGACAACACAATGACGGTTGGACAATTACTACTTTAGATAACAAACCCTCTGCCCATTTCGAACATGATGTAGCCATTATAAATGGCAAGCCAGAATTATTATCTACCTTTAAATATGTTCATGAAGCATTAGGAGTTGTCACCAATGAAGAGGACGGATTAAGAGTAAATTCATAATAATAAGTGCTTATTTTTAAACACATACTAAATAACATCCCAAGACCTTGGTTGATAAAAGCTAGTTACCTAGTAAAGCCAATCATTGCATTCTATCTAAAAGGCGATACGTATACAGATCCTATAGATGGAAATTCTTTTCGAAAGTTTTTACCTTATGGTTATTCAAAACAGCGAAAAAATGCACTTTCTCCCTCTACGCTATCTCTTGAAAGACATCGATTAATGTGGTTGTTTTTAAAAAATGAGACTTCATTTTTTACTTCATCAAAAAAAATAAAAACCCTACATATTGCCCCTGAGCAATGCTTTTTAAAAATCTTTAAGAAACAAAAAAACTTAGACTATGTTACTTCAGATCTAGAATCTCCTATTGCAGATGTAAAAGCGGATATTTGCAACTTACCCTTTAAAGATGATTCATTTGATGTTGTTTTTTGCAACCATGTCTTAGAACACATTCCCGATGATAAAAAGGCAATGCAAGAGTTATTTCGAGTTTTAAAAAAAGGGGGATTTGGAGTTTTTCAAATTCCTCAAGACATGTCTAGAGAAAACACTTTTGAAGACGCTTCTATTACAGACAAAGAAGAACGTACTAAAATATTTGGACAGTACGATCATGTTAGAGTATATGGTCGCGATTATTTCAACAAACTCCGTTCTGTTGGCTTTAAAGTTGACGAAGTTGATTACACACAAAGAATCACTCCAGAGGAACTAGACCGATTTTGTTTAATGAAGAATGAAATTCTTCCTGTATGTTATAAAGAAAAATAAAATACGGTCTCCTTCATCAATTATTTATGGTACTGTATTCTTTTAAGCGGCCATCATCATCAATAAATAATAAAACACCGTCAATTAAAGGATGCTCTTGTAAAAATTTTTTAGATTTTTTTAACCCCATAGCCATAAAAGCGGTAGCATAAGCATCTACATCGGCACAATCTAAATTGGCTATGACAGAAGCACTTAATAAATTACTTTCAAGTGCCTGCCCAGTTATTGGATTTATCGTATGAACAAATTTTTGTCCGTTTTCTGTGAACCTATACTTCCTGTAATTTCCAGATGTTGCCATAGATTTATTAGATAAATTTATGCTTTTATACTTCTGTAGCAACCCTTCATTTGTAGGATCAACTATTTTTATAAGCCATGGAATGTTATCGTTTTTTGTTCCTTTGGCACGGATTTCCCCTCCTATTTCTACTAAATAGTTCGTTATTTTTTTACTTGTTAAAAAACGTGCTACAACATCAATTCCAAACCCTTTCGCAATAGAGTTAAAATCTAAATATATTTTAGTCTCTTTTTTAAAAACCTGTCTGTCAACAATTTTTACGAAGTCTAAGCCTACAAATTGCATTAGTTCTTGTATTTCTGTAGCGGTTAAATTTCTCTTTTCATTTTTCGGTCCAAACCCCCACGCATTTACTAAATTACCAACCGTTGGATCAAAGTATCCGTTAGTTTCTTTATGGATTCTTTTTGACTTTTTAAAAACTTCAAGAAACAAATCGTCTACAACTACCGTGGTATCTCCGCTATTAATTCTAGAAATATCCGAAGAAGGAATATAGGTAGACAAGGAAGTATTCATTAAAAGAAATAAACTATCTATTGACTTTTGATAGTTTATTGAAGTATTTAAATACACTATTTTGTATGTTGTCCCAAAGACAGCACCTTCTAAGGTGATTTTTTCCTCCTTTGCCGGCTTAGAGCAAGAAAATAAAATGAATACACTAATAAGTACAAGAAATTTGTTTGAGTTCATTACATTGACATATTACAACAAAAATAATGTATAAAACTTTCATAAATATGTATATATAATCTTTTATTAAGTTCTATTTTATTAATTTTGTTTTTGAATTTAATAATTATAAAATGAAAAAATTATCGATACTGCTTCTAACCATTGTTACAATAAGTTCTTGTGTTTCAAAAAAAGAATTTGTGGCATTGCAAGCAAAACATGATCAAACCAAAACAGAATTAGTAAATGTAAAAACTAATCTACAAAAATGTATCATTGAAAAAGAAAAAGAAAATACCAAAGCATTTTCTTTAACTGAACAAGTAAAAGCCTTAAAAGAGGATAAAAAAACTGCTTTAAAGCAAGTTGAAAATTTAACGGTTTTAACCCAATCTTCTTCAGATAATATCAAAAATGTTATTTCTCAATTGAGTGAAAAAGATAAATATATAAATGGTGTAAGAGAAGCAATGACTCAAAAAGATTCCTTAAATCTTGCCATCAAATACCACCTAACTCAAAACCTAACAAACGGAATTCAAGACGAGGATATTGAAGTAAATGTTGAAAAAACAGTCGTTTTTATATCTATCTCAGACAAGCTATTGTTTAAAAGCGGAAGCTATAATGTAACAGACAACGCTTACACTGTTTTAGAAAAAATCGCTAAAGTTATAAACGATCAACCGCAAATGGAGGTTATGATTGAAGGGCATACAGACTCTAGTCCAATTAAAAGAAACATCATTCAAGACAACTGGGATTTATCTGCTTTAAGAGCTACTTCGATTACACGAATCTTACAATATAAATTTGGGGTTCAACCTAATCGTCTGATAGCCGCAGGAAGAAGTCAATATGTTCCTTTAGCTGAAAATGACACGCCAGGAAACATGGCAAAAAACAGAAGAACGAAAATTATCATCATGCCTAAATTAAATCAGTTTTTTGATTTATTAGAACAAGAGGCATCTAATTAATTTTTAGTCCTTTTAATCATCTTCGAAACCACTCTAAAAGAGTGGTTTTTTTTATGCTTATCAAAAAAATAAAATTTCTCAAAAAGTAGCCAACTTCGTTTTACTCATAACACATCTTATTTCAT
>JABAZI010000065.1 GCA_018608545.1 Polaribacter sp.
CTTTAGTGAAAAATTAATGAGATTTTACTTGTTTTTTACCACAGTACTTTGTTGTAGCTAGTTATTAATCTTTCAACTACGTTTAATTTTAATTAATGTACTCATAATTAAATGGAATATTAAAATAATTTTTAGTTTATGCATCGCAACTTGTAGCGCAACTGCTTTTTATTTTGACCTTAGCCTCTTTAATTACTGTGCCGATACCTGAGCTACAAACACCTGTTTCTGGCAGATTTAATTCTACTCGTTTTGCACTATCAAAATCACCATTCATAAACGCTACTATAGATCTTACTTGCTCATAGCCTGTAGTCATTAAAAAGGTTGGAGCACGTCCATAGCTTTTCATCCCAACGATATAAAAATCCTTTTCCTTTTGCCTTAATTCTGCTTCCCCATGTGGCCTTACAGTACCACAGCTATGAATATTTGGATCAATTAAATTAGCCAGCTTAGGAACGCTTTCAATGGATGCATCTGAATCAAAGCGAATTTCTCTTAAAAAACTGAAATCGGGACGAGAGCCAGTACTGCTAATTATTTCATCTATACCCTGCAATATAAAAGAGTCTTTGTGTTTTAAGCCATTAATTACTAATTGCCCATTATTTTTTTCAATTTCATGAATATATACAGGTTTATGAATTTTTATTGCCCCAGATTTCACCAATTTTTCAATTTGAATACCTAATGTCCCTCTAGCCTTAAATTTGTCTGCCTCTTGACCTCCAAACACATCACTAACTTGCTGCTTTCTTAATAACCAATGGATCTTTGTATTTGGGAATTTTTTTATAAGACTATTTAAAGCTAAAATGCTTCCAATAGCCGAGTGTCCTCCACCCACAACTAAGGTAGTTTTATTGGCATATTTATCGTTATCTGTTTCATTGATATCAGGCATGCCATAATATATATGAGCTCTATTTTCTACCTCACCTACTGCAAATATCCCTCCAGATCCAACAGGGTTTGGATTTTGCCAGGTACCTGTAGCATCAATTATAGCTTTAGCCTTATACAATTTAAACTTACCATTTTCTATTACTTGAATGGAAAATGGCAGACCCTCTCTATTATCATCTTTCATTTTATCTAAACCGTTTCTTCCAATAGAGATTACATTCGAATTCAAATGAATATTCTCTTTAATGCCAGTCAAATTGGCCAGTGGTTTTAAGTATTCTTCAATAATTTCCTTTCCATATGGAACATATGTTTTGTTTGGAATCGGTATTTGTGCTTCTCTTAATAAGGTTTCTGCCGCCTTGTCAATATTATATTCCCATGGTGAAAACAGCCTTACGTGTCCCCATTTTAAAATATTGGCACCAATTTGATTGCCTAGTTCAAAAAGAATAAATGGTTGTTTGCTTTTTTTAAGATGTGCTGCTGCAGACAAACCTATTGGACCTCCTCCAATTATTGCTACTGGTAAATCGTAATTGTTCATTATTTCTTAGTTTTAGATTTAATATCATAACCAAGACTAATTAAGATACAAAAAGACGCAAAATTTATTGATTAAATATTTTTTAACTAAAAAAGCTACCTAATTAGGAAGCTTTTTAAATTATTATTTAATGAAATTAAAGGTCTCAACAATATCTACGATTCGAGCCAAAAATGCCTTTAGATGATTGTATACATAATGATCGTGTTGCTGAATACAATCTATAGTTTCTATTCTTATTCCATGTTGTTCTTCTTGAATGTTTTATTGTTTCCATTTTGCGAGTTTTTTAAATTAATAATCACAACCAAGACTAATTAAGATATAAAAAAACGCAAAATTTATTAATTATTTTTTTTTTTGTTTTTTTTCAACGGTTTACAATCTGCTTTAATTTCTATAGAAATGGGATTTCCTTTGGCATTTATTTCCAAATTGCTACATTCAATAATTTTCTCTTTTAATAATTTTCTTGCACGTTGAATTCTGCTTTTAGTGGCCGTTAAACTCAAATTCATTTTTTTGGAAACTTCGATTTGGTTTATTCCTTCAATATCTGACAATAAAAGAGGGAGAGCATATTTATCAGGTAATAATTTTATAAGTGGCTCCACGAATTTTTCAGCATCTTCATAAGTATTATCTTCATCTGATTCGAATTTTTCAGTGACTTCATTTGTGAATTTATTTTCTGATTTTAAATAATCAATCACAGTATTGTGGGCAATTTGATACATCCATGATTTAATATTTTTTATTTCATTACCCGAGCAACAGGAATTGTAAATTTTCATTAATACCTCATGAGATAATTCATCGGCTAGATCTTCATTTTTCAGCTTTTTTAAAATATAATATTTTAATCCACTTTTATATTCAATCCAAAGGGTAGAGACTTCTTTATATTTTTTAATTTTCTTCATATTAATTAGCTACAACGGCGGACTTGTGTATCAAACGTAGCGTGTAAAAAGACACTAACTTTTCGGATAAACTGAGTCGAATTTTTATATTTTGTTGTTAATTTTTCTCTTTTTAAAAGCCAAATTAAAAATTTGGCGGACTTTCTAAATATACATAAACCTTTCGGTTACATATTTATTAGCTATGTTTTATACACCGTGTTGTAGCCAGTTTTATTTTATAATTTTATCCAATCCAGTTCAACTAATATTTCAAAGTCTCCCTGTTTCATTTTAGGGGTTTGAAAAGATAGAGCCTCATCGGTCAGTTGAAATGTTCTGTAGTGTTCTTTGTTTTTCCAATTAGGCAACAGAGAGGTTACCACTTCAACATAAATTTTATCATTTTCTAATTTCCATTTTCCAGCATATGACAAATACGTTTCAATTGCACTTATTTTTTCTTCCGAAGATGCCATTTGCAATGATTCAATTTCAAAATCAGTTCTGTTATCTGTCATTATAGATACAGACATAAATCCGTCATTGCTGAAAATTAAAATTCCAACAGGGTTTTTTCCATATGGAAAAATAGATTTTTTAACCGTCAAATTTTTTAATTCAAAATTATTCAGTTTCCAACTTCCGATGATTTGCTCTTTAGTATTTCTCATTAATTTCGTTTTCAAATTGGCTACAACGTGTTTGTATATGAAAAGTAGCAAAATAAAATGCTATACTTTTCCAATTTAAATACCAAAATAGCAGAAAAGAACAAACTTTAATTTTAGCTCTATAATGCTATTTTTTATATACCGTGTTATAAGCCGTTACGCTTAGTTTTTATCCTTTAATAATTTCTGAACTAAAGCTTTTAATTCTTTAATTTCAGAATTTTGCTTTTTTAGTTCTTCAATCTCTTCTTTCTGACTATTAATTTCTTCTTGCTGTTGTTCGAAGTTTTCTCTTTGAGTTTTCAATTTCTTTTCTTGATCAATAGTATATAAAGTTAACTCTTCAATTTTTTGAAGTAACTGAATTTGAAAATTACCAACATTAACTCCATTTTTCCCCATTTCTTTAGCTGAGGCAATTTCAGGTAAATGTTTTTTTTCTTTGATGTATTTTTCGATTGATTTTAAAGTTGGTAAATTATAGTCCTTTTCAAAAACGAAATCAGCAGTTGGGGTATTAGTAACTTTTACTTCTTTGGATTCTAATTTACCATGAATTGCTACGTTACCTAAACCATTTAAAGTCATAACATCTTTTGGAGCTAAATCTGCGTTAGTACCGCTGTAAACTCTAAATTTCATCTTATTTGATGCAGCACCGCCTGCTGTAATTGTAGCGTCTATTCCATGCCATCTATTTTTGCGGCTACCAGAGTGTTCTAAGTCATTTTTATGTCCATATTTAATTAAATTATCCCAACGACCATCAACGCCATTCCAATCTGTTAGTTTCTGAATTCCACCGTTTACTGATAATTTAGCACTTGGACTTGTTGTTCCAATTCCTACTTTGCCATCTTTATTCAAATAAAATTTAGCAAATTTCTTCTGCGCGCCCACTTGTTCTCCTTCGCTTTTATTAGTAACTCCAATCATAAAGCTATTTGCGTGGTCAGTATATGGATTGCCTATAAACCAATTATTGGTCTGCCCAAGAGTAAATATTCCGCTTCCTCTGTAGTCATTATGACTCTTAAGAAAGATTCTGGAAGCGACATATCCATTATTATTATCTGCATTAATTTTAAACCAAGCATCTGTTTCTTGTTGAGCATTAATTCCTAAACTCATTCCCATCATAACAATGACAGCAATTTTAATTGTTGTTTTCATAATAATTTAAATTTATAATTGTTTTTAATTTGTTTTCTTTTATGGCTTATAACTTATTTATATGCAGAACTTTTATCTGCTTATCCCTCCTTTTTGGGGGAATAAACGGAAGTTTTATTATGTATATACATCATCAAACGAATTTTTATATTTATTACTTTAAAGCCAACGGCTTACATAAAAAACAACCCTCCACTTTACAGCTTGCTGTTTTCCTATGTAACAAGAACTTTTGTCCTCATTCATCACTAAATTACGTATGAAAA
>JABAZI010000078.1 GCA_018608545.1 Polaribacter sp.
AAACAGACCCAAGGTGGGATAAATTAAAGAATTTAATAACAGAAAAAAAGACATAAAATGGCACATCCTAAAAGAAAAATATCTAAAACTAGAAGAGATAAGAGGAGAACGCATTATAAAGCAGCTTCTCAACAAATAGCTACTGATCCTACAACCGGAGAAGCACACCTTTACCATAGAGCTCACTGGCACGAAGGTAAATTATATTACAGAGGACAAGTAGTATTAGAATCTGCCGTAGCAGAAGCTTAGAAAAAAAACTTTAAAAGTCATAGAAAAACCCTCGTAATTGAGGGTTTTTTTATGTTTTTTAGGTGAAAGTTATCTTTTTTGATGTTTTTTACTTAAAAAAGTGAAATTAATTTCACTACTTTTGACGTTCGTAATTACATAGAAAATAACTAAAATTATGATTAAAATTACTGCAGCAATTACTGCTGTTGGAAAATATGTTCCAGAGTACGTTCTAACCAATAAAGAGTTAGAAACGATGGTCGATACTAATGACGAGTGGATTACCACCAGAACGGGTATTAAAGAACGAAGAGTTTTAAAAGAAGAAGGCTTAGGAACCTCATACATGGCGATAAAAGCAGCTGAGGATTTATTACAAAAATCAAATACGAATCCAGCTGAAATAGACCTTGTAATTGTAGCCACAGCAACTCCAGATTTACCTGTAGCTTCAACAGCCGCATATGTGGCTTCGGAAATTGGATCTATAAATGCTTTTGGTTACGAT
Source organism: Polaribacter sp. (assembly GCA_018608545.1). Taxonomy (GTDB): domain Bacteria; phylum Bacteroidota; class Bacteroidia; order Flavobacteriales; family Flavobacteriaceae; genus Polaribacter. The sequence continues at coordinate 743 of JABAZI010000078.1, forward strand.
CTCCAAGCAGCTTGTTCAAGTTTCTTATATGGAATGTCTAATGCAGCTAGCTACATTGAGTCTGGAAGATATAAAAAAGTCTTATTGATTGGCGCAGACAAAATGTCTTCAATCGTAGATTATAAAGATAGAGCTACATGTATTATTTTTGGAGATGGAGCCGGTGCAGCATTATTTGAGCCTAATAACGAAGGTTTGGGAATACAAGATGAGTACTTGAGAAGTGATGGAATTGGACGTGATTTTCTTAGAATAGAAGCAGGAGGATCTATTATGCCACCAACGATTAAAACAGTAGAAGAGAAAAAACATTTTATCTATCAAGAAGGAAAAACTGTTTTTAAATATGCCGTTTCTAATATGGCAGATGTTGCAGAAAAAATGCTAACTAGAAATCAACTCAAAGAAGAAGATATTCAATGGTTGGCTCCACATCAAGCAAATAAAAGAATTATTGAGGCAACTGCGAAAAGAGTCGGTGTTGCTTCAGAAAAAGTAATGATGAATATTCAAAAGTATGGAAATACCACATCAGCAACTTTACCTCTTTTACTAGCAGATTATGAACAACAATTAAAAAAAGGAGATAATATAATTTTTGCTGCATTTGGTGGAGGTTTCACATGGGGAGCTGCATACGTAAAATGGGCATATAATACACAAGTAAAATAATTAAATAATAAGAAGTATGGATATTAAAGAAATTCAAAATCTTATCAAATTTGTAGCTAAATCTGGCGCTAGCGAGGTAAAGTTAGAAATGCAAGATGTGAAAATTACGATCAGAACTGGTGCTGGTAAAACAGAAACAACTATTTTACAAACTGCCCCAATGGGAGCAATGCCACAAGTTGTTGCACCTATAGCGGCGCAACCAGTTGCTTCAGAAGTTGCTGCTCCTGTAGCTGAGAGTGATGATGCTAAATATATTACTGTTAAATCTCCAATTATTGGAACATTTTACAGAAAACCTTCTCCTGATAAACCTAACTTTGTAGAAGTAGGTACAGAGATTTCTGTTGGAGATACTGTCTGTGTTATTGAGGCTATGAAATTATTTAATGAGATTGAATCTGAAATTTCAGGAAAAATTGTCAAAGTTTTAGTAGACGATTCTTCTCCTGTAGAATTTGATCAACCTTTGTTTTTAGTAGATCCATCTTAGTTTAATTAGCAATCTATAAATTTTTCTTATTTATATGTTGCCAATTAGCTAGCTAACTAATTTAATAAAAATAAAGATGTTTAAAAAAATATTAATTGCCAATAGAGGTGAAATAGCACTTCGTGTTATTAGAACCTGTAGAGAAATGGGAATAAAAACTGTTGCAGTTTATTCTACTGCAGACGAAGAAAGTTTGCATGTAAGATTTGCAGATGAAGCAGTTTGTATTGGTCCAGCTCCAAGTTCAGAATCTTATTTAAAAATGTCTAATATCATTGCAGCCGCAGAGATTACAAATGCAGATGCAATTCACCCAGGATATGGTTTTTTATCTGAAAATGCCAAGTTTTCTAAATTGTGTGAAGAACATCACATCAAGTTTATTGGTGCTACTGGAGAAATGATTGACCAAATGGGAGACAAGGCGAATGCAAAATCGACGATGATTGCAGCAGGTGTTCCATGTGTTCCAGGAAGTGAAGGTGTTATCATCGATTTTGAAGATTGTATTAAAGTAGCCAATGAAACAGGTTACCCTGTGATGCTGAAAGCATCTGCAGGAGGTGGAGGTAAAGGAATGCGTGCAGTATGGAAAAAAGAAGATTTAAAAGAAGCTTGGGATTCTGCAAGACAAGAATCTAAAGCAGCCTTTGGAAATAATGATATGTACATGGAAAAGCTCATTGAAGAGCCAAGACATATAGAAATTCAAATTGTTGGAGATTCTTTTGGGAAAGCATGTCATTTATCTGAAAGAGATTGTTCTGTTCAACGTCGTCACCAGAAGTTAACAGAAGAAACTCCCTCACCTTTTATGACCGATGATTTAAGAAAAAGAATGGGAGATGCCGCAGTAAAAGCTTCTGAATTTATCAAATATGAAGGAGCAGGTACCGTTGAGTTTTTGGTAGATAAGCATCGAAATTTCTATTTTATGGAAATGAATACACGTATTCAGGTAGAGCACCCAATTACAGAGGAAGTCGTTAATTATGACTTAATTAGAGAGCAAATTTTAGTTGCAGCAGGAGTGCCAATTTCTGGAAAAAATTATTTTCCTCAAATGCATTCTATAGAATGTAGAATCAATGCAGAAGATCCTTTGAATAATTTCAGACCCGCTCCAGGTAAAATAACAACTTTTCATGCTCCAGGAGGTCATGGAGTTCGAATTGATACCCATGTATATGCAGGTTATATGATTCCGCCTAACTATGACTCCATGATCGCGAAGTTAATTACAACAGCTCAAAGTAGGGAAGAAGCAATTAACAAAATGAAACGTGCTTTAGATGAATTTGTGATAGAAGGAATTAAAACAACCATTCCATTTCACAGACAATTAATGGATCATCCAGATTATGTTGCAGGAAACTATACGACGAAATTTATGGAAGATTTTGAAATGAAATAAAATAATAATTTTGTGTTATACAGATAGAAAAAAGAGAATACTTTCGTATTCTCTTTTTTTTTGTAGAAGATTTGATGAAATCAATTGAAAACTAAACGAACAGTCGCTTTTGGTTTTCTTTTTCTACTTCCAAAAAACATACTAACACGTGTAAATTTTTGCGCCCAGAAGGAAAGAGTTAAGTTCGGACAAAGCTATGTATTAAAACCAAGGATTGCTTTTTCAGGAACTAGTATCGTATGGTTGATTTTTATAAGTTTTAAATATTTGCATTAAGCTAATTTGCACAAGTCGATGGGACACTTTTCTCAGCCATAAAATCTACACAAGTATTACAAATTAAACTTTTGAAAAAACAAGCAACACGGTTAATTCTAAAATCTACGTCTTTTTTAGATCTATATATGCCATGACCGCCATTAGGGACAACTGTTAAGTCGTTACATACTCCGGCCTCAATAAGCATTTCATGAATGGGTCTAGATCCAAAACCAGTCATCATACTTTTTCCGATGGGAACTGTGGCGTCAAGATCACCATGAAATGAAATGGTAGGGATTAAGTCTCCGGAATTAAAAACAATGGGTAGAATAGCTCCCATGAAATTATAAATTCCTTTAATAGTAAATATTTCATTTTGACGATTATCCGAAGATTCTAAAGGGCCTAAATCAGACTCAAGTTGAGGAGCTATTATATTCCATTCTTCTTGACTTGCATAACTTGTGGACAATGAAGTTATTGCCCCTGCACTGGATCCCCCAATAAACACCCATGACATATCAATTTTAAGTTTTTCTTTTTGACTTACAAAATACCTGAGCGCTGTATTGGCATCTTGTTGGGCTCTGTAAACTGCTTTTTGAATATTTCCAAAAACTTCACGATTATAGCCAAGACGATAGCTAATTGTAGCTACCACAAACCCTCTCTTGGACAATTCCTTAGAGTGATAGGTCATACTTTCTCTAGTGCCACCTGTAAAACTACCGCCATGAATTAGAAGTATTAAAGGACGCTTCTC
>JABAZI010000004.1 GCA_018608545.1 Polaribacter sp.
AATTTCCAAGAACATCAAAATTGATTAAAGATTTATATGTTTTTGGGAGGTACCAGCTGTAGCCCAACTGAACAAGTTTTTTTGTGCTTAAAGTTTGAAGGGTAGATATATTTAGTTCTAAATTTTTTGTATTTTCAATAATCAAGCTGTTTCTTAGTTCTAAAAAAGACATATCTTTTAGTTCACTTTCAGTTCTAATGGCTGCTGTTTTTAAAAAGGTATATAGCAAACAAAAAGAAGATAACTCAAGGTTTGTTTTGCTGTTCAGATCATAATCGGTTTCGTTCGTTCGTTTACGAAGCTCTGTGTTTAAAAATTCTTTTAATTCATTATTGGACATTTTTATAATTGAATTAAAATCACTCCATTTAGAATGTAAAATTATTGAAATGAGTAGGTCTCTGTCTATTTTTTGATTTGTTGATTTATGTAGTATTGATTTTGAATAAGATGCTTCTATGTCTATGTCAATTGAATTATGAATTTCAGTCGCTTGTGAATTCATAAAATGAATTAATATAAGAAAGGTACTTAATTTCATTATAATTCTTAACTAGTTGTAATTTTTATAAAAGTTATTTTCTAGAGGATTAATTATTCCCTATTAATTTTTTAAGTTCTTTAATTTGCTTTTGTTGTTCCTTGATTGCATTTATGAGAACAGGAATCAGCCCTTGATAATTTACAGACAATGTTTTGTCTTCATTATTTGTAGTTTTTACCAATTCTGGAAATGCTTTTTGAACATCTTGAGCGAGCAGTCCAATTTTAGACTTAGATTCGTTTGACTTCATTGTATAACTCTTTCCATCAATCATTAGTAATTTAGCAAGCGTGCTTCCCAAAGAAATAATATTAGATTTTAATCTTGCATCCGAGTTGAGTGTTAAGTCGCCTGAAAGTGTTGCTGAACCATCGTAGTTAACTATAAATGCATTTGAAGGATTGTCGCCTGCAAGACCGTTAGTTGAATTTAAGTCTCCGTTTCCTATTACAAATGCAACTCCCGGATCTCCAATATATTCTCCATTGACATGGTAATATCCTCCAATATTATCGGGATCAATAGTCGTATCTCCTAGCCCTGCAGAATTATTAACTCCAATAGCAAGCATTCCAAAATTATCAGCTGTTGTAGATAGTCCTAACGCGGCAGATGCTTGGTTGCTAGCTGTGGTGTTTTTATTCGCTGAAAACGAACTCCTTCCTGAGGCCGTAGTGCTAGTTCCCATCGCTGTAGCACTTCCTGCAGTGCCCACAGTTGCATTTGTATCGCCTGCAATATTTTGGTATCCAGCTGTAAAATTTGTAGTTCCCCAGGCAAGATTTTCTTGTCCTAAGGCAACAGACCCTGCTCCAGCAGCATGGTTTTTAAAACCAATCGCTATAGTACTTGCGCCTTGTGCCCAATTTTCTTTTCCAAGTGCGATAGTTGCATCGCCAGTGGCATAGTTATAATTACCCATAGCTACAGAAGAGCCTCCAGAAGCCGTATTTCTAAAGCCTGTGGCTGTAGATATATTTCCAATTGCTCTAGATGCATAACCCGCAGAGAATTGACCTACATTTCCACCATCAATTCCACCAGCTTGACTGTCTTGCGGCCCCGCTATTGTATTGAATCCCATTGCTACAGAACCAAGACCGGAAGACCTGTTGTAAGCATTGGCTCCAAAAGATCCCCAACCAAGTGCGCCGAAGCCTGTAGATAACATAGACTGATTACCATCTCCTAAATTATAAAGCGGGTGACCAGACTCTGAGAAATTTCCGAAATCTCCAGCAGCTTGACCTGGAGATTTTTCTGAGACTATAAGGTCAACACTCCAGTCTCCAATGTTTCCAAAGGCACCATTAGCGTTTCCGTTTCCATTACGTGAAGCGCCTCTAACTGAAGAGGTATAAGTTCTACCAGAAGCAGGAGTTCCTGAACCGTTCTCTACAAAAACAAGTGCAGATTTTTTATCTGCATCCTCTGAAATGCTTCCAGTTTCATTACCACTCCCCCCTGTAATTGGGAAATTACTGAAACAGACTAACTCCAAACCATTTGTGTTTGTTATATTATTTTCTATTCCTGCATATTGTCCCAAAAATGAAATTGATGGACTAGAGCCAGGATCACCATTTAAATTAAAAACGATAGAGCTTCCCTGAATTTCAAAAGAAGAGACTCCAACTCCGTTGGCATTGGATAGAATAAAATCGCTCGAAACTTTACTTAAAAGCTGACTTGTATTGGTTGTATTAGTCATTAAACCCGCCGAGGAGGTTTCCACGACCAAGGTTTGTTGATTCGTAAGTGCTGCAGACAAAATCATTGGAGCATCTATTTCTTCAGAATAAGTTTTTTGATAAAGATCTCTTGTGAGGGGCTTATATATTCTGTTTGCAAAACTTTCATATCCTTTTACAAAAGGAAAATGACAGTAATCTGAATGCGATGTAATTCCAGCGGTAGGCATGATAAAGATGTCTTCATTTTCTAGCGCTAAAATTCTTTGGGCTTCTTTGATCAAAAGTCGACCACTAGAACTTGTACCACAATTACAATCTCTAGTTTGAAAGATATACACGTTACTTAAGTTTGTGAAATCGGAGTACCAAGCATCTTTAAGGTTTATGAAAGCATTTTTATATTGATCTGTAGATAAGCCATTCGTAAAAGAATCGGCTTCACCTTGAGACCATAATATACCACGAACGGCATTTTTGAGTCCGTTTTTTGTTAATCTGTAGTAAAGTCTTCCATAGTTTGAATTTGTGGATGAGCTGTAATCCGTTGGCGCTTGAAAAAAGCTTATGGGTTGACCTCCATGCGCACCATTAAAAATGGCAATCGGAATATTAAACTCATCTACTAATTTCTTTGCTAAAACCAAACCCCATTGCCCTGTATTTCCACTTGAGTTTTCATTTCCATCCCCTTGACCATAGTACCATGAATCGTTAGACAATAATCCTGAAGAGCTGATATTCCCCCCTGAATAAACTCTTATATAATCACTTTGATAACCACTCGCACTTCCATTATACATAACCGCCGCCGCATTAGACTGTCCTTGAATCACAAAAACATCCCCAGCAACAATATCATCAATATCCTTGACTAGTTCTTCCGAGCCATTGTACACTGTATATATTTTTATGCGGTATTTTGCAAGTTCAGCCGTAATGTTAATATCAAATGAAAAGGGAGCGATTTGATTTTCATAGCTTAGGTTTTGGGTGTAGGTTTGCTGAAGGGTGCCATTTCTTAGTAACTCGACATTAATTGACGAAAAGGGGTCGTTATTGAAGGCAATAGGAGTCACCCATTTCCAACCCAGAGATGGCTCGCTGTAATTACTAGCACTAGCGTCATGGTAAAGTCCAATCCAACCTCTAAAATAATCAAAAGCTGCTACTGCTGAATTTTCCTCCGCTGTGTGATGTGATGATAAATAACCTCCAGCATTTTCCGCTGCTAGTTTAGCTTCTTCCCAGTTTAATTGAGACGGATTTTTAAAATAGGAGTGCCCATTATATTGTCCCAAATAAATAAAATTAGATAAGGAGTTTATAATTCCGTTGAATTCAACATAAGAGGATCTTGTCTCAGATGCGTTTGCGTCATTCCATTCTCCTGAAGAATTTATGATTTCTGCAGCATCTTCTGGAGCTGGAGCGTTATTTGGTTCTCCGGAGCCCCAGGAGTCATACTCAAGGTTGTAATTATCTCCTAAGTTTACTTCTCCATTAATTGACACTATACCTAAATTCGTTTGAAGGTCTCTAGCAACTAGCTGTTTGTCTGATGGCATCGTATTGAACGTAATTTGTGCGCTTATATTATAAATAGAGAAATAAATAAGTAATGATATTATTTTCTTCATTATGGACTGATCTATTGGTTAAAATGACAACCCTGCTAAAATTTAAGCAGGGTTGGAAGTTAATTAATATATAGTTGGTTTTATCTTATACGCTTTTTTAGCTCATCAATTTGTTTTTGTTGTTCCTTGATCGCGTTAATTAGTACAGGAATCAGCCCTTGATAATTTACAGACAATGTTTTGTCTTCATTATTTGTAGTTTTTACCAATTCTGGAAATGCTTTTTGAACATCTTGTGCGAGTAGTCCTATTTTAGACTTAGATTCGTTTGTCTTCATTGTATAACTCTTTCCATCAATCATTAGTAATTTAGCAAGTGTGCTTCCTAAAGAAATAATATTAGATTTTAATCTTGCATCCGAGTTAATTGTTAATTCACCTGAAAGTGTTGCTGATCCATCGAAGTTCACTA
>JABAZI010000042.1 GCA_018608545.1 Polaribacter sp.
ACAAATGATGACGAATTGGCTCATCGTATTCGAGGGATTGTAAATCACGGAATGTATACACGGTACTACCATGATGTCGTTGGAGTAAACTCTCGTTTAGATTCAATTCAAGCAGGGGTCCTAAAAGCAAAATTACCCCATTTAGACACCTATTGTAACGCTAGAAGAACTGCTGCACGTTTTTACAACAATGCTTTTTCAAACAACCCTAATATTATCACACCCACTACGAAATCAAATGCAACTACTCAGTGCAAAGAAATTTGTGAGATTTGTGACTGCCACGTTTTTCATCAATATACCTTACAAATCACAAATGGGAAAAGAGATGATCTCCACAAACATTTATTAGAAAATGGAATTCCAAATGCAATTTATTATCCTGTAGCCTTGCACGCTCAAAAAGCATACGCAGATTCTCGATACAATGAACATGATTTCCCTGTAACCAATGCCTTAATAAAAACAGTCATTTCTTTACCAATGCATACAGAGTTAGACAACGAGCAATTAACCCACATTACAAAAACAATTTTAGATTTTGTAAACTAAAAAAAACTATGAAAAGAATACTTGTAACAGGAGGACTTGGCTTCATAGGTTCTCATACGGTAGTAGAACTACAAAACGAAGGTTTTGAAGTAGTAATTATTGACAATTTATCAAATACCTCCATTGGTGTTTTAGATAAGATTACAGAAATAACAGGAAAAAAACCAACCTTTTATCAAATTGATTTGAGAAAAAAAGAGGAAGTTAAAAACTTTTTCGACACGAATAAAATTGATGGAATCATTCATTTTGCAGCTTTTAAAGCTGTTGGTGAGAGTATGCAAAAGCCATTAGACTATTATGAAAATAACATTGGTTCTTTGGTGTATCTCTTGGAGGAAATGAGAGATCGAAAATTAGATTACTTTATCTTCTCTTCCTCTTGTACAGTATATGGACAAGCAGATGAACTCCCAATTACAGAAAAGGCCCCTGTAAAAAAAGCTGAATCTGTTTATGGCAATACCAAGCAAATTGGTGAAGAAATAATAAAAGACGCCTGTAAAGCATACAATCTAAACAGTATTGCACTTAGATACTTCAATCCTATTGGAGCTCATCCTTCTATTAAAATCGGTGAATTACCCATAGGAATTCCACAAAATTTAATTCCATATGTGACACAAACAGCTGCAGGAATTCGCAAAGAACTTTCAGTTTTTGGCGATGATTACGACACTGAAGATGGGACTGCTGTTCGCGATTATATTCATGTGCTAGATCTAGCAAAAGCGCACATTGCTGCTTTAAAGAGATTAATTAATAAGACTAATAAAGAAAATTTTGAGTTTTTTAATGTGGGTACAGGCAAGGGGAGTTCGGTTTTAGATGTGATTAAAACTTTTGAAAAAATAACAGGAGAACCTTTAAACTACAAAATTGTTGGCCGACGTGAAGGCGATATTACCGCTGCCTATGCAGATACAACAATTGCCAACAAAGAATTAAACTGGAAGACAGAAAAAACTTTAGAAGAAGCCCTTGAAGCTGCCTGGAAATGGCAACAGCAAAACAAATCTTAACAAAAAAATCCCGCTGCTATTCAACGGGATTTTTTAGTAGTTGCTTTTTTAACTATTCAGGCAATGAAGCCCCAGTTGCAGTAACACTTCTGTCGATTTTTCGCATCAAACCTTGTAAAACCTTACCAGGTCCAACCTCAATAAATTCGGTGCCTCCGTCGGCTATCATAGCCTGTATAGACTGTGTCCACTTGACAGGTGCTGTTAACTGAAGTATTAAATTTTTCTTTATCTCCTCTGGATTAACAACAGCGCTTGCTGTTACATTCTGATATACAGGGCAGGAAGGATTTCTAAATTCAGTTGCTTCAATGGCAGCCGCTAATTCTTCTCTAGCTGGCTCCATCATGGGAGAATGAAATGCACCTCCAACTGGTAATAACAAGGCTCTTCTTGCTCCTTTTTCTGTTAAAACCTCGCAAGCCTTTTCAACTGCAAAAAACTCACCAGAAATTACCAATTGACCTGGACAGTTGTAATTTGCTGCCACTACAACGCCTTCTATTTCAGCACAAGTTTCTTCTACAATACCATCTTCCAATCCAAGAACTGCAGCCATGGTTGAAGGTTTACTTTCACATGCTTTTTGCATTGCCAACGCTCTTTTTGAAACCAAGGTTAATCCGTCTTCAAAAGATAAAACATCATTAGCAACCAGCGCAGAAAGTTCTCCTAAAGAATGTCCCGCTACCATTTCTGGCTGAAAAGAATCTCCTAAAACTTTTGCTAGAATAACAGAATGAAGAAAAATTGCGGGTTGTGTAACTTTTGTTTGTTTTAATTGATCAGCGGTTCCTTCAAACATAATATCTGTTATCGAGAATCCTAAAATATCATTTGCTTTTTCAAAGTATTCTTGTGCCAGTGGAGAATTTTCATACAAATCCAATCCCATTCCTGTAAATTGGGCTCCTTGACCCGGAAAAACATATGCTTTCATTTAATGCTAGTTTATAGTTGTTTGTTGTGCGCAAAAATAAACATTTTTATTCGAAGCGAATCGCACTTATGATGTTCAATTTAGATGTATAAATAAAAAGAGCATCAACACTTGTTTGAAACATAAAAAAACAAAAAAAAGACCGGTTAAGTAACACATAACTTATCAAAAAGTGAAAGAATATTTAGTAAATTTGTTGGATGACAGTGAAAGACAAACAATTGGCAAATTCGATCTATTTAATTCTAGCAGCATTATTTATTGCTTCTTTAGTGACCTCTAATTTGATCTTTCAAAAATTTTTTTATTGGGAACCATTCGGTTGGTATCGTTTTGAAATTTCTGTAGGTATTTTACCCTATCCTATTACATTTTTAATCACAGATATTTTATCCGAAATCTATGGAAAAAGAAAAGCTAACCAAGTTGTAATTGCAGGGATTTTTGCGTCATTTTTTTCAATGATCATTATTCTAGTGGCAGATTTATCACCATCAATAAGCAATTCTCCTGTTAGCAAAGAGACCTTCCACCAAGTCTTTGGCCTGTCTCCATTTGCTGTTTTAGCTTCAATGATTGCCTATTTATTTGCCCAATTCATAGACATCAGAATTTTTCACTTCTGGAAACAACTTACCAAAGGAAAACACTTATGGTTACGGAACAATTTCTCTACTTTTGCCTCACAATTTATAGATACGTTTACCGTACTGTTTTTAATCTGTTCTTTTAAAATTTTACCTTGGAATATCTTTGGTGATCTGCTTATCAGTGGCTTTATTTTTAAAGTAATCATTGCAGCGATAGATACTCCTGTCTTATATGCAGTTACTTTTCTTTTCAGAAAAAAATTCAACTTAAAAGTTGGGGAAGAAATTTCAGATTAATGAATTAAAACGAACAACATTTACTGTTTAAAATTCAATAAAAATCTAAACGGAAAACACTATCTTTATTTTTTATCAAAAAAACAAAAAGGATGTCAAAAACATATTATGACCCTGCCGATTTAAGGAAATTTGGCAATATTACAGAATGGAATGAAGAGCTTGGAAATAGGTTTTTTGACTACTATGGAAAAGTCTTTGAGGAAGGTGCCCTAAGCGCTCGTGAAAAATCGTTAATTGCCCTCGCTGTTGCACACACAGAACAATGTCCCTACTGCATAGATGCATATACAAAAGATGGCTTACAACGCGGGGTTACCAAAGAAGAAATGATGGAAGCTATACATGTGGGTGCTGCTATAAAAAGTGGAGCAACACTAGTCCATGGTGTACAAATGATGAACAAAGTGAATAAGTTAGAAATGTAACCATGGCGACAAAATCTCTTTTAGCAAGAAATAATGACATTGCAAATACAGCTCGCCAACTAGATATTCTTTCAAATGGAATTTTTGCTAGTGGAGAATTACCCACTTTTGTCACAAAAATAAAGGAAACAAATCAGTTTCCATTACGCCCAAAAAAACTAGAAATTCTTCAAATTAATCTCGGATACATGTGCAATCAAGTTTGCGAACATTGCCATGTAGATGCAGGTCCTGATCGAAAAGAAATCATGACGCTAGAGACCATGAATCAATGTTTAGAGGTCATTCAAAAAACAGCAGCACATACGCTTGACTTAACAGGTGGCGCGCCCGAGATGAACCCTAATTTTAGATGGTTTGTGGAGGAAGCATCAAAAATAGGTGTTAAAGATTTTATTGTTCGCTCTAATTTGACAATTATAAGAGCCAACAAAAAATACCATGACCTACCTGAATTTTTCAAAAAACACAATGTTCATATCGTTTCTTCCATGCCCCATTGGACACGAGGAAAAACAGACAAACAGCGTGGTAATGGCGTTTTTGATAAATCGATAGAAGCCTTGAGAATGTTAAATAAGGTTGGTTATGGGATAGAGAACTCTGAATTAAAATTAGATTTGGTTTACAACCCATCAGGAGCATTTTTACCAGGAGATCAAAATGCCTTAGAAAATGATTTCAAAAAGGCGTTGAAAAATGATTTTAATATCGATTTTCATAGTTTGTTTGCCATTACAAATTTACCAATTAGCCGGTTTTTAGATTATTTAATCGCTTCTGAAAATTACGAAGACTATATGATTTCTCTTGTCGAGGCATACAACCCTTCTGCAGTGGCTAATGTCATGTGTACAAATACACTCTCTGTAAGTTGGGAGGGATGGCTGTATGATTGCGACTTCAATCAAATGTTAAATTTAAAGGTAGCGAGTAAAGTAAAACACATCTCAACTTATAATGAAGAAATAATCCAAAATAGGAATATCATTATCAATCAACATTGTTATGGTTGTACTGCGGGAGCAGGAAGCAGCTGCCAAGGCGTAGTTGCCTGACAATAAAGAATGAAACACGGCTAAAATATTTCTAAATTAGTAGACCCTAGAATAAAGTGAGTTCGAAAAATGCTCTTATTATTTTTACTCGGAATCCTGTACTCGGAAGAGTAAAAACACGTTTAGCAAAATCAGTAGGAAATGAAACCGCTTTGGATATTTACCGTTTTTTATTGAATAAAACCAAGGAGGTCACCAAGAATATACCAGGTGATAAAATAATTTTTTATTCAGAAAAAATCCTAGATAAGGATCTTTGGGATACAACTACCTACAAAAAAGAGCTCCAATCTGGTAGCGATTTAGGAGCTAAAATGAACAATGCATTTGAGACTTGTTTTAAAAAAAAATATGAAAAAGTTGTATTGATTGGAAGTGATTTATTCGATCTAGAAGAATCTCATATTTATGAGGCATTTGAAAAACTAGAAAAAAATGAGGCTGTTATTGGTCCAGCACTAGACGGTGGCTATTATCTATTGGGGTTAAAAAAAAATTACCCAGAAATTTTTATAAATAAGAACTGGGGAACATCTTCAGTAAGAAAAGACACAATTAAAAACTTAGAAAAAGTTAATGTACATTTGCTACCAATGTTAAATGATATAGATGTTATTGAAGATATCAAGCAGCATCCTGCATTTACTAAATTTCTGTCGTTCAAAGAGGATATTAAACCCCTAGATAAGAAACAAATTGAAAAACGGTAAATTGTGCAAACATGAGGAAACTACTACTAGAGGAAACTACTAATTTTTTAATCTCTAAAGGGTTTAAAAATCCCGAAATAGGAATTGTACTGGGCACTGGCTTAAGTCAATTAATAAATGAAATTGATATTGAGCAAGAAATTCCTTATTCAGACATTCCTCATTTCCCAAAATCTACCGTAGAATTTCACTCTGGAAAATTAATTTTTGGAACCCTTTCAGAAAAAAAAGTAATTGTCATGTCAGGTAGATTTCATCTATATGAAGGTTACAATCAATGGGAGGTTACCTACGGAATCAGAACGATGTATCTATTAGGGATTTCTAACTTATTAATTTCTAACGCAGCTGGAGCTATAAACCTCTCTTATAAGAAAGGAGATTTAATGGTTATTGACGATCATCTAAATTTACAAGGAGGATCGCCTCTAGCATTTGCCGAAGTTGGCGAATTTGGAGAACGTTTTGCAGATATGTTAGCACCCTACTCAAAAAAAATTAATGATCTATTAAAATTAATTGCAAAAAAGAAGGGTATCCAATTACATGAAGGAATATATGCAGGAGTTTATGGACCTCAATTGGAAACAAGAGCAGAATACAGAATGTTGCAAATTTTAGAAGCTGATGCAGTCGGAATGAGTACGGTGCCCGAGGTTATCGTAGCGAAGCATTTAAACTTACCCTGTGCAGCAATTTCAGTATTAACAGATGAATGCGATCCAAAAAATTTAGCTCCTGTAAACATTCAAGAAATTATTCGAATTGCTGAAGAAACAGAACCCAAAATGATCCAATTATTTAAAGAATTGATAAAACATTTATGAGTTATTTAGAAACAACACACAACGTTTATAAGGAAGCAGCTTTGACTCCAGATATCGGCTTGTGCTGCACAACAAATCCTGTCTGGGAATTACCCGGGCTAAAAATTCCAAAAATCATGCAAGAAATGAATTACGGATGTGGTTCTACTGTGCATGCCCGCGATTTAACTAACAACCCCAAAATGTTGTATGTTGGTGTTGGTGGAGGAATGGAATTATTACAATTTTCATATTTCAATCGGCAAAAAGGAGGTGTCATTGGCTTGGATGTTGTCGATGAAATGTTAGAGGCTTCACGTAAAAATTTTATGGAAGCTGAACAGATGAACCCATGGTTTAAAAGTGAATTTGTAGACCTCTTGAAAGGAGATGCAATGAACTTGCCTGTGAAAGACAATTCTATTGATGTAGCTGCTCAAAATTGCTTGTTTAATATTTTCAAATCTGACGACTTAAAAAAAGCAATTTCAGAGATGTATCGTGTCTTAAAACCTCATGGTAAACTGGTAATGAGTGATCCAACCTGTGAGCAACCCATGAATGACGAATTGCGAAATGACGAACGTTTAAGAGCGTTGTGTTTGAGTGGAAGCTTATCGATTGTAGAGTATGTAAAAGCGCTTACAGACGCAGGTTTTGGAACGATAGAAATCAGGGCTCGTAAACCCTATAGAATTCTGGATCCAAAAAACTATCCAACGAGTGAAATCATTTATATAGAATCTATTGAAGTCGCTGCCATTAAAGATCCAATGCCAGCAGATGGGCCTTGTGTTTTTACAGGAAAAGCCGCAATCTACTATGGAAATGAGGATTATTTTGATGATGGAGCCGGACATGTCTTGTTAAAAAATCAACCATTGGCTATTTGTGACAAAACAGCTGAAAAACTTCAACTATCATCTAATAATGATATTTTCATTAGTAAATCTACCTACCATTATGATGGTGGAGGTTGTTGCTAAAACTAATAAATCATCCTTAAAATAAATTAAAAAATGACAAAAAAGAAACAACCTAATCTTATCAAATGGGGCTTAAAATATTCCTTAACTGCAGCTTTAGCAGGAATTCTTTGCTGTGTAGCACCTGCAGTATTATTTATGTTTGGGCTCATGGGAGGAGTCTATGCTATTTCTTTTGCAGATTTCTTCTATAAGGAGGATGGAAGTTCTGGTGTCGGATCAATAGTTCTCAAAGCGATTGCGTTGTGTATTGGTGTTTATGGAATTTATTCCTTTAGAAAAAAACAAAATCAATGTTCAATCAAACCACAAAGGAAGCGTACGAATTTAATAATTCTGAGTCTAACTATTCTTATTTTGGGGATTGGTCTTTTCCTTACTTTAGAAAAATGGTCCTCATGGTATTTTGATAAATATATCGTTCCAGAACAACAAAAGGAATTAAAAATAACTCCTTAACATAAAAAATAATATTTGTATTCGAATTTGTTTTCCTTAATACCTCAAATTTAAAAGAGAATAAATTACTTCGTATTAAAAAATGAAAGAACACATTAAGGTAATTATTCCTGCATATAATGAAGAAGATGCAATAGCAAAGGTTATAAAAGAGATTCCAACAATCGTAAATGAAATAATTGTTGTTAGTAATAACTCTACCGATAATACAGAAATAAATGCCTCAAAAGCGGGAGCAACTGTTCTAAAAGAATCTAGAAAAGGATATGGTTATGCTTGTTTAAAAGGCATGGAATATATTGCTAGTTTAGACCCAAAAAAACAACCTTATATCGTCGTATTTTTAGATGGTGATTATTCGGATTATCCTGAACAACTAACAGAAATCATTCGACCTATTGTAAATGATAATATAGATTTTGTGATTGGTTCTCGAGTAAAAAGATTCAGAGAAACTGGCTCAATGACCCCACAGCAAGTCTTTGGAAATTGGTTAGCTACATTTTTAATGAACTTAATTTTTGGAGCTAAATACTCAGACTTAGGCCCCTTTAGAGCCATCAAATACCATAAATTATTACAACTTAACATGCAAGATAAAACTTATGGCTGGACTGTAGAGATGCAGTTAAAAGTACTGAAACAAAAATTAAGCTATGTAGAAATCCCTGTTAAGTATAAAAATAGAATTGGTATTTCAAAGGTTTCAGGTACAATAAAAGGAACTATATTTGCAGGAGTAAAAATATTAGGTTGGATTTTTAAATACAGTTTTAAATAGTGGTTCTAGAATACATTATCATCGTCATTTATTCAATTGCACTAGTGCTTATTTTCATGTATGCAATTGCGCAATTAAACTTGCTTTTTAATTATTTAAAAGCAAGAAAAAAAGAAGACAACGCTGTCAAATTTGACTTTAACGATCCGTCAGAAATTCCTTTTGTAACCATACAACTCCCTGTTTACAATGAGTTATATGTAATGGAACGCTTATTAAAAAACATTTCTAAATTAGAGTATCCAAGAGAAAAATTAGAGATTCAAGTACTAGACGATTCTACAGATGAATCTTTAGTAACTACAGCAGAGCAAATCAAAATCATTCAAGAAAAAGGAATAGATATTCAACACATCAGAAGATCGAACAGAAAAGGTTTTAAAGCCGGTGCATTAAAAGAGGGATTAAAAACTGCAAAAGGAGAATTTATTGCCATTTTTGATGCTGATTTCTTACCTAAATCCAACTGGTTATATCAAACAGTCCCTTATTTTAAAAACCCTAAAATTGGGGTTGTTCAAACAAGATGGGGGCATATCAATAGAAATTATTCTACACTCACAAAAATTCAAGCTTTTGCTTTAGACGCACATTTTACCCTTGAACAAGTTGGTAGAAATAGTGAAGGCCATTTTATCAATTTTAATGGTACTGCTGGTGTGTGGAGAAAAGAATGTATTTATGATGCTGGAAATTGGGAAGGAGATACACTTACTGAAGACTTGGATTTAAGTTACAGAGCTCAATTAAAAAATTGGAAATTTAAATATTTAGTAAATGTAGAAACACCGGCTGAACTACCGGTTATTATCAGTGCTGCAAGATCTCAACAATTTAGATGGAACAAAGGTGGTGCAGAGAATTTTCAGAAGATGATGAGACGAGTAATTACTAGTAAAAATATCCCTATTAGAACGAAAGTACACAGTTTATTGCACTTGCTTAATAGCTCAATGTTTACCTGTATTTTATTAGTTGCTGTATTAAGCATTCCTATGTTGTATATTAAAAATGAATATGCTCATTTAAAGAACTATTTCTACATGATGAGTTTCTTTGTTATTAGTTCATTGATCTTTTTTGTTTGTTATTGGCACATGTTTAAAAATATTTATGGAGGTGGATTTTTAAAATTCATCAAATATATTGGTTCTTTTTTCACATTTTTCTCAATTGCCATGGGCTTTTCATTACACAATACAATTGCTGTTTTAGAAGGTCATTTTGGGAAAAAAAGTGAGTTTGTAAGAACTCCAAAATTTAATATCAGTACGATAAAAGATAAATGGGAAAAAAATAAATACATCAAGAAAAAGCCCTCTATACATGTGGTCCTAGAAGGATTGTTAGCACTTTATTTTGTCTTTGGAATGTACAGTGCATTTATCGTTGGTAATCAAGGAGGAGACTTTGGTTTATTTCCATTCCATTTGATGCTTTTTACTGGCTTTAGTTATGTGTTTTTCAAATCAATATTTTCAAAAGCATAGTGTTTTTATATCCTAAAAAACACCGTGACTTGCTCCTCTTTTCAGCAAGTACATTCTTGTATATTTTTTTCGCCTTTTTTCTTGAGAGAACAGCATTTAATAAACTGTTTTTTTTGTGGTTTTCCCTTTTTGGGTGTTTTTATTTTTTGATGAAAAGTAAAACAATTAGCATCAGAAATTTAATTGGATTGGCAGTTCTTTTTAGAATTATCTTTCTATTTGCTACTCCTAATTTATCACAAGATTTTTACAGATTTATTTGGGATGGGCGCATGATTTTTGAAGGCTTTAATCCCTACATGTCTTTACCTGAAACATATATAAAACAGGGAATACAACCAATTAAAGAAGCATTTCAATTGTATAATGGCATGGGAGAATTAAACGGCAGTCATTACACCAATTATCCACCCATAAATCAACTTTGTTTTTTAATTGCTGCTTTGTTTGCCAGTAAAAGTATTTATAGTGCTATAATAGTACTTAAAATCATCATCATCTTGGCAGATATTGGTATTCTATATGTAGGAACAAAGCTTTTAAAAAGAATGCACTTGCCCATAAAAAACATTTTTTGGTATGTTTTAAATCCATTTATCATTATTGAAATGACAGGAAATTTACACTTTGAACCTGTAATGATCTTCTTCTTAATCTGGAGTTTACTTGCCTTGCATAAAAAACAATGGATTTGGGCTGCAATTCTTTTAGCATGTGCTATTTCGGTAAAATTAATTCCGTTATTACTATTGC
Source organism: Polaribacter sp. (assembly GCA_018608545.1). GTDB lineage: Bacteria > Bacteroidota > Bacteroidia > Flavobacteriales > Flavobacteriaceae > Polaribacter. The sequence continues at coordinate 10,873 of JABAZI010000042.1, forward strand.
CATTATTTTACCAATGGTTTGTAAAAAACAATCAGAATTGGCTAAAAGGGTTTGTTAAATTAAATTTATTTTATACCATTGTTTTATCTACTACACTCCTTTTATTTTTGCCATTTTACACCTCAGAACTCATCGAAAATTACAGTAATTCTCTAAGCTTATGGTTTCATGATTTTGAATTTAATGCAAGCTTTTATTATGTTTTTAGAGAAATTGGATACTTATTCAGAGGGTATAATGAGATTGCTATTCTTGGAAAGATGACTGCTATTTTAACTATTCTATTTCTAATCATCGTCACTTTTTACAGAAAAAACAACTCCATGATTCAATTGACTACTGTCTTTTTGTTTGGATTGTGTTTTTATTACTTTATGGCAACAACTGTGCATCCATGGTATCTGGCAACTCCTTTGATTTTATCAATTTTTACTAAATATCGTTTTCCAATCATTTGGACCTTAGTTATAATTCTCAGTTATGAAGCATATGCAAAATTCCCCTGGAAAGAAAACTTGTGGTTGGTGAGTTTGGAATATTTAATACTGTATGGTTTTCTTCTTTTCGAACTACGAAAAGCCTATATTACCAAAAGGTTATAATTAATCAATTATCACTTTTATCTAAAGAGATTTTTGTATTTTAGGCATCTATTTTTAATCAAATTATGAAAAGACTCACCATAAAAGATATTGCAAAAGAATTTAATGTTTCTATATCTACTGTTTCTAAAGCTCTAAACGATAGTTATGAAATTAGTGTGAGTACAAAGGAAAAAATTCAGAAGTATGCAAAAGCAAATAACTACAAACCTAATTTTAATGCGTTAAGCTTAAAAAATAGACAAACAAAAACCATAGGTATTATCATCCCTAATATGTTGAATTATTTTTTCGCTCAAGTTTTTAACGGTATCGAAAAAGTAGCCAACAAAAGAGGATACAAAATAATTTCATGTATTTCCAATGAATCCTTTAAAAAAGAAGTTGAAACAATCGAAATGTTATCAAACGGAAGTATCGATGGTTTTATTCTTTCTTTAGCAGAAGAAACCGTTTCAAAAAATAATTTTTCACATTTTAAGGAAGTCCTTGATAATGGAACTCCAATTGTTATGTTTGATAGAGTTGCTGATAATTTAAAGTGCGATAAAGTAGTTACAGATAATTTTGATAGTGCCAGAAGTACGGTGGGTTATTTAGTCAAATCTGGACATCAAAATATTGCATTTATTTCTACCATCAATAATCTTGAAATTGGAAGAAGAAGACAATTAGGGTATTTAAAAGGATTAGAGGACTACAATTTAAAGGTTGAAAAAAACCTGATCATAAATATCGATGATAACTATAAAAATTATGAAAAAATTTTAGAGCCCATTTTCAATAATAACACTATTGATAGTGTGATTGCAACCGACGAATCTTCAGCAATTGCAGCAATGAAAGTTGCCATCAAAAAAGGACATAAAATACCAGAAAATTTTTCTGTAATTTCTTTTTCGAATGGAATTTTAGCAAGGCACTCTAGCCCAAGAATGACAACAGTTAGCCAACATGGAAAAATCATGGGAGAAACAGCTGCAGAAATGCTTATCAACAGGTTAGAAGACAAATCTGAAATTAAAAAGAAGCCTGAAACAATTGTTGTCAAAACCGATTTAGTGGAGAGAAATTCTACTAAAAAAATACTATAGATTTAAACCTGTTTAACAAGCTTCATGGATCTTTCTAAAGTAAAGTTAGTCGTTTCTGACATGGACGGGACATTACTTAATTCAAAAGGAGAGGTTAGTAAACTATTCTTCGAATTATTCCATCAATTAAAAAATAAAGAAATTCTATTCTGCGCTGCAAGCGGAAGACAATACAATAGTATTATTGACAAATTAGCTCCTATTAAGGATGATATTTTTGTAATTGCTGAAAATGGTGGAATTGCAAAAAAAGGAGATCAATTATTAACTTTAAACGCCCTATCTGAAGTAAAAATAAACAACATCATTCCTATTATAAGAACGATACCGAATGCACATATTGTTTTATGTGGAAAAAACAAAGCTTTTATAGAATCTAAAAACCAACATTTCATTCGTCTGTTCCAAGAGTATTATCATAGCTATCAACTTGTAACTGATTTAACAAAAATTACAAGCTCGGGAGAATTTTTAAAAATTGCAATTTATCATTCACTATCATCTGAAAAACACATATATCCATTCGTAAAAGAGTTTGAAAATGAGGTGCTTATTAAGACCTCAAGCAAGAACTGGTTGGACATTTCTGATCAACAAGCAACTAAAGGAAATGCGCTAATAAAAATACAGAAACTACTAAATATTTCCAGAGAAGAAACGCTCGTTTTTGGAGATTATCATAATGATATTGAAATGCTAAAAGAAGCTGATTTTAGTTTTTCTATGAAAAATGCACACAAAGACATTACAAGAATTGCAAATTACACAACAGAAAGTAATGATCATTTTGGAGTAGAAAGAGTATTGTCTGCCCTAGTAAAAAACAATACAATTTAGCAAATGTTTATTTTGTAAGTAAATGCTGCCCTTCAGAAATTATATCGGTATTTAGTCCATTTAATTCTTTGAGAGTTGCAACCGATGTTTGAAACTTTTTTGCAATAGAATACAAGGTGTCTCCTTTTTTTACCTCATAATAACTTCCAATGGTATACTTGGGTTTTACCTTCTTTTTAGGGTTCTTTTTAAATTTGAAATTTTTTCTTTTTACTTTATCAAATTTGTATAATTTATAATTTTCTATAATCGAAATCAACTTATTTGGATATTTTTTATCTGTAGCATACCCTGCTTTTTTTAATCCTTTCGCCCATCTCTTGTAGTCCTCTAATCTGTAATTGAATAAAAAAGAATATCGTTTCCTTTTAGTTAAAAACGCTGAGTGATCGTGATAAGAAGTTTCTACGTATTGATACTTTCGAAAACATTCTCCTTTTTCGTCATCATCATGATAGACCCGCTCCCCTTTCCATTTAGCATGACATTTAATCCCAAAATGGTTGTTAGATTTCAACGCTAATTCGCTTCTTCCCCGACCAGACTCTAGAATTCCTTGTGCTAAAGTAATGCTTGCAGGAATTTTATTTTTATACATTTCATTGACAGCCATCGGAGCATATTTTCTAATATATGCCAACGTTTGTTTATTTAATTTTGGATTTTTTTTGAGTAAATCCCTCGTAAATTCTTTTTGATTTACAGAGGGTAATTTTTTTGGTTTAGATTCGTTTAAAACAACTCCTGGATTTTTCGATTTACGACTCACTTTTTTATGAGAACCACAACTTATGAAAACCAATAAAAAAAGAGCGTGAAATACAATTTTTAACTTCATATAATCTTAATTATTTCTTGATTTTTTTCTTTTAACTTTTGATTAAAACCCTCAATTCCTTGAATTCCACCTGTATGAATTGCTAAAATTTTGGTTCCTTCTTTAAACCTCCCTTTTTCAATTAAATCCAAAATTCCGAAGATCATTTTACTTGTGTAAATAGGGTCCAATAAAATACTAGTTTTCTTTTTAAAACTATTAATAAAACGAACTAAATCTACGTTATATTTTGCATAACCTCCGAAATGATAATCTTCCATCAAACTCCAATTACCTTTAGTACCTGTGTTTTTTCTAATTTCTTCGGATAAAAAGGCTCCTTTTAAAGCAGGAAATCCTATGACTCTCTGATGTTTTTCTGCAGAATGTATCAGTCCTGAAATAGTACCTCCTGTCCCTACAGGCACGCATATATAATTAAACTGCTGATCTTCTTTTATTAAAATTTCTTCACAACCTTTAACCGCTAGGCTATTTGTTCCTCCTTCAGGAATTAAATAAAAATCACCCCATTTTTTATGGATATTTTCAATAAATTCAGGAGCATCTTTCTGTCGATATTGCTCTCTGGAAACAAATTGAAATTTCATTCCATTATTATGAGCTTCTCTCAGTGTCGCATTTCCTTGAATTGTTTTCTTAAAGTTTTCACCCAACTCTTGACCTCTAATAATTCCAATTGTTTGAAAGCCTGCTAATTTACCAGCAACAGCAGTAGCAACAATATGATTGGAAAATGCTCCTCCAAAAGTAAGTAGGGTTGTTTTTTGAAGTGTTACTGCTTCTTGTAAATTGTATTTTAATTTTCTAAATTTATTTCCTGAAACAAAAGGATGAATTATATCCTCTCTTTTAAGAAAAAGTGAAACCTTTTTTTCTTCTAGAATTGGAAGAAAAATTTGTTGATTTTTAGTTTCGATTTTTAAGTTGAAATTCATAACGCATCATTCACTTAGAAAGAAGAATTTGATTGAAATTTCACCATTGAATAAATAAAAGCAATCGTTAATTAAAATTAGAAATGGTATCCTCTAACTTTTCCCAATCCTCCATTAAAATATCTAGTGTTTTTTTCTTCTGCTTGTATTGTTCAAAAAAGTTTGGTCTTGCTGAGACTTCTTCATAATTTTGAGCTAACTCTAGATCTATCTCTGTAATTTGCACTTCTAAATCGGCAATCTCTGTTTCGATTTTTGATCTTTTGTTGTTTAATTTTTTTAATTCTTTTTCTTGGGCTCTAGACATTTGATGAGCTTCCTTTTTATTGAAAACTTTATCAACTTTCACAACGGTCTTTTTTTCTGCCTCTCTAAGGTTTTCAATTTTATGTTGTTCTAAAAAGTAATCAATATCTCCAAGATATTCTTTAATCTCTTTATCCTTAAAACCATAGACTGTTGATGTTAATCCTTGTAAAAAATCTCTATCGTGAGAAACTAAAATCAGGGTACCCTTAAAACTCTGTAAAGCTTCTTTTAAGACGTTTTTAGAGGCTATATCTAAGTGATTTGTTGGCTCATCCATTATCAACACGTTAAAAGGTGCTAACAATAACTTACACAATGCCAATCTGTTTCTCTCTCCTCCAGAGAGTACTTTTGCTTTTTTATCTACAGCATCTCCACCGAATAAGAAAGAACCTAACATGTCTCTAACACGCATTCTATTCCCATCTGTTGCTGCGTCTTCCATGATCTCTAAGACCGTTTTTTCTGGAGGCAAGTATTCCGATTGATTTTGAGCAAAATAACCTACCTCTACATTATGACCTAGTTTTAAATGACCTGTAAAAGGAATCTCACCAACCATCATTTTTGCTAACGTAGATTTTCCTTGTCCATTTTGACCTACAAAAGCAATCTTACTATTTCTTTCAATTAACAGGTTTACATTTTCTAAGACCTGCTTTTCACCATAACTTTTACTTAATTCATTAGCTTCAAAAACAATTTTTCCTGGCTCTTTCGAAATTGCAAAACGAACATTCATTGCTTGGTTATCATCCTGATCTACTTCAATTAACTCAACTTTATCAAGTTGTTTCATTAAAGATTGCGCCATAGAAGCCTTACTTGCTTTCGCTTTAAATTTATTAATTAAATGTTGCTTTTGTTTGATTTCTTTTTCTTGATTTTTTTGAGCCTGTAATTGCTTTTCTTTAATTTCTGCTCTTAATAATAAGAACTGAGAATATGGTTTCTTATAGTCGTATATCTGACCTAAAGAAATTTCTATCGTCCTATTTGTTACATTGTCTAAAAACATTTTGTCGTGAGAAACCAATACTATCGCACCTGAATAGGATTTTAGAAAATTTTCTAACCAGATAATAGATTCTATATCTAAATGGTTTGTTGGTTCATCCAATAATAAAATATCATTATTCTGTAAGAGTAATTTCGCCAATTCTATTCGCATTCTCCATCCTCCAGAAAAAGTATCCGTAAGCTTATCAAAATCTTCTCTTTGAAAACCCAAACCTTGTAATATTTTTTCTGTATCTCCCTGGTAATTATAACCTCCAAGAAGTTCATAACGTTCAGTGAACTCTGTTAAATCGAGAATTAATTGACTGTAACCCTCGCTCTCATAATCAGTTCTAGTAGCAAGCTGTTCATTAATACCATCAAGCTTCAATTCAATTTCTTTAATTTCTTCAAAAGCTTGGTAAGCTTCTTCTAAAATTGTTCTTCCTTCCACGAAATCAATATCTTGTCTTAAGAAACCAATTTGCACATCTTTATCAAAAGCCATTGTACCACTGCTTTCGATATCTTTAGAAAGCACTTTTAAGAGTGTCGATTTTCCAGCTCCATTTTTTCCAATAAGACCAATTCGATCTCCTTTATTTAGTTTGAAAGTAATTCCTGAAAATAAATCAGTTCCCATAAAGGATACTGTTAAGTTATGTACGTTTAGCATCTGCTATAATAATTATTACTTGAAAAGTTTATCTTTGCAAAAGTATACAAATTTATATTCTATATGTTTAAAAAAGGGGGCAAGTTATACGGTATTTTTAAAGCAAAATGCCCGAGATGTCACAGAGGAGAATTCTTTAAATATAAGCACACGTATCATCTTAGTAAGATTACTAAAATTCACGACAACTGTTCAAAGTGTAATTTAAGATACATGTTAGAACCTTCCTTCTTTTATGGAGCGATGTATGTTAACTATGCGATTACAGTTGGGCTTTCAATACTTGTGTTTTTAATCTCCAAACTAATTTTTGAGGGTAGTTTGCTACATAGTTTTATTGCTATTATTTTTTCATTACTCCTTTTAACTCCTTTTAATTTACGTTTATCAAGAATCATTTGGATACATCTGTTTGTTCAGTATGAAAAAAAACACGTTAGTGAAAACGATTAATATCTATTTCTACATCTAATATTTCTTCTTTTTCTAAGTGATTGAATAAATTTTTCGCAACAGTTGGAGCGATCATCACTCCTCGAGTACCTAGCCCGTTTAAAACGCTTAATTGAGGATGTTCTGGATGTCTACCAACCAAAGGTCTTCTTCCTGCTACTGTGGGACGTATCCCTGCTGATTGAGAAACAATACGATAAGGTACACTGATTACTTTCTTTAGCTTGTCTACCAACTCTTGTTTCCCCTCTTTCGATGGATTTGATGTTTTATCAGTCCAATTAAAAGTAGCACCAACTTTATAATGGTGATTTCCAATGGGCAGAATAAATAGCGTTGATTTTAATAAAAAATTTATATCTAAAGCTGGAGCGTGTATTGTCAATAATTCTCCCTTTGCTTCATTCAATGGTAAGTAGTTAAAGAATGGGTTTTTCACAATTCCGAATCCCTCACAAAAAACAATTCTATTCGCAATTATATGATTGTATGATATGTGATCTTTATGAAAATCAATGCAATCATATTGAAAGCTTTCAAAGTGAATCAATTCTTTCTCTTTGAGGTATTCTCTATAAGTTTGCACAAGCTTTTTAGTATCAATTCTACCTGCCTCATTTACGTTTCCGAAATCAAAATCGGCTATAACACCCGGATATGTTTGAGAATCTAATACTGGATTTAAAAAACCGGATAGCTTTGGTTTATCTATGGCCGAAAACCAGTTATTTTGATCTTCAATCGATTTAAAAACTTTTTTAATTATAAATTTCTCATCAACTTTTATTGATAATTTCTTTTCTATACGTTGATAGAAAGGAAGTGCTACTTTTAATTGTTCTTTAGCATTCCAAACAGGAGTATACCTTTTTAAAATAACAGGGTTATAAACTCCACCAGCAACCAATGAAGAAGTTTGAGAATCATCTTCAAAAACAACAAACGTCTTTTTAGCGGTGATTAATTCTTCTATAAAAGCCAAACCCGCTAACCCCAAACCAACTATTATATAATCTACTTTCACAGGCTAAAAATAGTGCTTTTTAAACAAAAAAACGTTCCAAAATTGGAACGTTTTTTTGTTTTATATTGACATATATTAGTAATTCCACATGTCCATTTCTTTGTTTCTAATCTCCTCTTTTATCTTATTTGCTTCTAACAACTGAAACAAAGAGTTGCCTCTTACATAATCTGATATTGCTCTATTTCCATATACATTTTCTTCTCTTACAATCGTAGCACTAAATCTTCTTGCATTCAATAAATGATCAAAAGAGATAGATTGCATGGTGTTTTTTGGATTGAAAATTTTTGATTTATGCAAAATATTTCTTGCTGATGGATAGAAGATCCAAAACAACTCGTATAAATTTTCGTCATCAATTTCTGAAACCCCAAGAGTTTGAACATCTTTCCCCATTGGAGCTAATGCTAATAATCTGTATTTTAATTCGCCTTGACGCTTATCAAAGTACCATATTCCTTTAATCATAAAACCTTCAACATCTTCTGTTTGAATATTGAAAGTGTCTTTGTACCCATTTTCATCACGAATATTAATCAATCGACTATCAATCTCGCTCTGTGTTATTTTAGAGGTAAAGAAAGAATCTGAATAAACTTCTTCAATTTTGCCTTGCTTAATTCCTTTGATCAATGTATCAAATAAGGATCTTCTGTCCGAGGATATGTTCGTAGTGTCTATGGGGAAATAATAAGGAAAATTTATCTTTTGATTAAAATCGACAAATTCCCACACTACTTTAGACCACAAAACATCTCTATCGTCTAAATATCCGTATGGAATTGGAGTATCGTTATCACTCATTGATCTTTGCTTGGTTTTCTTTCCTATTTGTGCTACTTTTTTTGAATTCAACAAGTTTGCCTGTGCATGTATTGAACCGCCGACCATAAGAGCGAAAAAGACTATTAAACAATTTTTAAACATATTCTATTTTTTTACTTCTAATTCGTTATTTCGATGCTAACAGGTAATACCTTTTGTAATTTATAAGAAGAATTCCCTATTATTGATGCATTGATATCAAAAATGGTAACTACGTCTCCTCTCTTGGCTTTAGATAATGCTTTTTTTGCTTGCGCATTAAAAACAGTACCTCTTACAAGAACAGTTACCTGCCCTGGAACTTTAACTTTAAAACTATTTACTTTTAATTTTAAATCAAATACAAAATCTGGAAGACCAGCTCCAATTGGAGTTCTTGCTAAACTAGTTTTTGGCATTCTTACAACACCATATTGCCCCCTTGCGCTTCCCATTGCAGCAGGAATATCTTTGATTCTAAAATCTTTTTTTGAAGTCACTTTTTTCCCGCTACTAAGTGTTGCTTTGACATTGATGATAGCCGTTTGACCAGAACCTGGGTTTAAGTTAAATTTCCCGTTTTTACCAGACAAACTTCCTCCGGTTACAGTAACATCCAGATTATTATCACTAACTCCTGGTAGAGAAACTGAAATTGGATTTTGCAAACCTCTGTAAACTACATTCATTTTGTCTGCAGAAACTACCGCCGAACTTGGCTCTGGAATTACGGAATAAGAGCTTTCAAAAACGACATTAATTGGTTCTCCGTTTTGAGTAAAAGTGATCTGTCCTTTGATATCGTGACTACCTACATTTCCTGCTGGTAGATCGATTATTACTTGTCCATCTTTAATATTAGTATAAGGTTTTTTATTCAGTGTTACTTTGTCTGGAACCAAAGTAGCATCATAACGACCTAAAACAATTTTACCCGTAACTTTTTCACCTGCAAAATAGGCGTTTTTGTCTAGCGCGACAATTCCTTTATAGTTATCTAAAGAAAGTGCTTCTTCAAGTTTACCTCCCAATAAATCTGCAACAATATCAGCTTCCGTATTTTTAATATCAGCCTGCATTTGAGTTAAAATAGTTAGGGAAGCTATCAATGGAAATCCTTTAAATCTATAATCTAACCATTTGATCTTTTTTCCATCTCTATTTATTTCATCGTTCGTTGAAAATCTGTTTATAAGTATTGAAGAGAACTTACTTTCTTTTCCTAAAACAGTTGAAACAAGTATTCTGTAGTCATTTATTTTATTTATGAACGCATCCCCTTCTTTAGTGAATTTATTCCCTTTGAAGAAGTATTCATCTAAATTGGCAGTTTTATCCATCGCTTCATAATCTTCCTCATCCTCAAGGTCTGCACTTATTTTATCTTTGACACCCTCTAAATAGGCGTAAAAATCTCGCGAATATTCTTTGATTTGAATCGCTTGCTTATTAAGCATCTCAAATTTTGCAGCCTGTTCTCTCGCTTTGGTTGCAAGATTCTCATAAGCTTCATTATTTTTTTGTGAAGTTGAAATATTATTTTCAGTTAACCTTTCCTTCATAAATCCAAAAGCAGACAAAACTTCTTTACTCATATTCATCGCTAACATTGCGATAAAAACAAGATACATTAGGTTTATCATTTGTTGTCTTGCGGACATTTTTCCTCCTGCCATAAAAATTAGTTATTTAAGTTTGTTTTAATGATTTGATAACTAATTATTATTTAGACATGGCTGAGAGCATTCCTCCATATACTTCGTTTAAAGAAGATAGATTCTGAGCCAAAGACTCCATTTGTTCTTTTAACCTTTCTGAGTTTTCGATAACCGCTGAGTTTAATTCTGATTGTTTGTTAGAGTTCTCTAGTTGTACTTTATATAAATCATTCAATAACTCCATTTGAACAGCAGCCATAGATACTTGCTCATTGTATTTATTTGTAGCAGATATAGATTCTGAAGCAGCTGATAATCCTTCCGCAGCACCTTGAAAATTTTTCATACTAGTTCCTAAATTTTCCATTAAACTAGCATCAATTTTAGCCTCTGCCAATAAATTGTCTAATTTCTGAGATAATAAACCAGCAACACCCTCATTTTCTTGTTCACCATCTTTGCCTAACTCTGGATATACCTTAGACCAATCTAAATCTTCTTCTGGTGTGTCAAAAGCAGATACTCCAAAAACAATCGCTTCTACAACGAGACCAATTGTTAACATTGTTCCTCCAGGAATTTTAAAAAAATAGAGATCTAAATCCCAATGTTGAATTTTCAAAAGAGCTCCAATAATTACTATTGCTGCTCCAATTCCATAAACAAAATTCATTCTTTTTTTATAAGTTATCGTTTGTGCCATAATATTGTGTATATAATTTTATTAATTAGGTGTACCGAGATAGTTTTGGACCGTTCTAAAACCAATATAGCTTCGTGCAGTATCGGCATATTCATAATCTCTAGAACCTACTTCTAAAAAATATGCTACGTCTTTCCAAGACCCTCCTCTTATTATTTTTCTTTTATTTTTTCTGTTTTCAACATTCGGATTCATTGTAGAAGCCATATAGTAAGAAGATAAATTATAAGCAGTGTTTGTCCATTCAGAAACATTTCCAGCCATATTATATAAACCGTAGTCGTTTGCATTGTATGATTTTGCCTCCATAGTGTATAGCGCTCCATCTGCAGCATAGTTCCCTCTTACTGGTTTGAAGTTTGCTAAAAAGCAACCCCTATCACTTTGTGTTCCTCCTGAGCCCCATGGATACGTTGCAAATTCTAGACCACCTCTGGCAGCATACTCCCATTCTGCTTCTGTTGGCAATCTAAAATCAGGAACTGATATACGGTTTTTCTTGCTTTTTAAGTAATCATTTTTCTTTCTTGTTCTCCAATTACAAAAAGCATTTGCTTGTTCCCAAGAAACACCAACTACGGGATAATCTCCGTAGGATTGATGATGAAAATAGTCCTGATGCATTGGATCGTTGTATGAGTAGTTAAAATCTTTTACCCAAACTGCGGTATCTGGATACACATTTAAAATTTCATTTTTCATAAAATTTTTGATCTTACCCCCTTTTTTTGCAGCATTATTTCTATCAAACCAGGTATATCTGTAATTTAGTAACTTCACATTAAAAGTGGGAACCCCATCAACAGCTTCTTCTCTTGAAACAAATAAAGAATCCATAACTTCAACATAATCTACGTCAGGAAAATCTTCTTTTTTCCAAATAATGTCCGTTTCCCAACTTAATGGCTTAATTGAATCGATTCCTTCACCAAAACTATAGTAATTATCATACATATACTTCTGGTATGGGGTTGCATCTGTAGTATCAGCAACAGCAAAAGCATAATCGTGAATACCACCCGATAGTCCTGATTCACCTTCTTCCGTTGTTGTTAATAATTCGGCAAATTCTTGCTGAATACCTAGTCTCGTTCTCACGATAGAATCTCTTACCCAAAACACAAACTCTTTATATTCGTTGTTTGTAATCTCTGTTTCATCCATGTAATAAGGCCTTATGGTAACCGTTTTGGTCGGAGTACTCATAGTACCGATTAAATCTTGATCTTGTTTACCCATTGTAAAAGATCCTCCTGGAATTAATGCCATACCAAATGGCTTTTCAGAAAACCATTTTTTCTTATACTTTACACCCATCAATTCGCCTCTATCATTAGAACCACAACTGTAAATAATTAGTGTAAAAAGTGCAAATACTAGTGCTTTATTCATAATTTCGTAATCTCTTTTCTTTCAATTAGTAAACCTATTCTTTTTTTTACTAAAAAACAATTCTGTGTCTATATTTTAACGTTTTTTTAGACTCTCGTTACTGAACTAATTTACGCATTGCCTTGTACCATTTTTCTGGAATAATTTGTTTTGTTGCATCTACATAATCAGAGTAGGTACATGGTATTAACGCATGTCTTTTATTTTTATTACTTGACAAAATATTTATCTCTATCCACCATCTTCCGGACTTATGACTCTTGTAAAATGTTAAAGGGTCATCTTCTTCCAGTATAACTGTAAATTTTTGATAATTTTCTCTTCCAGAAAAGGGATAATCATAAACCCTGAAACTAACTCCCTCTATAAAATACCAAATCATTTGAGCAATCAAATGTGCTGTTTGATGCTGGTCATCGTATTTAGAATTGTACTCGTAAATTCCAAATGAGGATACTTTATCGCTTATTCCTGCATATCTAGAAATAGCACAAATTTCATCTCCATAAAATCCATTTGGAGAGGCATTGTTGTTTGCAGGAGCCTCGCTTCTTCTAACAGATCCAATATCTATAGAAACAATATCTGCGTTCCTAAAGACAGGCTCAATATTTTCTAATTCTTTCGCTTCTCCTAGTCTGTAGGCATCAAAAAACAAACTATCCAATAATTGAATTTCTTCTTGTGAATTAAAATAGGTTTGGTATCCAACATTACTAAAATTAAACAAATTGTTTGGCTCTTGCATAATGATCTTACTCAAGTAAGACCGAGAGGTTAATTGATCATTCAAATTACCGATATCAAAACGGTTATCAACACTAGCAATATTGACCGTTTGCTCCAAAGAATCGTAGGCTCTGTAATTCGCATACGTAAGGTCATGCCCTCCACCAATAATTATGGGCGTAATGTTTTTTTTGAGTAACTCTGCTATAATTTCTGAAACGGCAAAATAAGTATCTGTAACTGAATTTCCTTTTAAAACATCTCCTATATCAGCAATTTGAGTAGTCCATTTTCCAGGATATAGTTCATATAGTTTTGTTCGGATAAAATGCAGGTTATCTCCACAACCAGAATTATTCTCTGAATTCCTACCTTCTTCAATACCGAAAATTGCAATTTGTATCTTTTCTAAATCAGGAAAACCTTCCTGTTTTGAATGAATTCTAAATGTTTTTCCAAGGCATAAAGAGGGCAGCAAGTCTAAGTTGACGAGTACCGATTCTTTTACAGGGGATAAAAAAACTTGGTTCATTAATTTCTTGTAAAGTATAAAGTAGCCAATATACTAACTTTTTATTTACTTTTTCGTCGTATTTTTCTTTTTTACAGCTTTTTTCTTAGGTGTTTTGGCTTCAATCATTTTTATGGCCTCAGCCTTTGAGAGTTTTTCTATTTGGGTTGTCTTTGGCAATTCTATCTTAATTTTACCTTTTAAAACATTGAACCGACCCCATCTGGCTTTTTCAACACGGATTCCTTCATCTTCCCAATTATGAATTACCTTATCTATTTCCTTTTGTTTTTTAACCTCAATTAATTCAACAATATCGTCTTCAGAGAGAGCCTCAAAGTCGTACTTTTTATTCACATTGATAAACATGGAATTCCACTTGATAAAAGGCCCAAAGCGACCCACTCCTTTCTGAACAGGCAGGTCTTCGTAATGTGCAATTGGCGCATCTGCTTTTTGTTTTGCTATTATCAACTCTAAAGCCCTAGGTAAATCTACCTCCATCGGATTTTCACCTTTATCTAAAGAAACAAACATTTTACCAAATCGAATGTAAGGTCCATAACGTCCATTGGAAACAACCACCTCTTCAGCTTCATGAACTCCAAGCGTTTTAGGGAGCAAGAATAACTCCAGTGCTTCTTCTAAAGAAATAGTCCCTAAATTCTGAGTCGTATTTAAACTCGCAAATTGCTTTTCTTCATCCTCTGGCGCCCCTATTTGAGCAATGGCTCCAAATTTTCCCAAACGAACCAGTACTGTTTTACCAGAATCTGGATGTTTTCCTAAAATACGTTCTCCACTTTCTCTCTCTGCATTCTCTTTAACGTCCTCTACCGTTTCGTGAAATTTGTTGTAAAAACCTTTTATCATTTCTGTCCAATTTTCCTCACCCTCTGAAATATCATCAAAGGAAGACTCTACTTTGGCGGTAAATCCAAAATCTAAAATATTAGAAAAGTTCGCAACTAAAAAGTCATTCACAATATTACCAATATCCGTTGGAATCAATTTGTTTTTATTGGAACCTGTTTTCTCTGTCAATGTTTGAGTTTTGACTGATCCTAAAGACAAAACAAGCTGCTCATAATTTCTTTCTACCCCTTCATTCAGACCTTTTTCGACATAACTCCTTCTTTGGACCGTCGAAATTGTTGGTGCATAGGTAGAGGGTCTACCGATCCCTAATTCTTCTAGTTGCTTCACCAATGAAGCTTCTGTAAAACGATAAGGTGGGCTTGAGAATCTTTGGGTTGCATTGATAAAAGCATACTCCAGATCTTCGCCAACCTTTAGATTTGGCAACATTCCCGCTTGCTCTTCATCTTCATTGTCATTCCCCTCTAAATAGACTTTTAAAAACCCATCAAACTTGATCATCTCTCCATTTGCTGTAAAGATTTTTGAATTATTAGAATTTTCAATTTTAATATTAGTTCTCTCTAGCGCTGCATCACTCATTTGTGAAGCCAACGTTCTTTTCCAAATTAAATCATACAACCTATTTTGGTCGTATTCCGAATCTACAGTATGCATTTTCATGTTGGTAGGTCTGATTGCTTCATGGGCTTCTTGAGCTCCTTTTGCTTTCGACTTAAAAACGCGTTGTTTACTATATTCTTTCCCGTAATAATTACTTATTTCGTCAGCAGCAGCTTCTCTTGCATCTACAGATAAATTCACACTGTCCGTTCTCATGTAAGTGATGAGTCCTGCTTCATATAACCGTTGCGCAACCTGCATTGTTTTGGCAACAGGAAATCCTAGTTTTCTTGATGCTTCTTGTTGTAGTGTTGAGGTTGTAAATGGAGCTGCTGGAGATTTTTTTGCTGGCTTTTTAGTTAAATCAGTGATCGAAAATTTAGCATTTGAACATGATTTTAAAAAAGTATCAGCCTCTTTTTTAGAATCAAAATTCTTAGGAATAATTGCTTTAAAGGTTTTACCTTCATTATTAGAAAACTCTGCAGCTACCTTGTAAAATGTTTGTACTTTAAATTCTTGAATACTTCTTTCCTTTTCAACAATTAACCTCACTGCAACTGACTGCACTCTTCCTGCAGACAAACCTCCCTTAACTTTTCGCCATAAAACTGGAGATAATTCATACCCTACAAGCCTGTCTAGAACTCTACGAGCTTGTTGTGCATTTACCATATTGTAGTCGATATCCCTAGGATTATCAACAGCTTTTAGAATGGCTTTTTTCGTTATTTCATGAAAAACAATTCGTTTTGTATTTGCTTCGCTTAAATTTAATTGCTCTTTTAAATGCCAAGCAATAGCCTCTCCTTCTCTATCCTCATCACTAGCTAACCAGACAACATCTGCTTTTTTCGCCAGGGCTTTTAACTTTTTTACAACTGGCTTTTTATCATCAGACACAATGTATTTTGGACTGAAATCTCCCTCTACATTAATTCCCAATTCTTTTGACGGTAAGTCTGCAATATGACCGTAACTAGATTCTACTTGAAAACCTTTTCCTAGAAATTTTTCGATGGTTTTTGCTTTTGCTGGGGACTCTACAATTACTAAATTCTTTGCCATTTTATTACTTTTTTGTAGCTAAAAACGTGTTTATTCTTCTTGCAAAAGTAGTTAGTTTTTTGATAAAAAAAATTTTTTCATCAACTTTCAATAAATTATTATTTAAATATGGTCCTTATTTTTTCTGCCAAATTGTCATATTAATTCAAATTTGGTTGTATATTTGTGATCCTTTAGATTCTAAATTGATAGATGGAACACGTAGAAAAAATCATAGACGAAAAAATACAAGGGAAAGCACTTGTTACGAAAAACAAGAAACAAAACACCAAAAAATTATTCATAGA
>JABAZI010000018.1:0-5898 GCA_018608545.1 Polaribacter sp.
TAAAGCTCCGCTTTGAAAATAGTACAAATAAAAAAACGCTCAAGCAAGCTTGGCGTTTTTTTATTTGTACTATTTATTCGTGACCATGCTAGGATTCAAACCTAGAACCTCTTGAGCCGTAATCAAGTGCGCTATTCAGTTGCGCCACATGGCCTTTAAACGGCTGCAAATATAATGGCATTTTTTTAAAACAGAAAGTCTATTCCTGCTTTTTTATGAATTTATTTCTTCTCTAAAAGAATCTATAATAGGTTGTGCTGTATGAATTTCGTCATTTAAGACAAATAATGCGACGGAATTTATAGGAATCCCAAAGCCACCGAGCCTTGCAGATTCAACATTGTCTGATAACCTACAAGAAATACCTGCTTCATTTAATAAAAAATGAAGTCTTTTTACAAGAATTGCACTATCTGTAAATACTTTTGTATACTGTTCTTTCATTTTTTTTTAATCTAAAGAATTTTTAGTTACATAAGCTCTCCATCCAATAATGGCGAGTTGAAGAACAGATGCTTTGGAAATGTCTAGCCTTTTTTTTGTAAAAGAGGGTAAGATTAATTTATTTGTTTTTGCGAGAACTTTAAACACTTGTTTTTTCATGAAAAAAAATTTACCCTCAAATTTACTAAAATAAATACTGTGGTCATTTTTTTTTAGTTTCTTTATGATTAAATAAGAGAGATATCGCTATTTGTAACGTTTTAACTCCGATACTGAGATACATCACATTTGTAAATAGCATATCTTCGCATAAAATAAATATTGATGAGCATCCCTTTTTTGATTTTTGGTTTTGTTTTATTAGTGATAGGAGGAGACTTTCTCGTAAGGGCCTCTGTAGCCTTATCTTTAAAGCTCAATTTTTCAAAATTAGTGATTGGGATGACCGTTGTTTCTTTTGCAACTTCAGCACCAGAATTATTGGTCAGTTTGAATGCTGCTTTGTCTGGAGCTCCAGCAATCGCTATTAATAATGTAGTGGGCTCTAATATTGCAAATATTGGTTTGGTACTTGGTATTACTGCAATTATTGGTTCTATTGGAATTGATGCTTCCTTTTACCGGATACATTGGCCAGTTATGATGTTGTTTTCGGGGATGTTGTATTATTTTTTATGGAATGATCATCAATTATCTGCCATTGAAGGGGGGGTATTATTCATTGCCTTAATCGCTTTTGTAGCGTATTTGATTCGCGGTCAAAAAAGAACTACAGATACAACAGACGATATCGAAGAGGTAGACGATGCCTTGGCTGTTGTTCCCGGATCTAAGATAGGTCTTTGGTTGTTTATAGGAGCAACTGCTTTGTATTTTGGTAGTGAGTGGTTGGTAAAAGGAGCTACGGAAATTGCACTAATATTAGGCGTTAGTGAGGCCGTAATTGGGGTTACAATGATTGCCATTGGTACAAGTGTGCCCGAACTAGCAGCATCTGTCATCGCTGCCGTTAAAAAAGAAAAAGCAATTTCTTTAGGAAACCTTATTGGATCGAATATTTTTAATATTGGATCTGTTTTAGGAGTTACTTCCATCATTAAAACCATCCCTGTAACCGAGCCTTTAATATTGTCTAGAGATATTTTTTGGATGCTCTTGTTTGCGGTAAGTATTCTTGTTTTGGCACTTTTGCCAAAACGAAATCAAATAAATCAAATAAAAGGATTGGTATTGGTTGTTCTCTACGGAGTATTTATCTTCATCGCTTTTAGGGGGTCATAACAAAAAAAAACGTTTTCTAAAGTAGAAAACGTTTTTTGTATGAATAATGCTTTGTATAATTAAGCGATATCAGCAGACTTTACAGTCTTAATGATTCTACCAGCAATTTTGTATGGATCTCCATTAGAAGCAGGTCTTCTGTCTTCTAACCAACCTTTCCAACCTTTCTCAACAGTAATAATTGGAATACGAATAGAAGCCCCTCTGTCAGAAATTCCCCAAGAGAAATCTGTAATTGCAGCGGTTTCATGATCTCCAGTTAAACGTTGGTCGTTGAATTCACCATATACTTCAATATGTTCTTTAACTACAGGTCTAAACGCTTCACAAATCTTAGCATAAGTGTCTTTAGAACCACAAGTTCTTAAAACAGTATTTGAGAAATTTGCATGCATACCAGATCCGTTCCAGTCCATATCTTTACCTAATGGCTTTGGATGATAGTCAATATAATACCCGTGCTTTTCAGTTAATCTGTCTAATAAGTATCGTGCAATCCAAATTTCGTCACCTGCTTTTTTGGCTCCTATTGCAAATAATTGAAATTCCCATTGTCCTGAAGCAACTTCTTGATTGATTCCTTCGAAATTAAGTCCAGCATCGATACATAAATCAGCATGCTCTTCTACTAAAAGTCGACCATGTGTATTTTTACCTCCTACAGAACAGTAATACATTCCTTGAGGAGCTGGATAACCACCAACAGGGAAACCTAATGGTAATTGAGTTTTTGTATCCATGATAAAATATTCTTGTTCAAAACCAAACCAGAAATCATTATCATCATCTTCAATGGTAGCTCTTCCGTTAGAAACGTGAGGTGTACCATCGGCGTTTAAAACTTCAGTCATTACTAAATAACCATTAATTCTTGCTGGATCTTTATAGATCGCAACTGGTTTCAATAAACAATCAGAATCTCCTCCTGAAGCTTGCTTAGTAGATGAACCATCAAAAGACCAATTGCCTAATTCTTTAATTGTTCCTTGAAAATTTTCATGTTCCTCTACTTTGGTTTTACTTCTCATATTCTGAGTTGGAAAGTATCCATCCAACCAAATATATTCTAATTTAATTTTTGCCATAATAAATAATTGTTTAGGTAATGTTTTCTATTGCAAAAATCAAATATTTTCATCTAATATCAAAAAAAAGAGGGGTGAAATGTTTAAAATGTTTAAAAAATAATTTTATCCCTAATTTTGAAAGGGTATCTTTGTTTAAAATTAAAAATAAGTAGAAAATTTTAGTAATATGTCAAGGATCAGATTCAATGCTTTACAAGAAACACTGCACAGGAGTCCTGTAAAAGTGGTTCAGAATGAAAAAAGATCAACTCTTTTTGGTCAAAATGTTTTTAATAAATATGCAATGCAGCAGTATCTTACGCGTGCAGCATACGAAAGTGTTATGAACGCAATTGAACATGGGACCAAAATAGATAGAAAGATAGCAGATCAAGTTGCTGTTAGTATGAAAGATTGGGCAATGTCTAAAGGGGCTACACACTATACACATTGGTTTCAGCCTCTTACAGGTGCAACAGCAGAAAAGCATGATGCCTTTTTTGAATCGATTAATGGAAGTCTGGCAATGGAAAAATTTGATGGAGAACAATTGGTTCAACAAGAGCCTGATGCATCAAGTTTTCCAAATGGAGGAATCAGAAATACGTTTGAAGCGAGAGGATATACTGCATGGGATCCTACTTCTCCAGCATTTATTTATGAAACTACTTTGTGTATTCCTACGATATTTGTAGCCTATACAGGAGAAGCTTTAGACAATAAAACACCACTCTTAAGAGCGCTTCAAGCCATCGATACGCACGCAACGGCTATTTGTAAATATTTTGATAAAAACGCAAGTAAAGTAAGTGCTACATTAGGTTGGGAGCAAGAGTTCTTTTTGATTGATGATGCTTTGGTACTTTCTAGACCAGATCTACAGCTCACAGGTAGAACATTATTAGGCCATACTCCTGCAAAAGGACAGCAATTAGACGACCATTATTTTGGAATCATTCCTGCCAGAGCAATGCATTTTATGCAAGATTTAGAACAAGAATGTATGTTGCTTGGAATTCCTGTCAAAACCAGACACAATGAAGTCGCTCCAAATCAATTTGAAGTCGCTCCAATTTTTGAAGAAGCAAACTTGGCCGTAGATCACAATTCATTGTTAATGGATGTGATGCAAAAAGTTTCTCGTAGGCATAAATTTAAGGTGTTGTTTCACGAAAAGCCGTTTGCAGGCATTAATGGTTCTGGAAAACACAATAATTGGTCTTTATCTTCAAATAATGGCACCAATTTATTGAGTCCTGGAAAGACTCCTATGAAGAACTTACAATTTTTAACCTTTTTTATCAACACGATAAAAGCGGTTCATGATTATGAAGAATTATTGAGAGCTTCTATTGCTTCTGCAAGCAATGAATATCGTTTAGGGGCAAATGAAGCCCCACCCGCAATCATGTCAGTTTTTATTGGAAACCAGTTGTCTGCCGTTTTAGATGAATTGGAGAATGTTACCAAAGGAAAACTTTCTCCAAAAGAAAAAACAGATTTGAAGTTGAATATTATTGGTAAAATTCCTGAAATTTTATTAGATAATACCGATAGAAATAGAACATCCCCTTTTGCATTTACCGGAAATAAATTTGAGTTCAGAGCCGTTGGTTCTTGGGCAAATTGCGCCATCCCTATGACTGTTTTAAATACAATTGTTGCCAAGCAACTGAAAGAATTTAAGATAGAGGTTGATGCGCTAATAGATGATAAAAGTCTTAAAAAAGACGAAGCTGTCTTTAATATTTTAAGAGAGTATATTAAAGAATCGAAAGCCATTCGTTTTGACGGAGATAGTTACGGAGAAGCTTGGGAAAAGGAAGCTAAAAAACGTGGATTAAGCAATAATAAAACCACTCCAGAGGCATTAAAAGTAAAAATCACTAAAAGGGTGATCGACTTATTTGAGGAGATGGAGGTGATGAATAAGATAGAGCTTAAAGCAAGGTATGAAATCGAGCTAGAGTTATATACCAAAAGAGTTCAGATAGAAAGCAGAGTTTTAGGAGATATCGCTAGAAACCATATCGTTCCAACTGCGATAATTTATCAAAATACCTTGTTAGAGAATACTAAAAATATCAAAGAAATTTTTGGAGATGATTTCAAGAACATTGCAAAAGAACAGATAGAGCTTATCATGATTATTTCTAATCATATTACAGAAATTAATAGCCTGGTCAATAAAATGATTGATCAACGAAAAAAAGCGAATACGTTAAGTGGTTTAAAATCTTCGGAAGATTATTGTCACAAAGTAAAGCCTTTCTTTGAGCAAATACGATATCACTGTGATAAATTAGAAACCATGGTTGATGACAATTTATGGCCACTTACAAAGTATCGAGAATTATTGTTTACAAAGTAAGCATAAAAACATCCTACTTTTCGGTAGGATTTTTTAGTGAAAAGATTAAATTTGCATCACACAACACAACCACATGAGTCAAGAAATTTCTAAAAGATACGCTCAAAGAGGCGTTTCTGCATCCAAAGAAGATGTACACAATGCGATTAAGAATATAGACAAAGGTTTATTTCCGAAAGCATTTTGTAAAATTGTTCCAGATTATTTAACAAATGATGAGGAGTATTGTTTGATTATGCATGCAGATGGAGCAGGAACAAAATCATCTTTGGCTTATATGTATTGGAAAGAAACAGGAGATATTTCTGTTTGGAAAGGGATTGCTCAAGATGCTTTGATCATGAATATTGACGATTTGTTGTGTGTTGGAGCCACAGACAATATCATGTTGTCTTCAACTATTGGACGGAATAAAAGTAAAATTCCAGGAGAAGTTTTATCAGCAATTATCAACGGAACAGAAGAATTAATCGCCGATTTAAAAGGCTTTGGGGTGACCATTCATTCTACCGGTGGGGAAACTGCAGATGTTGGCGATTTAGTGCGAACCATTATCGTAGACTCTACCGTAACGGCAAGAATGAAGCGTTCTGATGTTGTTGATAACGCAAACATAAAAGCGGGAGATGTACTTGTTGGCTTGGAATCTTTTGGACAAGCAAGCTATGAAACTCAATACAATGGAGGAATGGGGTCTAACGGACTAACCTCTGCAAGACACGATGTATTTCATAC
>JABAZI010000018.1:5998-26459 GCA_018608545.1 Polaribacter sp.
GTCTCCTACAAGAACCTATGCACCAATTATCAAAGAAATTTTATCAAGGTTTGATTCTAAAACCGTACACGGAATGATTCATTGTTCTGGAGGAGCACAAACAAAAATTTTACATTTTATTGATAATTTACATATTGTGAAAGACAATATGTTTCCAATTCCACCTTTGTTTAAATTGATACAAGAACAATCTCAAACAGATTGGAAAGAAATGTACCAAGTATTTAACTGTGGACACAGAATGGAAATATATGTTTCGCCAGAAATTGCGGAAGACATTATCAATATTTCAAAATCATATCATGTAGCCGCTCAGATTATTGGAAGGGTAGAAGCGTCAGCTTCCAAAAAATTAACGATTAAAAGTGAGTTTGGAGTTTTTGAATATTAACGAATTCCTTCTTTTTATAGTATCGTAAAAAACCGTATTCCATATTTCTGAATAATTATAAATCTTATTGCCTTTCCAGAGAGGTAAATTTGAACTTAAAAAAATACTGAGATTAAAATAGAGACAGACTAAAAATCAAATATTTTAATTTTCCGATAAAAATTGTAAATTCGCATTCCTAGAAAAGTATAGTAGATGTTAGATAAATTAAGAATTGTTAAGCAACGTTACGATGAGGTTTCTGATTTGATTATTCAGCCAGAGATTATTATGGATCAAAAGCGGTATGCGCAATTAATGAAAGAATATAAAGATTTAGGAAGTGTTGTAGAAAAGGGTGATGAATATCAAACTTTAATCAACAACATAGAGGAAGCAAAAGAAATTATTTCAGACGGCTCTGATGCTGAAATGACGGAAATGGCAAAGATGGAAATAGAGGAGGCTAATTCAAGGATTCCAGAGCTAGAAGATGAAATAAAATTTCTATTAATACCAAAAGATCCCGAAGACTCTAAAAATGCTGTTGTAGAATTACGTGCAGGAACTGGTGGAGATGAAGCAAGTATTTTTGCGGGAGATTTATTTAGAATGTATTCTAAATATTGTGAAAGTAAAGGATGGAAAGTAGCTACCGTAGATTACTCTGAAGGGACCAATGGTGGTTTTAAAGAAATTCAGTTTGAAGTATCTGGAGCTGATGTTTATGGAACTCTTAAGTTTGAAGCAGGAGTGCATCGTGTGCAACGAGTTCCGCAAACAGAGACACAAGGTCGTGTTCATACATCTGCAGCAACCTGTATGGTATTTCCAGAGGCAGAGGAGTTTGATGTAGAAATTAATCCCAAGGATGTAAGAATTGATTTTTTCTGTTCATCTGGTCCAGGAGGTCAATCTGTAAATACGACCTATTCAGCCGTTCGTTTAACACATATTCCTTCTGGTTTGGTGGCGCAATGTCAGGATCAAAAATCGCAACATAAAAATAAAGAGAAAGCATTTAAAGTTTTACGATCTCGATTGTATGACATGGAATTAGCAAAGAAAAATGCAGCAGATGCTTTGAAGAGAGGTTCTATGGTCTCTTCTGGAGATAGAAGTGCTAAGATTAGAACCTATAATTATTCTCAAGGACGAGTTACAGATCATCGTATTGGATTGACATTATATGATTTGTCGAACATCGTAAATGGTGATATTCAAAAAATAATAGACGAGTTAATGTTGGCTGAAAATACTCAAAAGTTAAAAGGATTAGGAGACGGAATCTAGTTTTCTTCACTTAAAATTTAAACCTCAAAATAAAATTTTGAGGTTTTTTTTATTTAAATTTTTAGATAAAGAGTTACAAACCCATGGTTTGACTTGGGTACGATTATTACTAATTACCAGTCATAATTTTTATGAGCGTCTAGCCTAATAAAGATAAATAATAAGATGGTAAAGCCCCAAAGCGAGGAACCTCCATAGCTGAAAAAAGGAAGCGGTATTCCTACCGTAGGCATCAATCCAATAACCATTCCTAAATTAATTATAAGGTGAAAAAATAAAATAGAGGCGACTCCATAGCCATAGATTCGTCCAAATTTATTCGTGTGTTTTTCAGCCAAATAAATAATTCGATACAACATGAGCATAAATAAAAGAATGACAAAACTACTTCCTATAAAGCCCCATTCTTCACCAACGGTACTAAAGATGTAATCCGTATGTTGTTCAGGAACAAAATCTCCTTTGGTAATGTCACCTTTTAAAAAACCTTTACCAGTCCAGCTTCCAGAGCTAATTGTTAATTCGGATTGATATGAATTATAGCCGATGTTTTTAGTGTCTATTTTTAATCCTAACAGCACTTCAAAACGGTCTCTATGGTGTTGTTTAAAAATAGTATTGTAGGTGAAATTTGTTCCAAAAGTAAAGAGGATAGTGAGTACGTATATCATTAAAACTTTATGCCAATTAAAACGTATAAAACGTTTACCACCTCTGTAAATAGCATAAAACAACCCAATACTAATTAGGCCAATAAGCCACAGTGAAATTGGAATGTATCCAAAGAAAATGATCAATATAAAAACAAGGATCAGTAAGGCTCCAAAAAGAAGATAATTTAGAGTCAAGCCCTCTCTGTTCAATACTAAAAAAAACGCTAAATAAATTAAAGCAGAGCCCGCGTCTGGTTGTAAAGTGATTAAGATAGCAGGAATAAAAATAATGATAAAAGCTTTTATCTGGTTCTTGATTAATTTTAAGTTGTATTTTCTATCACTTAATAGTTTTGCAATTGCTAGGGCTGTAAAAGCCTTGACAAACTCTGATGGCTGAAGACCGATTGAACCAAAATTATACCAAGATGTTGCCCCGTTAATTTTTTTTCCAAAAATAAACAATCCAATAAGGGATGCTATTGAAATTAAATAAAAGATGCTTGAAAACTTCTCATAAAATTTTGAGTTAAAAAAAAGGATAAGAACAATCAAAGGGATCGTACAGCATATAAATACAAATTGCTTTCCGTGTTTTGTTGTAAAACTTAGTAATTCTGAGTCTTCAGTGGTTCTAGAGGCAGCATAAATATTCATCCATCCAAAACCAACTAGGAACAAAAAAAGAAAGACTAAAAGCCAATCGATTTTCGCAAAAATATTATTTTGTTCTTGACGCAATTTCTTTTCGTTTTTTAGTTAAATTGAGAATAGGTTTTTTCTAAACTTAGGTTTAGCATTCTTTGTTCTCGGTTTTTATTTGCTTTTGAGATGCTGCCACTTATATATTTTTCAATGAGTAAACTAGAGATTGGTGCTGCAATCGTAGAACCGTACCCTCCATTTTCAACAAAAATTGCCAAGGCGATCTTTGGGTTCTTTTTAGGAGCAAATGCAATTAAAATTGAATGATCTTTGAGTTGTGTTTTTTTTCCGTTGATATTTGCAAAGTTTTCTACGGTTCCTGTTTTTCCACAAATTTCGATTCCGTTTACTTGACTCCATTTCCCTGTTCCTGTTTTGAAAACTTCGTGCATCGCTTCAATGATTGGAGAAAAATGTTTTTTATCTATTGTCGTTTTTTTAGGAATTGTGAATTTTGGATCCTCGATGGGTGTTTTATCAATTTGTTTTAAAATATGAGGAGTGTAAAAATATCCTTTATTAGCAATGGCGGCAGTAAAGTTTGCTAATTGTATTGGGGTAGTTTCAACATCACCTTGTCCAATAGCATTGGAAATAATAGATGAAGCATTCCAGCGGTAGTTTATTCTACCGTCATAAAAAGTACCTGTTGGGATCCTTCCAGAGGCTCCGGCAGGTAAATCATAGCCTAAGTAATTTCCTAAACCAAAACTTTTTACATGTTCACTCCAGCTATTTAACCCCTCTGAGGGTCTATTATCTTTTTCTACAATACGTTTAAAGGTATTTGAAAAATAACTGTTACAAGATCTTGCAATTGCTGTTTTTAAATAGATGGGCTTACCAATAATACCGCAATGGCATCCCATAAATTCATTTTTTCGTCTTCCGTATTGATAGCCTTCATAACATTTGAAGTTCGTGTTCGAATTGATAACGTTTTCTTGTAAACCAATTAAGGCATTCATCATTTTAAAAGGCGATCCAGGAGCATATTGCGCCATTAAAGCCCTGTCGTAAGTTGGCTTGTCTGGGTTTTTAGGATCCATTAGAAAATTTGAATTTTTAGATCTTTTTCTGCCGACCAACATGTTAGGGTCGTAGGAGGGGGCTGTTACCAATGCTAGAATTTCTCCAGTAGTGGGTTCTATTGCTACAATTCCTCCTCGTTTTCCAGACATCAATTTTTGAGCATAAGCTTGTAATTTTATGTCTAAAGTGAGCGTTAAATCTTTTCCATTTTGAGATAAGGTATCGTATGTGCCTTTTAAATAAGATCCCGTAACGGTGTTGAATCTGTTTAAGCTTAAAAATTTTTTTCCTTTTTTTCCTCTTAATATTTTTTCATATTGTCTTTCTATTCCATCTTTTCCAATTAATTCTCCTTGTTGGTAATAGTTATTTATTTTAGCCATATTTTCATTGACTTCTCCGATATATCCAAGAACATTGGCGGCTACTTTTACAGGGTATTCTCTTATAATCCTTTTTTGGATATAAAAGCCTTTAAACTTTTGGAGCTTTTCTTGCAAAAAGGCAAAGTCTTCTTTTGACAACTGCTTGAGAAATACGGAAGGTTTATAGGTCGCATATTTTTCAGCCCTCCTAAAACTTTTTAAAAAGTATTCTTTATCAATTTTTAACAGGTCGCAGAATTCTAAAGTATCTAAAGGAGAAACTTTGTTGGGTTGTATCATGATATCATAAGAAAGTTGATTGGCGACTAAAAGGGTCTCGTTTCTGTCGTATACATAGCCTCTTTCTGGGTAATCATATTTGATTTTTACTGCAGAATTTCGAATTGGATCGTAATTTGCGCCTCTAATTATTTGAAGTTGAAAAAGCCTTGCAATAAAAATAATTCCAATAAGTGTAATTAAAAAATAAAGTAAAAAACTTCGTTTCATTATTTGTTTTTCTTAAAAATGGAGGTTCCTAGAAAAAATAAAATCAATGTAAAAATACTTGAATACAGCGTATTCAAGAGAACGATTGATATATTTTGAAAGCTAAAGCTAGCAAAAGAAAAATAGATAAGGTGATGAATGACTGTTAAAGTTACCACGAAGTTAAAAACCTTGCCAATAGATTCAGAGTTTAATTTAAAAAAAGGGTAGTCTGAAGGTATTTTTCTGAAATATATTTTCACAAAAAACAGTCTCGTATAAGCAATAAATAAAGTTGAAAAAGCATGAATTCCTCCTGAATCAGAGAAAAAATCAATAGATATCCCTAACATAAAACTAAAAAATAATAGTGGGAATTTATTTTCTTTTAACGGATATAAGAAAATAAAAGCGATGTAGAGGAAAGGGTTGATGTATCCTAAAAAGTTAATATTATTTAAGATTAAAACTTGTAACCCCAACAAGAATAAAAAAAACAAACTTAGATGTAAACTTTTATTCATTGCTATTGTTTTCTAGTAATTGTATTTCTTGTTTGTGTAAATTTTTAACAACATAAACATTTTCAAGATTGCTCATGTCATTAAAAAGGGTCACGTTTATTTTGCTATTTGCTGTATTTCTTTTGTTTATTTTTGAGACTGTACCTATAGGAATTCCTTCTGGAAAAATGGTTGATTTACCCCCCGTTTCAATCGTGTCTCCGATCTTTAAGGGAGCTTGTCTTGGAATATCATGGAGTTGAACAGTATTGTAATCAATGCTATTCCATTTAAGAGTTCCAAAGTAAGCTGTATTTCCTTTTAGACGCGCATTAATGTTGCTGTTTTTATTCAATATAGATTGCACTCTGGTGTAGTTATTTGATACGTTTTCAGTAATTCCAATAATTCCTCTCCGATTAATAACCCCCATTTCTTTGATGATCCCCTCATTCAGGCCTCTGTTGATTGTTAGGAAATTATGAGGTTTAGAATAATTGTTGTTAATAATTTTAGCCTCCGTGTAGGTGTATTTTTGATGATATTTCACCGTATCTATGACTGAAATGTCTGTAGAGAAAAATAATTTATTTTTTTCTAAGTCATTTTTAAGTTGGGTGTTTTCCTCCTGTAAAGATTGGTTTTTGGATTTCAAACTCAAATATTCCATAGAATTAGAAAGAGTTGAATAAAAAATTCCAGTAACACTATTTGCAGAGTTTACAAATTTGCTTTTGTGAAAATTAAGATTATTAAAAGTTAGGGTAAGAGCGATACACTCTAGGAATAAAAAAAACAGAAAATATTTAAACTTCTGAAAAAAATAGATGATTTGCTGCATTGATAGAACTTAAAAATCGCTATTTCATTAACACATTTTTGTATTTACTTAGTTCTTTTAATGCTATTCCAGTACCTCTAACCACTGCTCTTAAGGGGTCTTCAGCAACATATACAGGTAAATCTGTTTTTCGAGACAAACGTTTGTCCAGTCCTCTCAACATAGAGCCTCCTCCAGCCAAGTATATTCCAGTATTATAGATGTCTGCTGCCAATTCTGGAGGTGTTTTAGACAATGTTTCCATTACAGCATCTTCAATTCTTAAAATGGATTTATCAAGTGCTTTGGCGATTTCTCTAAAAGAAACTTGAACCTGTTTAGGTTTTCCGCTTAATAAATCTCTACCCTGAACAAGCATTTCTTCAGGTGGGGTTTCTAAATCTTCAGTAGCCGCACCAATTTGAATTTTTATTTTTTCGGCAGTAGAGTCTCCGACATGAAGATTGTGTTGAGTTCGCATGTAGTACATGATGTCGTTTGTAAATAAGTCTCCAGCAACTTTAACAGATTGGTCACAAACAATTCCACCCAGGGCAATCACGGCAATTTCAGTAGTACCGCCCCCGATATCAATAATCATATTTCCTTTGGGTTCCATGATGTCAATACCGACACCAATTGCTGCAGCCATAGGTTCAAAAATTAAATATATTTCTTTTGCATTCATGTGTTTTGCAGAGTCGCGAACTGCTCGCTTTTCTACCTCTGTAATTCCTGAAGGAATACAAATTACCATTCTTAATGCTGGTGGAAATAGTTTCTTTTTGATTGACGGAATTTGCTTTACAAACTCTTTTATCATTTGTTCTGAAGCTTCAAAATCGGCAATCACTCCATCCTTTAAGGGACGGATTGTTTTGATATTTTCATGGGTTTTCCCTTGCATTAAATTGGCTTCTTTACCAATTGCAATAATTTGACCAGAAATTCGATTTCTAGCAACAATAGAAGGACTGTCAATAACCACTTTTCCATTGTGAATTATCAACGTATTTGCGGTACCCAAATCGATCGCAATATCTTCTGTCATAAAATCGAAAAAACCCATGAAATATTTTTATTGAATTATTTTTATGTTCTCTTACAAACTTACTAAATTTATAAGTGTAATATACATTTTATTTATTAATGTTTGAAATGTCTTGTACCTGTCATTACCATAGAAATATCGTGTTCATTACAGTAGTCGATACTTAATTGATCTTTAATAGAGCCTCCAGGCTGTATGACGCTTTTAACACCTACTTTGTCTGCTATTTCTACACAATCAGGAAAAGGAAAAAAAGCATCACTTGCCATGACAGATCCATTTAAATCGAAGCCAAAAGAAGTAGCCTTTTCTATTGCTTGGTTTAATGCATCCACTCTACTTGTTTGCCCCGTTCCACCAGCTAGTAATTGTTTGTCTTTTACGAGTATTATGGTGTTGGATTTTGTGTTTTTACATAGCTTTGAAGCAAATAATAAATCATCAATTTGATCTTTTGTAGGCTTTGTATTCGTCACATATGTTAGGTCTTCTAACTGGTCTGTTATGCTGTCCTTGTCTTGAACCAATGAACCATTTAAGCAAGTTCTGATCGTCTTAGTTGGTAATTCAACTTGTTTTTGGATCAAAATAATTCTATTTTTCTTTCCTTTTAGGATGCTGAGAGCTTCGTCTGAAAAAGAAGGAGCAATGACAACTTCACAAAATAAAGAATGAATTTCTTCAGCAGTTTCTTTGTCAATTTCAATGTTTGCAATTAAAACTCCTCCAAAAGCAGAAACAGGATCTCCAGCCAAGGCATCTACATAAGCTTGTTTGATTGTGTCTCTTTGAGCAAATCCACAAGCATTGTTGTGTTTTAAAATAGCAAAAGTTGGCGCTTCACCTTTAAATTCTTCAATCAAATTAACAGCCGCATCTACGTCTAATAAATTGTTATAACTCAGTTCCTTTCCATGAAGTTTGTCAAACATTGCATCCAGATTTCCAAAAAAATATCCTTTTTGATGAGGATTTTCTCCGTAACGTAAAACTTTCGCATCTTGCTCGCTTGCTTTGTAAACGACTTCTTCTTCATTGAAATAATTAAAGATAGCAGTGTCATAATGAGAAGAGATGTTAAAAGCCTTGGCAGCAAATTTCTTTCTTTCTGATATCGTTGTTGTTCCTTTATTTTGAGAGATTATATTTAAAAAAGGATCATATTGTTCCATTGAAGAAACAATAAATGTGTCTTTAAAATTTTTTGCAGCAGCTCTAATTAAAGAAATTCCTCCGATGTCAATTTTTTCTACGATATCTTGTTCAGGTGCTCCTGAAGCAACAGTCTTTTCAAACGGATATAAATCTACAATTACGAGATCTATTTGAGGAATGTTGAATTCCGCTAATTCTGCAACGTCATTTTCGTTGTCCTGTCTGTTTAGAATACCACCAAAAACTTTCGGATGCAGCGTTTTTACTCTACCACCAAGAATAGATGGGTAAGAAGTAACCTCATCAACAGGGATTACGTTGATTCCTAAGTTTTTAATGAATTTTTCTGTTCCTCCTGTAGAGTAGATGGTTACATTTAAGTCATTTAATTTTTTTACAACTGGCTCTAGGCCATCTTTGTGAAATACCGAAATTAATGCGGATTTAATTGTTTTTGAAGTGCTCATTTAGTGTGGTCTTGTTAAGAAACACAAATTTAATAAAAGCAATCTTGCAAGACAATAAAAAGATAGTAACAAAAACCATTAATAGTTAACAACTATTTAATTTTTAGGTAAAATAGTTGTGAGGGAGAATCGTCTGATACAAAAATATTTATTTCTCGTTGAATAGGAATTAAGGTGAAAATTAATTTACATTATTCTGCATTGTCAATAAAATTCCGAAACCAATTTACAAATTGGGTTAAAATTTTTTTTTTTTTTTGTGAGTACTGGTTTTTTTTGCTTTTTTTTTTAAATTTTGCTTTTTCTTTTTTCATAATTAAGGATGTAATTAGGGATTAATTATGTTTAAAAGTAGGGAAATTAATTTAAAATAAGGGCTATTTTTTTACAAATATATTCCAAGAGAAGTTCATCTTTTTCTGTGAAAATATTAGCAGTATGAGAATCGATGTCTATTTGGCCAATATTTTTTTCGTTTACAAAAATTGGGATCACAATTTCTGATTTTACCTTCCAACCGCAAGAAATATAATTTTCTTGTTCAGAAACATCCTGTACAACAAAGTTTTCATTACTCATTGCAACTTGACCACAAATTCCTTTCCCAAAAGGGATGATCGTATGTTCCGTTTCTTCTCCGGTGTATTGTGCTAATTTTAGTTCGTTTTTAGTCCCATTTTTAAAATAAAAACCAACCCAGTCATAATAGGATACTGTTCTTTCCAGATAATCACAGATTTTTTGCAAGGTATTCTCATTGGAGTCCTCAGAGGAAATAATACGGTCTATTTCTTGTTTTAAAACTTTCAGTTCCATTTTTGTATATTCGTTAAAAGAAAAAGCGAAGTTAAAATAAATGTTGTTGTGAAAAAGCATAAAAATATTGTTATTTTTTTAATTAAATTTTTTGTAACCTACTTTACTCTTGTGGTTATATATACTCAGTATTTGGGTGCTTCACAGCAAAAAGAAGCTTATTTTAAAACCTCTTCAATAACAACGCTAGTGGCCAATCAAACAAAAGAGGTATTGGTTTTTATGGGATACCAGGTTCAGGCCATCCAACATCAAGACGAGATGTCGGTAAAAATTCTATTTGAAGGGCACTATGTTGCTAGGATCATCGAGGGATGTAACTCACTAAGTTTAATCATTTTATTTCTCTCTTTCATTATTGCTTTTAAGGGGTCTATTAAAGATACCATTTTATATGGTCTTTTAGGAAGTGCTCTAATCTACGTGATCAACGTTTTACGAATTGCTTTATTGGTATGGCTGCTCTATACATATCCAGCTCAAAATCAATTGTTACATAATGTCGTTTTTCCAGCAATAATTTATGGAACGATATTTATACTTTGGATCATATGGGTTAGGTACTATTCTACTTATAAGAGATGAGAAAATCAGTAAAAATAGTGCTGTCCTTATGCTGTATATTCTTGTTTTTTTTGATTAGAATATGGGAAACAGAATTATTTTATGATCCTTTAATTGACTATTTTAGAAATGATTTCTTATACAAAAAAATTGATGATATGGATCGCTGGCGTTTGATAATACATATGGTGTATAGATATGTATTGAATGCTACAATATCTTTAGGATTAATATGGATTTTATTTAAAAGGACGGATTATGTTAAGTTTTCAGTAATTTTCTTTTTTTTAGCAATGTTGATCCTCATTTTTGTTTTTATAATCCTACTGCAAGATGATTTTCAAGGGGGGTACCTATTGTTGTTTTATGTAAGAAGATTCATCATTCATCCAATATTTATATTGCTGTTGCTTACAGTCTTTTATTATCAAAAATTAATTCCCTCTTAATTTAACAAAAAATTAGAGTTTCTTATTGTAAATTTGCAGTATTAATGAAAAAAACATTTTTTAAAATAACGTCATTTTTACTGGCCATTTTAGTTTTTTTTTCTACACTTTCTTTTACCGTAGAAAAACACTATTGTGGTGATTCTCTTGTTGATGTATCTTTTACAGGAACTGCTGCTCATTGTGGAATGGAAAAAGAGGCGCCTGTTATGAAAAATTGTTGTAAAGATGAGGTACAACAAGTACAAGGCCAACAAGAATTACTTCAGGCCTCTGTTGATGATTTTAATTTCCAGAAACAACTACTACTTGTGTCATTCTTTGTTTCCTATCATGATACTTTTATCGTGAAGGAGTCCATTGAATTAGTGTACAATGATTTATCACCCCCTGATCTCCCGATCAATTACCGGATCTTATACCAATCTTTTTTAATTTGATTTTTTAATTATTATTTCAGATCTGTTTTTTTAAGCAGAAAAAGTTTTATAATTTTAAAAATCATCAACCATGAAAAAATATATATTAAGTAGTTTTTTACTTCTTAGTCCAGTCATAATTTTCACTCAAACATCTCTTAGCGGTATGATTATGGATTCTGCGAATCCTAAAGACGATTTAGGGGTAGAAGGAGCAAGCATTCATTGGCTAAACACTAATATTAGTTCTATTTCAAATTCAAAAGGCTGGTTTAAAATACCTTATGAAAAAACATATAAAAAATTAGTTATTAGTTATTTAGGGTATCAAACAGATACCATTACAGTTCTTAGTTCAAATCCAATTCATCATTTTTTAACCCTGCAAAGTGAGTTAGACGAGGTGGTGGTTACCTCACGAAAAAAAGCAACCTTTAAATCGTTCTCAACAACTACCAATATGTTCACAGTTAATGCTGACGAATTATTAAAGGCAGCGTGTTG
Organism: Polaribacter sp.; assembly: GCA_018608545.1. GTDB lineage: Bacteria > Bacteroidota > Bacteroidia > Flavobacteriales > Flavobacteriaceae > Polaribacter. The sequence continues at coordinate 17,654 of JABAZI010000018.1, forward strand.
TAATTTAGCAGAAAGCTTTGAAACAAACCCATCGATAGATGTTAGTTTTTCTGACGCGTTAACAGGTACAAAGCAAGTTCAAATGCTGGGGTTAACGAGTCCATACTTGTTAATATCTCAAGAAAATATTCCTTCTGTTAGAGGAGCTTCTCAGGTATTTGGGCTAACATTTACTCCAGGTACTTGGGTAGAAAGTATTCAGATTACGAAGGGAGCTGGAAACGTAGTGAACGGGTATGAGAGTATTTCAGGACAAATCAATGTAGAATTGGTAAAACCTTTTTCAGACAATAAGTTCTTCTTCAATTTATATTCTTCTTTAAATGGAAGGTTAGAGATGAATACTCACTTCAATCAAAGAGTTTCTGATAAATGGCAAACAGGAGTGTATGTTCATAGAAATTATAGAGGAGAAAAATTTGATCAAAATAAAGATCAATTTTTAGACAATCCCTTAGCGGATCAAATAAATGTCATGAACAGATGGCAGTATACAGATCTCCAGAAAGGCCTGGTTAGTTTTATCAATGTACGCTTTTTAAATGATGAAAAACAAACTGGAGAGTTGCGTTTTAATCCCTCACTAGATAAAGGAACAACCAATGCTTGGGGAAGTGAGATAGATACGAGACGTTTTGAATCTTCAGTAAAAATAGGCTATGTCTATCCAGAATTACCCTACCAAAGTATTGGTTTTCAAATAGCTTATAGCCAGCATCAACAAGATTCTTATTTTGGACAAAACAGGTATGACATTCAGCATCAAAGTGTCTATTCTAATTTAATTTTTAATTCGATTATTGGTGATACTAGGAATAAATTCAAAACAGGGATTAGTTATACGTATGACACCTTTGATGAATTAGTGAATACTGATTTTTTTGATAGAAAGGAACAGTCTTTAGGGGCCTTTTTTGAATATGCCTTTGATAATTTAGAGGATTTTAGTTTCACTGCAGGTGTTCGAATAGATACTCATAATTTATTAGGTACTTTCATTACACCAAGGGTTCATTTGAGGTACGTTCCATGGGAGAATAGTGTTTTTAGAGCCTCTTTTGGAAGAGGGAAAAGAAGTGCGAATATTTTTGCTGAAAATCAACAATTGTTTGCAAGCTCAAGACAAATCAACTTGAATAATGTTGGAGGAAGTATTTATGGGTTACATCCTGAAATTGCATGGAATTATGGAGTTTCGTTTATGCAAAAGTATACTGTTTTTGATAAAAAAGGAGACATTACATTCGATTTTTATCGAACTGATTTTCAAAACAAAGTGGTTGTAGACTGGGAAAACCCTCAAGAAATTTCTTTTTATGATTTAGTTGGGCAAAGTATTGCAAATAGTTTTCAAGTAGAAATAAATTATAATCTTGCAGCAAATTTTAATGTTAGAATGGCTTACAAGTATTTTGATAATACGACAGATTATAAAAGTGGAAACCTACAAAAACCACTGCAACCAAAAAACAGGTTTTTTGCAAATATATCTTATGAAACTCCTCTGGAGGACAAAGGCTCACAATGGAAGTTTGACACTACTTTTAATCACATAGGGAGACAACGTTTACCGGATACAGATTCAAATCCGATTGCTTATCAATTATCGGCTTATTCTAATGCATTTGAATTGTTACATTCCCAGATTACAAAAGTATTCTCTAAGAAGTTTGAAGTTTATTTGGGAGCAGAAAATTTAACAAATATTCAGCAGAAAAATCCTATTTTAGCAAGTGACGATCCGTTTGGTTCAAATTTTGATTCAACAATTGTTTATTCCCCAATATTTGGACGTACAATTTATGCAGGTTTGCGTTTTAAGATAAATTAAAAAATTAAAAAATTAAAAAATGAAAAAAATAGTATTTATATTGAGTTTGTTATTGATTGGTTTTTCAACACAATCACAAGAAATAAAAAAAAATAAAAACCTTAAAATTGCATTTGAAGTAGATGGTATTTGTGGAATGTGTAAAAAGCGAATTCAATCGGCAGCGCTTAAAACAAAAGGAGTAAAATTTGCTCTTTGGGATATGTATTCACATCAACTGAGTCTCATTATAGATGAACGAAAAACAACTGTTTCTAAAGTTCAAAAAAACATTTTAAAAGTGGGTCATGACGTTGTTGGTTTTGATAATAGGAAAATGATAGCCACTAATGAAGCTTATAATTCTGTTAATCCTTGTTGTAAATACAGAGATGAAGAAGTTGTTTTAGATCACAAAGGTGCTTTTAAAAAGCAGCCCAAAAAATAATAACATTTGTTTTTAGGTATAAAAAAATCCGTTAGAACTTCTAACGGATTTTTTTATTTTCATCTTCACTTGTAAAATGAAGCGTTTTATTTGCAATGATACCTATTACATCATTCCTGGCATACCGCCACCCATTGGGGGCATTCCTGCAGCAGGAGTTTCTTCTTTAATATCTATCAAAGCACACTCGGTAGTTAAAATCATACCTGCAACGGAGGCTGCATTCTCTAAGGCAACTCTTGTTACTTTTTTAGGGTCTATAATTCCAGCTTCGAGCATGTCTACATAGGCATCAGATTTGGCATCGTATCCGAAGTCTTTTGTGCCTTCTAAAATTTTATTCAGTACGACAGAACCTTCGTTTCCAGCATTTCCTACTATGATTCTTAAAGGGGCTTCAATCGCTTTGTTTATAATTTGTACACCCGTAGTTTCGTCTAAGTTTTCTGTAGTTATTTTTTCTAAGACTTTTTTCGCACGAACTAAGGCAACACCACCACCAGCAACAATACCTTCCTCAACAGCAGCTCTAGTAGCATGTAAAGCGTCGTCAACTCTGTCTTTCTTTTCTTTCATTTCTACTTCGGAAGCGGCACCAACATATAATACGGCAACACCACCAGCTAATTTAGCCAAACGTTCTTGTAATTTTTCTTTGTCGTAGTCAGAAGTTGTGGTTTCAATTTGAGCTTTGATTTGATTCACTCTTGCTTTGATGCTTGTTGCATCTCCAGAGCCATTTACAATGGTTGTATTGTCTTTATCAATCGTTATTGTTTCTGCAGTTCCTAGAAGGTCTAAAGTTGCGTTCTCTAAAGAGAAACCTCTTTCTTCTGAAATAACAGTACCTCCAGTTAAAATAGCAATATCTTCAAGCATAGCTTTTCTTCTGTCACCAAAACCTGGAGCTTTGACAGCAGCAATTTTTAATCCACCACGCAATTTGTTTACTACTAAAGTAGCCAATGCTTGTCCATCTACATCTTCTGCGATGATTAATAGGGGTCTTCCTGATTGAGAAACAGGCTCTAAAATTGGAAGAATTTCTTGCAGGTTAGAAATCTTTTTATCGAATAATAAAATATATGGATTTTCTAAATCAGCAATCATTTTGTCTGCATCAGTAACAAAGTAAGGAGATAGATATCCTCTGTCAAATTGCATTCCTTCAACAACATCTACATAGGTTTTCATTCCTTTGGCTTCTTCAACAGTAATAACACCTTCTTTACCGACTTTGCTAAAAGCAGTTGCGATGAGTTCTCCAATTGTGTCGTCATTATTTGCAGAAATAGCCGCAATTTGTTTGATTTTTTCTGAGGAATTCCCCACTTTTTTTGCTTGTTTTTCTAAGTCTAAAACAATCGCAGCAACAGCTTTGTCAATACCACGTTTTAAATCCATAGGATTTGCGCCAGCTGCAACATTTTTTAATCCCTCTTTAACAATTGCTTGTGCTAATACAGTAGCAGTTGTTGTTCCGTCACCAGCCAAATCATTTGTTTTGGAAGCAACTTCTTTTACCATTTGAGCTCCCATATTCTCTAGCTCATTTTCTAGTTCAATTTCTTTTGCAACAGAAACACCATCTTTTGTTACCGTTGGAGCACCAAAAGATTTTGAAATAATTACATTTCTTCCTTTTGGTCCTAGGGTTACTTTTACTGCGTTTGCTAAAGCATCAACTCCCCGCTTTAAACCATCTCTTGCTTCAATATCAAATTTTATATCTTTTGCCATGTTTTTGTTTTTTTTAACTTTTAGCGAATTTACTTTTGCCGAAAGTTACTTATTTTTTTAATTGAAATGTGCTAATGACAAGGAGTCAAAAGCAATTTATTTTAAATGATTGCTAGAATATCAGATTCGCGCATCATTAAATAGTCTGTACCATCTAACTTTAGATCTGTTCCACCATATTTACCATACAATACGGTATCACCAACTTTAACTGTTAATGGTTCATCAACTTTTCCGTTACCCACAGCTACTACAGTTCCTTTTTGAGGTTTTTCTTTTGCATTGTCTGGAATAATTAGTCCAGAAGCTGTTGTTGTTTCTGCTGGACCAGGAGCTATCAGAACTCTGTCTGCTAATGGTTTAATGTTTAATGCCATATTTTTTAATTGATTGATTTATGTTTTTCTATACTGATTATGACAGAAATTATGCCATTTAGTAAAAACTGACAATCTTTCTATGATTTATAAAATTCTTAAAATGAGGATATAAAAAAATGCCAACGTGTCATTTCCGTTGGCATTTTTTTATATTTTCTAAAGTTGATGCTTATTGCAAGCTATCGTTGGTTAGCGGAATTGTGTTTTCAACTGGCGCTGTTGTTTCAATACCGTCTAGTGTGTTTTCTAGTTTAAAGCTATTGTCTCCATTTCTTGGGATTGCAATGTTTGCTAACAAAATTAAGGCAAACATAGCGATTGCTAGCGTCCAAGTTGTTCTATCTAAAAAGTTGTTTGTATTTTGAACACCACCTAAAGATTGTGCTCCACCTCCTCCGAATGAAGAAGATAATCCCCCACCTTTAGGGTTTTGAACCATTACGATTAATATTAGTGCGATGGCGATAATCAAAATTAGGATTAAAAACGCTGTATAACTCATGATTTATTTTTTTGTAAAATTTGTATTCTCTTAATTTGGTCTGCAAAGAAACCACTTTTTTCTGGATATTTCAAACTTAAAATTCGGTATGCTTGTATTGCGTTTTCAAACTTTTTTTGTTCTAAATACACCCTTGCTAGGGTTTCTGTCATTAATGCAGAATCTTGTTTATTTTTTTTAATTGCAATAGAAGTTATGTTGTCTTTTGACAGCGGAGCTATTTTAGGATTGTTTTTTATAAACGTATTGATTAATTCTTCTTTTTTAATTGGTTTTTTTGCTTCCTCCAGAACCTCTCTAATAATTGGTTTTTTTGTTGAAATTTGCAACCACTCGTTAAATGAGTGATGTTCTGCAGAAGAAAACGAAATCGGTTTGCCTATTTCTAATTCCTTTTTTAGATCAGTATTTTTTTCTTTAAGATTTGTATCGAATTCAATAGGCGTTTCAATGTCATTTCTTTCTGAAATCTTGTCAGATATCTGTTGATGAATATTTTGTTCTTGCGAATTGAAATTAGTAGAAGTGATATAATCGAATAAGATTGTTCTATCTGTGGTGTGAGATGCTGTTACCTTTAACTCAGTATTGTATTTAAAACTATCGTTATTCTTTAGCCCTTTTAAATATAGAGATCTAGCTGCTTGAAAATAAGGATATTCTTCTATGATATTTTTTAACTCAGCAGTTTCTACTTGCTGAATATTCTGTTTTTTTTCTAAAAGTGTTCTAAATTTTGATCCTACCATTTTGCTACTGAAGCGTTAAATATATCTTGCGTAATTCGCTCTAAAATTTCATCCAACGCAGCCTCCAGAATTCCTCCTGTAAGTTGTGCATTTGCATCAAAATCTGAATAAAAAGAAAATTGTTTTTCAAAATCATCTTTTTCTATTAGCTTGTTCGTAAAACGTACATTGACAGTTATAGTTAGTCTATTTTGAGCTGCAGTTTGAGCAGCTGTGGCACTCATAGGATTTACTCTATATCCTGTAATTTCTCCACTAAAATAAAGATCACCATTAGACTTTGTTAAGGTTAAGTTTGTTTGACGTGTAAATAAATCTTGTAAACCTTGCGTAAAACTTTGACTCAAACTTGGTTCAACTAAAGGTGCTTGATTTGGAAAAAAATCTATTTGAAGTGTCTTTGCATCTCCAGTACTTCCTCCGGTAAAGGAATAGGCGCCACAGGCAATAAATAAAATTGAATTTATAAAAATAAAGACGATGTATAGATTTTTTTTCATAAACTATAAATTGTATTGTTTAATTTTTCGATAAAGTGTTCTTTCTGAAATTCCAAGCTCTTTTGCTGCTAACTTTCGTTTGTTGCTGTTTTTTTCTAGAGATTTCTGTATCATTTCAATCTCTTTGTCTTGTAAAGATAACGATTCATCTTCTTCAATAGTTTCAATAAATTCGTACGCTTTGTCTGTAGATGAATTTTGAGATATATTTAATACTTCAACGTTATGGTCTTTCGTTTCTTTGTCTCCGTATATTTTTTCAATTAATTGGTGATGTTCTTCTTGAACCTCTTCTATATTCCCTTTTTTTATGAAGTCCAATGTTAGTTTTTTCAGGTCGTTAATGTCGTTCCGCATGTCAAATAAAACTTTATACATGATGTCTCGTTCTGTAGAAAAATCTGTATCTCTTTTACGACCAATAACAGCGGGTAAATTATCTTTATCACTTGGTAAGTATTGTTTGAGCTTAGCGCCAGAAATACTTCTTTCTTCTTCGATGACAGAAATTTGTTCTGCCAAGTTTTTTAATTGTCTGATGTTTCCCGGAAAACGATAATTTAATAAGATATTGACTGCATTTTCATCTAGCCGAATCGAGGGCATTCTATACTTTTGCGCAAAGTCTGAAGCAAATTTCCTAAAGAGTAAATGGATATCTTCATTTCGCGCTCTCAAGGCAGGTAAATGGATTTCGATAGTACTTAACCTATAATATAAATCTTCTCTAAACTTGTTTTTTTCAATAGCAGACTGCATGTTTATATTCGTTGCTGCTACAATTCTAACATTTGTTTTTAGTACTTTTGATGAACCTACTTTCATAAATTCACCATTTTCTAAAACACGTAACAAACGAACTTGTGTCGTTAAAGGAAGCTCTCCAACTTCGTCTAAAAAAATGGTCCCTCCGTCAGTAACTTCAAAATAGCCTTTTCTGTCTTGCGTTGCACCCGTAAAAGCTCCTTTTTCATGGCCGAAAAGTTCACTATCTATGGTGCCTTCGGGAATCGCACCACAATTTACAGCGATGTATTTTGCATGCTTTCTATGTGATAATGAGTGAATGATCTTAGGGATACTTTCTTTACCAACTCCACTTTCACCCGTAACTAAAACAGAAATATCAGTGGGAGCAACTCTCACTGCTTTTTCTAGAGTTCTGTTGAGGTGAAAATCGTTACCTATAATTCCAAAACGCTGTTTTAATGCTTGTAAGTTTTCCATTTTTTATTTTAAATAGATAGAAAAAAGGATTTATTTTAATTATTATCTGAGTATCCTACTGCTGACCCCTTTAATGTTGCAGAGGTGCAATCTTCAACTTTTACCATGACGAAATCTCCCATTTTATACTGTTCCTTGGGGAAAACAATGACCGTATTCTGAGTATTTCGTCCTTTCCATTCATTAGGGTTTTTCTTTGAGGTTCCTTCAATAAGTACCTCTTCAGTTTTTCCTAAGTGTTGCTGTGTTCTGTACAAAGCGTGTTCTTGTTGTAGGTTGATAACTTCTTGTAATCTTCGTTTTTTTATAGAATTAGGAATGTCATCATCCATTTTATTTCCAGCCAAAGTTCCGGGTCTTTCGGAATAAGCAAACATAAAACCGAAGTCATATTTTACATATTCCATTAACTCTAGTGTGTCTTTATGGTCTTGTTCTGTTTCTCCACAAAAACCAACAATCATGTCTTGTGACAAGGACATTTCTGGAATTATTTTATAGATATTATCAACCAATTCCATATATTCTTCACGAGTATGTTGTCTGTTCATTGCTTTTAACATGGCGTTACTTCCACTTTGTACAGGTAAATGAATATACTTGCAAATGTTTGTATGTTTTGCCATGGTATGAATTACATCTAAACTCATGTCCTGAGGGTTAGAGGTAGAAAAACGAAAACGGGTTTTTGGAAATTTAGTAGCACACAGATCTAACAATTGTGCAAAATCGACTGCAGTCGCTTGCGCCATTTCTGATGCTTTTTTGAAATCTTTTTTCAGTCCGCCGCCAAACCATAGGAAACTGTCTACATTTTGACCAAGTAACGTAATTTCTTTAAAGTTTTGATCAACCATCGATTGAATTTCTTCTAGAATACTTTTCGGATCTCGACTTCTTTCCCGTCCTCGAGTAAAAGGAACCACGCAAAAAGTACACATGTTATCACAACCTCTAGTTATTGACACAAATGCAGTAACTCCGTTAGAGTTTAATCTCACAGGAGAAATGTCTCCGTAAGTTTCTTCTTTCGATAAGATAACATTAACAGCGTCTCTTCCTTCATGAACTTCTTGAAGTAAATTGGGAAGGTCTTTATATGCGTCAGGACCAACGACTAAGTCTACTATTTTTTCTTCTTCTAAAAACTTTTCTTTCAGCCGCTCAGCCATACACCCTAGAACACCAACTTTCATGTTTTTATTCTCTTTTTTTACAGCATTGTATTTCTGCAATCTTTTACGGACGGTGGTTTCTGCTTTTTCTCTGATTGAGCAAGTATTGACGAGTACTAGATCTGCTTCTTCTAGAATTTGAGTTGTATTGTAACCTTCATTATCAAGAATAGCAGCAACAATTTCACTATCATTCATATTCATCTGACAGCCGTAGCTTTCTATGAATAATTTTTTGGTGTTTTGTTTCTTGTTTTTCGTAACAAGTGCTTTCC
>JABAZI010000019.1:0-3661 GCA_018608545.1 Polaribacter sp.
GCAATTTTAAAGCCATCAGTAGTTTCTACCATGGTTTTTAAACGGGTTTTTCCCTCTTCAGACAGCTTATACGAGGAGAGTAAAATACAATAACTTTGGTCTGCTCCTCTTCCTACTCTTCCTCTTAATTGATGCAATTGCGACAAACCAAAACGCTCTGAACTCTCTATAATCATGACACTTGCATTGGGTACATTAACACCGACTTCAATAACAGTAGTGGCCACCATAATCTGAGTTTCCCCTTTAACAAAACGTTGCATTTCATATTCTTTGTCTGCCGGTTTCATCTGACCGTGAACAATACTTATTTGATAGTTTGGAGCTGGAAATTCGCGAGAAATACTCTCATAGCCATCCATTAAATCCTTATAATCCATTGCTTCCGATTCTTGAATTAAGGGATACACGACATAGATTTGTCTTCCTTTGTCAATTTCATCCTTCATAAACTTAAAAACCGACAATCGGTTGCGATCAAATCGATGCACTGTTTTGACCTCTTTTCTACCTGGAGGCAATTCATCAATCACAGAAATATCTAAATCTCCGTATACAGACATGGCTAAGGTTCTTGGAATTGGTGTGGCTGTCATTACCAAAATATGAGGGATAATCGTATTTTTTTTCCATAATTTGGATCGTTGTGCCACTCCAAATCGATGCTGCTCGTCAATAATTGCAATTCCTAAATTTTTAAATTTCACTTTATCTTCCAACAAAGCATGCGTCCCTATTAGAATGTTTAGGGTTCCATCTTCTAAATTTTGATGGATTTCTCTTCGCTTTTTAACTTTTACAGACCCGGTCAATAAATCAACACGTAGATCCATGCTCGTTAACAACTCGGAAATGGCAAGATAATGTTGCCTTGCTAAAATTTCTGTAGGCGCCATAATAGTAGCTTGAAAGCCATTGTCAATTGCCAAAAGCATCGACAACAAAGCAACGATGGTTTTTCCAGAACCAACATCTCCTTGTAAAAGTCTGTTCATTTGAGCTCCAGAAGCCACATCTTTTCGAATTTCTTTCAAAACTCTTTTTTGTGCATTCGTTAAATCAAATGGCAAATAATTGTCATAAAAAGTAGTAAAATGAGCACCGACATTTTTAAAAACAACGCCTTTTATCTTTGTTTTATTGATCAATTTTTTGGTCAACAACTCTAGTTGAATAAAGAATAACTCCTCAAATTTTAAACGATTTTGCGCTTTTGATAAATATTCTTGATTTTTTGGAAAATGAGCATTTAATAGGGCATCACGTTTAGAAATTAGGTGAAAATTCCCAATTATTTCTGGTGATAAACTTTCTTGGATGTTCTCATAAAATTGTTGCAATACTTGCTGAACATAAGTTCGAATCATTTTATTAGAAACCCCAGAATTGGTTAATTTTTCTGTTGAAGGATATACCGGTTGCATTTTCGACTGTAATTTTTTTTTATATGCCGATACCTCTTCCATTTCTGGATGCGGAATGCTAAAACGTCCCTTGTAATGATTCAGCTTTCCAAAAACTACATAAGGTTCATTAATTTTAAGTGCTTCTTTAATCCATTTTTGACCTTTAAACCATACCAACTCCATGGTTCCTGTGGCATCTTCAAAAGTAGCAACCAACCGGCTGCCTCTTTTTTGAGCAACCGATTTTACCTTCGTAATTTTTCCAACTATTTGAACCTCGGAAGTATTGATTTGTAGTTCTTTAACAGTATAAAAAGTAGTTTTATCGATGTATCGAAACGGAAAAAAATACAGTAAATCATTACAGGTTTTTATGCCCAATTCTGTATAGATAAGCGTAGCTCTTTGTACACTAACTCCTCTTAGATATGTAATAGGATAGGTTAAATTCAACTTTAAAAATATGAATAACGAAAATAACGAATTTGAGACTGAAATACGAACTATTTTTAGTTCTTTTCTTCCGCTAAAAATAAATCAAATAAAAAAAAATGAAAAATCGTTAATTTCACCAATATAAAAAGCAGTACTAAAAACATAAGTTATTGAAAATCAGTATACTAATATAATTCATTCTTTTAAAAATAACTAAATAATCAAAACAATAATACCCTTTTTTTGATGTATATTTGCATCCCATTATTTTTTTTAAATGAGATTACATAGAAATTTAACTTTTGCTGTTGTAGACAGTATTAGAGACATCTTTAATGAAGGTGTATATGCTGATAAAGCCGTTGAAAAAGCCTTAAAACGCGATAAACGCTGGGGCGCAAGAGACCGCAAGTTTGTTGCAGAGACCATCTACGATATTGTCCGTTGGAATCGCTTGTATGCAGAAATTGCAGAAGTAAAGCTCCCTTTTGATAGAGACAATATTTGGAGATTATTCTCTGTTTGGTGTATTTTAAGAGGCATTGCGTTACCTGATTGGAATCAAATTGGGAATGTACCAGAAAGAAAAATAAAAGGACGTTTTGATGAATTATCCAGAACTAGAAAATTTAGAGAATCGATTCCTGACTGGATGGATGCTCTTTGTGTTGCTGAATTAGGAGAAGATCTTTGGACCAAAGAAATCGCTGCACTAAACCAACAGGCTAGTGTCATTTTAAGAACAAATACCCTAAATATTTCTAAAGAACTGCTTCAAAAGAAGTTAAAATCAGAAGAGGTAAACACTGAGTTTGTTCCGCATCACCCAGATGCTTTACTACTTCCAGAAAGGGCCAATGTTTTTAAAACAGCTGCTTTTCACAATGGATACTTCGAAGTACAAGATGCTTCCTCTCAGTTAGTGGCTGCATACCTTGAGGTAAAACCAGGTATGAAAGTAGTAGACACTTGTGCAGGTGCCGGTGGTAAAACACTGCATCTTTCTGCTTTAATGGAAAACAAAGGGCAAATTATTGCCATGGACATTTACGAAAGTAAACTACGTAAATTAAAAGCGAGGGCAAAAAGAAACAAGGCGCATAATATTGATATGCGGGTTATTGATTCTACCAAACCAATTAAAAAACTACATGGTAAAGCAGATCGAGTTTTGATTGATGCTCCTTGTTCTGGGTTGGGTGTGATTCGTAGAAACCCAGATTCTAAATGGAAACTACAACCAGAATTCATAGACAACATTAAAAAAGTACAACAAGAAATATTACAAAGTTATTCTAAAATGCTAAAGCCAGGTGGAAAAATGGTGTACGCTACCTGTTCAATATTACCTTCAGAAAATCAAAATCAAGTACAGACTTTCTTATCATCAGAAGCAGGTAAAGACTTTGTCTTTGTTTCAGATAAAAAAGTTTTGGCTCATATTTCTGGTTTCGACGGGTTTTATATGGCCCTTTTAGAAAGAAAATAGAGTACGATATATATTGCTGATATCGTGTTTTAAAATTAATGGAAAAGAGAATTTATATTTTAATTTAAAACTTAATATAAATGATCAAAAAAGGACTATTATTAATTTTTATTACCTCATTTTCAATTTCTTTTTCTCAAGAATCATACTATGATGATGTCGATTTAACCCTACACGGAGTAACACTTAAAGAAGCGTTGGCTTCTAAAATTATCGAAACTCACACCAACATATTACCCTATACTCCTGGAGTATGGGAGGCATCTAAAATAACCGACATCAATCCTGAAAATAATTCTGAAGTAATTCTGATTTATGGTTGGGAAAATGG